>CAIMPC010000001.1 GCA_903843285.1 Candidatus Omnitrophota bacterium
CTTCGTAGTCTTGGGGTAATGAATAGACCTTATTAATATATAATATATTTAAGAAGAGCATAATAAGTAGGCACAAAAAAGCCTTGGGGGATTTGAGTAGCTTTATCTTCCGAGCTTTGTGGAGCGATGATGTATTCATGTTACTATCTCCTACGTCATGCGTCATTCTGAGGGAGGCCATCGGCCGACCGAAGAATATAGATCCTTCGTCGCTTCGCTCCTCAGGATGACGGTCTTTTCGTGCCTCATACATGAAGTATATCATAATATCATACATATACAATACCTCGACAGGAATCTGTGAACGTTCAATGGGAACGTTCAATGGGGTCGCGTCTTCACACTTCACAGTTACTATTTCCCGTATCATAATTCGGCAGTAATTGCCGATGGGAATCTTGCACCCCCACATCTTGGCACTCACCCAAGATATGGGGATTTGCTTCGCTTAACTACGACACCGTGGCCCCAACAGGCTCGGTTTCGCATTGGCGACAATTATGAGATCGCTGACTGGATGACGTTAGAACTTGTTTGATAGCTTCATAATATTGAGCTAACTTAACAACAAGCTAACCGGCACAGCCCATATATTCTTGCTAAGCTTCAAGATATCGCGACCGTTATACGCCATGAATTGCTTGACAATAACAGCTTTTAAGGTATACGTGACTTGAGTCTTCTAATAGCGAAAGTCGGCGTCATGCCGTGAGTGGGAAACCACCTAGCTATAGAAGGCTTATTTTTTTGATATCGAGTTCGTTGGATTTACAGTAATAATTCTTCGGATACGTAGTATCATATATATCGCCTTGACTTGTGGCAGTTAGTATGGCCTATATGACATGAGGCTAGAGAGGGGGCTATGGCCAATGAAAGAGAATATCGCCGATAATATCGAGACTCTCAAAAGCGCTACACTATCGACCATCCAAGAGCGCTATAAAGAGCTTTTTAACGTCGCTGAAGCGCCATGTGCCAATAAGCCATATCTAATAAAAAAGATCGCTTACAGGCTGCAGGAAATGGCTCGTGGTAGCCTTTCAGATGAGGCAAAAACACAGATTATAGACCTTATCGAGAAATACGACCCTATCAATAATAAGGCGCTTAGGCCACAGGTAGTCTCTGCCGGAAAGAACGTAGTTTCTATCCCATTTATGAGGGATAAACGACTGCCTATTCCCGGTACTGTCATTCATAAGAAATACAAAGATCAAGACATCCACATAAAGATTCTGGATAAGGGATTCGAATACAAGGATAAATATTACCGCAGCCTTACAGCAATTGCTTTTGAGCTCACGGGCGCGCATTGGAATGGTTTCGCGTTCTTTAACCTATAGGAAAAAGCATGGACAAAAAATTAACTAAAGAAAAACCTCTAATTAAATGCGCTATCTATACGCGTGTTTCGACCTCGGAAGGCCTGGAGCAGGAATTTTCTTCTCTTGATAATCAGCGCGAGTCCGCGGAAAGCTACATCCAGAGCCAGAAGTCTGAAGGTTGGATCATTTTACCGGACCGTTACGATGACGGCGGCTTTACAGGCGCCAATACCGATAGACCTGCCTTACAGAAGCTTATTGAAGATATCAAGGCCCACAAGATTAACTGTGTTGTAGTATATAAGGTAGATAGATTGTCGCGCTCGCTCCTCGACTTTAGCCAGCTTTTAGAGTTCTTTGATCAGAATAGCGTCGCTTTCGTCTCGGTAACTCAAGCCTTTAATACCAATACCTCAATGGGCCGCCTTACCTTGAATATACTGCTCTCCTTCGCGCAATTTGAGCGTGAGATCATCAGCGAAAGGACACGCGATAAGATCGGCGCTGCCAAAAGAAGAGGCAAATGGGTCGGTGGATGCGTTCCCTTGGGCTATAATCTTAATAAAGAGAATCATAAACTCATCGTAAACCCGGAAGAAGCGAAGATTGTACGCGAACTCTTCGACCTATACTTAAAGGAACACTCGCTTTTAGAGGTTGCTAAAATCGCCAATACAAAAGGCTATAGGACAAAAGTCCGTAAACTCGCTGAAGATAAGCAAGGCGGAGGCGTTAAGTTTTCAAGCACAGGCATAGAAAAAATCCTTAAAAACGCTTATTACGCAGGCAAGGTAAGATATCAGAACGCTCTTTATCCGGGAGAGCAGGAGCGAATCCTCGACGATGAAATCTTTATGAAGGTCCAAGATGCACTGCATACAAATCCTGCCAAATTCGGATCTCGCAAGCCTATTGGCAAGAATTTAGGCCTATTAAGCAGACTTTTACGATGCAAAGCATGTAATTCCTCGATGTACCTTACTCACAGCGTCAAACACGGCAATATTCGCTATACCCATTATGTTTGCCTAAACGCGCAGAAACGAGGATACCAGGAATGTCCAACGCGTCTTGTAAACGCGGGACTCATGGAAGCAAAGGCCATGGAGTATCTTAGAAAACTGTCGGATGATCAAAGGCTGGCGCCTGATGTATGGGAAAGCGCTACCCTTGCGCAAAAAAGACTGGCTCTTAAAAACATCATTAAAGAAATACGGTATGATGGCGGAACAGGGATTCTTGAAATAGCGCTCAACAGCACGCAAAAATCGCACGCCTTTAATGTAAGTAAGGCAGAACTGAAATACCACGCCGTAACGCCCAAGGATCGATTAATACAGTCTGAGCCGCAGTTACGCCAGAACCTTCTGCTTGCTTGCCAGATTCAGGCTCTAATGGACAAAGATAAGGCCAAGGATCTTAAGGAAGTATCCGGCTGGCTTAATTTAAGCCAGCAGCGAATGAATCAAGTCATGAGCCTTCTATTCCTCTCGCCTCGTATACAGGAAGAGATTGTTCTTCAAAATGATCCCTGCCTTTTCGAAATCCCCGAGTATAAACTGCGCAATATCACCGATGAACTCGAATGGGACAAACAGTACGCCATGTGGCAGAAGCTCGCCCAAAAGACCGCATAAGCCTCTCTCATTCAATTATTCCTCACGTCTAGTTTATGGCTAGGTTTAAGCGCAGATTTGGCGCTTTATCGAGCGAATAAACCATAAACTAGCAGCCATAAACTACGAGAGGAATTGGCGTAATCTGGAGATCTTTTCTGCAGTTTTACCGATGCTCTAGGCCACCAATAGACAGACGTAAAGATCGCAACTTCCATCAACAGTAATAATGCCCTAAGTCTTTACCCCTGTAGGACATAAAAATAGCGCCGATCCTATTTAAGAATCAGCGCTATTATCATGGCACCTCTCCCGTCGAGAGGCATAATACTGGGGTAGGCGACGGGATTTGAACCCGCGACGTCTTGAGCCACAGTCAAGTGCTCTGCCGGGCTGAGCTACGCCCACCACAATATCCTGAACTTGCATTATATTATAACTTCACCGCTCGATTCCATCAAGCTAATGTTTTTTGCGCTAATATACGCGAAAAGAAACCGTCCATCTTCTCGCCCACCGTCTCACGCTCCTGATCAGCGGTAATAATATGATATGAATCGTACAAAAGCACTATCTCTTTCATCTGTGACTTTATTCGATCATATATAAATTTAGAATTCTTCACGCTCGTCATGTCATCATCTTTGGCCTGTATCATCTGTACCGGGAAATCCATCATAGGAAGCCTTTTAGTCAGATATTTTACCAGTAGATGTAATTGATAAAGCATAGTTACCGGAAAATATGGATACCCGTAAAGCGCTACATCATCCATGTCATCGAGCTTCGCATCACCGTAATATTTGTGGATACGATTCTGCATCGCTTTATTCTTTATTCCGTAGGGCGGCTCTTCCTTAAAATATGCGAAATATTTCAACCATGTGTGGTATGCGAACGGAAGAAAAAATTTCGATGACGGAGAATTCCACCCGTCGTAAAATAGCGTAGGCGCCAGACAGCTGACTCCGGCTATCCTGCCTTTAAATTCATGCGCAAGGAGTAGCGACAATAGCGCGCCCATCGATAATCCTGAAACAAACACCGGTTCTTTAGTATCAGCTAATGGTCCGGACGTAAATATACTTCGCACCGACTCGTAAAAATCCTGCCACTTAGCATACTTCAATATCCTTATCGGCTCTCCATGCCAGGCAAGCCTGGGACAGATAATAGAATACCCCTTCTTATTAAGGAACGAGGCTAAAAATTTCATTTCATTCGGAGTTCCGGTGAGGCCGTGAATTAAAAGTATCGTCGATCCGTTATTGCCTTTCAGGGAAAACCCTGACTCATCGACGATAGCGCCGGTCTCTTCGGGCCTTGCGCACTCCTTTAGCCTAAACGAAAATACTACGGACATCTGCACCTCTTAAAGTGATCAAACCGGATATGATAACGGCAGAAGAACGGTAAAGCTCGAACCCTGTCCTACCTGGCTCTTGGCGAATATCTTCCCTTTATGCGCTTCGACGATGGCCCTGGCAATGCTTAGTCCTAAGCCAAAGCCGGTCTTATTTTTACGGGATCTATTTAATTGATAAAATCTGTCAAATATATATGGTATCTCGTCCTCAGGCATCCCTATGCCTGTATCGTTTATAGTTACCCTAGCATCTTTTCCTTCTCTTTTTACAGTGGCCACGACCTTTCCCTTACGGTAAGTATATTTGACCGCATTATCCAGAAGATTGGCAAATAATCTCTTCAGCTGTTTTTCATCTCCGTCCATCACAATGGTCTCCTCGCAGTAGAAGGAAACGTCAATATCTTTCTCGTCTGCCAAAGCCCTTACGGAAATCAACCCTTCCTCAATTATGTTTGGCAAATTAACCTTTTTTATCTCCAGGAGCAGCCTTCCGTCCTCCTGCCGCGTGATGGCGCGCAAATCTTCAACAATCTTCGAGAATGCGCCCAGCTCTTTTACCGCGGCCTGGAACGCGATTCTATATTCCTCGTTCGTTCGCGCGCTTTTAAGCGTATCCTCGATATCTTTACGCAGCGCGTCTACGGGGGCTTCGAGCTCATGTAAAATGTTATGCGTAAAATCCTGCTGTGACGAGAAAGACCTGTCGAGCCGCTCTATCATTTCATTGAAAGTATCGGCCAACCTCGACAGCTCATCTTTAGTGTCCGGTATATGTATCTTCAGTTTGAGATTCTCAGCGGTAATATGTTTTAACGTGCCGATCATCTTATCTATGGGGCTCAATGCTACCCTTACCAGAAATATTCCCGGCACCCCTGCCAGAAGCACCATAAGGGGAAGCAATACAAATAGTATAAATCTAAGGCTCTGAAGCGCCATTGAAAGCATCCCCTCAGGCCCGGCGGTCTGCACGACGTAGATAGCCCTGCCCGCATCCATTACAGGCTTACTGTACAATCTTAAGCGTATCTTCTTTCCATCGTTTGATATTCCATCCACAGTATCAAAACTCTCTTCACCGTACAAAATGGCCCTAAAATCTTCCTTAGGAAGCGGTTGAATACGCGGAATCGCTTTCGAGGATACCACCATATTGCCGTCCGGCTTAAGCACCTGCACAAAAATGCTCATCAGCTCCGGATCTTTGCGCTGTTCTTCGACCCAACTGCGAGCAACCTTCATAAAATCATCCATATCGTCCAGAGCAGGAAATGTGAAATCCCTGCCGTGCTGGGCAGCGTCTATCTTCTTCATCTGATAATAGGTATTGAACGCATTGACGACGCCCTCGGCCCGCGAGCTGAGCAGATCGTCGAGGTCATTATAGATATTCTTACCGAAGTTCCCGTATATGAGTAAACTGAATGCAGATAGCGTGATGGCCAGCATTACTATGTATAGCGCTACTATCTTGAATCCTGTGGATTTAAAAAACATTATATCAACTCTCCTGTTGGGCAACATTATAGCAGGGGTTTTAAAATGTTGGAAGGGATATCTATTTTCGATTTTCGATTACGCCGCCGCCAGGGCTTCAAGGTCAAGCCTGTATCTCTTTCCCAGAGATTCTATATCTATGCGCTCCGCCAGCGGAGTGAATATAACCAGCCTCTTAACTTCATCATAGTATTCGATTATCGGAGGACGATTCTGCATCTTCGCCCCCGTAGCAAGCTCCAATGTCAGATATAACATCTCGGTGAGCCTTATATAAATCTGCCGATCGGAATCCTCTCCATATTTTGCGTAGAATTTTTCAAGTTTTTCCGGATTGATGGCGGCTATGAACGGCCTGTCATTTGCATCAGCTTCTCTCAGAGCTTTAAAGCTCATAGACTTTACGGTTTTTATGGGGGCCATTACTGCTATATTATGAAATCCGGACTTCTTTGCTTTCTCTATTAGCCGAAAGGCTAAAGCGTCGCCTTTTCCATGGATCACTCTGACATTCGTTAGCCCCATCTTATGAATCCGTCCTTCCAGCTTATCTATCTCCTGCAGAAGAGGCCTGATCGCGCCTGCCTGCAAACTACCACCTTCCAAATCTAACCCCGATATACAGTCGGTATCTATACCTATAATGAATTCCTTATCTTCGTCCCTCGCGCGAGTTGCGAGAAATCTGATATAGGCAATCGCATTCATGGCTTTAAGTTCCGTGACTGCGCGTCTTGATAGAGCTGGTTTGTATGCCTTGCGGTTAACTTCGGTGGCGTTTTCAGAACCAACACTGGACGCGTCATTCCGAAGTCGCATTATCCCGTCGTCATTCTGACCCTGAGCGGAGCGAAGGGGAAGAATCTCGCTCTTTAGATCCTTCGCCCCTTCGGGACTCAGGATGACGGAACTCAGCTCAGGACGGATTGCACGTTTTGCACCGGATGCATTTAATAATTTCACTATATCATGCGGGATTTCGCGTCGGCTATCTTTAGGATTGTTTAGATCTTCCACTATATATACAGTATGGTCCTGTTTTAATACGTGCCTCTCTGTCATGTGTACGACCAATAGTTCTTCTGCGAATGCGGCATCGTCACGGTATTCTTCACCGTAGTTATTTATGAAGCCCTGCTTAATCTCATTGAAGTCCGATCGCGCACGGAGCTTTGCGAGGAGGTTCTGGACGGTATTTGGACTGGCTCTGAGTCTCTGGTGAAGCCTTTCATGATATGTGAGGTATCTTCTGACATCATCCGGGGTTAATCTATTGGGAGGACCTCGGGACAGGACTTCGTTTAATACGCCGGCTATGATGTCGAGCGCTTCATCTTCTATTATGATCTGCCCCCTACTGAACCTTGCCGCGCCTAATTTATCATGGACTATGAGATCGTGCGTCTCCTTAGAGATCTTTCCTTCTTTGAGTGCTGTATATAATGCAGGCCGTAGCTTTTCCCAGATGTAGAGCGGGAAGTGGTGAGGGGATTCGTCCCCAGGTAAATTCACATTATCCTCTATAATGTCTAATATTTCCGGCGCCACATCCGTGTCGAACATTTGAAATATTCCCCCGACCGATCTTAGATTTCCCATTAAAATATTATTACATACGTACCGGAAAAGCTCCTTATCCTTATATATGTCGATATTGTAAGCCTTACATATTACATAGACGAGCAGTTCTATAGATACGAAACTCAATTCGTCAGAATCCAGCTCATATTCCCCTAAGATCGATCTTACATCATGGATCCTGTCGCTTTCTCGTATATCAAAATCGGTCATTATCTTCTTTATCTGCTTCATCCTGTCTGTTGGCAGAGATAGGCCTCTCAACATATCCTTCACTTCCCACTTAATAACCACGGCGTTATAGGCCCTAACTGCCATTAACCAGTAATAGTAATAAACCGCCGCGATGGCTCCCAGCTCGGCCTTGATTTCATTCAAAACTTTTATGATCGGATAAATTAGAAAATTCTTTGCAGTAAGCTTCGTTTTATGCGGGACGGCCTCGTGAGCATTAACATAAGCCCTGAGAATTTGAGGCAGAGCCCAGAATCTGTAATGTCTGGTTTCCTTTGTAGCAATGGGATACCATAATAGATTCTGCCAGAAGCTCGTAGGAGGCATGGTATAATAGTCGTCCGTTTCGCCACGATCCTTCGCATTCCGCAGTTTTAGGATGAGAAAGAAGGTGTATAGAGATGATTTTGCCCATATAAATGCGCCCACCACCATAGCCGCCGCCGCGTTACCATTAGTCAAATAATATGTCCCGAGCTCGGCCAGCATACCTAAAGCTATCGCCGTAATGATGCCCGGTGAGGACTTATATTGTACCGCATCCGACGAAACCGGTTTTTCCCTTGGTAACATTTCCATCTTCGTTTTAATATTATCATTCTTCTTATTTATCTCGGTTATCACATCATCCAAAATACCCAAACCCACAGCGGCATTATAAAGCTCTCTTCTATTACTCTGCAGAATCCTCTTTGATACCGGACGACCGTCATTAGCTCTTTCTGCCGCCCAGGCATGTATCTCCCTTCGCACATATATTGGGTCACTTAAACCTATCCCTCCATCCAGCAGATACTCTAATCCATAGCGCTTTATTGCACGCCATATCTCAGTTGTGCGCAACTCGTCCAGGCTGGGGTTGTCCTCTTCCTTATACTTTTCGAGCGCTAAACGTACCTCATTGATTATATAAGGCTGATTACGAATCCGAGCCGCAGAAGCCGTCTCTTCCCTGACTATATAATGTTTCGAGATACCATCCCATTCGATGCCACCCATGTCGGAGGCGGCGGGGTTGTCTTTTAATGCAATATATATATATGTCTCTACGCCATCGCGATTACATGGCACAGTCACTACACCGTCATCGCTAAGTGAAATCTGTGCTAATACTATTGCGGCGGCGGCTTCCGGACCCATCAATCTTACCGATGCCGCAAGAGAGCCAATCGGAAAGGGCTTCACATCGTTTCCGGGATCACCCAATAGCTGTTTACCTATGGCGAGTATCGCTTCTTTAAATATGAAATCACTCTTTCGGGAGGGAGAATCTGATATGGAACTGACAGCTAATGAATCTGCATGCGAGCACTGCTCTGCAGGATAAGCATATGATATATCGAGCACAATGAATGAGACGATCAATACACTCGAGATCAATCTGTTTATAATAGAGTGCTTATACTTATGAATGGTCATGTTTGTGTTATTTTTCATGTGAGATCAATGATAGCATAATATCTGCGTTAAAGCAATAGATAGTAAGCCACATTTTGTTTGCCTAACATTGGCGCGCCAAATTATAAAGAGGTTGCTTCGGCTCGCCGCCTTCGGCGGCGGCCTCGCAAAGACGAATGGGGTGCTTATTTACGCTAATCTATTACGAAAATAAATAATTTGTACTACGCCCGCCTGCAGAATTTTTAATGAGGATCCCTTTTTGGACAAGTTCAAGAATATCCCGCAGGGCCGTATCCTGCGAACATTTTGCCACTTTTCCCCATTTAGAAGACGTAAGCGCGCCTTCAAACCCATCAAATAATTTATTGATCATCATTCGTTGTCGATCATTAAACAGTTCAGGCCGATTAAGCTCCCAAAAATGCGCTTTCCTGAAGACATTCGCCAAAGTGATTTCCGTTAAACTAAGCGCGCGATCCAAACAAGCTAAGAACCATTCAAGCCAAACGGTGATATCCATATGAGTATTCTTCTGTATCTTCTCGAGCACTTCATAATAAGCATTTCTCTCTTTGCGGATCTCGACTGACATACTGTAAAAACGCTGTGCGCTACCGTCGGTGCGGGCGAGCTGCATATCCGTGATAGCTCTGGCTATCCGACCATTGCCATCCTCAAAAGGATGAATAGTCACAAACCACAAGTGTGCGATTCCCGCCTTTAAGACCGGGTCGATCTCCGAGGGACCATTGAACCAATATAGGAAATTCTTCATCTCCAGATCAAGGCGCGCGGCGTCCGGCGCTTCAAAATGGACTCGTTCGCGCCCCGCTACCCCAGAAACAACCTGCATAGGGCCACGGCCGCTATCACGCCAATCACCAACAATAATTTTACGCATTCCACTATGCCCCGTAGGGAACAGGCACGCATGCCAACCGAGCAGACGCTCTTTTGTAAGCGGCTTATCAAAGTTCTGTGTTGCATCCAGCATCATCTCCACCACGCCATCGACATGACGATCAGAAGTAACCATGCCGCCAATATCCATACCAAGTCTTCGAGCGATGGATGAACGCACCTGATTAGGGTCAAGAACCTCGCCCTCAATTTCACTGCTCTTTATAACGTCAAGCGTAAGAGTCTGTAATAAAGCTTCGGATCTGAGCGGAAACCCTATTGCCTCCATGCGCCCTATCAATCGCCCCTGGCGATTACGGACTACGCCGAGTGAGTTCGCGATAGATTCATGTTTCCATTGAAACTTCGGCCAATCATCAATTTGATGTATATATTTCATTAATCTCCGCACTCCATGCGTAGAATGTACCATATATTCACCGCATTTACAAGTATTTCTACAAAAAAACAGCCCCAACGAATAGCCAGGGCTGTGATCATCGGAGAGGCTATGCCTGTAGTCATTATAACGATGCTCAAAGCCAAAATGCTTTGAGCATCGTATAGTGGCGTCCCTGGCCTGATTCGAACAGGCGACCCTCTGCTTAGCTTACCGCACTGGATTACTCCAGCCATTACTGTTGCGGTCTGGACTTTATCTTGGGCATTTCAGCCCCGTCGTGTAAAGTCTCTACACTCGGTGTTTTAACACCTAGCTCGGTATAGTCCTCTTTGGAGGATGTCCACCGACTTAGCGACGTCCACTCTCCAGGTTGTATTTCCTGTAGAGGCTCCTATTGAAGGCAGATGCTCTATCCAACTGAGCTACAGGGACGCGTAAATTTGTCAAAATTGGTCGGGAAGGCGAGATTCGAACTCGCGACCCCCTGGTCCCAAACCAGGTGCGCTAGCCAGCTGCGCTACTTCCCGGAGCGAACAGATTATATCATAAATCAAAACAAGCTCTACAGATATTTCCTTAAGAATTCCCGCACCTTCTTTAATGCCTTCGACCGATGGCTAATCTTATCTTTCGTCTTAAGCCCTAATTGGCCGAACGTCTTGCCATATTTCGGTATCATGAATATCGAGTCATAACCGAACCCGTGGCTACCCTTCATTTCACCCGCGATGACTCCCCCGCAACTTTCCTCAATGATCTTAACGATCTTTCCGTTATCGGCTATGGCGACAGCGCAAACAAACCTTGCCTTACGGTTCTTGTATTCGCCCGCATCCAAAAGTTTCAGCACTTTCAAATTATTGGATTTGTCATTCTTCGCTCGTCCGGCAAATCGAGCGCTTCTCACCCCCGGGGCATCTCCGAGCGCCTTTACGCAGAGCCCTGAATCATCCGCTATCGCAAGCCCCCTCACAAACCGAGATATCGTCAATGCCTTCTTAGCGGCATTTTCCTTAAACGTATCTTTATTCTCGACTATCTTCGGAGTCTTACTAAACTCCTTCAACGAAACAACATTTGCCCTGACCGACTTTAAGTATCTCCTAAGCTCGTGAAGCTTCTTATCGTTCTTTGTGGCAACCACCAGTGTGCGCATCGTTAAATAAGGCCTTTGAGCGCGCTCTTCTGCATAACTATTAGATCCTCTATGCCGAGCTTTGCCAGGGCCAATAGCTTCTCCATATCGCTCTTACTGAAAGGCTCTCTCTCGGCGGTACCCTGGACTTCTATAAAACGTCCGTCACCCGTCATGATGATATTCATATCGACTTCCGCCGTAGAATCCTCTTCATAGTCGAGATCCAGCGCAGGATGGCCATCGAGCATTCCCACGCTGACGGCCGCCACGTAATCCGATATAGGGACTTCCGTGATCACTCCATCTTTTTTTAATTTAGCAAGCGCAAGCACAAGTGATATATAACTGCCCGTAACGCTCGCGCACCTGGTACCGCCGTCTGCCTGTATTACATCACAGTCTATCCATATCGTGCGCTCACCCAGCTTATTGGTGTCGACCACGGTCCTCATCGATCGGCCTATCAATCTCTGTATCTCGTGTGTCCTGCCGCCCAGCTTGCCTTTGGAAGACTCGCGAGGAACTCTCGATTTACATGAACGCGGTATCATGCTGTACTCCGCCGTGACCCACCCCTTCTTCTTACCCTTAAGAAATGACGGCACAGTCTCTTCAACGCTCGCTGTCGTAATAACCTTAGTATTCCCGAATTCTATTAAACACGAGCCCTCGGCATACTTAATGAAATCTTTTGTGATCTTTATCTTACGAAGCTCGTTGTGTTTTCTTCCATTTTGCCTTGTCATAAATATCTCTTCCTTTCGAATCTATGCCGACTGTTAACGGAAAATCTACAACTTCCAGTTTGTAAATAGCTTCGGGGCCAAGCTCTTTAAATAATATCGCCCCGGCTTTTTTCACTTTAGTAGAAAGTAGCGCCCCTATGCCGCCCGTCGCGAGAAAATATACGCACCCGTAGGCCTTAATCGCCTTACGCACGTCCATAGACCTGTCGCCTTTGCCTATCATGGCCGACAAACCTTTTCGTATGAGCTCCGGAGTAAAGGCATCCATGCGCGAGCTCGTGGTCGGGCCGCATGATCCGATCGCTTTGCCCGGCCTCGGCGGTGTGGGACCCGCATAATATATCACGGCGCCATTAAGATCCAGAGGCATGCGGTGACCGCTTTTCAAAATGTCCGATAAACGCTTATGCGCGGCATCTCTTGCCGTAAAAATTACACCGCAGAGGAGCACCTCATCTCCGACCTTAAGGGCTCTAAGTTCTGCTGATGAGAGAGGCGTTCTTATCTTCTTCGGTTTCATAAGGTTTTCGACGCGCCTCTCGTCGCATGACAGCTCATGTTAACTGCCACGGGCAGCCCGGCTATATGCGTCGGATAATCGAGGATATTGACTCCCAGCACGGTCGTCTTACCGCCAAGCGCCATAGGGCCCATACCCAGAGCATTTATCCGGCCTATCAATTCTTTTTCCAGTTTAGCCAGACGCCTATCGGGGTTCTTCTTATCTATCGGGCGCAGTAGCGCTCTCTTTGCCAGGCCTGGAGCAATTTCGAACGTCCCGCCTATTCCTATCCCTAATACAAACGGCGGGCAGGCATCCGGCCCGGCATTCTTAACAACATCTATAATGAAATCTTTTATTTCGCGGATCGACGCAGTCGGTTTGAACATCATCATCTTGCTCTTATTCTCACTGCCAAAACCCTTAGGCGATACATCTATCTTCACCCTATCCCCACGAACGATCTCCGAATGTATTATGGCAGGCGTGTTCGTATTAGTATTCTTTCGTAACAGGTGATCGCTCACTACGGATTTACGCAGACACCCTTTTGTATACGCTTCTTTAACACCATCATTTATCGCTTTATGCAAGCTTCCGCCGACGAGCCCCACATCCTGGCCGACTTCGATATGGACAATGACTATGCCTGTGTCCTGGCATATAGCCAATCTTTCAGATTTGGCAATGCGGGCGTTTTCGATAATCGTATTAAGGATGCTCTTAGCCCGGGGATTCGTCTCTTTCCTAAGAGCGCCTTTAAGAGCCTTAAGGATATCGCTCCTCAGCTCAAAATTGGCCTTAAGGCAAAGCTCCCTGACCGTCTGTCGTATTTGCGAAACATCTATCTTCTTCATAAAATATTTTTTCTTCGCTCTTTATGTTTTAGACCTGTCGCCGTACTCGGCAATCACCGTCGTCTTAATTCCGCCGCGCGCATTGAATTCGCCAAATACCTCCATCCACCGTGGTGAACAACTCTTCACAAAATCATCCAGCATCTTATTGACAACGTTTTCATTAAATATGCCGACATCGCGATAGAAGAGCGTGTAATATTTTAACGACTTTAATTCGATGCATTTGTGGTCCGGCACATATTTAATTACTATATTCGCGAAATCCGGCAGTCCCGTCTTCGGGCAGATGCATGTAAATTCAGGGATATCGATCCGTATGATGTAATCTCTATCCGGATACTGGTTTGCCCAGGTATCGATGCGAGGCGTATCGAGTGACTTAATTTTTTTCTGCAATCCTTCGTAAGGTGATCTCTTCATGTTACCTTTCGTTATTTTTAGCAACAACTCGACTTCAAAATTAGCTAAACGATCGCCCGTCATCCTGAGCCCGAAGGGCGAAGGATCTCGTTTTTAGATTCTTCGTCGGGCTAAAGCCCTCCTCAGAATGACACGCACTTCTAGGGTTAAACTGTTACTCATTTTATCTTCATCATCTTATGCACCTGCGGTATCACGCGTATACATTCGAGATCATTCTTTATTCCGATCTCCATGAACTCGAGTAATTTCTGTTTATCAATTTCTGTATCCGATTCCCTTATCGGAGTCGCCGGCTGTAGAATGAAAGGAATGTGAAGCCCGAGGCTGCTTATGAGAGATACGGCCTTCTTTATATCCATCGTAGTCGTATGGGGCGTCACTATCGCCTTTACGAATACGCTCTTCTTCGAGGCGATCTTTAAAAATTCGAGATGCTCGTCCCAGAATGCTTCTCCTCCGGTAGATGACGGCAGTTTAAAATCCATCGCGATGATATCCACGAGATCTATTACTTTCGCGAGTTCATTCGGTAATGTGCCATTAGTCTCTAAGTATGATTTTCTGAGGTTCATGCGTAAAAGCGGAAGAAACAATGCCAGAAAATCCGTGTAACAGAGCGGCTCTCCTCCCGTGAGGGAGATCGAGTGGTGCAAACCTTTCTTCACCGTCAACACTCCTACCTCATCCATAAGCGAGATGGGCGTGTATTTTTTTCCCGCGCCAATCCGGGGCTCATCGCAATAACTGCACGACAGGTTGCAGTCTTTGAAGCGAATGAATATCTGTTTCGCCCCGACGAATACTCCCTCACCCTGTATCGATGAAAATATCTCGGTAATATCGGCAGATATCTTATTCATATAATGGGTCCTTTAATCCGGCTTCCTTGAAGCCCTTTGCCCTTAACACACACGAATCACACTTAAGACAAGGTTTGCTCAGGCCCTCATAGCAGGACCATGTATATTGGAATGGGACGCCTAACGACCGGCCCAATCCTATGATCTGGGCCTTATTCTTCTTTATAAGCGGATATTCCAGCTTCAATCTCTTTTCCAGGCCGCGCTTCGTACCAACCCTCACCACACGATCGAAGGCCTCGAGATATTTCTGCCGGCAATCAGGGTAGCCGCTCGAATCTTCGACATGAGCGCCAATAAATACCGCAGATGCCCTTATGGCCTCGGCATAAGAAGATGCCATACTTAAAAAAATCGTATTCCTGGCCGGCACATATGTCGAAGGTATTCCGAGCGATTTTATGCGTGATGCGCTCCTGAGCGAAGGAATATCGATTGCCTTATCCAACAAGCTCGAACCCTTCCATGGAAGGTCCAGCTTAATCATCTTTAAATGGGCACCGCATTCTCGAGCAAGCCTCTTAGCGAACTCGAGCTCTTTCTTATGCCTCTGACCGTAATCTATCAGTAACGCGTAAGGAGTGTACCCCATCTTGCGGGATGCATATAATGTAACGGCGGAATCGAGTCCACCCGACAGAAGGACCACCGCCTTCTTCATTTATCTCGTCCGTCTTCAATATATGTAGCGCAGGAGTTATCGTTTTCCCATACAGCTATAGATTTGATCGCAGGATCCTTCTTCTTTATCTTACCGTAGATTAATTTCGCGATATTTTCAGATGTGGGATTCGCCGACTTAAAATCTTTCAGTTCGTTCAGATAAGAATGGTCCATATCCTCTATCACGCTCTTCAACATGGCCTTCGCGTCCTTAAAATCTATAGCCATCCCATCGGCATCCAGTTTTTTATAAACGAAGACCGCCTCGACGATCCAATTATGCCCATGGAGATGCTCGCACTTACCGCGGTAATTACGCAGATTATGCGCCGAACTAAAATTTGCCTTCACCTTTATCTCGTACATATAACTCACCTCGGCTCTAGTCGTCATTCTGAAGGAGCAACGCGACTGAAGAATCTATACTCTTTAGATCCTTCGCCCGCCACCAATACTTCGGCGGGCTCAGGATGACGCATGTGATCATTATGGAAACACTGCTTTTGACTAAACCGCGCGTTTAACGCACGATATCTTCCTGCGCAGGAATCTCTCGGCGACCGACACAAACCTGAATGGCTCATCGCTCACAAAGAAGTTGATTTTACCCTTCCTGCCCCCCGTATTTAATCCCCCGGCCGAATCCAGTATTGTCTTCACTTCCCTGGCAACCTCTTTGGCGGAATCGACGAGCATTACGCCGCGGCCCATCACACGCTGTATCGTTTCGCGCAAAAGCGGATAATGTGTGCAGCCCATTATAAGCGTGTCTATCTTTGTAGATTTTAATGGCGTCAGATATATGGATGCGATCTGCCCGGTCACCGGCATATCGGCCCAGCCTTCTTCCACCAGAGGCACAAATAGCGGGCAGGAAGCTTTAGAAACGAATATCCCCGGATTTATCTTTCTTATGGCCTTCTCATATGCGCCCGACGATATGGTCGCGTTCGTGCCTATAACGCCTATGCGGTTATTACGCGTGAGGCTAACTGCGCCCTTTGCGCCGGGTTCTATGACGCCGATAATCGGCACTCTGAAACACCTCTTAAGAAAATCCAGGCCGAGCGACGACGCGGTATTACACGCCACCACGACGAGCTTCACGTCTTTCTCCATCAGAAACTCGACATTCTCTACGGAAAATTTAGTTATGGTCTCTTTCGACTTAGTGCCATATGGAACCCTCGCGGTATCGCCAAAATATATAATGTCCTCGCCGGGCAATATCTTACGTATCTGCTCGACTACGGTAAGCCCGCCCACGCCCGAATCAAACACGCCTATAGGCCTCTTATCAGACATTTGTAAACCCCTCAGTTGCCTCATATCTCTTCTTATATCTTAAAATACCGCGGACTATCGCCTCGGCCATCTTATTTAAAAATTCGGGATCCCTTAACTTCATCTCTTCGATCCTATTGGAAATGTATCCCGTCTCTACCAATACCGACGGTATGTGAGTATGTTTTAATACATAGAACCTGGCTGTCTTGACACCGTTATTTTTGACCAATTGGTTCTCATCGACCGATTGGCATATCAGGCCGGCGAGCTCTCCCGACTCTTTCCTGTTCTCCGTAAGGGTCATATCCCATAACGTCTTATCGAGCCTCGTGGAATGTTGCACGTCGGCGTCTCCGCTCAATTTTAAAGATGAGTTTTCAAACGCCTCGAGCGCCCGGGCGTTATCGTCTGTCGCATCGGACAAATAGTAGCATTCGAATCCACGCGTAGTGCGCGAGAATGAAGCATTAATATGTATGCTCACGAACAGGTCTGCGGCACTGGCATTGGCAATGTCCGCTCTCTTAGGAAGAGGAATAAAAGTATCGTCACTGCGCACCATCATGACCCTTATCCTTTCGTCTTCGAGAAGGGCCTTAACTTTCTTCGCAAGCTGTAACGCTACATCCTTCTCTTTTGTACCCCTGCCGCGCCCTACCGCGCCGGCGTCTTTACCGCCATGGCCGGTATCCAGGACTATGGTCTTTATCGTAAATGCTTTTTGCTCTTCTATGGGCGCCGCCATAGGCGTAGGCGCTTTTACAGGGGACGATATAGGAGCGATCGTGCTTTTTACAAACGATACCGGAACAAATACGGTACCGTCTGTAATCACAACCGGCCTATCGAGCTTCTTAGCGTTACCATTGACGAGAATATTCCTGCTTCCGCCCAGAAGTGCCACATTGGTGGCCCCAAGCTTAAGACAAGCTGTCTTAGTAAAGCTGTCCCAGTTGCAATTAATCCCGTAGGCGTCACACAGCTTCGTCAGCGGAACATATTGGAATCCATCGATATTGCGAATACAACTCGTAAGCGACGGCTCAAGCCGGAAATGAGGAGCTTGCGTAGCGCAACCTGCAATAAATAACGTAACTACCGCAAATAAAAACACCTTCTTGAATATTTCCATAACTCCTTCTATGCTACTCTTGGGACTGTTGTGAAATACAAAATTCCACGTCATTCTGAACGAAGCCCTAAGGGCGAAGTGAAGAATCTATACGGTAAATAGATTCTTCGGTCGGCCGATGGCCTCCCTCAGAATGACAAAAGCTGCATTTCGCAACAGTCCTATCTTGTATGACTCAGGTGCTGTGCACCGTACCTGAACGAAGTAAATGGTACGGTGGTGGAGGTGGCGGGAATCGAACCCGCGTCCCCAAATATCAAAACAAAAGCTACTACATGTTTAGCCCACTCTTTAGTTTCCCCGCTCCGCGCTTCAATGGGCTGAATCGCGGGAAGGTATCCTTTATAAATCTCGTCCAGACCGTTAAAGGCTAAGCGGTAAGGACTATCCTGTTAGAGTCGCCAATCCAGCCTCACAGGCACGGGCTGGTTGACGGGTTAGCTTATATAGCTAACGCGACCGGCTGAAAAGCACTGGGCACCACTTGCATGGTAGCCAGTAACTGATCAACCGTTGCTGGAACGTTTACGTTTTCAGCATTTGATTATTTGCCAGGTGTTTAAAGAGGCCTCCTAGCAACCTCTACATGCAACCTTTGCCTTGCGTATATGGGTCGAAGCCCTTCACCCCCAAAATGAGACCACGACTTAAAGCAAGAACTCTGTTAATGAACTACTTTACGACGACAATCTTCGCTTAATCTCTCTATCCGACTCACGCTTCTTTATCGATTCGCGCTTATCGTACGTCTTTTTGCCCTTGGCAAGCGCAAGCTCCATCTTCACTAAACCATCTTTGAAGTAGAACTTCAGCGGAATCAGAGCTAAATGTTTTGTAGAGGTTTCGCTTGTAAGTTTTCTTATCTGAGCCCTATGAAGAAGCAGTTTTCTGGGCCTCATAGCGTCAGGGTTGTTTATATTGCCAAACTCATATGGAGCTATATGCATGTTATATACAAATATCTCCCTGCCGTCAATCCTGGCAAAGCTTTCATTAAGACTTACTTTGCCATTCCTTATCGATTTAACCTCTGTACCTGTTAAGGCTATACCTGCCTCGAGACTCTCTAATATGGAATAATTGAACCTGGCCTGCCTGTTTGTGGCGATATTCTTATTTTCCATTCCCGCTTAATATATCATAATATTATCATAAAATCAATAAATGCTGATTTTTGAAGGAATTGACAACCAATAGCGGTTTAAGGTATACTATGCGGGCTTATTTAGTGCGGAAGTGGCGAAACTGGCAGACGCGTAGGTCTCAGAAGCCTATGGGTAACACCTTAAGGGTTCAAATCCCTTCTTCCGCACCATAAAATAGAAGTCTAACCTGGTTAGATATGCCAGGTTAGACCGGTAATTATAATTGTCGCATAACATTTGAATTATCGTTGACTGTCTGCTATACTTGCGCCATGCGAATAATACATACTATGCGCCGCACTGGTTTATTCGTTTTGACTTCAATAATGCTTCTGTTGCACAACTCATATTCGTATGCGACATCGATGAGTGAATTGCGCTATCCTCTCCTTGAAAAGAATCAGAAAGAGACCGATCTCTACTGCGACGTAAACTACTACAAGCAAGCATATACATCCGAGATAACCACCACCACTAAGACAGCTTATGATTTCGACTGGTATATAGTAAGGCCTGCCCTTGGCTTAGACGTAACGTATGGGATAAACTCGACCACCCAGATAAGGGTAGGAGGTTCTTACACGATGGACAGCCGGTATCGATTTTCATACGTCGATAATAAATCCGCATGGCGGGAAGATATCGTCAATATAAACTCCCCATTCTCATTTAACAGCGAGCTCGAGATGCGGCCGACGCCGCTGGTCGATATCATCGCGGGTTACCGTGGTGAGTTATACGAATTAAGTGCCCGCCAGCGTTACGGCGCAGCAGCTAACCGCATCACAGATGATTTAACTGCTAACGGTATAACACATTCTCAAGGCGCGGACCTTACCCTTATAATGCTATCCAGCGGCAATGAATACAGGCATTATGTCAAATCCGATATCGACGGTATGCTGAGGCCGCTACTGGAGAAGGGACAGCTGAGGCTGACGAGCAAATACAGCTTCGAGGAAGAAGAGAAGAGCTACAGGGATCATAAGGACTCAAATGGAGAATTCTCTCAGGAAAAATTTAACAGAAACTCTTTTTACAATGAGCTTGGCGCGGGCATAACGAATACTTGTGAGCTTGGCGCCTATATCAACTATTATCTGCCATATACTTACGTACTGAAAGAAAATCTGGTAACAATTCACAATTTTTTAGATACAGCTTTCAAGTATGAAGATACATACGATCTGGGGCTAAACCTAAAGAAAAGATATAGCGATAATGTAGAATATCTGGTCGCGGGACATTTTTTTACAAGGACTGAAGCCTCCTCATCGAACAGATATAATGCGGGGGACGGCAGAACCGCATCAATCGCCTATCCTTATCCCGGTAAAATACGGGATAATAATTACAGCTTTAAAGTAGGGCAGACTTATGTAAGCGACGCGAAGAAAGAGAGAGCCGAAGATGCTGTGACTTTTGACAGGATCAATCATCCACTGCTTGAGAAGAATCAGTTTATGGTCGGGGCTTTCTTAGACTACCATGTCAGATTATACAGGAGCAGATGGGACTCTCCCACGGCGCCCAGGCATTTCAGCTGGGAATATCAGGAATATCTCATATCCGGGAATTTTTCATACGGTGTTACCGATAAGCTGGAACTCTCCGC
Source organism: Candidatus Omnitrophota bacterium (assembly GCA_903843285.1). Taxonomy (GTDB): domain Bacteria; phylum Omnitrophota; class Gorgyraeia; order 2-01-FULL-45-10; family 2-01-FULL-45-10; genus CAIMPC01. Next base: position 20,698 of record CAIMPC010000001.1, read on the forward strand.
TAACGCCGCGTATGAGTTCCCGTACAAATACAAGTATGCTTATTTGAGCAATATAAATAATGACTCCACGGTTAACTATGCGGACACGATCCTGGAAAGGATATACCTGAATTTATCTACCATATTAAGGTTTGATCTATTAACGGATCTGAAGATATGCGCGGGATTCGCGCCCGTGGCCTTAATGGATTACCAGTACGAGACCCCCAACCGTAATATCATCAGCAATTACAGCATTGGGACCAATGATTTTAACACCACCGCACAGAGAAGTTATAAATTCAGTAATTTCTACGCGAATGTGAAATTCCGCAAACTATTCTGAGTCTTGGCTTAATAGAAGTCTAACCTGGCATATCTAACCAGGTTAGAAAACGTCCCTTAGTTTCTCCAATATCAACCTTGGATTAATCGATCAACATCCTCCAGCCCCAAGCCCTGCCACTCTACCTTGTACCTTGGATAGCTTGCGATCAAGATTTTGGACTTCTCTTTTAATCGCTCCATGTCAACCTTGGCTCTATTCATCTTGACCTCGGCAATGAGCAGTTCTTTTTTCATATCATTCATGGCCACCAGGTCGATCTCGTTCTGATGGTCCTTTTCCCAATAGGACCCAATGCGATTATATCGCCCAGTCTCGGCAAAAAGAACCCGATAGAACTGTTCAAGCACCTTCCCTGCATAGGTCGAATAATCACGTCGGATCACATCCCGAATGTAATCAAAATTTCCAGTCTCAACCGCTGACCGGTTACGGTAAATGAACCTAAACCAAAAACTTAAAAAATTATCCGCGATCTTATACTTCTGCGCCCTGGAGTTCGGCTTGGCGTTCACAGGCTTGTACTTCTCAATAACGGCATAATCCTTCTCCAGGCGGTCAAGGTAACCACCAATATCCGACTCCAGGATAGACTGGATTTCCGAACGTCCCGTTTTTCCGACCGAGATAAGTTCAAGTATAGAAAAATACGTTCCATATTCCTTGCCGAACTCTTCGATCAGAAGATTCTTGCCTTCGTTAAGGAGCGGCGAATTGGCATCAACCACAAATTTCAGGATTTTTTCAAACGTGAACGCACCATTCTCCACCAATAGATCAATATACTTTGGGCTTCCACCGGTAAAAAGGTAATAATCAAATAATATAGCCGGATTTTTTATCTTATAGTCATGTAAGATAACGGCCATAGTCTTAATGGAGAATGGCTTAATCATAAACATCCTGTCCGCGCGATTAAAAAGCGGCTCTTTGGAGCCCTCAAATATCTTGTGCATCAAGGAATAGACCGATCCGACGCAAATCACGTTCAGCCGAGCTTTGGCCTTGTTTAAATCCCACAGCTTCTGTACTTCGGAATAAACTGACGGGTTAATATTGTAGAACTCCTGGAATTCATCAACGATGACCGTGAATGGCTCCTGTCTGGCAATCTGAAGCAAAAGCTTAAATACATCCCGGAAGAAATGAATATCCCCGGTCACGGGAGCGTCCGGAAACAAACGCTTGATCTCTGCGATATACTCTTGGCAAAGAAGCGCCTCTGACTTCTTGGCCACAAAAAGGTAGAGATGCTTCTTGTCCTTAACGAACTCCAGAGATAAAAGCGTCTTTCCCACGCGCCGGCGGCCTGTCAGAACAGCCATCCGAGAGCCATTCTTCGCCTGAGCCATCAGCTTATTCAGCTCTGCCAACTCCTGCTGCCTATTGTAAAATCTCATAACCGTAACCTCCATTACTGTAACTAAGGTTACTATATAAATTGGGTTTTGTCAAGCCGTTTTCGCCAAAAATAATAAAAGTCTGGAAAAGATATTACTAAGATCGCCGCGGAATCCGCTCGCCAAAGCATTATCACCTTAAATAATCATTATAATACAAACCGAATGAAGGGATTGCTTCGGGCACTTGTAGGTAATCACCGGAACGATACCAATAATAATCATCGTGGTTCTTCGTAGAGAAATCATATCAGTAGTAGCAGCTTTCTCTTTTTTGCTTCTTTTTTCTCTTTACTACGCCCTGTGAATATGTGGATATCTTTTTA
>CAIMPC010000002.1 GCA_903843285.1 Candidatus Omnitrophota bacterium
AGCAAAGCGACTGAAGAATCCAAAGAGCGTAGATTCTTCGGACCAGAATGGTCCTCAGAATGACATGCGAGATAAACCTATAGATATTAAATCTTACAAGAATATCTATCTACTTAATCAGGTTCTGGGCGAAGAGGGTGGGATCGATTTTAAGAAGGCCAATAACCAAAGAGATGAGCTTATAGATAGATTACAGAAGAAGATCTCGAAAAAATCACTCGAAGAGCTGGTAGCGAAGACCGTTGAATTCAAGGCCCAGAGGATATCGCAGAAGGATTTTTATCTATTTTTGGCTGATAAAGCAAAATTGATCGATATCGAGATGAACGAATTTAATGATCTGCAGAAATACATTGCGTATATGGCCGTTTACGATTCTATTGATAAGGTGGCTATAATAGAGGAAGTGGATAGCTTGGAAAATAAGGTCAGGGGGTTACTTTATCAGAATCATAATCAGGAGGAGCTGAATAAACTATCAAAGAATCTCACCATTCTAAAGAACTTGTTTAATATAACCTTAACCAGGGAAGATTATAAATACTATAAAGAGCATATTGCCTCATTCGAAACGAAGAATTACGTAGAGTTCATTAGTGGAGTTGTTGCGCGTCATTCTGAAGGAGCGAAGCGACTGAAGAATCTAAAGAGCGTAGATTCTTCGGCACCTTCGGTGCCTCAGAATGACAGTGTAACAGGAGCGCTTCAGGATGACCTGGTATATGTTTCTCAGCAGTCCAATATCGCAGCCCTCGACCAATATCGCGAAGAGATAGCGAAGTTCTACGAATATTCATTTAAGAGAGACGATCTGTTTTTGAAGAATATGAAGGGACCTCGCGTATCCATCCTCATCACCGGCGGATTTCACACAGAAAACCTGTGTGAGCATTTCAGGAAGCAAGACGTATCTTATATCTCTATTATGCCGAATTTTAAAAATACAAATGGATATGATTGCCCCTATTTCAAGATCCTGTCAGGAGAAAATAACCTGAGGATTGTCGATGCCATACCGTCAGTCCTTAAGAACGTTCTGGCCGCCCCCGATCAACTAAATCCCGACATGATGAATGCGATGCACACGCTTTCAGAAGTAAATGTGGGTATTACTCACGCGCTTCATAAGGGAGATATATCAAATATATTACTCGGCCTAAAAAGCCATCTGGAAAATCATCCAAGTCCCGGACGATTGCTGGAAGACATACATTACTATGCGCCTTCGGATATTAAAATAAGCGATGAAATGCAGGAGACATTAAGGAAATTTAGGGAAGACTTGCGTGAGCTAAGCCCCTCGCGGGATATTAATAAGGTTGTGTTGGTAGCGGATCCGCTTATGATGGTCAAGTCATGTAATAAATGGGCGATGGCGGCGATGCATGATACGACTTTATATATTTGTTACCCCGCCCTTATCGCTTTGCCACTAACAGCTTTAATTGAATATGAATTGTTGTTCGCATCCATGGTTGCAAAAGGATTGGGTAGCGTTATGCCCGACTATGTAACTGTTCCAATAAGTATAGAAGAGATAGTAGATGAAGTACATCAATATCTTATCAAAAAGATTAATAACAGCGACGATGAGGAGAATCCTTTAAAAGATCTGTTTAGGAGCGTGCAAGAAAAAGTGGTAGATCCTATTATTGCATGTCTAGACCTCAATGAAGAGATAAATAAATTCATTGAACGTGAATTCGATCCATTCATTCTCCGTAATATATCGAATAGAAGCGAGAAGTCTATTAGTCGAATGGCAGGGGATAAATATAGAGATATAGTGCGTGAATTTATTGGGTTGCAAGATAGGCTTGAAGAATATGTCAATAGAGTTCATGGCTTAAGCCTGATGGGAGCGCCACCAGACCTTATTTTAGATCTTGATATAAAATTGCAGCGCGCCGTCAAACCATGCAGGGCATCGGCAAATTTCAATCCTATAGGTTTCGATATTGTGCTTCTGCGTAGAATCGCGCTCTCCTCATCGGATCAAGCCAACTATAAACAGACTATAGAATACGGAGAGGAATATCTTACAGCATTGGATGCCTGGACGAAATTTGCACGGAAGGGTCTCATTGAAGGCCTTGATGATAGCGCGGCTGAACCGGTAAGAAAGATTGAGGAATCGAAAGACGAGGTATTACATTGTTTAATCATGGCTTATTATTTTGAAGCGTGCGATATGGAAGATAAGCTTGGACAAGCCTCCAGCGTTCAGCTTAAGAAATATTGCGACAAAGCATTGCACTATGCCGATAAATATTTAGAGAGAGTTCCAGAGGCCAAAGTCGAGACCATGTTCATTTTTAAATTTATAAAAGCGTATGCTTACAAGATGCTTAATAAGATAGAAGATGCCCGCGCTGCATATGCGGAAGCTGATAGGTATTATCAGGCACATGAAGACGAGCTGAAAAGTTCGGTACATTTGGCTTGCAATATTAAGTATAGCTTTGCCGCCCTATCGTTTTATGCTACGCCTATGGATATTGGAAATGCGATTAAATTTTCAGATTCGGCATTGGACCTTTCCAGAGCCATATCTATTGACATTACAGAGAGCGCTAACGGGCATAGAGAAACATGCGCCGAAGCATATTTATTTAAAGCGGTTTCGATTTTAAATAGGATTCGAGAGTTTAATAAGAATAACGCAAGAGAAGCCGCCGGAATTTTGAAGGAAGGTTTAACGAGAGGTATATATTCAATAGGTATGTACGAGCTGTTGGTAGATATATATGTCGACCTGGTAATGTTTTACCGCCTAAGGGGCGGGGACTCCGACATGGTCGATGATATGGTTGACGAGATTATGGAGACCCTCACAATGTACGCACCGGCAGAAGATTCTTCACATTTTGTTAGGCAGAAGGCGCACATGAGGCTTATGTCGATAGGAGATAATCGGCAAGGATTGCAGAAATTTGCCGATGATACGGAGAGTCTTAAACGTAGCGGTAGAAATGGTTTGGCGGAGGAACCTGAATATCTATGGAATATGTATTTGGTGTATTCCTATATGAAGTTGGACAATAAGGATGCCGCCAGGAGCGCGCTTTTCGAGATATTCGGGTCTAAAAGGAAAAAAGACTGCGTTAATGTGCAAGATCCGTTATATAATTTGCAACTCCTATGGGCACGTAATTTTATTATCAGACCACAGATTTTGGATCTTATAGGTGAGGAGATCGAAGCTGCCGGTGAAAAAAAAGATTCCTATAAAGAAAATTTATTGGATTTTCTATTATGGGCGGATCCACAGCGCGCGGCGAAGGTAATTGACAGGATGATAGGTAGCGCCGATGCCCTCGGAAAGGGAAAGCCCGGAAGTCCTGTGGGTTTTGCGCGAGCGGCGGAATTAAAAGTAGATGGGTCGCTTAATATTGCGGATACAATAATAAGGATCGCTGACTTGGTAGAGATTGGGAAACCCAATAAAGCCTTAGCTCTTTGCGCCAAAATTGAGGCAGATCAGGCCCTTAATGAAGAAGATAGAAGAAAGCTTTCATCTTACAAAGATGAAGCATTAAGAAAGATTGGTAAAGAAACGCGGGTGAGAGAGCTTTCAGAGCGAGTGCAAAAGAGCTATAGTTTATCGCGTTTTGATGATGCAAAAACTGAAGTGACCGAAGCTTTGAGCCTTGATGACAAAAACGAAGCCTTGCAACAAATGAATAAGAAATTAGATCTGATTCTGGAGGCGCGGGAGCTGTATTGGAGTGGCATGTATTCACAAGCCTTAGATAAGGTTGAGCCATTATTGCCATCTAGAGCAATTAAAGGTAAGGATAGCGACAATGTCATTAACTCTTTTGTAGATAGAATTATTTCCGTATCAGCTGCAGATGAGCTGTTAAAATGTGGCAGGCCGTGCTCTGCGGACAGAAAACTGGTATTAAAAGACGATAAAAAGGGGCGTCCAAGCAAAGAAGCGGAAGCGGCTCTTAAGCTATTACCTGAAGATGTGGATTTTGACAGAGCCCCGGGAGTTGTGCTCAGAAATATAAGGGATAGAATTGCTGAAGTAAATAAAGAGTATGCCGCGGCAAAAAAGGCAATAGCAAGCGACAGGGAGAGCTGGGATATAGAAGCTCTTATTGGCGCCTCCGGAAGAATATACCAATCTGATAAGGAAAACACGGATATTGCCGACTTATTGCTATCCGCTGTAAATAAGGCATGCGATATGTCCGATTCCGAGGTACTTAATAAGTTGAAGATAGATAGGATCGATGCCATTAAAAACATAGTAAACGCTATTTTAGAATACACAGAGTCTGAGCTTGGCTTTCATGACAAAGCAAAAGCACTTTTGAGAAAGGCGCATGCCAAGAGGATGCGAGATGATCTTCGTGTGCATCAGAGTATGTTGAAGGCGTGGGTGGCTACTCAGGAGTCGATCAAGCAGAAATTGGCCGCCGAGGAGACGGCATATTGGTCTTTTGGTAACAATGTAGAAAGAACGCGCAGGGGATTTAAGATAAAAAATATTGAAGTGCTCAGTAAAGATGGAGTCTCCCGGCCTGTGCTGGATGAATATTCGAAGCTCCCGCTATTTCGCGGAGAGTCGTGCGAATTCACAGACAGAGAATCGTATGATCAGGCGGAGGCTAAGCGAAAGGCCAGAATTGCGCCAGGAACGAGTGCCGCAGGCTCACCCGATGGCGCTGTTACAGTAAGTAGATATTTTTCGTTGGTAAATGTAGATCCATCCAGGAAGACCCTTGAATTTGAATCCTCAGAAGGTGAAAACCCGGCCGCTGTAAGCAGCTTTATCTACTTAATAGAGAAGCATGGCGGTATATTCAGGCGCTCCGAGGACAGAACCACTACGAACCAGATTCAGGGCTTAGGAGATGCTATAGAATATGCCGATGATGTGGTTAATAAGGGGAGCGTTGGACCTTTGGCGGCAAAGAAACCGGTTTGCTTTGCGCTCGGTTTTGTGGAGATGCCTCCGACATCTTTAGCAGGTGACGCGACTACTTATAGAAATAATAAGAATGGAATTAATTACGATGATTCGCAGGTCGCGGCTATTAACGATATCCTAAATCCAAAAGTTCCGGTTGTATTTATTCAGGGCCCTCCGGGCACCGGCAAGACGAGCGTAATATCCGAATCTGCTCAACAATTGGTCGAAAGGGGTAAACGTGTGCTTATATTATCCCAATCAAATCCGGCAGTTAATCATGTAGGGGAGAGTTTACTGACTGCTGATAACGAGCCCAAGGTTCCCATTATAAGATTAGGTAATGATGTGTCAAAAGTTTCTGACAGATTAAAACCTTATTGGAGCCAATACACTCCGTATTCATCTCCGGATAATCGATTTAGAAAGGTCCTGGATACTATACGACGATCTAAGGATAAAATCAGGCCGGGATATGTAGTCTTAGGGACCCTGAACGGCTTTCGTAATGACCGTATGGAACGCCGGCTAAAAAATGACCAGCAATATAGAAATGAGATGGCCATATTTGATGATTATGATGTGGTATTTATCGAAGAGGCCGGTAGGGCGACTGTCGCAGAGACGATGGTTGGCATGTCACTGGCTAAAGAGAAGATCGTATTGGTAGGAGACCATAAACAGTTGCCCGCGCATGGCCTTGGCGAGGAACAGATAGGGTTAATAAGAAGAGAGTTGGGAGCTACGGAAGATATTGCGCAAATATTTACAGATGATAATAAAGATAATGAACGTCTCTCATTATTCGAGAGGATGGTCACTAAATTAAGCGCCATTATAAGATATCATTGCCTTAGCGTTAACCGCAGATCTCATTGGGCTATCGCACAGCTTGTAGATAAGCTCACGTACGGTGGAGTGTTAAGGCATAGAGATCAAAATAAAACGGAAGCCCTATGGGAAAAATTAGATCTCGATACATTTATTCCCGTACAAACTACGCTTCATGGCCGATCTTCTATTGAGACAAAAGATTCATCAGGGTCGACATATAATCTGGGAGAGGTTAGCTATGTGCTCGAGGCCGTCGACTGGATGTTGAGCCAGATTAAGGTAGATCCCAATACCGGAAGGCCGATGATAGATCCAAAGACACGTGAACCTGTCTATAGATATCAGGCCAAGGATATGCTTATCATAACTCCGTACAAAGCCCAGATCGAGAAAATAAGGGAAGCTCTGAATTTAAAAGCAGGTCTTAATGACCGGGAAGCTAAAGCGAAAAAAGATCATCCGAACAATGACGCGGCATTTAAGAGAGAATTTATCAATATCTGTAGAGACAGGGATAGTTATAGGAATAAATATAATCTCGAACCGTTAGGGCAAAGACGATTAAGTAAAGATATGTTGGCTGAGATGGGTATTGATATTTCCGGAGGTAGCGGCGAAGGCGTCGATATACTAACTGCAGATTCTGTGCAGGGTCAGGAGAATAAAGCAGTCATTCTCTCTTTAGTTCGAAGCAATACAAATAGGCCGGATCTTGGTTTTTATGCGAGCATGGATGGCCTCCAGAGGCTCAATGTAGCTGTTTCGCGCGCCAAAGAGAAGCTTATAGTTATAGGAGATTTTAATGGCACATTGACAAAAGGGAAGGTGTATAAGTATCGCGAAGAGAGCCCCGAGAGGTATGAAAAGCGCTTAGATTATGCGGCTCGAGCCAGGGAATTTTTTACCAATATGATAAAGCATCATGACGAAATATATAGTAGATTTAATTTTTTCACGCCTGCCAATAATTTAACGAGTATGCCGAGCTGGTTAAGAAGGGCCGGAGCTACGCAGGTTCAACTGCTTAGGCGTTCGGATGATGTTGGGGATGTTGGGCATGAAAAAGGCAACATTCTCTCAGCCCGTGACTGGCTCATAAATAAAGGCATCCATAGAGGCCGCGTGGAGAATGGTTATCTTCCTACCCTTGAGGAAGGCGTTAAAGCGCTCGCTCTTCTTTTACCGGGATATGCAGGAATTATTACTTACTCGATCGCACAGCTTATATATGTGGTCTGGCATGGTCTACAGGGCGACCGTGCTCCACCCAGCCTGTCATTATATAGTAAAGCCGTATTCTATCTGCATAGAACATTCTCGAATAAGACGATCTTCCCACTCCTATATTCAATAATCGGACTTGCCGCATACTACACTTGTTCAATTGCAACTCCGGATCTTGCCATACCCATCACCCTCGGCATAGCAACCGCCATGCACATATCCGGAAACATCGCGATAGACATCTGGAAGCTAAAAGAGCGCGGATATCAGAAAGGGGCTATTGGCGGATCTAAAGAGGAAACTAAAAGGTCGGAACCATCTCCGGCCCGATCGGAAGAACGCAAAATAAGATATGCAAAAACTCCTGATTTATCACCTGATGAGAAAGAAGATGTCGAAGTTAAACATGAAAGCGTTGAAAAGGCATGGGGATTACTGCAAAAATTAAATGTGGGTCATGAGTCCAGAGTAATTTCTGTCGGGCCGGGAAGAGGCTATCGATATTTAACATCTGAAGGAGATCACGCGGATGATTCGCGCATCATTTGGGAGCAATTATGCCTGTCATCCGGAGCGTCCGTAACCGTTTATGAACCGAATTCTGATAGTAATGAAGGATGGCGAAAGGCTTCGTCCGAATGGAGTGGGTCCGGTTCTCTAAAGACAATGAACCTTGAAAAATCAGAATTTCAAACATGTGAATTTGACGATGGTTCTGCTGATATTATAATTATGATGTCGGTGCTTTCAGATCCCGGCGTTTCGGCTAAAGAGAAGGCAGATATGCTAATTACGGCGATGAAAAAAATACGCGCAGGAGGATATTTAATTATTGGCTGGTATAATGGCGGACGTGAATGGAGAAATACCAATCTGGCATTACAATCAATTAGAGATGCGGGGTATGGTTTAGAATCGGTCGGAGAGGGATATGATCCTTCGGAAGAATTGCAATTACGAAGGTGGATGTGTTACAGGGTTGTGGCGCCTGTGAAAACAGATCCTTTGGGGACTCAGGATGACCATCGTAAATTGATAAGCGATGAGGTCAGTGTGCGTAATGATGCTACGATTGCCGCGCTTGGAAAAGAAGAAAATAGAAGCGCGCGCGATCCTATAGCGGTGGTGGGATTACCATATTGGATAGCCGAGGAATTAAGAGAGAAGAATATAAATCCGGATGCCTATCTGCAAAATTTAGAAAGGCAGATGAGTAGGACATTTGGAGATAAAGGGTATGGTGAGCGTAATAACGTACACAAGCTAAAATTATTCCTTATAGAGAAAGACGCGCCCACTACAAAAGATAATCTGCAAAAAGCACTGGAAGGTGTCGAAGCCGGCCGGGAGGTCGTCGTATTCGCGCCGCAAATGGATGGAGCACAGGTTCAGGCGGGCGAAGCTTCTCTTAGAAAATTTGGAAATCAATGTACGATTATGCCGGATGCCTACAGCGATACAGATACTGCCAATGCAAAAGGGTTCCCGGATGTTAGCGCGCGGATTACGATAACCAGGTTAATTGCATGGTGCAAAGAGGCCGAAGCCAATAAAAACTCTCCGGCGCAAAAAATGGCGCTGGATAATTTAACCACATATCTAAGCGCTATTACTAATGAGACAGTGACGTCAGTATCCAGCCTGAGTGAGTTATTGGGGCATATTGTATTATTGAAAATAAGGCCGGTTAATTATAAAGATATAACCGATTGGCGCAATAACTACGAAGCCCTATCTACGGCGCTGTAATAATGAATCAGGCCTCCACTCTTAACGCATTCTCACCATAACCCGGGAAATTATAATGGCAGAAAGAATAAGATACGAAGTCGATCCCTATAATAGGCTGGTCGCTATCGATGGCGGTTTGGCGCTACCCAAGCAAAGGCAAATTATAGACGGGGTATTTGCAATAGGTGAAAGCGGATGCCTGCAATATCGCGTTAAATCACCATCTGACAATTCCGAGAATATCCCTTATCAGGTTAAACTGCAGGGAACCTGGTCTCTTACAAAGGATCACAACCTGAAGTTTACAATAGATAAATCTGCCGGAGGATTGTCGGGAGATTCTCTGGTGATATCCGGCGATATAATGGATATTCGAGGTGACGCTATCCTGTTTTCGGTAACTACGAAGCGCGGGGAAGATCTTTTTACGACGTACGTATTGGATATAGCAGGTGTATGGCAGGCTGATGAGAATAATCGTTTATCATTTAAGGTTACCAGAGCAGGCGACAGATACGACACACTTCTATTTGAGGCGGGGTGGGGGGTAGGGAAAAATAATGAGATCGTATACCGTTACGAAACCAGGCACCTGAAGCGAAAAGAGAAGATTTCTCATACTCTGACATTAAATGGGAAATGGAATATCGGACAAAAAAGTGTGTTGATATATCAAATCGAAGGCGGAAGCCCCGCGGGATTAAATTTCAAAGCGTCCCTTGGCATATGCGGCGACGATTATATAAAATATGAGCTTGGCATTAAATTGTCTTCGCGCCAAAGGCCGGTTAGCCGCATAATCACCTTGTTTGGCACATGGCGCATCGGGAGGGGCTCGGGATTATCCTTTGATGTCAATTATGGCGATGGGAGAATATATTCCATCGTATTTACCGCGGAAGCCAGACTAACATCAGTAGACACGATATCCTTTAAGCTAAAGGATGATATTAATAAGAAAGATATCGGGATTACGGTAGAGCTTAATCATGCCATTTTAGAAGGTGACGGTTCGGCCTTCATCAGGTTCCTGAGATCTCACGAGGAGTCTATCGTTATGGTAGGAGCCGGCATTAACTGGTAAGACCTCATTACGAGATGACCTCTTAAAATTCCCCCAGTAACTGACCTAGTACAAAAATAAATGGCGCGTCCTTGACAAGGTGGTTGTCGTGGTGTATACTCTGACCATAAGGTGGTAGAAAGTGGAGTGATATGGAGGGAGGCGCAAAAGATGTTTTACGGTGAATATGAGCACACCATAGATAAAAAAGGCAGGCTCATAATACCCTCTAAGTTCAGAGAGGCATTTAAGGAGTACGACGTCGAGAAATTCTTTATAACGCGCGGACTCGATAAGTGTCTTTTTATGTTTACAGAGAATGAATGGAAGACCCAGGAATCGAAGTTCAAAGCGATCTCCTTTACGAAATCCGAATCACGACGATTTAACAGAATGTATTTTGCCGGCGCGTCACAAATAGAATGTGATAAGCAGGGAAGGATCCTTATACCGAAATACCTGAAGGATTACGCCGCGATAAAAAGAGATGTGATGATCATCGGTGTATCCAATAGGATCGAGGTGTGGTCTCAGGATGCCTGGAAATCATACTACAACAGTTCCAAGGATTCCTTCGAAGATATAGCAGAAAAACTGATGATGGAAGAAGGAGGGTAATAATATGCCAAATAGGTGCGCCAAAGTCCTTAAGAAGGAGAGAAGCTATCAGATAAATATCGATACGCTGATAGATAGGTTTAAGAAAGTAAGGGCGCTGAATTGCAATCCCGCCGATGTGGGATTGGACTGTTATATCTGGAATGTCTTTTTCACAAACTCCAGGTCTAATTCGCTTACGAAGTTTTTATAGTACTTTCGGAGAATAATACGATAGTGCATCTGCCGGTAATGCTCGATGAGGTGATAAGCTCCTTGGATTTAAAGCCGGGCCATATAGTGCTGGATGCGACCGTCGGAGGCGGCGGCCATTCCCTTGAAATCCTAAACAGGATTCAGCCCGGCGGGAAATTAATCGCTCTCGATGCCGATGCATCGGCCGTGGAGAAGAGCGTCGAGAGACTTAAAGATTTTGGCCCATATTGCAAACTGATAAACGCGAATTTTAGGAATTTAGATACGGTACTTCAATCGGAAGGTATAGACGGGTTAAATGCATGTTTATTCGATATAGGCGTATCATCGTTTCAGATAGACGACGTGGTTCGGGGTTTCAGCCTAAAACATGATGCGCGATTAGATATGAGGATGGATCCCAGGCTTAAGATATCGGCCTGGGATGTAGTGAACAGATACAGGGAATCGGATCTGTCAGATCTTATTTGGAAGTACGGTGAAGAGCGCTTCGCAAGGCGCATCGCCCGCTACATAGTAAATGCCCGCGGCGAAGGGCCTATAGATACTACGGGACAATTGAGATCGCTTATACATAGGGCAGTTAAAGGCAGACGAGGCAAGATAGATCCGGCTACCAGAACTTTCCAGGCCATCAGGATATCTGTTAATGATGAGCTGGGAGCGCTGACAGAGGGCCTCGAAAAGGGCATAAGTTATCTGGTGCAAAGTGGAAGGGTAGTGGTTATTTCGTTCCATTCGCTTGAGGACAGGATAGTTAAGAATATGTTTAAGGCGCGTGCAATTACCGGAGATTTAAAAATAATAACAAAGAAGCCATTGACGGCTTCCGATAAAGAAGCTACAATTAACCCAAGGTCAAGAAGCGCGAAATTAAGAGTTGCGGAGAGGATCTGATAATTATGAGGGCATTCAGAATCACTGTTATGATAGTAAGCGTAACTTTGATATCGCTACTATATGTCCACCAACAGGTTGAACTGGTGAAGATAAGCTATGCTATCGAAATTAAGGAAAAAGCCCTTAAGGATATTCTTGACCACAACGAGGGGCTGGGATATAATATTGATAATTTAGAAGCGCCCAGCCGTCTCGAAGAGGCCCTCCTTGCGCAGAGCATTGAAGTCGCGTTTCCAAAGAGGGGGCATGTTGTAAGGCTGGCCAGTTTAAAATATAGCAGCTCAGATAAGCGTCCGTATATATTTAAAACATCCAAGAAAAACGATATATTTGCATTTTTCGATTATTTAACGCCTAAAGCGGAAGCTCAGGTAAGTCATTAAGCGGCTTTAGTCGTTTTTTAAGTTTAAGGATTTCTTTAATTCGTGCATAGTGGAATCTTCAGGGCGCGTCAATTAAACATCTTTCTCTTTTTTCTATTGGCGTTGGCCCTTCTGTTGTTTCGTCTTTTCTATCTTCAGGTTGTTAAGTGCGACTTTTACTACAAGATCGCCAATGAACAGCATATTGTATCCACAGAAGTCCAGCCCAGACGCGGCGCTATATTTGATCGCAATATGCAGATCCTCGCGGTTAATATCAATACCGATTCGGTGTTTGCTAATTCCAGATTAATAAAAGATAAAGAAGCCTCGGCAAAAACAGTCGCCCAGGTCCTGAAGCTCGATGAGAAAGTTGTATTTGATAAGCTCTCAGGCGGTAAAGGATTTGTATGGCTAAAGAGAAAAATATCACCGCAGGAATCGGCAGAGCTGAAGGCCTTAAAGATAAAGGGGATCGAGTTCGTCGAGGAATCAAAGAGGGTATATCCCGATAAGTCGCTGGCATGTCATCTGCTCGGAGCAGTTAATATAGATAATAATGGTTTAGAAGGGGTCGAGTATAATTATAATAATTATCTTAAGGGCAGGAGCGGGTGGCTGATAACGACGCAGGACGCCAAAAGAAAAACGCTCGAATCCTATCAGTACGAATGTATTCCCCCGACGAACGGCATGAACATAGTGCTCACTATCGACGAGATCATACAATCGATTGCAGAACGGGAGCTGTATAAGGCTTACGAAAAACATAACGCAAAGGCCGCATCAATAGTAGTGATGGATGCCCGAACCGGCGCTATTCTGGCGCTGGCGAACCTGCCTAACTTCGACCTGAATGATCTGAATAAGAGACAATCCGAATCGATCAGAAACAGATGCATTAATGACTTCTTTGAGCCGGGAAGCATATTTAAGATCGTGACCGCGAGCGCGCTTCTGGAAGAGGGCCTGGTCCGATTATATGACAAGTTTTTCTGTGAAAACGGTGAGTACAAGATCGGCAGTAAAGTCCTCCATGATGTTCATCCTTACGGCCTTCTGACCTTTAAGGAGGTAATAGAAAAATCATCGAATATAGGGACCGTTAAGGCCGCAAGCCTTTTAGGCCCTGATAAAATGTATAAATATATCAAACTGTTCGGCTTTACCGGCAGGACCGGCATAGATCTCCCCGGTGAGGTCGTAGGTTTAAATCGCCCTGTAGAAAAATGGTCAAGGGTCAGTATGAATGCGATACCGATGGGGCAGGAAGTCACCGTAACCGCAATGCAGCTCGCGACGGCTATGTCAGTGATAGCGAATAACGGGCTCTATGTAAAACCGAGGATAGTAAAGGAGATAATTACCGAGAACGGCGAGGTGATAAAAGAATTTCCTCCGTCAATAGCGAGAAAGGTTATCTCGCCCAAGACAGCTGTGTATATGAGGTACATCTTAAATGGTGTTGTCGAAAACGGGACCGGCAAGAAGGCCAAAGTCGATGAGTTTAAGGTGGGGGGTAAGACCGGTACCGCGCAAAAGATAGAGGGCGGAACATATTCACACAGCAAATTCATCGCGTCGTTCATAGGCTTTGCGCCGTATGAAAAGCCATTACTTGCAGTGGCCGTTTGCGTCGATGAACCCCATCCGGTATATTATGGAGGAGATGTCTCGGCTCCGGTATTTAAGAGCGTTGTCGAGGAGACGTTGAAGTATCTGAATACAAAAGGGATTAAGGCGATTTGAAAATGAATCTGAAAAATATTCTGAAGGATATCGATATAAAACCCGGCATTAAGATGGGGAATATTAATATAAGCAATGTGACGGACGATTCACGAAAAGTCATTCCCGGGAGCCTGTTTATCGCGGCAAAGGGTTGTTCCCTCGATGGCGCGAAGTTCATTAAGAGCGCGATTGGCGCCGGAGCTAAAGTCGTCGTAGCGGAGAAAGATTTTAATTTTAAGGGTGGAGCGCTCGAGATATTGGTCGATGATACGCGATCAGCGCTCAATACGATCGCCGATAATTTTTATGGCCATCCGTCCGGCATGCTAAAAGTGACGGGCATAACGGGAACGAACGGGAAGACCACTATCACATATATCCTCGAATCTATTATTAAGTCCTCCGGATCTGATGCCGGGATAATCGGAACTATAAATTATAGGTTGAAAGACAAAATTTTTCCGGCCATTAACACGACTCCTGGGGCTATAGTGCTTCAGAGAATGCTTGCCGAGATGGTGCGGATGAAGATGGGTTATGCGATTATGGAAGTCTCGAGCCATTCATTGGACCAGGGCAGATCGGAGAAGATCCGATTGGACGTCGCTATATTTACTAACGTGACGAGCGACCATCTCGATTACCACAAGACGACCACAAACTACTTTAATGCGAAGAAGAAAATATTTAAACACCTGAAGCCGCGCGGCGTCGCGGTACTTAACGTCGATGATAAGAAAGTGGCATCCCTGAAAAGATCGATAAATAACCGAGTGATAACATATGGAATTAAGCAGAGAGCCGATGTGATGGCCAGGGATATTAAATTATCTATGCACGGTAGTAGTTTCATTGCCCTGACGCCTATAGGAGAGATGGCGATGCGCACTAAACTTATAGGAGCCCACAACATATCTAATATACTCGCCGCGCTGGCCTCTGCGATAGCCCTGAAACTGCCGAAGACTGCCATCATCAAAGGGATTGAGTCTATGGAAAGGGTGCCGGGCAGGCTCGAGGAGGTAGTGTCCGCCCAAAAATTTAAGGTCTTCGTCGATTTTGCCCATACAGAGGATGCATTGGCCAACGTCCTGGGCCTCTTAAAGGGCCTTACCCCGAAGCGCATACTGACTGTGTTTGGCTGTGGAGGCGACAGGGATAAGACGAAGCGCCCGAAAATGGGGAAGATAGCATGTAAATATTCAGATCACGTCATAGTTACCTCGGACAATCCCAGATTCGAAGATCCGGGATCGATACTTAGCGATATTGAGCGCGGCATTAAAGGTAGGTTTACAAACTATAATGTGGTCCCCGGAAGAAGAGATGCGATCTCCGTGGCGTTAAAATCAGCTTCCGAAGGTGATATAGTGTTAATAGCGGGTAAGGGGCATGAGAATTATCAGATAATCAGGGGCAGATCCTTACCTTTTGATGACAGAAACGTAGCGCTTTCGATATTAAGGAAAATGGAGTCGAAGTGAAGATCGGCGAAATCCTGAAAGTAACCGGTGGAAAATTACTGTCGGGCGATCGGAATCTGGAGATCGATCCGGCGAAAATCTCTACGGATTCCAGATTGATAAAGAGGGGGGAATTTTTCATCGCCCTGCGCGGTCCAAACTTCTGCGGAAGCCTATTTCTGGAGGACGCATTTAAGAAGGGGGCTATTGGGGCTATTGTTGAGGATGTGCTCGATACGAGATATAGAGACTCTAAGGTATTGATCAAAGTTAAAGATGCTGTTAAGGCCCTGCAGAATATCGCGTCCGCGCACAGGGCGAATTTTAAGATACCGGTTATAGCTATTACGGGGAGTAATGGCAAGACAACGGTGAAAGAGATGATTTCAGCGGTGCTGGCTACCAAATATTCTGTATTAAAAAATGAGGGAACTAAGAATAACCACATCGGTGTTCCAGAGACGCTTCTAAAATTGAATAGACGCCATGAGATTTGCGTGCTGGAGCTCGGAACGAATCATAGGGGTGAGATCAGGACGCTGGTTGAAATAGCAAAACCGACGATGGCGGTGATGACTAATGTCGGAGCTTCCCATCTGGAGCATCTCTCGGATCTGGGCGGGGTTTTTAAGGAGAAGAGGCATATATTAGATTCATTGGATAGGCGCGGAGTAGCAGTAGTGAATGGAGACGACCCGTATCTCGGTAAGATAAAGAGCGCAAGGTTTAAAGTATTAAGGTATGGGTTTAATGCATCAAGCGATGTCAGGGTGTCGGCTTTGAAAAAAACGGGCAGCAGATTAGATTTTCAGGTAAACTGTAAGGATGATTATTCGCTCAAGCTTCTGGGTGAGCACAATATTTATAATGCGCTGGCTGCCATATCTGTGGCCCGCTGTTTCAAGGTAGGTTGGACGGAGTGTAAAAAAGCGTTATTAAATTTTAGGCCGGCATCTATGAGGCTAAACCCATTAACGATTAACGGTATTCCGGTAATCAATGATTCCTATAATTCAAATCCTGCATCGATGAAGGCCGCCCTCGACACCTTAAAGGGGTGCCGGGCGAATGCCAGATGGGTGGTCAGCGGCGACATGCTGGAGCTTGGCAGGGGGGCCAAACGATTACATCGCCTTATGGGAAAACTTGTTGCGATGAGCGATGTTACGGGATTATTGGCCTTTGGTAAATTTTCTCAGGAGATGTTATCAGGAGCGCGCGCAGGCGGCATTGCCGAAAACAGGCTGTGGAACTGCTCGTCGCATAGTCAGATGGCGGATATAATCAGGAGGGTTGTCGGCGTGGGCGACATCGTTCTTATTAAAGGTTCCCGCGGCATGAGGATGGAGAGGGTCGTGGAAATATTGAAAGGTTAAGATGCTATACTACATTTTTTATCCATTAAGAGATTTATGGTTCGGTTTCAACGTATTTAAATATATTACTTTCAGAGCTGTGATGGCCGCGCTTACGGCGTTCCTGATCTCTGTGATATTTGGCCCGATCGTCATTAGACTGCTTAAACGATTAAACTTCGGCCAATATATCAGAAAAGAATTTGTGGAGGACCTTCACGGTATCACCAAGCATAAAGAAGGGACCCCTACGATGGGCGGACTTCTTATAATATTCGCTATCACTGTTTCGACGCTGTTATGGGCGGATGTTTTTAATCAATATATTTTGATTACGATCGCATCGTTTTTATTTCTGGGGTTGGTTGGATTCAAAGATGATTATATTAAGATCAAAAATAAGACCAATCAGGGTTTGCGCGCAAAGACTAAGCTGGTCGCTCAGGTGACACTCGGAATAGCAGTGGCGCTTTTCATTATGTACTGCACCCGAATACCGACGCACCTTGCGCTGCCTTTTACTAAGAATTTCGTTTTGAACCTCGGGTTGTTTTATATAATATTCGTTGTGCTGGTCCTGACGAGCTCAAGCAACGCAGTTAATCTGACCGACGGGCTCGATGGCCTGGCGATAGGATGCACGATCATTGCCGCGCTGTCCTATGCGGTGTTAAGTTATGTTACCGGAAATTTTAAGATGAGCGATTATCTGAACGTATTCTACCTCGAGGGCGCAGGCGAACTGACAATATTCTGTTCCGCCATGGTAGGGGCAGGTCTCGGATTCCTATGGTTTAATTCACACCCCGCTACCGTATTTATGGGGGACACGGGGTCGCTTGCCCTGGGCGGCGGATTAGGTGTGGTGTCGATATTCATAAAGAAGGAACTATTACTATTCTTAGTGGGTGGGATATTCGTCATGGAGGCGCTTTCAGTCGTATTGCAGGTGGCATGGTTCAAGACTACTAAGAAGAGATTATTCCTCATGTCTCCGATTCATCACCATTTTCAACTAATGGGGTGGAGCGAATCGAAGATCACGATAAGGTTCTGGATCATAGCCATAATACTCGCGTTGTTCAGTTTGGCAACGCTTAAGTTACAGTAGTGGAGGAAGACTTTTCACCCCGGGGCGAAAATATTTTGCTTCCATTGATATTTTTGCGGCTTGACCGGCAGGTATCCTTTCAGCTAGTTTTTCGGCGGCCTGCAATAGATATGTACAAGATTTGTACATTCAATTGCAACGGCCGCTTCGAAAAACCTTACGCCTCAAGGACGACCTGCCGCTTAGCCGCCAGTGTCTTAGCAAAATATTTTGCCATTAAGGAGTAAGCTGAAAAATCTCTAGGGCGGGGAATAGAAAAGATTTAGACCCTATGCTGCAATCATGGCTTTATGTAGCGGCGATATTGCATAGTTATCTAACCTGGTTAGATTTGCCAGGTTAGACCTATAATATTGCTTAGGCGGCGGAACTTTTGAGAGCGTGCCGTAGCGACTTTCGTGAAGATGCGATACATTATGGCGAATTAGGCTTTACCATCGCATTTTCACAACAGCAAATTTGTATGCCCAATCAAATTTGCGACAAGCGAAGGCACCACTCAAAAGTAAACGTCGCTGTAGAGAAGTAAAAGATCAGGATAATGGAAAAATCTTGTAGCGGAGGATATAAAAGGAAACCATATGGAATTAAAAGGTAAACGGGTAACGGTAATAGGGCTGGGGAATAGCGGAGTCAATGCCGCGTTACTACTGGTAAAGCATGGAGCGAAGGTATTTGCGACCGATGCCGGTATCAATTCTGAACTTAAGAAGACCAAGGCGAAGCTGGAGGCTAAGGGCATCAACGTCGAGATAGGCGCGCATACGGAAGCGTTTGTTAAGGGGAGCGCTCTGGTGGTCCTGAGCCCGGGCGTGGAAGAGTCGTCTAAGGCTGTGCAATGGGCAATTCAGCATAATATACGGATCATAGGCGAGATGGAGCTGGGATACCAGTTCTGCAAAGGCAGGATAATCGCGATAACCGGAACTAACGGTAAGTCGACCGTTACAACTCTGATAGGAGAGATCCTTAAGAATGGCGGCGCGGATGCGGTGGTCTGCGGTAATATAGGTAATTCGCTGTGCGGCGAGGTCGCGAAGATTAAAAAAGATACGTGGGTCGTCATTGAAGTCAGTTCAGCGCAGCTCGAACGCATAGGAACCTTTAAGCCGCATATAGCTATAATACTCAATATCACGGACGATCATATGGATCGCTATAAGAACTTCTACGAGTATTTCAATTATAAGCTGAAGATATTCGCAAATCAGGATAAGAATGATATCCTGATCCTGAATCACGACGCAGAAAATCTGAGGAATATTAAAGGCCTGGCGGGATCCAATGTTCTTTTTTATTCCAAAAATAAACCCACGACCAGCGTCCATGATATTTCTGCTTACGTGAAGGACGAGTGGATTTGCTGTATATGCGGCGAAGGCGAGAAGGAGATAGTGCACATTAACGATATAAAGCTTAAGGGCATTCATAACCTTGAGAACGTTATCGTCTGCAGTCTTATAGGTATGATTATAGGTGTGACGGCCAGGGCGATAAGAGATACCGTGAGGACTTTTACGGGGCTCAGCCACAGATTCGAGACGGTGGCCGTAGTGGATGGCGTAGAATACATAGATGACTCTAAGAGTACCACGGTCGATTCCACTAAGAGGGCTCTGGAGTCTTGTGAAAAGCCTGTGATATTGATTGCCGGCGGTAAGGATAAGCATAGTAACTATAATGTTGCCTCGGCCATCGTAGAGGAAAAAGCCAGACATGTCATTCTGATAGGAGAGGCAACCGATGCCATAAAGAAATCGCTTATAGGAAGCGCCCCTATCTATGAAGCTAAGGATATGGACGAGGCGGTTCTGCAGTCAGGCAAATTGGCCCATAACGGATGGATTGTGCTATTGTCTCCGATGTGCTCAAGCTTCGACATGTATAAGAGCTATAAAGAACGCGGCGATAAATTTAAAGAAGCCGTAAAGAAATTAAAGAGTAAACAGGAGACCGCGGAGGGCATGAAGAAGTGAGGAGTGTAAGGACATCGATATTTACGATAGTCGCGATACTGGTCGGTATCGGGATTGTAATGATATATTCCGCCAGCGCGATCTACGCATATAGCAACATGCATGACAGTCTGTATTTTCTTAACAGGCATCTCATATATCTGGTTATAGGGCTTGGAATGATGCTTATAACCATGTCGGTAGATTTAAGGAAGATCAGGGAGTTGTCGAGGCCATTAATGCTGTTGGCGATAGCGCTATTGGTGCTTGTGCTCGTTCCTCATATCGGTAAAGAGATATCCGGAGCCAAGCGCTGGTTTAAGCTCGGTCCGGTTAATTTCCAGCCATCTGAATTTGCAAAAATAGCCATGCTTATATTTATGGCGGATTTTATAGCCAGAAAGAAGGAGCTTATAAAGAGTTTTTTTCGCGGATATATACCCGCTATGATAGTGTTGGGCACTGCTGTGGGCCTCATACTTCTCGAGCCTGATCTGGGAACAGCCGTTACGATCTCTGTAATATCGGTGATGATGCTTTACGTGAGCGGTCTAAGGGTGAGCTACATAGTGGCAACTTTTATGGCGAGCCTTCCCCTTCTGTATATGCTTCTATTTAAGGTCTCTTTCAGGAGGAAACGCTTAATGATATTCCTGAACCCATGGTCGGATAAACGGGGTACAGGTTTCCAGATAATCCAATCATTTATTGCGCTGGGATCCGGAGGGTTATTTGGCGTGGGGCTTGGTCAGTCGAGACAGAAGTTATTTTATCTGCCGGCGTCGCATACCGACTTTATCTTCTCAATCATAGGTGAGGAACTGGGTTTTATAGGCACCTCTGTTGTTGTAGTCTTATTCATACTATTTGTGCTCGAAGGTATGAAGGTAGTTATGCGGACAGGAGAGACGTTTGAAAAGACGCTAAGCTTCGGGATAGTATCGATGATAGCGCTCGAGGCGATAATAAATATAGGCGTCACCGCAGGGGCCCTGCCGACTAAAGGATTGCCGCTGCCGTTCATAAGCTACGGAGGAAGCGGCCTCATTTTCCATCTTATGGCGGTGGGGTTATTATTGAACACGGCAAAGAGCTGTGATACAGTTAGATGAACGGTATAAATACAGATTAATCATATGAAAATTATAATAGCAGCAGGTGGTTCTGGAGGCCATATATTTCCGGCGATAGCGCTTGGTAAAGAGCTCTTAGCGAATGATCGAGAAAATAAGATAATGTATATAGGCAGCGATAAGGCGCTGGATAAGCGGATGCTCGAGAAAGAAGGAGCGCGCTTTGAAACGATGTCAGCTAATAAGCTGGCTTATAAGGTCTCTCCGGATATAATAATAGTCTTATTAAAATCGATAGTGGATCTATTTAAGGCCTTATCTATAATGCTTTCATATAGGCCCGACGTGGTTATAGGTTTCGGAGGATATGTCTCCTTTCCGGTTATAACCGCCGCTAAAGCTTTTCGCATACCAACGATAATACACGAACAGAATGTTGTCCCGGGCAGAGCCAATAGCATCTTATTCAGATTAGCCGATAGGGTGGCGCTTAGCTTTGAGGAGACTAAGAAGTTTATGGACCGCTATGCCGCAAAGTCTGTGCTTACCGGTAATCCTGTCCGTAATGAAATATTGAAGAGTGGTCGTTCTTATTCCGCAAAATGTTTCGGATTGGATGAACGCAAGTTTACGATCCTTATCATAGGCGGCAGTCAGGGCGCGGCTTTTCTTAATAGGACATTTATAGATGCGCTGTCTGCCATAGGGCCGGAGGTAAGGCCCCGGCTTCAAATCATCCATATTACAGGCGTGAAGGATTACGAGTGGGCGCTTAAAGCGTATGATGGGCTGGGCATAGATTACAGAGTGCATTCTTTTATAGACAGGATAGAAGAAGCCTATGGCGCGGCTAATTTGGTGGTAACGAGGTCCGGCGCATCGGCATTATTTGAGCTCGCGATCCTTCGTAAGCCGATGATATTGATACCGTATCCTTATGCAATGAGCCATCAGCTCGATAATGCGCTCGTCTTCTCTGGGCGTAAAGCGGCTATCGTTGTGGAAGAGAAGGGATTGTCCCCGGAGACGCTCGGGGGTTTGATATGCGGACTAATTAAAGATAAAGACAGACTGCGCAGTCTGGGGGAAGCGGCAGGTGAGCTGGCCAGGCCTTTGGCATCGAAAAATTTAGCCGATGAAGTTAATTTATTAAAAGGATAAGTAATAGATTAGCGTGGGAAAGCTCCCCCTCGTCATTCTGAGGGCGAAGCCCGAAGAATCTAAAAATCTAAAAAACGAGATCCTTCGCCCGCCACCAATACTTCGGCGGGCTCAGGATGACAGAAGTAAGTTTTCTTCTCTTGGCTAAACTGTTAAAAGGATGATGAAATGTTAGAGGGGAAAAAGAATATACATTTTGTGGGAGTCGGTGGTATCGGAATGAGCGCGATCGCCCACGTCTTATTACAGATGGGCCATGACGTTTCCGGTTCGGATGTCGAGGCGAGCCATATAACCAAGCGGCTTAAAGCTATGGGCGGTGAGATGCATATGGGGCACAGAAGATCGAATGTCCCGGAAGACGTCGATATTCTCGTCTATTCATCATCTGTTACAAAAGATAATGCGGAGATGAAAGAGGGTTTAAAGCGCGGCGCCCGGATAGTGCACCGCGCGCGGATGTTGGGGGAGATATTTAATAACAAGAAGGGCATCGCGGTTACCGGCACCCACGGCAAGACCACAACGACGTCCCTCATAGCGGTCATGCTAGAAAATGCCGGACTTGATCCTACGGCGCTGATAGGCGGTGAGGTGAGCCGGTTTAACGGCAATGCAAAGCTGGGCAAGGGGCCTTACGTAGTTTGCGAGGCCGATGAGAGCGACAGTTCCTTTATCCAGCTTAAACCCCTTTACGCTGTCATCACAAATATAGAGATGGAGCATCTGGACCATTTTAAGTCGCTCGAGCACATCCATAAGTCATTTAAGGCCTTCACGGCTAATGTGAAAAAAGGGGGAGCTCTATTTTATAATGCCGACGATCTCAATACGCGCATCGTCCTTAAGGGCTTCAGAAAAAATAGCGAGTCCTTTGGTTTTACAAAACATGCCGATATGTATCCCATGGGTATAAAAATGGACGGATTTAATACCTCATTCAAATGTGTATATAAAAATAGAGTTCTGGGTACCGTAGATCTAAGTATTCCGGGCAGACATAATGTGCTGAATACATTGGCCTGTATCCTGGTCGGGCTTAAACTCGGAATAGGATTTAAAGATATAGTGAGATCTATAAAAGATTTTGATGGAGCCAAACGACGTTTTCAGTTAAGGGCGGATTCGGACGGAGTGATGCTGATAGACGATTATGCGCATCATCCGACGGAGATAAGGGCTGTTCTGGATGCCTGTAACAATTGGAAAAATAGGCGCATCATAGCCGTGTTTCAACCTCATAGGTATTCGCGCACCCAACTTCTCGCCGATGAATTTGGCAGGTGTTTTAAGGGGGTTGATAAACTCATCCTGACCGATATCTACGCCGCCAGCGAAGCTGAAATAGACGGCGTTTCGATCATGAGTATCTTCGATAAAGTGAAGCAAAACGGCCTGTCAGACGTGACCGTGCTGAAGAAAGACGCTATACCTGACTATGTAATGAGGATTAAGAAGCCCGGAGACATTATCCTGGTGCTCGGAGCAGGCGATATAAAGAAAGTTGCGGACGAGCTGACAGAAATGTTGATCCGGAAGGCATCGGGTAATTCTGGATATTCTCTGAACAATGAAATTATGTCCGAGCTAAAGAATAGCATTAAGGGTAATATAAAGATAGGGCAGATGTTGTCGCGGAGGACATCTTTCAGGATAGGCGGCAGAGCCGATATATGGGTAGAGCCATCGGATATTAAAGATCTTCAGAGAACGTTGGCTTTCATTAATAAACATAAGATACCGATGCTGGTCATAGGTAATGGGTCTAATATACTTGCCTGTGACAATGGATTTAACGGCATATTGGTACATCTTGGCTCGGAAAGTTTTAAGCATATTAAGATCTCGGGAACCACGATCACTGTGGGAGCGGGATTCAGTCTGCCCAAACTCGTCAGAAAGGGATGCGAGCACGGCCTGGGCGGCATGGAGTCTCTGGTAGGTATACCCGGAACGGTAGGCGGCGCTATATTTATGAATGCCGGAGGCCATAAAAATCCTGCATATAGAAACATAGGTGAGCTGGTAACATCATTAAAAGTGATGGACCATGAGGGTAAGGTAAAGACGATGAATAAGAGAGATCTCGTCTTTAGCTACAGATCCTCAAATCTTGATCGCTATATTGTGCTCGAGGCCAAATTAAAACTGGATAGATCCGACAGCGCTAATTTGATCTCCAGCTGTGGCAGATTCCTGAAGATAAAGAAGGATAAGCAGGTATTGGATTCCCCCAGCGCCGGCTGTATGTTTAAGAATCCGGATAATTTTCAGTTCTCGTGCGGTCAGATGATAGATATGCTGAAGCTTAAAGGAAAGAGGATAGGTGATGCCGAGATATCGCATAAACACGCTAATTTTATCATTAATCGCGGGAGCGCCAGGTGCAAGGATGTGCTGGAACTCGCAGATTTTATTAAAAGCAGAGTAAAAGAGAGCTATGGAATAGATCTCGATATGGAAGTGAAGCTTATATGATAACAAAATCGCTGGGCAGAATAGGTGTTCTCGCCGGCGGACCGTCAAATGAGCGCGAGATAAGCCTGAGAAGCGGTAGGGCGGTATATGAGAGCCTCGTCAAGGAAGGTGTCGATGCGGTTCTTCTCGACGTGCGTGATGATAATATATGCGATGTGGTGAAAAATAATATGATAGATGTCGCCTTCATAGCTTTGCATGGCAGGTTCGGTGAGGATGGGACGGTGCAGAATATGCTGGAGGGCCTTAAGATACCTTATACAGGTTCGGGTCCTAAGGCCTCAAATGATGCATTGGATAAAATTTTATCTAAAGCCATATTTGAAGATTTCGGGATCTCGACGCCAGGTTACGTGAAATTACATAAGAGCGGCTATAGAATAGAAGACTGTAATAGGCTGGGTTTTCCGATGGTGGTGAAGCCGCATCTCGAAGGTTCAAGTATTGGCCTATCTGTAGTTCGCACTAAAAATGAGCTTCCGGCTGCTGTGGATAAGGCTTTTGAATACGGAGAGATGGTTCTCGTAGAGGAATATATTGCCGGCCGGGAACTCACGGTTGGTATATTGGACGACGAGCCTCTTCCGGTTATAGAAATAATGACAAAAGATAATCTATACGATTTTAAAGCCAAGTATATCGATACCGATACCAAATATCTCGTACCGGCGCCTTTGGATGAAGGCATTGCCATAAGAGTGCAGGAGCTTGGTAAAAGATCTCATCACGCCCTCGGGTGCAGGTGTTTTTCCCGTGTAGATATTATGATGGGTCAGTCGGGTAAGCTTTTTGCGCTGGAGGTCAATACCATTCCCGGAATGACCGAAAGAAGCCTTTTACCTAAAGCGGCATCGGCAATTGGCTTGAGTTTCGGTGATTTATGTATTAGACTTATCAAGGACGCCATAAATAGGTAAGTGAAAAACATGGGAAAAACCAGGAAGCAAAAAAAGTCTAAGGCCGCAGGCTCTAAGTCGGGAATTAATGATTTAATCCTGTCTAAGATGAGGACCTTTTCCGTAGTGGCCATATTTATTTTATTTGCGGTTGTTCTGGCCAGGGCGCTTGTCGAAAGATCGGACTACTTTAAATTAAGAACGGTCGATGTTAAGGCGTCGTTTCTCGATCCCAGGGCTCGGTACGCGATAGGCAGTAAGGTATTAGGCGCTTACGGATCCAAAAATATATTTAACATTAATCTGAAGAATATCGCCGATAGCATACAGAATAGCTATGGGGATGTAAAAGACGTAGTAGCCGTGATATCGCTTCCCGACAGAATGGTGATCAGTTTGAAGCTTCGACGGCCGGTAGCCTTAGTTAAGGGCGTTAAGTTTTATCCCGTGGACGAGGATGGAGTCGTCCTGCCGGGTGGAAGCAGGGCGGATGCCCTCAATGATATGCCTATAATAAGCGGGATAGACATAGGCACCGGCAATTCGCGTTTTACATCCAGAAATTTGAGACTGGCGCTGGAATTATTGGGAGAGATCAGGTTTAATCGCATCGTCTCATCGCTCGGAATATATTCTATAACCGTTTATGATCCTAAAAATTTGTCATTCTATTTTAAAAATGGCGTTGAGGTCAGGGTGGGCGATGAAAATTTCAGGGATAAGTTGAGCCTTTTAAGCAGGGCTTTAAGGGATTCGCGGCTAGTTCTCGATAACGTAAAGTATATCGATGTCCGTTTTAAGGATATAATAATAGGGCCGAAGTAGTAAAATGGAATGCGAAATGTCACGTCATTCTGACAGAAGCTCGAAGAACGAAGTAAAGAGCGTCTGTCATCCTGACGAGCGAAGCGACGAAGCCTGCCTGCCTACTGTCGAACACCTGCAGGTAGGCAGGGATCTCGCTTTTAGATTCTTCGGTCGGCCGATGGCCTCCCTCAGAATGACGAAAGTGGTATTTCGCAATAGTCCCATATCATTTCGTAATGTTCGCCAATAAATTCGGAGGTAAAACGTAAGTGAAGAAGCCTATGGTAGTCACGGGTCTGGATATAGGGTCATCGAAGATAGCCGCTGTTACTTCAGCGGTGAGTAGTGACGGTCACATAGATATACTAGCGCATGCGACCGGTGATGCCTTCGGCATTGCCGGGGGCATGTTGGCGAACTTGAACCATTCGATAGATTCCGTATCTAAGGTATTGACGAAGCTGAGAAGTAAGCTATCTAAGAAACCCGATGAGATATACGTTAATATTGGCGCTACGGATGTCAAGGGCGCAAGATCTATGGGTATGATACCCATAGCATTAAGAGGTAGGGAGATAGTGAAATCCGATATTGATAAGAGCGTCGATGCCGCCAGCACTATACACCTGCCGTTCGATCGGGAGATAATCCATAAGATAGTGCATTCATTTTCGATAGACGACCAGCCATGGATTAAAAATCCGCTCGGCTTATATGCCTCACGTCTTGCGTGCGAGGTCTACGTCATAACTGCCAATGTTAATCACATTCAGAGTATTTACAAATGCGTTAACGATGCCGGATATGATGTGAAAGGAATAGCGTTTACCGGAATTGCCGATGGGATGAGCCTCCTCGACAGAGAGACTAAAGAATCGGGGGCTGTTCTTATAGATATTGGAAGTTCCTTAACAGAGGTCTCGGTATTCATCGGAGGTTGTCTCGATAGCTTTGACATATTCAGATTTGGAAGCAAGGACGCCGGGAATGATTTTCGGTCGATCACAGCCTTTAATGATATCATATCCGCTATAGGCATAAAATTAAGCGTTTTGAACAAAGCGGCATCCGGTGATGTCTCGATAATTTTAGCGGGCGGTTTTTCTCTCGCCGATGGCATGATCGAATTCCTGGAAGAGAAGTTTGCGCATCCGGTTAAGATGGGTACTCTGAAACTCGTGCGGGGGGATATGTCAGGTCTTGAAAGCATACGATTGGCGACTGCGATAGGATTATGCGCATACGCTTATGAGGTCAAGGCCTCCCTGGAGACCAGGCTCGATAAAAGGCTATTTGCAAAGGTCGAGGAAATTTTCAATAATTACTTTTAGCTAATATAACAGTGGAGTGCCCTGCGGATGGATAGTCAGGCCGGCTATAGGCAATGGAACGTTCCGCAAGATGTAAGGGCTATTCTATTACTGGTCCATGGATTGGGAGCCCATAGCGGGAGATGGAATGCTGTGGGTGATTTCTTTGCGGAGAATGGGATCGCATCCTATGCTGTCGAATGTCCCGAGTACGATAATTTTGGCATAGAGATAGAGCGTCTTCGAGTCATTATATCGAAGATAGATCCCGGGAAGAAGGTATTTTTAGTCGGAGAAAGCCTCGGGGCTCTCGTATCGTTATTGCTCATATCTAAACGTCCCGACTTATTCGATGGGCTTGTCTGTATCTCTCCTGCCTTTAAGAGCAAACTTAAATTATCTATGCTGGATTATCTTAAGATGTTCGCCCCTCTGGTCTATAACCCTAAGAGACAGTTTCATCTGCCATTCGATCTATCTATGTGCACGCGCGATACGGACTTCATAGATAAGATGAAGGCGGATTCGCGTGAACGCCGGTGGGCATCATCCTCATCGCTCGTCAAGATACTTCTGGCACAAACTAATGCAATGGCATCTGTCAGAAATATAGGCGTTCCCACTCTATTTCTTATCGCAGGAAATGACAGCATGGTGAGCACGGATACAAGTATCAACGCATTTAACCGTCTCCTCGCCAAAGACAAGATGCTGATAAAATATCCCGACATGTATCATGCCCTCTCTATAGATATAGGCAAGGAACGGGTATTTAAGGATCTTTTAGAATGGATAGAAAAGAGAATTTAGGCGCATGGGGGTGATATGAAATACATTCTAGCCATAGATCAGGGCACTACAGGAAGCCGCGCGGTTATTTACGACAAAAAGGCTCGTAAGATCGCCAGCGCTTATAAAGAATTTCCACAGCATTTTCCTAAGCCCGGATGGGTGGAGCACGATCCACACGATATATGGAATAGCGTTTGCGACGCGATCCAGGCAGTATTAGCCAAAGTGCCCTCCGGAGCCATCTCCGCGATCGGTATCACTAATCAGAGAGAGACAACTATTTTATGGGATGCTCGCACCGGTAGGCCCGTTTATCGCGCCATCGTTTGGCAATGCAGAAGGACATCGGGCCGCTGTGATGAGCTTAATAGAGAGCCGGGCGTAGCGAGACTTTTCAGAAAAAAGACAGGGCTTCCTATAGACGCATATTTCTCGGCGACCAAGATAGAATGGATATTAAATAATGTGCCGGGTGCGCGCCGGAGAGCGGAGCGCGGAGAAATATGCTTCGGAACTACCGATTCCTGGATATTGTGGAAATTGACGGGTGGCAGGGTGCATGCGACCGATTATACGAATGCATCCCGCACAATGTGTTTCAATATTGAAAGGCG
Source organism: Candidatus Omnitrophota bacterium (assembly GCA_903843285.1). GTDB lineage: Bacteria > Omnitrophota > Gorgyraeia > 2-01-FULL-45-10 > 2-01-FULL-45-10 > CAIMPC01. Next base: position 28,595 of record CAIMPC010000002.1, read on the forward strand.
CCAATGGGATAAGGCGATACTTAAGAAACTTCGGATTCCTGCCGAAATACTGCCTGAGGTCAGGTGTTCATCCGGTGAGTTCGGACGGACTGTGCGGATCGGACGTCTTCCTGCAGGGATCCCAATATCGGGTATCGCAGGTGATCAGCAGGCGGCGCTATTTGGGCAGGCGTGTTTCTCACCCGGAGAAATTAAGAATACTTATGGAACCGGTTCGTTTGTTCTGTTAAATGCGGGTAAGAAGCGTCCGGCATCGAAACATGGGCTTATAGTGACCCTCGGTTGTGGGGCGCAAGGGGAGCCGGTATACGTTCTGGAGGGTTCTGTCTTTGTAGCGGGCGCGGCGATACAGTGGCTGAGAGACGGCCTGAAGATATTGAAACACGCATCGCAATCTGAGATCATGGCGCGGTCAGTTGCGGATAATGGAGGCGTCTATTTCGTTCCGGCGCTCGTCGGCCTGGGGGCTCCTTATTGGGATCAGAACGCGCGAGGCGCTATATTTGGTATAACCAGGGGCACACATGCCTGCCATCTCGTCCGCGCGGCGCTCGAGGCCATATGCTTCCAGTCTAAAGATGTGGTTGATGCTATGCAGAAGGATTCCGGGCTTAAAATCAGGAGTATAAAGATTGACGGGGGAGCAGTGGCTAATAACTTATTGTGTCAGCTCCAGGCGGATATATTGGGGATCGATGTGATTAGGCCTAAAGTAATAGAGATAACGTCGCTCGGCGCGGCATATCTGGCGGGCCTTGCCATAGGATATTGGAAAAATGCGCACCAGATAAAAGAATGCTGGAAGGCCGACAGAATATTTAAACCGTCAATGCCAAAGAAGGAGGTCGCTCGGCTATATATAGGATGGCAGGACGCAGTGAAGAGGACCCTCCATAAGTGAACAACTACGATGTCTGCATCATGGGCGGCGGTGTTATAGGTACTGCTATAGCGCGTGAACTATCGCGATATAAGATAAATACCGTTTTACTCGAGAAAGAGATAGAATTATCATTCGGTGTGTCAAAATCCAATAGCGGCATCATTCATCCGGGAACTCAGAATTCTCCCGTATCACTTAAGGGTAAATTATGCGTGCAAGGCAACATCCTCACCAGAAAACTGTCCAGGGAGCTGTCGATCGACTTTAAAGAAGTGGGGGAGCTGATCGTAGCTTTTAATGAAGACGAGGTAGTAAAGTTACTGCAAATTAAGAAGGATGCCGAAAAATTAGGCGTCCCCGGCCTTAAGATGGTCACTATCGCCTGGCTTAGAAAGCATGAACCTAATCTTTCGCGCAGTGCCATAGGCGCCCTTTATTCTCCTACCGCCGCTGTCATAAGCCCTTATCGATGGGTATATAATCTGGCCGAAAACGCGCTGGCCAATGGTGTTCGGATATTCACCGAAGCTAAAGTTGAATCGATCCGCGCTCGGAATCCTTATGAAATACATATCACTACATCCAGGGGTATTTTTAATTCAAGATTTGCGATAAATGCATGCGGCCTGTATGCGGATGATGTATCGAATATGGTGGGCATTAACGATTTCCGGATATGCCCGAGAAAGGGCGAAGAGTACCTTCTCGATAAAAAGAGAGAGAACATGACGAAACATCTGATATTTCCACTGCCGTCTAAGGTCTCTAAAGGGATACTTGTAACCAGGACATCAGATGGAAATCCCATGATAGGCCCGACATCGGAAGAGGTTATCGATAAGGAAGACCTATCGACTACAGCGGCGGGTTTAAATAAGGTCCTCGAGAATGCCCGCAGGCTTATCCCCTCTATCAAGGAAGGCGATATAATAGCATACTTTGCCGGATTAAGACCGACTGCGGGAGATGATTTTATAATTCGCCACGAAGATAGAGTCCCGGGGTTCATTAACGTAGCGGGCATACAGTCGCCGGGCCTGACGGCTGCGCCTGCGATAGCGCTTATGGTTACAGATATCCTTAGGCGAGAGGGATTAAACCTGGAGAAGAAGAGAGTCTTTCATAAGTATCGCAAGAAGGAGTACCATCTATTCGCCGATAAGAAACTAAGAGAGGCTAAACGTCTCATTAAAAGAGATCCCGAATATGGCGACATAGTCTGCAGGTGCGAAATGGTATCCGCCAAAGAAGTGCGTGAAGCTATAAAGCGCGGGGCGAGGACTCTCGACGGAATTAAGTTCAGGACCAGGGCCCAGGCGGGCAGATGCCATGGAAGTTTCTGCACGACCCGACTCATGAAGATATTGTCCGAAGAGATGAAAATCCCGCTGGTAGATGTGTCTAAACGCGGTAATGGCTCGGAGATAGTAGTGAAGGATAGGTCACATGGTTAATCGAGAGCTTGTTGTTGTGGGTGGTGGGCCGGCTGGTATGGCGGCGGCGATCTCCGCGCGTGAGAATGGCGTGAAAGATATACTACTGATAGAGCGGGACCAATACTTGGGCGGACTATTAAACCAATGTATACATACCGGTTTCGGCATAGAGTACTTCAAAGAGATCCTGACAGGCCCCGAGTATGCCGATCGCTTTATACGTAAGATGACAGCTATGTCCGATATAGAGATAAGCTTGCGCTCGTTTGTCGTGAATCTAAAACGCGACAGGACGCTCACTTACCTTTCACCCGGCGGCTTGTGCGAGTTAAGGCCGAGAGCATTGATAATGGCCACAGGGTGCAGAGAGAGAACGCGCGAGATGATCAATGTGCCCGGATCGAGGCCTGCGGGTATATTTACGGCGGGCCTTGCGCAGAAGCTTATAAATATCGAGGGCCTTCTACCGGGATTGGAAGTGGTGATAATCGGGTCGGGAGATATAGGGCTTATAATGGCCCGCAGATTTACGCTCGAAGGAGCGAGGGTGAAGGCAATAATTGAGATTAAGAATTGCGCGAGCGGATTACCTCGAAATATGGTGCAGTGCGTGGAGGATTTCGACATTCCGATCCATTTTAAACATAAGGTCTTAAAGATTTCAGGTAAAAGCAGGGTCGAGAGCATAGCAGTGGCCAAGGTGGATGAAAACAATATAGTAATTCCGGCAACGGCTTTTACGGTCACATGCGATACGGTGCTTTTGTCTGTAGGATTGATACTCGAAAATGAGCTTATAGAGATGGCGGGAGCGGATATTGATAAGATAACCAATTCTCCAGTATCGACAGACCTTAATAACACATCCATCCCGGGCTTATTTGTTTGCGGTAATGCCTTTAAGGTCTACGATTATGTGGATTCCGTTACTGCGGATAGTGAGCTCTCCGGTAAGATGGCCGCCGAATATTTAAGGAAATGCAGATGAAGAAGATGATGATATGCATAGAGTGCCCTAAGAGCTGTAGTTTGATCGTGGACGTCGAAGAGCATAAGGCCTGCCTGGCCGATGGGGCTCTTTCGGGTGCTCGGGCAGTTAATGTTCGGGGCGCCAGGTGCCCAAAAGGCATATTGTACGCATCTTCCGAAATAGAAAATCCCACCAGAATATTGACTGCAACTGTGCTTGCCGAAGGGCTCACCATAAAGTTTATACCCGTCAGGACAGATAAGCCCGTATCTAAGAAGGATCTCTCGAGGGCCATGGAGCAGATATTAAAGATCAGAGTGGCTAAGCCGCTTAAAGTCGGCGATACGATAATCGATAACTTCCTTGGCCTGGGCGTAAGGCTTATTGCGACAAGACGAGCAGATAAAAATTAGCCGGGAACTATTTCTACCGATCTATTGTCTAACGTAACAGAGGCATACTATGTCAGATGTATCTAACGAATTAATTATAAGCGCGGCCCAAGGCGACATGGATGCCTTTGAGGAGATATATAAGGCCACATCCGCCTTCGTATATAATGTAGCGTTTCGGATAATCAATAACCGAAACGATGCGGATGAGGTGGCGCAGGATGTATTCATCAGGGCATTTAACAACCTTAAAGGATTCGGATTCAGGTCATCTTTTAAGACATGGATATACAGAATAACGGCGAATACGGCTCTAAATTTTTGTAAGAAACGATCCAGGAGCGATCAGGGTAAGGTGGAGTACGATCCGATCGTGCATGATGTTAGCGCGAGCGATGATGGAAGGCAAGAGCTCGATAAGGCTGAGGCTCGGCATAATGTGACCGCGCTACTGGGTGTTCTGGATCCCGATCAACGTGCCTGCATAGTATTAAGAGAGATAGAGGGATTGGATTATAAGTCTATAGCGGATACGCTGAATATAAACATTAACACCGTGCGATCCAGACTTAAGAGGGCGCGTGAAAAGCTTTTGAGAACGGTCAGAAAGGGGTGATGGCCATGAATTGTCAAAAGGCGAGAGATTTGATATTGACTGATCAAATTGACGGTGAACTGAACAGGGCCCGTCAGGACGAGCTGGACAAACATATGCTATCATGCCCGGCTTGCAGAGAATTTGAGATGTCGGCTCGTAAAAATTTGAGCGGAATATTTGCTAACACGAAGAATGCCGAGCCTCCCGTATATCTGTGGGAGGGCATTAAGGACAGGATCGCCCATGACAGCGCGCGGAAGGGACTGGCCTCAGGTTTGCTCACCCGTTTACGCGATGTAGCCTCCGCTATATTCAGGATACCGAAGCCGGTGATGGCATTTGCCGCAACGGCCATAATAATCATTGCGATACTTGTGTCTATTCCCGCGATCCGAAGCCGGGACCTGGATAATTATTTAAATGAGCAGGCGGATTTTATGGTTACACTTGGTGTCGGTGAGACCAACGGTGACAGCGTCTTCGATACCAATATAAGAACCGGCGTAGAAAATCTTCTGTAGCGGGAACTTTTTTTAACAGGCGTATGTCTAATAGGACAAAAGGGGGTGAGTGAGATGAATATGAGAATTGGAAGAGTTTTGGCAATATCTTTGGTCGCAGTGATGCTATGTTCGCTGTCCGGAGCTTATGCCTATGAAGGCAGTGATACCTCGAAAGATGAGTCCAGGAGTCAGGCTCATTTTAAAAAGATGACCGAGGAACTTAAGCTGACGCCTCAACAGCAGGAGCAGATTACCAAAGATCGCGAGCAGTTTGCCGCAAAGTCTAAAGATCTCAGGGGAAAGATGAAGACTGTCCGTGAAGATCTGAAGACGGAGCTCGATAAGCCGGTGCCGGATGTGACGCGCGTGAACGGCCTCGTGGCACAGATGAAGGACCTGGTTGGCGCTCAGATACAGAGTAAGGTCGACAAGATCATGGTCATGAAGAGGGTTCTGACCCCGGAGCAGTTCAAGAAGATGGGGGAGTCTATGAAGAACTGGAAGCATGGTAAGGAAGCCAAAGGCGATAAATCAGATAAGCATTGTGGCAAGGGCGGTGATCCTGCCTGTGTGATTTAACATGAGATAAAGCCCGCGGCAATGTACCAACATAGCCGTTTTCGTCATCGCGAGGACGTCGAGCGAAGCGAGACGGACGAAGCGATCTCTCTTGCAACAGCGTAAAAGACGAGATTGCTTCGGGCGCTTCGTGCCCTCGCAATGACGAGTCGGGATGACGGACGGTAGGGATCTGAAGAGCGGGATTGCTTCGGGCGCTTTGCGCACCTCGCAAGGACAGGGTTGTTCTATCACCGGAATGTTACAAATAATTGTGTAAGTGTGCTTAGTCAAGAAAACAAATAAGTTATCCCACTTTCCCACTTGACAACATTCCCACCATATGATATACTTTAGTCGAAAAGGAGGGGAGCCAGATGAAGATTATGAAAGCCGTACAAAGAAAAAAACAAAATCTTGAAGTTAAGGAAATGTTTATGCTGGTGGATACCCGGTCGCTTGATTCCAAACATCGTATAACGATAGGTGGGAAACTGCAAAAACTTATAGCGGGCAAAATGAATATCGACTCTTACCAGGTATTTGTCGGTAAGGAAGGGGATATATTGCTCAGGCCCGCCGTATCCATTCCCAGCAACGAGGCATGGGTGTATCGCAATCCCGAGGTTATCGGTAAAATACGCCAGGGATTAAAAGAGGCCGCTCTGGGCGATATGGAAAAGGTTGATGATTTGGAAGGCTTCCTGAAAGATTTATGAGTTTCTTTTTAACCCTTACTCATACCGCAAGGCAAGACTTAAAAGAGCTTAAAAAATCCGCTCATTTAGAGAAACGTTTTAAGGCGGTTTCTAAAGCCTTAAAATTATTAGAAGATAATCCGCGACATCCAGGCCTGCAAACTCATGCATACACCTCTCTGTTTGGTCCTAATGGAGAAAAAATGTTTGAAGCTTATGCAGAACAGAATACACCTGCTGCGTATAGGATTTTTTTCTTCTATGGGCACCATAGAGGAGAAATTATTATAGTAGCTATTACTCCTCATCCATAGTGTAACCATTTACGCCTCCTTTAGCGATACGTAAACAGCGTACATTGGTTTACAATCAATCGGAAATAATAATTGACGTCAACCGGTAATTATAATTGTCGCATAACAGTATCTCCTCATCATTGCGCCTGTGTCGCAATAGGCGTCATCGCGAGGACGTTGAGCGAAGCGAGACGGACGAAGCGATCTCTCTTGCGATAGCGTAAAAGACGAGATTGCTTCGGGCACTTCGTGCCCTCGCAAAGACGAAGGGGTCGCTTCTTTACGCTAATCGTAACAGTTCAGCTCTAGAACAGACTCGTCATTGCGAGAAGCTATTGTTTTAACGTCGGGCGACGAAGCAATCTTGCTTTTGGAGTGTGAAGCCTCCAGGCAAGGGGATTGCTTCGCCCGCCACTAAAACTCCGGCGGGCTCGCAATGAGACTGTGTCGCAATAGTTTTAAACATTGTTCTTTGTCATCCGATTTCCTGTTTTACCGGCAATCGGAGTAAATATTTTCACAAAACACGATTAAACCGGATTAGGGCATGATTACCCCTTAAGATCTACCCTTGCAACTTTTGAATAAGAGCCGGAATTCCAAGCATTGTTATC
>CAIMPC010000003.1 GCA_903843285.1 Candidatus Omnitrophota bacterium
AATAACCGGGTATCTTCTATTCTTAAGATTATATTACAAGGGGAAACTATCGTCAGGATTTTAGATGCCCATGCGCCATGATACGCTTACGAGGGAACCACTGTGATTACTTTTGGTACCGTTGTCATGATCGCCAACACGATATAGACCATTTGACCAGACGAAGATAGTCGATACGGAGCGTCTTGTAAAGTTCATTGTAAGATCTAATAGGGAAGAATATCAATTTCAGGGTGTCTTGGATAGATTGGATTGGAATGATAAGACCAATATGTTTGAAATCCATGACTATAAGGTCACAGGCTCATTAATGACACAGGAAGAAGCTGATAGCGACTGGCAGCTTGGCTTGTATCATATAGCTTTAAAGGAGAAGTGGCCTGATATAAAAGCAGTGAAGCTTGTATGGCACTCTCTCTTATATAATACAGAATTCACATCATCAAGGACGTCAGTACAGCTTGAGGATCTGCAGAAGAACGTTATTGAGGAAATTAAGAAGATAGAGGAATGCACAGACTTCCCGCCCCACAAGAGTGCTCTTTGTGACTGGTGTTCTTATCAGCTAATATGCCCTCTATGGAAACATCCTAAAGCTATGGAAGTATTACCTATAAATGAGTATAAGAATGACACTGGCGTTCAACTGGTGACAAAATACGCTATTCTTGATAATGACAAAAAGGGACTTCAAGAGAAGATCGTTAGCATTGAGGCAGAACAGCATAAGATCGAAGAGGCTGCTTTTGAGTTTGCTGAAAAGAATGGCGTATATGTAATAGATGGTCCAGAAACCCAGCTTAAGATCGATATTAAAAAAGAATCTAGACCACCCATGAAGAACGAAGACCCGGAATCTTGGCAAGCTCTCAGGGATATCCTGATTAAAGAAAAGAAGTACGAAGAGGTATCAACCATAAACAGTAATATGTTTAAATATCGGGTTAGGGCTTGGCCAAGAGATCTTGTAGAAAAGATAAAAAGATACATAAGGAATGAGATCACGAAGTCGATTCGGCTGATTAAAAAGTAATATCAGTGAATAACACAGCCATTCAATACTTTAAGTCTCGTGAAAATGAATTTGTCAGTTCCATAAGTTATTGCAGTATAATAACTTGTATCAATTAACATCTAATTTCATAACCCGAATGATAAAACCCTGGAGGAAGAAATGAGAAAAATATCAATGATGATTTTATTAATAGTAATGGTAATTAGTTTAACTTCCTGTGAAAGTGATGAGCAGCAAAAGTTACGAAATTTATGGAATGAGTATCAATGTGACAGAGGTGGGGTTGCGATACTTGAAACTCATGAACATAAGGTAGCAAGGAAAGTGAGATACAATCTAACCGATGCTGAATTTCAAAGAGCTGAAATTTGTTGTGATATCATTGATAGAAAAGGGTACGGCTGGATAGACAGAAGTGATGAGCTAAATGAATTGTTACTGGAGAAAAGAAAAAAGTAATCGTTTACAAAGATATACAAATAGGAAAAAATATTGCATCAGATCGTTAACAAAATGTAACAACAGGTATATAATATATTAGGTATCTTGATTATTGATATCAAATGCCCCTTCCTTAAAAAGTAAGGGGTTTTGTATTTTATGGCAAAGACGTAAGGGGTAAAAATATGATTTTGGCAATCTTGATATTAATGGCATGGGCACTTACACACGTGCTCAAATTCGAATATACTAGCTCATATGTGCTATTTCTAGTTGCCCTAGCCACTCTATCCGACGAATCAAAGCTATTTCTTATACCATTCCTTATTATTGTATATGTTCAAACAAGAATACTAGAAGACGAATATAAGCGGTCTGATTTTACTGATCTGAAATCATTCATACGACAAAGAGAAGCTACCCATGCGTGATCAGATAAATACGTTTATTGACCATCGGTATAAGGAAGAGCATCCATTCAGTCGCAATGGTATTGGAATGGATGATTTTGCTTTGCTAATGCCACAGATATTGAAATCAAACAAAGAGGGCTTGGGGCATTATATAACAAGATTAGAGCAGCTGCTTCACAAGAATAAGAGCTGTATTAGTTGCGCTGCTAAGATATGCGTATATCTAAGTATTATTTCTGAAGGGATCTCTAAGCAGAAGAGTAAAAATTATATAAAACAACTATATGAGTTTGAATCGCACCAAAGATGTGAAAGAAATTATAGGAGCGAAGTCTACGCTTCTCTGCACGATTCGTCTGATTGTCTGAACAATGCTCTGCCGGATCTTATGAGTGTAGATGAAATGAGCCTGTTTGTAAAAGGCCAATTATCTGATATGAAAGTACCCCAGAATCTTTATTGCGTGCTTGATGTTCCGGGGTTGCTTGCTGGAATGCACACGCCAGATAGGAAAACAGATTGGAAAGGACTTTCAAGGAGAGGTTTTAATTATGTTGTTTGCCTTGAAGCTGACAAGCCTAAATATGACCCTTCGCCACTACGCTTCTTAGGTATTTGTAAGTTAGAGAACCTGTCAGATCCGGATGATATCCCATCTGATCCAAAACGTGAAGAAACATATATTAAAGGAATAGTTGATCGAGTTGAGCGGAAACTTATAGGCGGAAGAGGTGTTGTAATACATTGTGGAGGCGGAAGAGGCAGAACTGGCACTGTAATAGGCTGTATATTAAAAAGAATGGGATATGGAAGTAGAGTTATAATAAATTATTTACATGACTTGCATGGGAAAATGGGCAAAGATGGATGGCCTGAGGCTAACTGGCAGAGTCAACTCGTAGACAGATTTAAATGATAAAGGTTCATTATGATGGATAGAATAGTAGAGGATGTATTCGAAATAGGCACTAAGCCTAAACTGGCTGTAACGTTATTGAATGCAGTACCTAATCGAGATTTCGAAAATAAGATCTTGCTTCATGCAGTTTATACAGATGATGATGAAAAGGCGCTTATCTATCATTATAAGTTTGAAGGGCAAAAGTCTGACGTAAAACGAAACTTTAAGGACGAGTTAGCCTATTTCCTAAAGGAATATGAACCCAAACCTAAAAGTATAAAGGATTTCCTGTTCTTTCTCGGAGTATTTTGTCCCATTAAACATGAAATAACCATAAAGACCATTTCACAATGCGACGTCCGAGAATACCCAATACTCAGTGATATTTTAGAGGACACTAGAGGCTTCTTGCTTTGGGACTATCAATTGGATTTTCTGTGCGGATTATTCTGCGATGTTCCAAGGAACGCAGTAAGTCTGCGTAAGGGCTTGAATGCAAGGGATTCCAGATCCGAAGATATAGCAAAGAAGTATAAGTTTAACGAAAATCTAAGCCTATATGACGTTATTAACAAGCGTATGGTTATGGACTTTACAGTGCAGCCTAATTTCAGAGGAGCTTATAATTTATATAAGGCGGTGATGGAACATAGATGATCTGAACAAAATATCGGATATTATTTCATACTTTAGCCCTGCTCTCGAGCAGGGTTTTCTATTTATAGGAGGTTAGAAAATGAAAGTGATCATTTATGCTCGATGCTCGACAGATGAATCCAAGCAAGATGTCTCAAATCAGATCGACAGCTGTAAAAAGTATTGTGAAGCTCAGGGCTTGTAGGTAATCACCGGAACGATACCAATAATAATCATCGTGGTTCTTCGTAGAGAAATCATATCAGTAGTAGCAGCTTTCTCTTTTTTGCTTCTTTTTTCTCTTTACTACGCCCTGTGAATATGTGGATATCTTTTTA
>CAIMPC010000004.1 GCA_903843285.1 Candidatus Omnitrophota bacterium
AAATTGGATGTTGGGTCATATTCGATAGTGCCTCTCAGCACCGGAAACTACGACATAATCGGTGACTTCGGTTCTAATGGCTTCTGGAAGTACACGAATAACTGTTGGCAGCAGATCTCTACATGGGATGTTGAGTCATATCTTGTCTCCGACACCACCCACAGAATCGAATCCAAAACCCTCACCACCCCAGACTCCTCAGGCAACATCTACTACCACTATCTCAATGAAAACTGGAACTCCCAGGGTTACGGCAGGATGGACCAGTCCAGGAGACAGTCCGCATTAAATAGCGAGCTGTCGTACAGGTACATCTATGACGACGCTACAGGCTCCCTTAAAGATACTAAGGCATATTCCGATGCTAACTGTACATTGCTAATACCTAAGACTTTCCAGGACTTCATTGATGTCAATTTCGACTACTTCGCTTCCGGCAGTCATGTCGTTGATCCTGTCTCAGGATACCCATTTGAAGGATATGACAGGCTCTACACACAGCCCACCGCCATAGGATTCTACGCTGAGTTACTTGCAAACATTATTACCGGAGATATCGTCGTAGCGGAGATGTCGCGTGACCAGGCTATAGCGGTGTTGAATAAGATGATGACGTCACTATTGAGCGATCAGTCAAGGTTAGGTTATAAAGGTTTAATGCCGTGGATCTCTTTTAACGGGACTTCATGGAAGAGGGATCCCAGCGCACTCTACGAAAACCAGGTGGCGATGGGGGATAATGCCAACCTCTCTGCGGCCCTCGGTGCGGCCGAAGGCGCACTAATGGATCCCAGTCTATCAGGTAATGCCGATGTCACCGCGATAAGGCAGAAGATGGAGGCATTCCTTGAGGCTCAGAGAGTAGGATATAATAGTCTATACGACACATCTACAAAGTTATTCCGTAACGGTTTTATTATCGCATCCGGGAGCTATATGGGCGGTGAACATAATTACCTCGTTGATGAGTTTCGCTCCGGCATATTATTTGTAACCCTGCGCTATGACATTGATAGCACACTTACGATGAACGGATATCAGGGGCTCAGTGCGCAGATAAAACCCTATACCACGTTGACCGGAGAGACGCTATATATGGTGGCTCCTTATGGCGGTGGAGCATTCCAGATGTTGTGGCCCACTCTCACAATGCCGGAAGTCGATAACCCGGTTATGAAGGCCATGTTAGAGGATTTTCTTACGATAGCATTCGATTATTCAAAGAGAAATAACCTCCCGGGCTTCCTGTCCGCCTGCTATATAGATACAGGTAATTACAAAGGTAATGTGGGAATACCAAATATCTCAGTCGATACCAATCTTATCACATACGTTGCTTCTCTGTACACGCTGGGTGCGGCCCACATGATAGATCCTCTGGCGACCGAGGCTTTCCTGCGGGATATATTTGTCGCGCATCCGGATCTCGTAACAACCCACGGTTTATTGGAGGGCTACAACAACTCCACCGGTTCAGTAGTCCGGGAACAGGTATCGAGCAATATCTCCACGTTCCTGATAGGTATGGCAGGGAAAGCCCCTGAGTACATGACCCGTTATCTTCAGAGCAATAACCTGTACCAGAATATGCTGAATATATACTCGAAACAAAATTTATACCCGAAGCAGGGTAGCGCGTTGAATCTGCCGGTTAATCAAGGAATATCGTTTGAATACAACGGCGGAAAATATACGTACTACAGTCTGAATAGTGTCAATGTATACGGACGAAGGCTCAGGTTAAGGTATTCGTCCACTACAGATCTCGGTAACTGCTCATTAGAATTAAAAAAGAAAAATGGAAATACGCCGCAGACTATATTTTCAATTAGTTCGATACATTTGGTAAATACGCAGGGACAGGTACAGGAGATCATTGTCGATCTTCCCGCGTCTCCTACATCATTGTCCAGCATAGACGAAGTGGTATTTGGGTTAGTGAGCAAAGATCCGAGAACTGTGCTTACCTCCATAGATTTTATATAGGGTACAGCATTGGTCTGTCGCGAAATGCCAAATTTCACGTCATTCTGAAACGAAGAGCGCCTGTCATCCTGAGGAGCGAAGCACCCCTTCGTCATCCTGAGGCGAAGCCGAAGGATCTCGCTTTTAGATTCTTCGGTCGGCCGATGGCCTCCCTCAGAATGACGGAAGTTATATTTCGCAATAGTCCCAGCATACATCCCTCGATCTATGAACGCAGAGATTATTCCGGGTTTAGGCTTGACTTTTTTCTATGATAATCGCATAATCATGTAGTGGTATATGGAAAATAACGTGGGAGGTTCATTCTTATGAATATGATTAAGACGATTTTAATAGCTATTGGAATAGCAGTGGTTCTTATTGCTCCGGCTTCGTATGCGCAGGATGCTTCTCTTAAGATTGCAGGCGTAGGCGGCTCGGTTCTGGTTAAGATTGCTCCATCCGCAGATTGGGTGGACGCTAAGCCCGGTCAGGCATTGAATCCGAAAGATGCCATAAAGACCGGGGAGAATAGCACGGCTATGCTGGTATTTTCCGATATGAGCACGCTGGCATTGAAACCAAATACCGAGATAATCATAGATGATCTGGTCTGGAATAGTAAGGTGAAGAAAGCGGGTTTAAATATGCCCGCAGGGGCGCTGAGGGCTGTATTGAAAAAGATCGATGGCCCGTCGGACTTTAAGGTGAAGACGCCGACGGCGATATGCGGGGCGCGAGGCACCGTATTTTATATTATAGCCAGCGCTACTGAGACCAGGGTCTTTGTTACGGAAGGTTCGATAGACTTTACTAACCCGGTTACTAACAATACATACGTGGTCGTTAGAGATATGATGGCTATATCCGAGCTGAGCGGAACGATAACAGAGCCGCGTGAGCTTACAGGCGATGAGCGAACTCAGGCGCTGGCGGGGTGGACCGGAGTTATTGCGGAAACATATACTGAACCTGTTCCCCAAAATACACCCGCAGAGGATTTAACAAATAATCCCGATAATCAACATGCTACCAAGGAAAACCCTGCTACCGAAAACAAAGATCAAGAGGAAAAACCGATTAGCCCGGTTCAATAAATTAATGACCGACTCACAGTTTAAATTTTATCCATATCTTCTACTTATATCAGCGATTATATTGCTGTCTTTTGGCGTCTCTTATGCCGACCTTATAGAGCCCAAACTTCCCGAGAGGCACTTCATAACGAGTGTCACCAAAGAAGAGCTTCCTACTCTGCCGCTCTTAACAAATCCCGATCTGCCCGACCGGGAAGGGGTAGAGATTACGAAGCTAAAAGTTCACTCGGCCGCTAAGGTTATGGAGCAATATGATAGTAACGTCTTCCTGGCAAATAGCGATCGGAATTTTGATTTCATCACAGTCCTGAGCCCCTCCGTGGGTTTTGATGCGAAGTTGGGTGATAATAGGCTGAGCGCCGATTACGAGATATCGCAGTACCTCTACGGTATATGGCACGACCAGGATCATCTCGATCAACGTGTAAGGGTGGCCGGAGAGGCTAAGCTTACAGATTATAAGTTAGCAATTAACGACGAGTTTAATATATTCACCGACCGCGCGGCGAATGAAAATTCACTAAGATTAATGGAAAAGAATAACGACTTTAAGGCCGATCTCTCGGCGCAGTTCAATAAGTTCGGCTTCGATACCGGGTATATTAATAAATTACGCACGTACGCCTCTAAAGACCTGATGATGGGTAATCTCACGTATGCTGATCGTGACCGCATGGACCAGTCGGTCTACGCCACGCTAAGTTACAGATTTTGGCCTAAGACATACCTGATATTAGAGAACGACCTGGGATATATTAATTACTATGAGACATCACAATTTCCGGATTCATTTTATGAAGATGTTCTTTTTGGAATACGCGGAGAATGGACCAGCAAGACCGTGGTAAATTTAAGAATAGGCGAGCGTTATCAGCACTATGATAAATCCAATATAATATCGTCTAAGCCTTATATCGGGCCTATAGTGAAAGGCGGCCTGGAATATAGCTGTACAAAGAATGATAAGATTCTGCTTATTCTGGAACGCGCTGATTACGAATCGACCTATGCTACAAATAACTATTACACGATGAATTTTATCAGCACCGATTATAAGCATAAATTCGGCGATAAGCTGTCGTCGGATCTCTTCGCTTATTATCAGCTCGATCTCTATCCGACCCAGACGACCGAGAATGGTGTGACCGCTAAGAGATACGATAATATATTCGGCGGCGGGGTCAGCCTAAGATATGATATTCGCAAATGGTTATCCATAGAGCTAAGATATGACCTTAGAGACAGGTTGTCCAGATTCGACATATTTAATTTTATAGATAACATCATAATGCTTCGCGGCACAATAGGTTTCTGATATGAAGAATGCGTTCTGTGCGTTTTTTATCTTCGCCATAGTCTCCTCCTGCATATTAAGCAGTGTATTTGCCCAAAGCTCCGAGTATAAGGTCCAGTCCAGCGATGTTATTACCATAACTGTCCATAACCAGCCGGATCTCACCACAAAGACGCGTGTCACTAAGGAGGGGAACATCTCGTTTCCGCTCCTCGGGCAGATCAAGGTCCAGGGGCTTACCGTGCACGAGGTCGAGCAGGATCTGAAGGCCCGCCTGGAGAAAGATTACCTCGTCTCTGCGCAGGTACTCGTATTTATCGAAGCTTATCACGCCAGACAGATATCGGTCGTGGGCGAGGTTAAGAGCCCGGGGAAGTTTGATATTCCGTCCGAAAAACCCGCTACGATAATGCAGGCTATAGGCATGGCCGGCGGCTTCACTAAAGAAGGCGATGTGAAGAATGTGACCGTCATGAGGGTAGAGGACGGATCGCAGAAGACGATTAAGATTAATACGAAAGATATAACCATCAGAGGCGAGAAGGATAAAGATATAGTGGTAGAGCCCGGCGATGTCATATCTGTGCCGGAAGGATTTTCCCAGGTCTCCGTGATAGGCGAGGTGAAGAAGCCGGGTAAGTACGACATGCCGCAGGAGAAGAATATGACCCTTCTGGAGGCTATAGCGATGGCTGAAGGTTTTACAAAGGATGCCGAGGTGACTAAGGTTAAGGTCATGCGGCTCGAAGGAAGTCAAAAGAAGACCATTATGATAAATACTAAGGATATTACAGAGAAAGATCAGAAGGACAAAGATATAATTCTCGAAGCGGGAGATATCGTGTATGTCCCCGAGAGCTTCTTTTAATAAGCAAGGTTATTGATATGAACGCATTAGAAGATCTGCACATAAAAGACTACATAGACGTCATAAGGCGCAGACGTGACATCGTGATCATATTCTTCGTCATGATGGTCGCAGTCGTTACGATAGGGAGCTTTGTCATTAAACCCGTATATCGCGCCACCACCACGATCCTTATCGATCCTGAAAGCCCCAATGTTCTCACCACGACGGGAGCTGTAGAGTTGCAATCACAAAATTACTATTCCTACAGAGAATATTATCAGAGCCAGGCTGAGATACTGATATCGTATTCGCTCGTAAAAAAGGTTTTCGGTGATTTTAAATTAGGCGGCAGTGATGATTATGTAAAGGCTAAGGAGCCTGTAAAGACTTTTCTAAAGACTATAAAAGTCGAGCCTATTCGCGATACGCGTCTTTTAAAAGTAAACGTTGATAATAAGGATCCTAAGTTGGCGTCGGATATTGCCAATCGGATTGCCGATCTATTTGTAATGCGTAACCTATATTATATCAGCAAGAACGAGCTCATGAACCTGCTAAAGAATGAGTATCTGAAGCTCGAGGCGAAGATGTCCGATTACGAAAAGATCTATAAAGGCGGACATCCCGAGATGATAAAGCTGAGAGATGAGATGAACGAGATGGTGGCGAGAATCGGGGAGGAGAAAAAGTCGGTTTATAATTTTGAAAATATTGAAGAATACACGAAGAAAGATTCGCAATATGCCCTCGCCGGTTTTAAGGCAAACAATATTACTATCCAGGATCGCGCCGAAGTGCCGATAAAGCCCGTGCGGCCTAAGAAGATACTCAATATCGCGCTGGCGATAATAGTGGGGTTATTTGGCGGGGTGGGGCTTGCATATTTTATGGAATATTTTGATGACAGTATCAGATCGACGGAAGATATCGAAAAAATTACCGGGTGGCCGATACTCGGAAACGTTCCTAAGATCGGCGGCAAGGAAGAATATCGTGAATCTGAAAAAGACCTTTTTGTAGATATTAAGCCCAGAGATCCGATCTCTGAAATCTACAGGATAGTCAGGACGAGGATACTCTTCTCGTCGACGGATGAACATGAAATCAGGAGCATGTTTGTTACCAGTCCGGGGCCGCAGGAAGGCAAGACGACTACCTTATGTAACATCGGAATCGCCATGGCACAGAATAAGAAAAACGTTCTATTGATAGACGCCGATATGAGGCGGCCGCGATTACACGACATATTTAACAAGCCTAATGAGATCGGGCTTAGCAGTATTCTTTCGGGTATTGCTACTTTAGATGAGGCTTTGCAGAGAACAGGCGTCGAAGGGCTAACGATAGTCTCCGGAGGCGTGGTACCCGTTAACCCGTCTGAATTACTGGCCGGTAATAAACTGAGGGAGCTTATCGGTAAAGCTAAAGAGCAGTTCGATTTTATAATATTCGATACACCGCCCATAGCGATGCTGACGGATGCCGCGATTATAGCGGGGGTGGTCGACGGCGCTGTTATAGTAATAGAAAGCGGTAAGACTTCTAAGAGGACGCTATCCAGAGTGCATAAACTTCTGGAACATGTAAAAGTCAAAATAATCGGAATGGTATTAAACAGAGCCAATATAGTAGGCGACGAACATTATTATTATTCCTACTACTACGGTAAATCCAATCCCTCGTAGATATTCTTCACGCTTAACAAATCGCGTTAAATATAAAAAAGCCAGTAATTAGGTATTGACAGCATGTTTTATTCGTAGTATACTTTAAAATGTACGATAAGGGCAAAGCCATCGCGAGATGGCGACATCCCGTCAGAGGGATTACGGCTTAGTTAGTAGGACCGTTGCGAAGCATCCAACTTTACGTCATTCTGAACGAGCCCTCGAAGGGCGAAGTGAGGAATCTCGTTTTTCGCGAACGATCCATTGATTTACCGCCGTAGCAAAGCCAAGGGTCTATAATTATTAGACAGCCTGGTTACCGAAACTAAAAGTTAGGTGACCGGGTTTTTCTATTTATTGATGCAGGATAACTGAAAGAGGATCCTAATCATGAAGAAGATAATTTTAGTCTGTTCGATATTCCTGGTGCTATCGTTCATTGCCGGTGCCGCGTTTGCATATGACTGGTCGGGCCTAAATAATTATTTTGCAAATAATCTCGGCATGAGTGATGATGGCGGGTGGAGATCCTTCTACATGACGAAAGATCTATTCGACAGTCTCTCCTCTCGTACCGCATGGAAGAATGCAGGTCTAATCAACTTCACCGGAGTCAGTCCCAACGTAGATATCACTGTCACCCCTTACGGTAATACCGCTATTCCTGCTATGAACACGCTGATTAATGCCATTAACGCGAATTTTACCAAGCCTCCTTCCGGGTATGCCGAGTCTATGGCCAAGGCCCTATTCATGGACGACAATATGCGTAACACATGGAGCTCAGCAGGCATTCTGACCTATTCCACCACGATTGTCGGTGGAGTCCCAAAGACGAGCAGTATCACTTTTACGCCCTACGGCAACGTAGCGATTGTAGCCATAAGTAATCTGACCAGCGTGTTTAAGACCGCTCCGATAGGCATAACAGACTCCGGAGTAGCCGACGCCATGGCACAGTCCCTATTCACCGGAGATGCTATGCGCACCACGTGGGTCAATGCCGGCTTAATAAATGTTACCACGGGAGATTTCGGGGGGACAACAAGAGTTACAGGTATAACCGCCACCGCATATGGCAATGTGGCGATAAGTAAGATGTACGATTTTACGAATGCCATAAAGGATGCGCTCATACCTATATATGGTACAGCGCGTAGTGACGTCCCTGGCGGCCTGGCCGAATCAAAGGCGCAGACACTCTATACAACGGATATCGCTACACGTAATAAATGGATCGCCGCTGGTATCATAACGGTAACTCCTTACGCATCAGACCCGACTAAGCCGGATAATATAGCCCTTACCACATATGGAGTGACAGCGATACAACAGATTCAGAGGCTGACGAATTCTGTGAAATCAGCGCTCGCCTCATTACATCCTGCGGGAGTTCCGGTTGGCATGGCTGAGTCAATTGCAGAAGGGCTCTATATTGATTCGGCAACACGCAATGCTTGGATTAGCAGAGGCTGGATTACCGCTACGTTTGATGGAGATGGCAGGATGACGAGCGCTACATTGACCGACAGTAGTCATCAGGGGGATCTCCTGGCGAGTTTTGGATCAAGCGGGCTATGGAAGTATTCCAATTCAAGCTGGTCGCAGCTCTCGACGGCTAACGCTGATAGCTTCACGCTCTCTGCGCTCTACAACGGCTCATATGATGTTATCTCGGACTTCGGCTCAGCCGGTCTGTATAAATACTCCGGATCAAGCTGGACCCAGGTATCTACTGCCAATGCCGACAGTTTTACACTATCATCGCTCTACAATGGCTCATACGATGTCATTGCGAACTTTGGCTCAAGCGGGCTATGGAAGTATTCCAATTCAAGCTGGTCGCAGCTCTCGACGGCTAACGCTGATAGCTTCACGCTCTCTGCGCTCTACAATGGCTCATATGATGTTATCTCGGACTTCGGCTCAGCCGGTCTGTGGAGATACTCGGGCAACGGTTGGACACAACTTTCATCAGCCAATGCCAATTCTTTCAAGTTATCTTGGAATCCAAACAACTCGTATGATATTTTTGCCGACTTCGGGTCGCTTGGCATATGGAAGTATATTATTTCGAGTGATCAGTGGTCTCAGCTTTCTACGGCTACTGACAGCACATCATATTTAGCTTCCCCATCAGGCTACAATGCCAACGATTTCAGAAGTCAATATAAGGATAGGGCTGATCTTGATCTCGCTCTTAGTAGTAATAATCTGCGCGCCGACTTCTCCTTGGTCTATGGCATATCCGTTGCCGACCAGATTATGTCGAATACTGTTTATCTCACTACGCTGAGTGGCATAACGATCGGAAGCGATTACACATTAGCCACATTCATATCTAATCTTCCGATACTATCATCCAACATGACCGCTATCGATACCGCGCTTAATGCTGGTACGCTAAGGACAGACTTCGCAGCAATGTATGGCGTAGCCGTCGTCGACCAGGTCCTGACATCCGGAGTCGTC
>CAIMPC010000005.1 GCA_903843285.1 Candidatus Omnitrophota bacterium
ACATATTCACACTATTCACAAAGAAAGAAAAAGAACCAAAAAGAAAGAAACGACCGCTACTATTATTTCTCTCTTCTAAGCACCCCACTAAATCTTACACTAACATGGCCTACTTGTGGCGATATTTTATAACTCTGACTTTTTCCAGCGTGATAAGGCCCTCTATTACCGTCTCATCAAGAAACGGTAGGATCTTATTTAAATTATCTTCGGTATCCACAATTTCGATCACCACAGGCAGATCCTCCGATAATCGAAGCAGTTTTGCCGTGTGAATTCTGCTATCGGCTCCGAACCCCATAATACCGCGCATCACCGTGGAGCCTGCGAGGTTCATTTCACGGGCTTTAAGAACTATCTGTTCATAGAGAGCCTTGCCCTTATAGCTATCTGATTCTCCTATAAATATCCGTAAAAGCATCCCGTCTTCGGGTAATTTCATTTGTACGTCTCCTTTAATCGAGCAGATTTGTCAAATATCGCGCGGCGAAAAAACCTGAGAATACAAAACCGACAGCCAGGATATTTGATAACGCTATATTTATAAGCGCTATCTTATATTCGCCATCTCTCAGTAAATTAAAAGTCTCCAGGCTATATGTGGAAAATGTTGTGTACCCGCCAAGTATACCGATAAAAATAAACAGCCTTACATTGGGCGATATCGCATAACGATCAAATATGCCCCACAGGAAGCCTATTATCAGCGATCCTGTAATATTTACGACCAGTGTGCTGACAGGAAAGACTCCGCCGGAAAACTTATAATCGAGTCCCCCTATAATATATCGAAGCAAAGTTCCTATGGCACCACCTATGGCTATAACGAATAACCGTAATATCACTATACTCATGCTCTATTACCCTTTGCCTTTATATCGCGAAGGCTGGCGCTGGCAAATATCCTCACCAAAAAATGTTCCCTTACTTTGAAATTCGTCAGACTCGCCTCAGTTTCGACCGGAAGATGCGAGAATCTACTCAATACTTCAACCCCAAAAAAACCGTGACCCCTGGCTACCGCGTCACACGGCCCGAGCCGCGGATAAACCTTAACGTCGCTAATACCACATGATGGAGATTTGGCCTTTAAAATGAATCCGTCGATATCTCCGATGGAACTGAGAAACTTATCCGTGAATCTGCTCATATCGGCCGATAAATCGCATCCGGTGCCGGAGGATTTAAGGTGCAGTTTATCGGCATCCTTAACTATCCTTATCGGGTCTCTCGGGACGCCCAGGCCGATCTCCATTTCCGGACATGCCGTTATGAAATCGACGCGGGCTTTCAGTGACTCTATAAAATGATCGGATATTGTATCGCCATCCCACCTGCACCTGCCGAACCCTAAGCACTTGCTGGCAAATAATATCGGTCTCATTACTTCATCCCTATTTCTCTGCTATCGCATGCCAGCAGAACACCGTCCGGCATTATCTGGAGTTTACTCTGAAATAGTTAAATTTCGGGTCGTGCTACTCGGGGCATAAATATATCTCTACGCTCAACATTCTACGGTCGTGAATCTGGTGAGGTCGAGTAAGGCAAAACTGCCATCGTGCGGTGTCCCGGGGACCGGAATAGCCATACTGCCAAACGGGCAAAGACGAGTCACTCCCATAGCGGATAATCTGATCGCATATTCATCGATCTCCGACTTACCGAGACAACAGCCTACCGTCTGCAGATAGAAAGAATGGCCTCTAAAGATATCCTCGAGCGTATTCGGAAAAGAGTACCGCCTTATAATAATCGTCCGATTAAGCGGCGACGGCTGAAATTCATGTGCAGAGTTATGGTCTTCAAATATTATCGTCCAGTCAAATGTCTTAGGCCCTATGACCGATATGGGCCTACCGGTGGCGAGATTGGCAGCTACTGCGAGTTCCCTGGTCTTCATGAGCTCGACATATTCATCATCTGACTTTTGGCCGGGAGGGAAGGCAACTGCCATTCTATTGAGACTCTCCGAGAGTGAGCTTATAAACTTTTGCGTGTCAAGCTGAGAGATCGAGCTCTCGAGAAAGATCATTTGGGGACAATTACATGCCTTCTGCTCCCACATCGTCATATCGGTAGCGATGCTATTGGTAATAGCCGATAGTTCCGAAGCCTGAAGACCTGCCTTAGACACCACTCCAAAGCTGATCTTTGGCCCGTGCCTGACCAGCACCGCCGTTTCGCCAAGATTCTTCTGCCAACTTTTAAGCGATTCTTGTCCGCCCCAGAAGACGATTCTGTCCATATTCTGCTTAAAAACGTTCTCAATCTCCTCATCACCGCCCTGCCACCATAATACGGCCATCCTGCCCGATAAAGTGCCTCTCTTGTCAAATTCCTCAATACTCTCGGCAAATAGTATCGGAAAATCTCTATCATCGGTCGACATCTTGACAAAGTTCACATTTCTCGTAATGATGCCGTTGATCAAGCTATCTATGCACGCGAGAAATACGTTGCCGGAAGCTACATGCAGAACCTGACCAGCCGGCTGGGCCATTAATCTTATCCCTTTCTGTCCAAGCGATACAGGATTATTCTGTATTTCCAGACCGCCCAACTCTCCCTCTATCTTACTCATAAGATGCTCGGGCGATATTATCCTTGAAAATTCATCAAATACCTCGGCAATAAATTTGGCGCTGAGATTTGAGCTTCTGGTTAATGACTCTATCGCCTCTCGGCGCTTCCGATACATCGGGCTTGACCAAGCCTTTGATACATCGGAAAATACATTTAATATCTCTCTCTGAATAGGAGCTTCTTCTTTATCCTTAATCTCCTTACCCCTTGCTATCAACTTTTGCATCTCATCGGCCGATAGAGAATCACCCGAGATTATAGTTTTGCCAAATATAAACTGCTTAAATTTATCGTTATTTTCTGTCATTCGTTGACCGATCCTTTTATGTATTCGTCTGCTGTAAGCGCGCAGGTAACTTTCTTGGTAACGCCGGCCCTGCCGATTATTTTTATATACGGCCCGCCGATCTTGCACGGACACGATTCCTCGATATGACCGTAATCGGTCGTAAGCAGTGAGAAAGTCGGGCAGCTCTCTATGAGCGGAGAATACAGGTGTATCAGCCCCTTCTCGCCAAACCCCAGACGTTTCAGGCTGCGCGGATCACGCGCGCAGGCAAGCGCAACGTTTGGAATATGCTTATTATGCTCTTCGCACTCGAGATAAAATATTTCGTGCTCGATTAAAGTATATAGATCGCGAACATTCCTAAGGTCTATACTCGTATTTTCTTTAAGAAATTTGTTGAACTCAAACAATTCACCGTATGGGCTTTTCGCACCCTTCCAGCCGCCGCCGGTGATCATATAGCTATCTTTCGGAAGGATCATTCTGCCATATCTATTATTATATTCTATTATGACTTCACAGATATGGTGCACGAATCCCAGCATACGGATCGGAAGGTCTTCCTCTATATACTCGCGCATCTTCTCGACCGATCTATTCTTTAAAAAACCTACCTTACCATCTTCATCTGTGTCCAGGCCATAGAATACGCTATTACGCGGAGTGAGATATGACATCGCCACATCAGAGTTTGTTGTGCCGAGGGTATCGTCAAGATTCGGGTTATAACTCATCATGAAATAGTTTACCGGTTTCAGGCTGGCAAGGCCCAGGGCCCTATTGATATGATACATGGAAAACATAAGCCTCTCGGCCGAGAGCCTGTCTAATCTTATTTTGGATTTACGGCCGGACGTCCCGCTGGATGACATCTCACTGGTAATGAGGTCTCCTGTCCTGGTCTCGATATGGTAGGTCTTAAAAACATCACTCAGGATAAACGGGATATCCCATATGTCATCGAACGAATTTATGGAGCTTGCGTCAAAACCTTTTTGCCTGCAAAGTTTTTTATAGAAGTCCGAGCGGGTGGAATGATGGAGGAAGCTGCACTTCATAGCCTCAAAAAATTTATCTTGCCAGGACGATGAAAAGTCATAAGGATTTTCGGTTAATATATCATCTATCACATTCTTTTTAGAATACGATATGGTCCTGAAGAATCCGCTGACTATCATGTCCCTGGCGATCTTCCTTACAGACGCTACTACATCCATCGGATAAACTTTCATGGTTAATGTCTATATTTAATAGTCAGCATTATATCTATAATGATCAGTAAAGAATTGGATATATATAGAAACATCACGGCATTGCGATCGCCGAAATACTGAAAAAACATGCCCAGTACATACCCTAACAATATGACGACCAGAAAAGGAATGCTCTTACCGTGGGATTTTTTGGTCCTGAGCATCTTGTAAATCGAGAAGGGCCAGGCCGCGCCCCAACATATAAGCATACCTGCTTCAAATATAGCCGGATTCACAATACTAATTATACCTGACTTCCGTAAAACAACAATAGGGACAATGGAAAAGCCTGGGAGATCGGCACACACATCAGGACCGATAGAGCCGTTTTCGCCATTTTATAATAATTCAATATCCGCGATCTTCTCCTTGATCTTGCCGGACCAATCAGGGTTCACATTGAGGATCGGGAGCTTAAATTCATTGGAGCTTGAGGGTTTTAATGAAGCGGGTTTGGCCTTAGTGCCTAATATCGGTGAAATAGTACCTTCTCCTATGCATCCGCCATTCTTATTAAAATAGTAGACCGTGAGCGTCAATTTAATTACCGTCTTATCTCCTGTGTTCTTAATAGTTCCGGAGAGATATTTTGTTACCTCTCCGCGCAGATCCGTCTCTTCAAGCGTTCCTATATCCGAAAGCGTTATATATTTTTTTACGTAATTCGCTTTAATTGGATCGCTCTTTAGTTCGGCGCTAAGTCCGCTATTATATCTGATACCCCCCGAACCTTTAGGCAGGCCCGACAAACCAAAATATGCCAGGGTCAGAACGAGCAGTAACCCTACGCCGCATAGAAATGATACGAGTAATATCTTGTATCTCTTTTCATTAGCGGCAGGCTTCCCTATGAACTCTCCGCAAAATCGGCACTTTATCGCCTCGGCCAGAATATCTTCGGCGCAGAACGGACATTTTATCGTGCGATTAGAATTCTTCTCTAATTCGGCAAAGAAGGCCGCGCCGCGCTCTTCTATCGTCTTACCGGCATCACCTGCGGGTTCCTCTTTTACGCCGAGCACCTCTGTGGATTTCGGAATTTCGCGCGGAAGCAGCGTGGAGCAGTGTTCGCAATATGGAAAAAATTTATTTGTCTCCTTACTGCACTTCGGGCAATTTATCAGATCGCTCATTATAGATTCCTGTTAAGCCGGTTAAATGGGTACAATGGCCTGATTATACAACATCTTCTGTCTTATTTCAAAATATTGAGATAGCTATTATTACGCGGATCGAATAAGGAAGATCATGTTATCGTTTACCCTTATCAGCTCACCCGGGTCGAGAATTACTATCTTCGGCAACCTGAATATTATAGCTCGCGCCAATGCTACAGGACTATCCGGCAATGCCCCGATAAATTCTTCCCCGGTCAGTATTTTGTATAGTCTGCGCAACTTTTCATTTCTTTGGTCGGCGGGCAGAGTAAGGGCCCTCGATATTGCCACTACTCCTTCCAGCTGAGTATAATTACCGAGTTCTCCTTTTAACACAACCATCTTTACGCCATTCGGCATATCATCGATATATTTCTCATCGTTCAGTATTACGTGCACAATATTACTCTTATCCGACGATAGGTCTGCCAATACTTTGCCCAGATTTTCATTTTCATTTAATATTCTTATTCTCTCGGGTCTGTCAGAACGTTTAGATAATTGATTAATCTTAGTTATAAGCCCCATCTTTTGTTGCTCTTCCGGGATCAGACCATTTACGATCACGTGCCATAAAACTTTTCCCTCTGGTATGTTAGTGCCAATATTGCGGTTTTCGTCATGTATTATATTCTGCACTACTTCTATAATCTTTCCCTGGGTCTTATCGGTCATATCTAAGATACCGTATCCATCCAACACCTTTTTAGTTGTTCCATTTAATTCTACTCCCACATCGCATACATCGGATATATCTTCATCGGAAAGGCCTTTTAACATGGGATGCAGGCTATATTTATACGGATCACGGGCAGCTCCTTCGCCTGTTCTCACGACGAGGCTCATTGCTTCGAGCATATTTATTTCCATGCGGACAGTGGCTTCAGGGCTCCCATATATACTCATGAGCTCCTTAACCGATACCGGGTGAGTCAGTTTATGCATTACCTTAATACAGTTAAACATATTACCGCTATCTTCTTGTGTACTTATAGGGGGAGCCTCATCATGCATCTTCTTCAACACGTCTTTTATACTTCTGTCGGTTTCTCCCGAACCCAGCCAATTAACTAAGCTGTATAACATCGCTCCCTTTTTAGCCTTGTCAGTCTCTCTATTGGCGGCGAGCCACCACACCCTAAGATATTCTAATCTCTCCTTGGGCGTTTTACCTTCTATGGTTGTTTTACTTCCTGAGGCGCCGCGGCCAAACGCATTAAACCCATATCTAATTATGCCCAGAAGCTCGTATATCTCATGATATAGATCTTCCTCGCCCCCGGACGATAGACACATTCTGCCACTATCATCATTTGACGCCCTGACATAGACTATTTCATCTCTAATTGCATAGTGAGCGCTTACGGGCAGATTCGGCACCACATAGATCTTAATGCCGTAGCGCTTTTCAATATCCGGCACAATCCTATACGCTTCATTACGCGCATCATGTTCTTTAAGCCAATCACGCAATGTTTTATGGCCGGTTGAAGCTATAAATCCATCTTCGTTTGCCGCCCCACGAAATGGCTCATCCTTATCTTCCGGCTTCTGAAATTCACGCCCATCTCTTACAAAAGAAAATAGGCTTCCGTCCTTCAGCATCTTTATTACAATGAGCCTACGGCCATAAAAAAATGTTAGCATTTTGTAGGTTGCATGATATGCCGCATTAGAAATATTATTGCCATAGTGAGTGCTTAGATATTTCACGACATCTATAAAATTCTCGTCTCGACTGGCTGCTATAAGATCTTTTACTTCATTAACTATCATCAGTAGCCTCCCATCGGCCGTAATCGATTCACCCAATAGCTGAGCATCTTCCACCCTGAGCCTAACCCAATCTTCATCAGCCTCAATTCTTAACTCTTCGGGTGTTTTCAGATAGGCCACTTCATCGGAGAGAATAACAAGAAGCGGGTAGATCACGTCATCTGCCATAAGCGGTAATGTCACGAAGAACTTTGCAAGTATGTCGACCCTTACCGGATATCCGTTCGATGTGACACTTAAATTTTTTATCCCATCCCCTAATAATTCCTCGACCTTTTCCGGATTAACCCTATCTATATGATAATGCAAACAATCGTTAACTATCACGCATACATAGTTTGTGGTATATCGGATCTTTACGTCAATTTGGCCGAGCGTCATACAATTTGGTATTGAGTTTTCCACGCCTAATCTATATATATAAGCCAATAAACGGCTTAAGTACCCGTTATTAAATCTTACCACCTGCCCGGATGATATTTTTAACAACGAATCATTTCCGAGCGTAAAAAATCCGCACATATCAGCTCTATGAAAATATTCGATATTCCCGGAGCCCCGATTGCATTTTACAGTATAAGCGGTCTCGCTCAATATCTCTTCGGGCCTTAGGTGATTTGGTGAATGTGAAACCTTGATTGTTGATACATTGCTTTGAGGCTTCGGCTTACGGGGAAGGTTTACAAATACTTTATCCATATTCATACCACGTAAATTCTGCGCCGAATAATTATCGAAATAAAGCGGGAACATCGCAACCGCCAGAGGAAATAATTCTCTCCCGGAGCCCAACTCTTCATATTGGCCGGAGCCGTTAAGAACTTTTACAATCTTTGCATTTTTTCTGTCTATACGATATTTATACTTATCGTTAACGGTTACATATACGTAATCTTTTGAATACGCTATGTTCACTTCAATTGAAGGATTGAGTCGCTCGAAGGGCGATGATTTATTATTCCATGCATTATTAAGCGGTCTGAATACCGGATACATGTAGGCCTGGCGAACAATACTTTGAATAATAGAAGACAAGATCGAGTTTGCTGTCTCTCCCGCCGCCCAGCCTTCTGCTAAACTAGGCACTTTATTATCACTATTCGGATAAAGAATCTTCCTTCCATTAATTGAAAGGAGCGTACCTTCGATGCTACCCGGAAGAACTGCAAAAGTATACGAAGATTTGTCCAGTATCCTGACATTAAACCCGTGCGTATACTTCTGCATCTCGCTATCCGATGACTCCATTCTCAGCGTATGATTCTGTGTTTGGCCCGGGTTGTAGCTTAAGCTCATAAAGTCCGGATCGCTTTTGCAATCATTTAGAAATTTTTTCATCCGGTCCGCTAAGTCCACAGGGTTGGTATTTATAAAATTTTTCGGCCCGGGCCCCGGAGGCATTAGCTTAATCTGACTCAAATTTACTACGCCACTTTGTTTATTAAAACTAATAACGAATCTCCATAAATCAACCGAACGATCATGAGGATCGGCAATCGTTACATATACGCCGTTGTCTAAATTCTCAACACGGGGGTTCAACAATCGCACCACGGGGTCCTCACATATTCTCCTGGCCGCATTCTCTATTTGGCTTCTGACATAATCTTTCGCTTCAGGGGACCCTGAGGCATAATCTCTATACATCGAGCTTGGGTGCGTATCGAATTTAAGCTCTGCGAACTCTTTCCTCAGTACAGGGCTCATGATCATACCGCACCGTTCGATCTGTGTCTGTATCTCCTCACTCTCTCTTTCAAATTTTTCAGTCTCTCTAAACGCCAAAAGCAACTTTTCCGGCAGGGATGACGGGTTTTTAAGTCGCAATTCTTTGTCAACCTTATCCTTAAGCAGCGTGGATCGCGCCCTTATTTCATGAAACAACCTTCCGATAATCTTCCTCCGGAGCATTGGGGAATTTAATTCATTCTCATAAGCATAAGCGGTGACAAATGTTCCCGCATGCCCCCACACCGTTCTGCCATAAAATGCTGGCGGAGACTGATCCGGTTTTAATAATAAAACTTGAATCTGCCCTCCGGCTTTGGCCAAAGCCGAATTCAGGTCGCTCAGCATTTCGGTGTAATCAGATGTTTCGATGTATTTATTAAATTCGTGGTGAAGAGGCTGTAAAAGCGGGTCTGAAATACTTTTGATTTGATCTCTATGCCGGAGGATGTGCTCGTCGATATGTATCTGATGGTCGTCCTGCATTCTATCCCACATGGCCTCGTAAACATCCGGATTACCAACACGAGGCGCCAGCGTATCCGATTGGGCAAAAGAGAAAGAATTAATAAAGAATATACAGACGATCAGTATGGCTATTGCCTTATCCCAAGGTCTACATGCTTTGTCGTTATGCTTCACTCTATGCTCCTTACTTTTAACCTGGATAGACTATGCTTTTACTACTTACTGCTGGCGCGGGAAATGGAACTTTTACCGAACCGCGCCTTTATTGTATCAATAGCTTTATGTAGAGATTCGGTCTTGGCGCTAGGCCTGGATCGAAATAGGTCAGGCTCATCGGTCAAAGACAGATTTGAGGCCCGGACGCCTACGAGCCGCACTTTTCTTCCCTTTATTTCAAAATTCGCGTAAAGCTTCTGGACGGCCGTGATCATATCTTCGGTAAAATTAGTCGTTTCCCGTAAAGTGGTAGATCTTGTATAGGTGTGAAACCCTTCAAGCCGTATCTTTAATGTGATAGTCCGCGTCTTTATCTTTCCTTCTCTGAGTCTATCGGCTACAAGCTCGCTTAGAAGCGCGAGCTGCCTTTCGATAAGCCTTCGATCCTTGGTATCTTCATCGAAAGTCGACTCATTACTTATCGATTTTGTTTCACGTTCGGTGATAACTTCGCTCTCATCTATCCCGTGGGACACTTCCCAGAACCAGGCGCCGTTCTTACCGAATAAGCCTATCAATTCATCTTTACTTCTTCTGGCAATGTCCCCGATAGTATTTATGCCCATCCGGATCAATTCATCTTTTGTCTTTGGCCCAACACCCCAGATAAGTCCGACATCCAGCGCCTCTAAAAATGCTGTAAGATCTTCTTTTTTTACATTAACGAGGCCATCCGGTTTTTCCAAACCCGACGCTATCTTTGCGACCATTTTATTCGGAGCAAGGCCAATTGATGCGGTAAGTCCGGTCTCTTTTTTTATGCGTTCTTTTATCTTAAGACATGTCTCATGAGGTGTGCCGAACAACTTATGGGTACCGGTTATGTCCAGAAAAGCCTCGTCTACACTTACCTGCTCAAGTTCCGGAGAGAAACTACCCAGTATCTCAATTATTTGGGAAGAGACTCTACTATATTTCTCAAAATCAACCGGCAGGAATATGCATTGCGGACATTTTTTATAAGCG
This sequence comes from Candidatus Omnitrophota bacterium, assembly GCA_903843285.1. Lineage (GTDB taxonomy): Bacteria > Omnitrophota > Gorgyraeia > 2-01-FULL-45-10 > 2-01-FULL-45-10 > CAIMPC01. Next base: position 10,440 of record CAIMPC010000005.1, read on the forward strand.
ATAGAGATAGGCATAGCAGAATGGATCCCGTATTTTCTCGCCGCGTACGAGCAGGTCGAGACTACGCCCCGCCCTTTCCCGCCTTTAGGATCGGAGCCGACAACGATCGGCTTTCCTTTGAGCTCAGGGCGATCCCTCTCTTCTATGGCCGCGAAAAAAGCATCCATGTCAACGTGGATAATGTATCTATTTTTCATTAGGGTATGCGGCACTTTTGGGGCTCCATGCCGAATTTTTTCAAGTCTATTCTTTCGGCGCAGGAGCATCTTGGTCAGGGACGGCTCTATCTATGAAGGCCGGAAATAACAGTAGTAGTCTTTCCGGCCTTCTTTTCCAAATGGATCACGGGTTTTGGTGATATAGGATTATCCCCGCCTGTCATCTTATACTATAAAGCGTTACTTACAGCAGGAATCAGTGGACTTGCAGACAGGACAAAATTTCTCCTGCAGCTTTGTGATAATATTTTTCGAAGCATGGAAGAACGCTATTACCACCATTAATTTAATACATGCGCCCCAAGTTAAGCTTAACATCATAACTGCCTCCTTTGGTTGTGCTACTTTTCGGGTCATTCCCGTATAGTGCAAATTATATCACAATTATGCCATTTGCGCAGGTTTGAAATCATATTCTCTTTATTAACGTCCGCGCACACCGGATCAGGTTACAAACTATCGTTTTTGTCGCCATCCTCCTATTACTGCGAAGACACGCTGTCCTCCGCCGGCGGAGGAGATACGACCTCGTAATATACGCCGTTAGATCCGAAATACGGTCTATACCAAACGTTGTTGGCCTCATATGCCATCGTGCCGTGGATATTCCTGGATACAGCGCCTGACGGAAGCGTCGTTACATCCGTGCCGTAAGCCGGAGCTCCGGTCACCATCTGCTGAGAAGCCGGCGCCTGCGGCTGTTCAATGATAACCGTCGACGGCTGACTAGAGTTCGCTATAGCCGCTCCTACTGCTATTCCGGCGAGAGCATCATCAGCGGCCCCCCAGCCCCAACCACCGCCGCCGTAATAATTATTTGTATTGTTATTGTTATTATTATTGTCCCTATTATGTTTTCCCTGATCTCCATCGTGGCGCTCTCCGCTTCCGTGTTCGCCTGGCCTATCGCCTCCGCCGCGAAACTCTCCTCCGCCATGCTCGAAGCCGCCACCACCGCGGCCACCCGACCATCCGCCGCCCATACGGCCGCCGCCCATGTGCCCCCCTCCTCCGCGCGCATGCGCAGAGTCAAGCGCGGGCATCATCAGCGCCGCTGCAGCTATCAATATTACGAGTATTTTTATTTTTTGCATGGTTATACTCCCCCCTGCTTCATCGCCGCAGGATCGCGGAATTCCACCTTGGAAGCGTTCGAAACATTATTGAATATAAATACCGTCGGATCGATCGGTTCGTTAAGCTTCCAGTCACCGAACTCCACGGAATAGCTCGGCTCACTCGCGTCATCCAGATATGTCGCCACCACCAGGCGGGGCAGGTGGTTACCGACATCGATCCAGATCTGCCATTCGACACCTTTATTTAAAAACACAAAGTGGTCGGTCTTAGCGCCTCCTGCCGCCGAAATCGGCACTATGGTCGAGCGCCCTACATATAGCGCCATCGTAAGGCCTTTAGTCATAACGGCATACGGTTCCGAGATGAGTATGTCGGCATACGGAAAAGACTTTCCGTATTTATTGTGCTCATCCTCTATCATCGCATCTACGGTCGGCGGAGCTTCTTTTACCGCGTACAGATTCTTGTCGGGCGAATATGAGGTGATCGTCTTGCCATTATAATAAAAGTCGCGTGCGGTAAGATCGCCGCCGGTCGTCGCAAACAGTTTGTCGGGTCCCTGCATGATCACCTGCGAGGTCCCGTAAAGATTTATCCAGACACCTTGGGGAGTCCTGATAGGGACCATGCTCCGAGCCTGGAATCGTACCGTCTTTGCCTGCGAGATCGTGTCGCTCATCAATTTCAGCGCATCGAGCGCGCGCTGATCTAATAATTGTGGCGCCTCTGCCCATACGCTGATGGCCGCGGCTATTATGGCCGTCGCGCATAGCGCCGGTATCAATATCTTCTTTAATGACATATGCCCTCCTTTCGTTTAAAAAAAGATGCTAACAGTCGCTTCCGTCTTAAATTCGTAAAACGTGTAGTACTCACTCGGCTGGCCGTGCTACACTGGGCGATCAATATTATTCACTTATCTTTCTTACTCATATTTATCCCCTACATTATTCTCGAGTCATACGCCCAGTGTAGCACGGCCTGCCTTTGCCTGGGCCTGCACTTCATGTCACCGGCGCTACAATGCTTATATATCTGCGCTATATGCCTCTTTATCGCTTTCCACCTTGCTATCTGGCGGCGGTCTTCTTCACCCAGGCGCCGCCCCATGTAATACCGGCAATACCACTGGAACCATCCGCGGGGATCTTCGGGATATATCCATCCTTTTTTACGCCAGTACCAGAGAGGCTTGCTGGCATTAACTTTGAAATAATTCAGCTCCGGGTCATGCCGTTCGGGGCAGAGCTTTGCTTTTATAAACCAATCGTCCGGAAACTCTTTGCGACAATCCGTCATGTATTTACCGCCGAATACGCCCAATTTTAACATCTGCTTCGGCGTGAGCTCTGGCTTAAATTCCGGGGCAAAATTTTTTCCGGCAGGTTCCGTCAAAACATACCGGAACCACTTCTGCATCTTATCGTTTACAATTACGGTCTTATGTTTCATTAACGTGGACAGGATTTGATCCCGCGCTTCATATAATACTTCTGATGATAATCTTCCGCCGGATAGAATTCTGCCGCCGGACTTATGTCGGTTACGATAACTTTATTATACTTTCCCGAACTCTGCAGTTTCTCCTTTGAGAAGACCGCAACATTTTTTTGTCCCCCATCAACATAAAAGATCGCTGAGCGGTATTGCGTGCCTGTATCGGGACCTTGGCGGTTCAACATTGTCGGATCGTGCATATTCCAAAATGCGTTGAGAAGCTCATTATAAGATACGATCGAAGGGTCGTATTCGATTTCCACGGCCTCGGCATGGCCCGTCTTATCTGTGCAGACATCCTCATAGGTCGGGTTTTGCTTTTTGCCGCCGGTATAGCCTGCTCTGGTTGAAACCACACCTTTAATATTGCGAAATGCCTCTTCCACCCCCCAGAAACAACCTGCGGCAAAAATAGCTCTTTCATGTTTAGCGGTATTTTTAACAACCGGGATAAACTTTAGAGCGGCCGCATTTATGCAGTAACGTTTATGGGTAGGTGGCGGACCATCTTCAAATACGTGCCCCAGATGAGCATCGCACCTGGCGCACAAGATCTCGGTGCGGTCCATCCCCATGCTTTTATCGGCCTCTTCTTTTATATTGAGGCTGGAAATCGGCTTCCAAAAACTCGGCCACCCCGTTTGAGATTCGAATTTTTCATCTGCCTTGAATAGATCCGTTCCGCAACCGATGCATTTATATATGCTCCAGGCCTTGCCGATCTCACACTTTCCGGTAAACGGTGCTTCTGTGCCCTTATGGCGTGTAATACGATATTGTTCGGGGGTGAGAACCTTCTTCCATTCGGCGTCAGATTTCGCTATGCGCTCAACCTCTTCGACTTTTCCGGTATCGGCGTTAAATATGGGTATCTTTTTTGTATCTTCGGAATTAGAATTATCCACAAATGCTCCAATGAGAGTGAAAAATAAAAAAAATGCAAAAACATTCCGCATCATATACTCACTCTATCAAAAAAATTGGCTTCGAATCCCCAGACTTACCCTTATAAAACTAACTAAAGCTGAGTAAATATGGCGGAGAGACTGG
>CAIMPC010000006.1 GCA_903843285.1 Candidatus Omnitrophota bacterium
AAATAACCGGGTATCTTCTATTCTTAAGCTTATATTACAAGGGGAAACCATCGTCAGGATTTTAGATGCCCATGCGTCATGATACGCTTACGAGGGAACCACCGTGATTACTTTTGGTACCGTTGTCATGATCGCCAACAACCAGAGCAAACCGGATAGGTCAAGGTTCGGAGTTCCTGCGAAGGATAATGGTAGGTATAGGTCCGAGGTAGGATCGTGCTTAAAAAGGGGTAACCAGACGATTTTCGGTATCTCTATCTGATAGCATATTCCCGGCAACTGAAAACACCGCCGGGCCCGAGCGTCTCTCTCATAGGGACACTATACCGCCGGGAGGGGTATTTGGGACGTGGTGGCCGGAGGGGTTATTTCTTTAAGAGTAATTCCTCAAATCTCTTCTTCTTTTCTATTAGCCCAGCCTTCGTTTGTTCATTTACATTTTTTAACAGCCAATCAATTTCTTTAACTGCAGCATCATAATTGTTAGTGGCTTCGTAAATATCAAGAAGAGTGTTGTGTGCAGAAAATTTTACAACGTGTTGCTTTGCTTCTCTAATGGCTCTCAAAGCCTCTATTTCTGCATCTCTATATTTTTTTTGTTTATACAATTCCCAGGCATTAATAGCAATATCATCTGCAGGGTCGACTAACTCCTTAATATCTTTTTTTATTCCTTCAACTTGTTTTTTATCACCTACGAGCATTATTCCTTTTTCAGGTAAGGTATCCACTATAATTTTATCTTTCTGCCCCGCACTGTTGTCCTTTGGCTTGTCTTGCGAACACGCTGAAATGGTTCCCAGTATTAGTAGACCAATAAAAATAGCAATTATTTGAATATATTTTTTCATCAATCTTATCCCTCTACATTAAATTTAGTTAAATCTACTTCATATTTAATAATCTGACCATTCTTATAAATTGGAGTTACCGCCGACATTCCTTGTAAATCGCGCTTTAACAAGTCTGTGTCATATGCTCTTTTCGTAACGAAAACATTAAACTGTGCGGCTTTTCGATTTAATTCAGCTCTGCTGCCTGTATATCTATCCTCTATATTAAAATCACTATGGTCTGCATTCTTTAATTCTATATTTATCATATTAACATTAGTAAAATTCTTCTCCTGCACAAGTTTACCATAAAAATCATTCTCTCCCCATATATTAATTACATTCTTTATATAAGTGTTGTTGATTTCATAACCTGAAAATACACCTTTAATAGACTGACCGCCATAATTAACGATGGTTTCTATGTTCATATTATACTTCTCAATAGCACGAAGATATGGATTAAAGCTACCAGAATAAGTAACACCGACTTTTAAAGCGATTCTTTCTTCAGGTGTTAATGCTTGATAAACTGCAAGATACTTTTGAAATATCTCATCGGCTATAACATCCTCATTAAATAAGGAATCTTTGAGCCAGCGCTGTATATCTTCACGAGGCTTCCCACGCTCTTCTCGTTCATACACAGGCTCCAGAAATATTGTTTTCTCATTCACGCCTTGCCTTACCAACTCATCCTTAAATCTGCGAGTGGTAAGAGGAGCAATGCCTTCTCTTTGTGGATTAAATATACCGTTATGAAGAATATATAAGACTTTTTTGGTGTTTGGACTCGGTGAAAGAGCGCTTGTCTTAAACGGAATATATGTTTCATTCCCGAACTGATTTAAGAGGAGTATACCGTCTTCGCTCAGGAACAAATCAGAGAAACCGTCACCTACAACCAATTCTCTATTTTTTACATTCCCATTCTCGTCAAATGTTACTCTTAAGGTTGCATCAACATCCGTTAAGATATTGCCATCGTCGCCCAATATACCAATGTCTGCATCTTCTTGATAATAATTAGCCACACCGTTATCAAACAGATATTCTTCTTCAAGTCCAAGTCCAGGGGCAGATATCATAGCATCCACATACTCCCCACCGTCATTGTATATATTCCAACCTCCTATATCTTTTGGTGTCACGGTAAGCAAGGTATCCCCACTATGCAAATCACATACGTCGGCATACACCTGCAATCCACCATCTATTGTCTGGTTTTCTCTCCAGATTCCATTATAAACCGTTGCAAGCTCTGCATCAGTAAAGCCCATTTTACCGTAGGCATCTACTCCCACATCGCCGAAGCCCCAGAATGAGGTATCGCCATATGCCTCTGTCCTGCCAGAAAGAGTCCACCCTGTCTCTGCACTACCCGTAAACAATCCTGCTCCATATTCGCCTTCTTGCCCTATGCCCACCTCTTTATATTCTGTGCCGGTTTTTTGGTCCACTTTCACCGTATACTGCCCAGCCTGCAACTTATCGGCAAAATACTGCCCCAAAGACGCTCCCGACTGCACAATATTATTGACAGCCACGGCATTAAAGAAACTCGCACCATACGTATTCAGTGCCTCAGTAAGTCCCCTCTCCCTCACTATGTCAGAGAAGTCGAGTATCTGCGAGATATACGCCGCCTGTTGCCACGCATATCCGGGTGAATTGGGGTCGGAATAGCCCAAGAAGGTTAATGCGTTCTTTTCGTAGGATTGGAATAGTGTCTGGAATACGTTCTGACTACCACCTGTAGCCGCCTGAATACCTGCATTAATAGCACCCGATATCGCACTAAAGCCGATATTGGCAAGTAACGGATTTAGACCCAGTTCCTGCGTGGCAAAGTTAAGCCCAATATTCGTAACCCCCTGCAGCAACCCCTGACTGACACTACCCCAGATTTTAGCTGGCTCGAAGCCCTCGGATAAACCCATATTGAGTGTGCTTCTAAGGCCGACTCCCGCCAAGTACGAATGGCTGGCATATGGCGTACTTGGCGGGGGTGGAGTTGGCGGAATCGCATTGAGTGTTACGATTTTGGTGGATATGGCAAGGGTTGAATGGTATGTAATGTTTGGAGTTACTATTGAGAAGGCACTACAGGATTCAGCCGGAACGGCCTGAAGGAATAAAGAGGTTACAGCGACAATAGCGCAGGTTAATTTTCGTATTCGGTCACTATTAAGGCGCTGCCCATCATGATATACGGCACGTGGCATCATTTATATGCCCAGCTTTGGAGAATACTATGGAGCACCATTATAATTTTACTACTTCCCAATGTCCGCCTTTGTCGGGACCGATACGGCGAAGCAGGCCTTTTTCTTTCAGCTTCGAGATGTTATCTTTTATTTTTCTTTCTGAAATATCGACGATCTTTGACAAATCGGCCACCGTTATATGCGGATTTGTAGCCATAGCCTCGATTATTTTGCGCTGATTATCAGTGACCTTTTCTGGGACCTTTTCAGTGACCTTTTCTGGGACTATTTTCCCGGCCTGCTTGGGCCGCTGAAACTCAATAAAAAAGAAACTGTCACTCGAAACCCTTGGGAATGGAAGACCTGCGGCCTCCATACTCTCGCGAATGCGCTTGAACCCTGACCCTATGCGTTCAACTCTGTGCATTCGGGCGAAGATGTCTGCTATTAGCTCATTGCGCCTGACAGAAAGAACGCCAAGCTTATCTTGACTCATGCCAATCGGAAAACCTCCAGGATTTTTAATAATAACACGATCCTCATGAATCTCTACCATTATACTTGTGCCGCGAATGCTGTAATCACGATGGATAATGGCATTAGCTACGACTTCGCGTAACGCTTCGAGAGGAATTTCATAGAGATCATTGCGATCTAAACCTTTAATTTCGGTTCTAACACTCAAATGTCTTTTTAAGAAAATCATCGCTTCCTGATATTGTGTCCACAGATCATCTTGCACATCTTTGCGATCAAGCATATCAACGCGGCTGGTGCCCTTAAAAGAAACGAGGATAGTTTCACATTGAGGAATATGACGTCGAGGGTCGCGTGCAAAGAAAAGCACTCCAGCGGTCTTTATACCGTTTTTCGTGGCCAGGTTGAGGCTGGTGAGTACGTCTTGCGAATTAATTTTACCAATAGCTATTCCGGCTTCCTTGAAAAATATTTTAATTTTTTCTTCCGAGATATCGTTCCATGAAACATTGCCCTGGATCCGGTCTTCATACGGGAACGTAACGGCGTTTCTGAACAGAAGCCCGACTTCTTTCTGGGTCATCTTCTGGGTAACCGCATCAAGTCTTCGAAAATAGCCCGATGAACAGCTGTATGGCTTTTCATCGCCCTCGGCGACTTCTATGACTATGATCTTGTCAATCTGTGATATTTTCCTAACGCCAATGTGCGGTTCGCAGTTTCTGGCGAGGACGGTGATCTCGCCTCTTAATTTATTGGTAAGCATTTCGCCTGTAATTATCCCGTGATCGTTTACGCCAAGCAGGATATGCCCACCTTTTGTATTGGAAAAAGCTACAATATCTTCAGCGATTCTCGAAGTATATTTCTCCTTAAATTCTACCCTGAGACCCTCGCCTTCAGATATGAGTAATTTTAATTCATCCGGCTTCATGCTTATTTCTCTCCTTTTGTCTTTCTGTATTATACCTTACATATCCCGCCCTTAATAGCATTTTTACGCACACTCCCTCGGATGGAATCTCTTATACGCCTGTATCAGATCCTTCGGATATAGTCTCGTATATATCTGTGTGGTCTTAGGCGAGGAATGACCTAAGAGCGTCTGTAGATATATGATATTCGCTCCTCTCTTAAGCATATGGGTAGCTGTGGCATGCCTTATGGAGTGAGCCGATATCTTAGGATTAAATTTAGCATAATTGTGAATTATCTCGTTTATCATGCCTGCGGATAGTCTCCTCCCCCATTCACCTAAGAATAACGACTTATCATTCGGATCTTTAGCCAGTAGCGGCCTTGCCTTTTCCAGATATAGCCTTATCGAGTAAGCCGCTTTCTTGGTCATGGGAATAAATCTATCCTTACCACCCTTACCATTTATCACCCGCACAGTCCGATTTCTTATGTCAATGTGGTCAATGGCGAGACCGGAGACTTCAGAGCGCCTCAAGGCGGATGAATACAGTAGCTCTATGATCGCCTTATCCCTTATGCCTTTCATTGTGGATGAGTCCGGCTTATTCAATATCTCCAGAACCTCGGTCTCTGTAGGGGTGTATCTCATCATATGAGGTCATTCTCTCTGGGGTGGGTCTTAGAGTATACGCTCTTTAAGTCTTTCAATGTCACATGAGTATAGATCTGGGTCGTCTCGATCGAATTGTGGCCGAGCAGTTCCTGTAGGCTGCGTAGATCTATACCCCTTAGCAGTAAGTGTGTTGCGAACGAATGTCTGAAGGTGTGAGCTCCGATCCGCTTCGTAATTGTAGTTCTGGCTTTACATCTGTTAATGATATCAGGGAGAGAGTCTATTGAGAGGGGCTTACCTCGTTTCGAGAGGAATAATACATCGGTGGGATGGTTTCTGTGTAATAGATAGGGTCGTGACCTTGATATATACTCCTGTATGTAATCGAGGGCTACCCTGCCGATGGGGTTGATTCGCTCTTTACCGCCTTTTCCATGGATTCTAATAAGCTCGTTATTAAAATCTATATCGCTAAGCTCGATGGACCTGAGTTCAGAGTTACGTAGCCCTACAGAATATAGCAGCTCCAATATGGCCTTATCCCGTAACCCTAAGAGATCATCGCCTGAAGCGGCCTTTAGGATCTCGAGGATCTCTTTTTGATCGAGATAATTAGACGGCGGCCTCTTGGTTTGTCGGGGCAGTTCCAGATGAGATATAGGGCTTATCTCGATATGGCCTTTATGTTGTAAGAACCTGAAGAATGATATAAGCGCTACCAATCTTGACATTTGGGCGGATACCGATAGAGATACCTTAGTGTATCTATTCTTTGTGGTCAGGTCTATCTGATACTGGTCGATTGTCTGGCGTGTGATATCCTCGATCCTTTCAACATTCTTTTGTTGTAAATACCTATCAAATAGATCGACACAGTTCAGATATGTCGCTATGGTTCTACCTGAGAAGTTCTTGACTACCAGATGCGACTTAAAATCCTCGAGATATTCCTGTATCCTCATACTTTTATATCCTCTCATGTTCTTGACTTCCGGTATTCAGGTTAACTTAACGCATTGATAATAAACGCGTTAACCTGTCGAAGTCATATATTCGACAAGTTCTTCGGGTTTGGTCAGGCCATTTACGATATGGGCATCATCACCTATTGTTTCATTCAAGCGATATAGTGTCCTTTTACCGTTTGAGCTGGACGAGACTATCAGATATTCCAGCTCCTCTAAGTCTTTGGTTATATCCCTTACCTTATGGTGCGGATAGCCTGTATAGTCACGGATGTCTTTACGGGAGAATGATTCGAGGGACTTTTCTCTTAAGAGCTCTTTGGCATGGTTTAATAGCTCCCTCTGGGGCCTGTTCAGATCTGAGAGCGTATGGTGGATAAGGTCATTATATAGCTCATACGCTATCTCATAGTCCTTAGGCGTTGACTCAATGTACTCGATATTGTTTACGATCTTCCTGGGCCTCTGGTACTGATGTAAGAATGTGATTACCTCGATTAGATTCAAGAACCTGAGATGATCACGCCTTGTCCTTAGGCGCTTGTCGGGGAAGTTGATATATAAGGCGAAGGGGTTAGTGATATTGACTTTTTGTAGTAATCTCTGGAGGTTATGGTGTTTATTCATTATACCGATCTGATTTAGCCGTATCTCAAGGCCAGATGAGGTCTTCATCTGTCTCTGCATATGGTGAATACGACTAGTCTGCGTTCTGGATGAGTCTAAATATAGCTCGAATGAACGTGTGGAGTTCTCATAGTTTATGCGGGACCTTGTGGTAGTCTCGAGATAGCTTATTGGTCCTTCCACCTCGATACTGTGAGTTCTAGTTTTACCGGTATTGGGGTCTTTAATAGGGACCGCCTGTATAAGGCGCTTCTTGGACTGGAGTATCCGTATAGGGTAATCTGAGGCTATAGAGCCCTCACGCTCTTCTATTATCACGAATTTATGCTTCAGGTAGTCCTTATCCATATAATAAAGTGCCTTGGGTGTGAGGGTAGATAAATAAACGATATCTTCGGGAGGAGTGAGTTTTTCAATGGAATCTGATAATGCTGACTTGCCGGCTGAGGACTCCGAGATTATTATAGCGCTTAATGGATCGTCTAATTTACGAGAGATAGACACCAGGTACGCTATCAGCTTATTCTTCTCCTCACCTATGTATCCGATTGCTTCGATATCGGATAGTATATTCTTGATGAGGTTCGGGCTTTTAAGTTCGGCTAAGGCAGAGTCTCTGTCATGATTTGATATTTTGATCGGTTCTATCTTAGCGGGCTTATCCTTATCGGAGTGGTATTTTTCGATAAAATCAATTATCGCGTATAAATCTATTTTAACCTCTTCTCTGTTCAGCTTTAGCTGATTGCACAATTTATTCAGAAATAGATTCCGGGACTTCTGGCTATATAGATCTACTATATCAATGAAGAAGTCATCTTTGTACAGCGCCTTAATATTGACCCTCAGATGGCTCAATATCATATCGTCGAAGCCTCGGACGCGATATTCGAGGTCATCTTTACTATAATAGAGGTTTTGGTCTTTGATAATAATACTCATCTTATGTGACATTTTACGACATTTCACGACATGAGTCAACAAAAAAATTATTTCCCAGACTTAATAAACGATTTTATTCTTTCCGCCTTCAATTCGGACGGTTCAAGACCCTGCTCCCAACGTTGAACCGTTCTTGTCGTTACATCCAGAACGCGAGCCAATTTTTCTTGGCTAAGGCCTTTCTGCAATCTCAGTTTTTTAAGCACATCCCCTGTCTTCGCCATATGTAACTAAAATATACTACATGTCACGATATGCTGTCAATGTAAAACAAGCCCACTGTAAGCGGCTTAGCGGCGCTTAACTGCGCCGCTAAAAGAACCCCACAGCCTTTTACATAACATTTTTTATAGTCGTTCCGCGTCCCTCACAGTAAGTTTACATGGCCGCGGAGCCTGCCTATAAAAAAGTGTTATGTAAACTACGCACCGAACATCACCACACGTTGTCATCCCATGAAACGCCCCTGTCATCCTGAGGAGCCCTTCGACAAGCTCAGGGCGACGAAGGATCTCATCAGGCGAAGTCACTA
>CAIMPC010000007.1 GCA_903843285.1 Candidatus Omnitrophota bacterium
ACTTTATGCGTAAAAATACAGATTTAATTGATAATAACACCGGCCTCATAGGCCGTAATAGACACGTTGGGGGCAGCTCTCACTGATCCACTACGATTATTCATATTGAGAAAAAGCCCCACCAAGTCCTTGACACAGACCGGCAAAGGCTTTCCCTTGTCTTACCTACATTATATGATATAATAATAAAATAATAATGTAATGATATATAAGGGGCGGACAATATGCGCGCATTTCTACTTTGCTTTATACCCATCTTCGTTGCTGTCGATGCATTGGGTATATTGCCGATGTATATAGGGTTCACCGAGCATCTCAAGAAGAAAGAAAAGCACAGGATCGTCATTCAATCCATCATAACCGCATTCGTTATCGGCATAGCTTTCTTATTTTTGGGCAAATGGATATTTAGAATGCTCGGGGTCATGGTATTTGACTTTAAGGTAGCGGGGGGGCTGGTCCTGCTGGTGATAGCATTACGCGATCTTCTCCAGCATGAGAAGCCTCACAGATTATCACCGGAAACGATGGGGGCTGTCCCCATCGGAACTCCACTAGTTACAGGCCCGGCTGTGTTAACTACCATGGTGATGATGCTTGATTCATACGGCATGCCGCTCACCGTAGCGTCTTTCATAGTAAACCTGGTCATTGTCTGGGTCGTCTTCATCTTTGCTGAAGCTATATCTAACGTATTGGGCAAGGCTGGCTCTAAAGCCGTATCGAAAATAGCGCACCTTTTACTTGCGGCTATAGCGGTCATGATGATGCGTAAAGGTATCTTCGACACCATCTCTTATTTTCTGTCACAAAAATCTACATAGATTACGATCTATTTACGTATCGGTTGCAACAATATAAATAGCTTAAGATAAGTATCAAAAAGGACAATTATATGAATGTAATGATAATGGGTTGCGGCAGGGTCGGTTCTCAACTTGCTTTATTACTGGCACAGGAAAGTCATAATGTTACTATTATAGATAAAAATCTCGATGCCTTTAAGAAGCTTGGCGGAACGTTTAATGGTGTGGCTGTTACCGGCAGCGGGTTCGATGAAGTTTTACTTAAGGAACTTAAGATAGATAAGCAGGATGCCTTTATATCGGTAACCAGTGGTGATAATACCAACCTGATGGCAAGCCAGATAGCCAAAAAGATTTTTCACGTGCCAAGAGTTATTGCCCGCGTATACGATCCTAGACGGGCCGACATATACAGAAAGCTCGGACTTGACACTATAAGCGGGACGATGCTCGTGGCCGCTATGATAAGGGATAAGATCATTGAAAATCTGTTCACGAGCTACCTGGTCGAGACCGGTGAACTGGGAGTTATAGAGCTGACGGTTCACGCATCGCTTAAAGGCAAGAAGGTAAGCGATATCAATATTCCGGATGAGTTCCTGGTGAACGTAATAGAGAGGAAGAAGCGGGTTATCATACCGCAGCCGGATACGAGGCTCGAAGCCGATGATAAAGTAATGGGCGTTGTCAGGACATCAAGCCTTAAGAAGGTAAAAGAGAAGTTTAAACTATAAAATTGTCTCAAATATCGGGAGCTATCTATGTATATCGTTATAGTGGGCGCCGGAAGAATAGGATATAACCTTGCCGAGAAACTCATTCAGGATAAGCATGCCATCACGATAATAGAGAAGGACAAGAAGACGTGTGAGGAGATGTCGCTCAAACTGGATGCGCTAATTATAAATGGTGATGGCTGTGAGCCGAGATTTCTGGAGGATGCCGATCTTGGCAGAGCGGATGTGTTGGCGGCGGTAACTGCCGATGATGAAGATAATCTGGTCATATGTCAGCTTGCCAAAGAAGTATTCGGTGTCAGGCGTACCGTGGCCAGGGTGAATAATCCGAAGAATGAGCATATATTTACGGAGCTGGGAGTAGATGTTCCGGTCAATGCCACAAAAATTATAGCTAAGATCATAGAGGAAGAAGTCTCATTCGAAGATTTTATAAACCTTATGACCTTCAAGCGCGGTAAACTCGCCCTGGTTAGGGTAGATCTTTCTATAGAATCTCCACTTATCAATAAATGTGTCAAGGATGTTGCGCTTCCGAAAAACTCCGTATTGGTCACGATCGTAAGGGGTGAGAACATAATAGTCCCTAAAGGCGATACAGTGTTACAGAAGGGTGACGATATTGTGGCGCTCACGACCATTGAAAATGAACAGCAATTATTGGACATGATGGTGGGTAAAGTATAATGATAGCGAGAATCAGGCTATGGGTATTTTTTAAAAGCATCTGGAACGGTATATTAGGCATATCGACTGAGATACTGACAGCTTTATTCTTTGTGATCATCGGTTTTATGGTCTGTCTGTTGTGGTGGGGATTACTTAGATGATATTAAGGCCAACATCAGAAGACTATAAGATAATTTTTCACTACCTGGGAAGGATAACCATCGGCCTGGGGTTATTAATGATCATACCTCTGGCTGTGGCCGTGGGATATTCGGAACTTGAACCTGTCATCGACTATCTTCTAAGTATATCGATCACGCTATTTCTGGGGGCATTACTTGCCGGCATATGCCGCACAGACAGGGATCTGGCGGCGGGACATGCGATGTGCGTGGCTGCTCTTTCGTGGCTGGTAGCAATGGCGATATCTGCTATTCCTTTATTCTTGAGCGGGCATTTTAATTCGTATCTGGATTCATGCTTCGAAACTATGAGCGGCTATGCCACCACAGGATTATCCTTAGCGAATGATTTGGACGGTATGGCCCATGCACATAACCTTTGGCGCCATCTGACGATGTTTGTTGGAGGGCAGGGTATAGTGGTTATAGCGCTGACATTTCTTTTTAAAGGCACCGCTGGAGCTTTCAGGATATATACCGGTGAAGCCAGGGATGAGAAGATACTCCCCAACGTCATACATACGGCCAGATTTATATGGCTCGTAAGCATAATATACATGATCCTTGGCACCACGGCTCTCTCCATTTCGGCGATATTGGGAGGACTCTCTCCGAACAAGGCGATATTTGATTCCGTTTGTGTATTTATGGCGGCTTGGGATACGGGAGGGTTCACTCCTCAGTCTCAGAATGTGCTCTTCTATCACAACTTCGCATTTGAAATAATCTCCGTAGTTATAATGATACTCGGCTCAATGAATTTTGCCCTTCATTACGTCGTGTGGTCCGGTAACAGGCGCGAGATCCGCAAGAACATAGAAATGACGACTTTTTTAGTAAGTATGGTTGTAACTTTGTCGATAACAATATGGGGGTTTTTCGGGAGAGATCCATATGGAGGCATATTTCCATTTTTTAGAAAGGTATTCTTTCAGCTAATATCCGGCCATACCGGCACAGGATATTCTACGATATATCCGGCGCAATTTGTTAATGAGTGGGGGCCCCTGGCTATGCTGGGAGTGACTATGGCCATGGCTATCGGTGGAAGCATGTGTTCGACCACAGGAGCGATAAAGGTCCTGCGGCTTGGAATAATATATAAGGCACTGCGTCAGGATATAAAGAAGATACTTATGCCCGAGAGCGCAGTGGTAATGTCGAAGTTTCATCATATTAAGGATGTGATTCTGGAGGACAGGCATGTGAGGATATCCGCAATTATTTTGCTGTCATACCTTAGCCTTTACCTCATCGGCGCACTTATCACTATGTTGTACGGCTATTCTTTTAGCGAGGCGGCCTTCGAGTCGGTATCTGCGGCTGCGAACGTAGGCTTGTCGTGCGGGATAACCAAACCGTCTATGCCAATGGTGCTTAAGATTACGTATATGATCCAAATGTGGGCGGGAAGGCTAGAATTTATGGCTATATTTGCGCTTGGCGGAATGGTATTGGCTGCATTTAAAGGAAAAAGATGAGGCATTTATATTTCATATTTGGCATAATCTTTTTTATAATCGTCTCCACTGTAGCTAATAGAGCGGAAGCCAAGACGCTGACGAGTAAAGAACTTATATGCGGCGCCAATACTATCGATGAACAAACCGTGACATATAAAGGCGAGATAATAGCGGCTATCATGAACCGAGGCGAGCATTCATGGATAAATTTGAACGACGGCTATAATGCGATAGGAATATGGTGTAGGACGGGCGATCTCGCCGACGTAAAGACTTTAGGTGATTATAAACATGAAGGGGATGTCTTAGAGGTAACGGGTGTATTTCATAGGGCGTGTCCGGAGCATGGCGGTGAACTGGATATACACGCTGATAAGGTTATTATTGAATTTGAGGGTTTTAAAGTAGAGGAGAAGGTTTCTAGGGAAAGGGTCCGATTGGCAGTAGTATTTTTCATGCTGACGATTATAGCCGTGATAGTCTTTAGAAAGCGAATTTAATAAGTTTATGATGAATAATATTTTAAGTGATGCAAGCAGGCGCGCCAGAGAGATGTTTGTGAATTTCTCGGATATCCTTAAAAAAGATGTCTGCAGTATTGACGGAGTCTCTATAGGTAAGATATGGGATATATCGGCTAAACTCGGTGAAACATATCCAAAGGCCGAAGACCTGATAATATTTAAAGGATTTATTAAAAAGACTTATGCGAGCCTGCCGTGGTCTTTAATAGAATCGATAGATGATGAGATAATCCTTAAGGCTAAGGCTGATGATGTGAGATTTTCTCCGTCCATGAACGAGTATGAATTTCTTCTCAGGAGAGATATTTTAGACCAGCAAGTTGTCGATACGTATAACCATAAGGTGAGGCGGGTGAACGATGTGCACCTTCTTCACGTGGACAGGGATTTGGTTATAGCTCATGTTGACATAGGCATACGAGGATTGATACGCAGGCTTGACATGGAGAAGGCCTTCGACTTCATCGTAAGGCTTATTAATAATAAAGCCGCTTATCTTAAACGTGAGGATCTCGTATCCTGGAAGTTTGTTCAACCGGTATCGCTGAACGCATCCGGCATGACGATGAAGTTAGCTTTTCCCCAGAAACAGCTGATGTCGATACCTGCGGCAGATCTTGGCGAGATGATATTCGACCTGAATCCCAATCAACGTATAGCGCTCTTCAGGACTTTGGATATAAAAACAAAGGCCAGGGTTTTCGAAAGCCTTGAGTTTGAGGAACAGAAGGCAATATTAAAAGAGTTAGATAAGAAAGAGATCGCCCAGATTGTGACACATATGTCCTCGGATGAAGCTACGGATCTTCTTGAAAGGCTTCCGTCCAGCACAGTAAAAAATCTTTTAATACTTATTGAGACGGCAAGGGCTAAGAAACTTTCCACTCTTCTGGGTTACTCCAGCGATTCAGCCGGCGGGCTTATGACGACAGAGTTCGTCGCAATATCTGAAAACATGACGGTTGAGGCCGCTATAGAATACATAAGGAATCACACCAAAGAGGTAGATACTGTACCGTATATATACATAGTCGATGATAAGAACCACCTCAGGGGTGCTACGACCATAAGGAAACTCCTGTTTGCGGATCCGAAGGAGACTATCTCGAAAACGGCATTCCCTAAGACGCTTTCCGTTCATCTGCATGATGGCATGAAAGAGGTCGCGTACATAATGGATAAGTATAAGGTTTCCGCCATACCCGTTGTGGACGAGGATAAGGTGTTGAACGGTTTAATTACTATGGATGACGTATTGAGCCAGGTTATATCTATAGCCTGGAGAAAACGTTCGCGCGTGGACCGTGGAATCTAATGGATAATAACGGAAATTCGAAGAAGGTAAGTTTTTTCAGAAACCTCGCGATATTTTTGGCCGTTTTAGGCCCCGGTATAATAACCGGAAGCGTAGATAATGATGCCGGCGGTATCACCACCTATTCTGTTGCCGGAGCAATGTATGGATATAATCTGCTCTGGACGCTGGTGCCGTCATTCATAGTGCTCCTTGTCGTGCAGGAGATGAATGCCAGGATGGGAGTTGTTACCGGTAAGGGGCTTGCCGACCTTATCCGTGAAAACTTCGGAGTCAAGGTAACGTTCTTCATATTCCTGGGCCTAATAACGGCAGATATAGGTAACACCGCTACCGAATTCGCCGGAGTAGCCGGGAGTATGGCTATTTTTGGAGTGAATAAATATGTATCGGTGCCCATAGCGGCGATTGCCGTGTGGATCCTTGTGGTGAAGGGTAACTATAAAGTGGCCGAAAGGATATTCCTTCTATTCAGTTTCTGCCTTTTATCTTATATAGTATCCGCGGTATTTGCCAAGCCGGACTGGAGACAGGTCGGAGCGGGATTCGTGCATCCTACCATACAATTTAATGGAGAGTATCTAAGTATGGTGCTCGGTATTGTCGGCACCACCATAGCGCCGTGGATGCAATTTTATATGCAATCTGCCGTAATGGAGAAAGGGATAAAAATAGAGGAGTATAAATATGCGTTTTGGGACGTTGTTATAGGATGCGTAGCGACGATAGTGGTCGCGTTCTTTATAATCGTCGCTTGCGCCGCTACGCTCCATGTTAACGGTATCGTGATTAATGAAGCCAAAGATGCCGCAGTATCCTTAAAACCTTTTGCGGGCATATTTGCATCCCAACTGTTTGCGTTCGGGTTATTAGTTGCGTCGATATTCTCAGCCACGATATTACCTCTGGCTACAGCATTTTATGTCTGCGAGGCATTCGGCTTTGAAGCCGGCATCAATAAAAAGATGAAAGAGGCGCCGCAGTTTTATACGCTATTCACATTAATAATAGTGATCGGTGTCTTCATAATATTATTGCCTAACGCTCCGCTTATTGCGATTACAATTTGGTCTCAGGTGCTGAACGCAATGTTATTACCCGTAGTGTTGATCTCAATGATAGTAATGGTCAATAATAAACGTATAATGGGCTCGCATGTGAACAACGGTTTTCAGAATGTCGTTGGCTGGTCCGCTACGGTAATTCTTATCGCGCTTACTGTCGTGTTGATGGTATCACCGCTCATCAAACCCATATTGAAATTATTTAGCTAGAGCATTTTAAGAAAGGATATATGAGCATAAGGCGTTATTTCGGTACAGGGCTTCTGATAACATTGCCGGTATTTATCACGCTATATTTAATATTTATCGTGATAAGGTTCGTTGACAGCATACTAGGGAGAGTTTCTAACTTTTATATTAAACAGCATTTCGGTTTTGTTGTTCCCGGCATTGGCCTCATATTAAGCGTCATCATCATATTCATAATAGGGTTCGTTGCGACAAATTTTTTCGGTAAGAGGATTATACATGCGCTGGAGCACTGGTTTCTGAAATTTCCTTTTATTCGACAGATATACCCTGCCGCCAAACAGATAGTGGATTCGTTCATATCAAAGGACAGCCCGGCATTTAAGAAAGTGGTGCTGGCCGAATACCCATCGAAGGGGCTGTATGCGATAGGTTTTCTTACTAATGATAGTTTTAAGGAAGCAAACGATAAAGCGGGAAAGGAGCTTCTGCACGTATTTATAGCTACAACTCCCAGCCCGTTAACGGGCTTCCTGGCGCTTATTCCGAAAGATGACGTGAGGTTCCTGGATATATCGATAGAGGAAGGCGTAAAGCTTATAGTGTCCGGGGGTATAGTAAAGCCCGGTGTTTCGGAGGTGACAAAGCGAATATGAGCGAATTCTTTAAAAGCATATTAGTTGTTCTGCTTCTTACGATGATTGCAATAATGGCCGCGGCGGAGATCTCTATAATATCTGCCAGTCGTATCAGGCTTAGAAGGCTTGCGTCCGAGGGTTCGAGGCGCGCCGCCATAGTATTAAAGATGCTGGAGACCCCACAGCGTTTCTTCAGCACCATACTTGTATCGAATAATATTATAAGCGCCCTCATAGCCGTCTTAGCGACAGCCGTTGTCATACGTTTTATGGGCGAGGGTGGCTGGGAAGTGGTGGCCTGCACTATAGTCGTATCATTTCTTATAACAATCTTCGAGGTTTTGACAAAAACGTTAGCGGCAAGCTATTCCGAAAGGGTGTCACTATTCCTCGCCAGGCCTATGAGCGCATTCATAAAAGTGGTTGCCCCGCTCGTCGTGGGGTTTGAAGTTATAATCAATGCAATATTAAAGGTCTTCAATGTCAATACACAGTCGAAGTCATCCTTAGTTTCCGATGAAGAGATAAGGGGCATGATTAAATTAGGGCAGGAGGAGGGCAGTCTTCAGAAGGACAAGTACAGTATGATATCTAAGGTCTACGCCCTGCATGATGCCCTGGTGAAAAACGTGATGACTCCAAAAAAAGATATGTTTGCGATCAGCTCCGGCTCTGTTATCGATGATATACTGAGCAGGGTGCTCGAATCCGGATATTCAAGGATCCCTGTATATCAGGGCACTCCTGAAAATATAATCGGGGTAATAAATATGAAAGACCTGCTGATGTTATCTTCAAATAAGGATCTCGTTGTGCTGCAGGATATCATGTATCCGCCGTCTATTGTCAATGAGTCGAAGAAGGTCACGGATCTTATTAAGGAATTTCAGAAGGGACATACTCATCTTGCTGTCGTTGTGGATAACCAAAACAAGATTCAGGGCATCGTCACTCTCGAAGATCTCGTAGAAGAGATAATAGGCGAGATAGAAGATGAGTATGATGTCCGTGTTAATAATTATAATACCAGACATATATAATGAAATTTCCACGTCTCTTAGCCGGGGTCAATGAAAACTTATTAACTTTCAAATTAATATGACCCATCCGAAGCGATATAAGATAGTATACGAAGATGATTCGCTTATCGTTATCGATAAGCCTTCCGGCATGCTCGTCGTTCCGACACCGAAGAAAGAGACCAACACGCTGACCGACCTTATAAATCGCGAACTGGATGCGCGAGGAGTCGAGATTAATGCGTATCCGTGTCACAGAATTGACAGGGAGACCTCGGGGCTTATCATCTATGCTAAAGGTAAAGTCTCGCAGCAGGCTATGATGGATGAATTCCGGAAGAGATCGGTAAAGAAGACCTATATAGCATTCGTTAATGGGACTGTTAAAAAAAAGTTTGATACTATAACAGGTTCTATCTATAATAGGAATAAGCATCGGTGCGAAGATGCTGTAACTAAATATAAGGTTCTGAACGTCAAAAACTCCTTCAGTATTATAGAGGTTGAGCCTGTTACCGGAAGAACGAACCAGATACGTATACACATGAAATCTATAGGCCATCCGCTTGTAGGCGAGACGGTATATGCGTTCAGGAAGGATTTTAAGCTAAAGTTTAAAAGGGTGGCGCTTCATGCCCGGCGAATAGAATTTACTCACCCGGTCAGCGGCAGTAGGATGAGCTTCGAAGCTCCACTACCCGATGACATGGCGAATTTGGTCAATAAATAAGAAAAAGGAAAACCGATATGCAGCAAGGATCACGTCTTACGAGAACAGGTTATGATAGGTTAAGTAAAGAGCTGGAGCAGATGAAGACTGTAAAACGCAGAATGCTGTCTAGGGCGATAGGTGAGGCCAGGGCCCATGGAGACATAAGTGAGAATGCCGAATACGATGCGGCAAAAGAAGCTCAGGGACTTAACGAGAAGAGGATTGCCGAGCTTGAGAACATGCTGGCGTTCTCTCAGATAATAGATGAGGAGAATATGCCTACGGATGAGATACTGGTCGGGGCTTCCGTAAAACTTCAGGATATTAAATCGGGTCGGGAGCTTACGTATATGCTGGTGGCAGAAGAAGAGGCCGACTATGCCCAGGGTAAAATCTCCGTATCTTCTCCGGTCGGCAGCGGCCTATTAAATCATAAAGAAGGTGATGCGGTGGAGATAAAAGTGCCTGCAGGGGTATTGAAATATAAGGTATTGAAGATATCGAGATGATTTCGGGCGCGCTAAAAGCGATCGAGAAAGATTTTGAGTTATCGGAGAGAGACCTGAGGAAAATTATTAAGGGTTTCCACTCTGAAATGAGGGCTGGGCTTTCAGGCAGACCGAGCTCGCTCAGGATGATACCCACTTATGTCGACAGGCCTACCGGCAACGAAAGGGGTGAGCAGATTGCCATAGATCTCGGAGGCACCAACTTCCGGATCCTGGGTCTGACGCTTAAAGGCAGAGGTAGAATTTCGAATTATTACGTAATGAGATTCACTCTACACAAAAGAGATATTACATCTACCGGCAAGAGGCTATTTGGATTCTTAGCGAGGTCTCTTAAAAAATTCATCTCCACAAATAAAATTCATACCTGCAAGAAAATCAATCTTGGCTTCACATTCTCGTTCCCTGTTAAACAGTCCGGCATTGCAAACGGAAAACTTACCGCATGGACTAAGAGTTTTAGTGCCAGTGGAGTGGAAGGTAATGACGTTGTGGCCTTACTGAATGCCGCGCTTAAGAAAGAACATATATACAATATCCGGGTTGCGGCGCTTATCAATGATACGGTGGGTACTCTTGCCTCCAGAAGCTACAGCGATAAAGATTGCTATATTGGTGTGATAGTGGGGACCGGTACAAACGCTTGTTACGTGGAGAAGGTAAATAATATAAAGAGTATAAGGCGTAGCGGTAAGAATACCGGAGATATGATTGTCAATATCGAGTGGGGTAATTATAACAAACTTAAGGTGACGCGGTATGACGCAAAGCTCGACAAGGAATCCAATAACCCCGGAGCTCAGATGCTTGAAAAGATGGTATCGGGAAAATATCTGGGTGAGATCTGCAGGATAGTTATACTCGACCTTGTGGAAAAAGGAGCCCTTCTTGGCGGCATAATCCCCAAGAAGTTCAAACAATGTGGTTATCTTGCCGGTGAATTTGTATCGCAGGTGCTTGCCGACAAGACACAATATCTATCCGGAATACGGAGATTAATGTGTGATGCAGGAGTGCGCGATCAATCCCTTAACGATAGAAAGACAATAAGAAAGATATGCGGTATAATCTCATTAAGGGCCGCATGCATAACGGCAGCGGCAATGACGGCTGTTATTACAAAGATTGATCCGAAAATTAAAAATAGACATACAATCGCCATAGACGGCAGTGTTTACGAAAAGCTCCCCGAATTTGCGAACAACGTGAATGCCGAATTAAGAAAATTGGCAGGGCAAAGCTCTACGAGGATAAGACTGTCTTTAACTAAGGACGGTTCAGGGCGCGGCGCGGCGATATTAGCTGCGGTTCCGGCCGGATAAGATTCGATGGAGATATATTTAAAAAGAAAAACAAAATATGACAGACAATATTGACATAACTGATCTCAGGCGCGTAGAGGATGCTCTGCATAAGAGCGAAAAGCGTTATAAGGCGCTGGCCGAAATGGCAGAGGATCCGATATATATTCTCAGCAGGTCGGGAAGTATAATATATGTAAATACCTTCGGCGCCGCATATTTCAATAAGAAACCGGCGGATGTAACAGGTACCCGCCTGCCGGATTATTTTCCATCCAAGGTCGCATCGCGAATGATGAAGAATATAAATAAAGTTTTTAGGACGGGTAAATCTGTATTCTCGTTTGGAGAATATGAATTTCATGGAAGTAAGTTCTGGCTGGATACCCGTCTCAGCCCCATAACCGATGACAGCGGCAAGGTGGTGCACGTTATAAGCATATCACGTGATGTAACGAGCCACAGACTGGCAGAAGAGGTGTTGGAGAGAGATAAGCGCGAGCTGGAGAGGTTGATTAGGATTAATAGCCAGAAACTTCTGGACGCCCAAAAAAAACTCGATAGGGCCGGCAGACTCGCCGAATTAGGTCAGCTTTCGGCTACGGTTGCCCATGAGCTTCGAAGCCCATTAGCAGCAATCGGCATAGCGGTTTATAATATACGAACGAAGAATAAGGATCCTCGTCTTAATAATAATATACGAAACATAGAAATAAAGGTTCTCGAATCAGATCAGATAATAAAGAATTTATTGCTATACTCGAGCATAAAGTCGCCTATTCGTGAGACTGTAAAATTATATGATCTTCTTGATGAATGCATCGATCTTGTGCAATCCATATTCTCTAAGAGCAAGATTAAAATTCGCCGTACGTTCAAGTGCCCCAACAATATCGTGGTGGAGGCGGATCCTGTGCAGCTGCAGGAGGTTTTCAATAACATACTCAATAATGCCTGTGAATCCTTTAGGAATAAGAAGGGTATTGTTGATATAGAAGTATCTATGGTTATGAATAACAGGCTTAAGATAGTTTTCAAAGACAACGGCCCGGGCATGAGGGCAGGATTACTTAAACATATATTCGAACCTTTCAATACTACTAAGGCTAAGGGAACCGGGTTAGGCCTGCCGGTGTGTAAGCAGATAATAAATCTCCATAACGGAGAGATGGATATATCAAGTTCATATGGTAAAGGGACGAATGTAACTATTTATCTTCCGATTAATATCAATCGTTCCGTTACGGAAAAAAACAAAAAATAGGAGGCTGTATAAATGGTTAAGAGCAAGATTCTAATAGTGGACGATGATAAGGGGTATCTGGAAGAACTCAGTGAAATGTTAACGCTCGCCGGATACGAAGTGACCGCATTAAGCGATGGCTCCTCCGCGGTAAAGGCGGCTCAGGTCAGCGTGCCGGATGTGGTGCTTATAGATCTTCGCATGCCGGTCATGAGCGGGTTCGAAGTTGCCGATCGGTTAAAAGCTCTTACGCAGACATGTAAGGTGCCGGTTATTGCTATAACCGGGCACTACACAATGAAGGAACATTTATGGCTCATGAAATTCTGCGGCATTAAGAAATGTCTTAAGAAACCCATAAATCCCGTGGAGTTAAAGGCAGAGATAGAAAACGTCCTGAAGGATAAGAATAATAAATGATGGTATTTTAGCGCAACCGGAGGTCCAAGATGGCAAAAATCCAAAATAGAACTATCGATATTTCAAAGGCTGCCTCGAATAAGGATACAAGTGGCGATGTTCAGAAAAAGGCTTACGAACTTTATGTAAAACGCGGTAAGAGGGCAGGTCATGCCATGGATGATTGGCTTGAAGCCGAAAGGCTGTTAAGGAATAGAACCAGGTTCTAATTATAGTCGAAACATCCTCCGGCCTTTAGATTCTTCCCTCCGGGTTTACGACCCGTTAGGGTCGGAGACGGTCGGGCTAAAGCCCTCCTCGAGAATGACGTATGCACTTATATGACCGAACTATTAATATAATTTACAGAGGCTAAATGATAGCATTCCTGACATCGTTTGTATTCATAGTTCTGGCGGAAATGGGTGATAAGACTCAGCTTCTGGCCATGGCATTTGCGACAAAATATAGCGCCCACAAAGTTCTCATAGCAGTATTTATCGCTACTCTGCTGAATCACGCCCTTGCCGTAGCGGTTGGACGTTTTCTGGCCACCATTATTCCCATGAATGTGATATCTCTTATTGCGGCATTATCGTTCATATTTTTTGGGCTATGGACTCTGCGCGGAGACAGACTGGGAGATACAGGCAAAAGAGAATCGCGATTCGGACCTGTTATTACGGTCGGTATAGCATTCTTTCTCGCGGAGATGGGTGATAAGACGCAGCTGGCCACTATAAGCCTCGCCATAGAGTACAACAATGTATTGGGAGTGCTTGCAGGCACGACTCTGGGTATGGTCGTTGCCGATGGAGTAGGAATAATTGTCGGCATAGTGATGCGTAGACATATTCCTGAAAAGTTGATCAAATGGATATCCGCAGGTATATTTATACTATTCGGCATAAGTGGTGTTTATAGAATTCTGTTTGTAAAGTAGGCATAAAAAATGAACAAGTTGCGATATTATTCAGTAGATACGGATAAAGCCATTGGAATGCTTAATAGCAATTCCCATACAGGGCTTAGCGCCGAGGAGGCCGGGCGCAGATTAGCAAAGATCGGTCTTAATCAGCTGAGAGAGAAGAAAGGCGTTAGCCCTTTCTCCATATTTTTCGAGCAGTTTCAGGATTTCATAGTCTGGATTCTCGTCGGCGCGGCCATTGTTTCCGGGTTCCTGCAGGAATGGGTAGATGCGCTGGCGATTATCGCGATCGTAATATTAAATGCCATTTTAGGTTTTATTCAGGAGTATCGGGCCGAGAAGTCACTGGCAGCATTAAGGAAGTTATCAAATCCCGTCTCAAAGGTTCTCCGCGAAGGCGGGCTTAATGTCATTCCTTCAACAGAATTAGTTCCCGGAGATATTATTGAGATAGAGGCCGGCGACAGCATACCAGCCGATAGCCGCCTCATCTGGACCAGTTTGAATTTCAGCGTTCAGGAAGCGAGCCTGACAGGGGAGTCTTCCCCGGTAATTAAGACTACTCTTCCTTTAGATGAGAAAGATATACCGCTCGCCGATCGCGCAAACATGGTATATATGGGCACTACTGTCTCGTCGGGCAAAGCGAGGGCCTTGATCGTAGATACGGGCATGAATACAGAGCTCGGTAAAATCGCGGTTATGGTGCAGGCCATAGGCAGTGAGGCCACACCATTACAGAAGAAGCTGGAAGAGTTCGGCAAATGGATAGTCTATTTATGCTTTGTTTTAGTGGGGATGGTATTCCTGCTTGGATGGCTGCGTGGAGGCAGTATCGTAGACGTTTTTTTAACTTCAGTTAGTTTGGCCGTGGCCGCCATCCCGGAGGGTCTGCCGGCAGTGGTGACGATAGCTCTTGCATTAGGCGTCCATCGTATGGTGAAGCGCAATGCCCTTATACGTAAACTCCCCTCCGTAGAAACATTAGGCTGTGCCACGGTGATCTGCTCCGACAAGACCGGGACGCTAACTAAGAATGAGATGACGGTCCAAAAGATATTTGCAGGAGGCCGGTCCTTCGAAGTGACCGGGATCGGTTATGCGCCTGAAGGGGAATTTATATTGGATAATAGGAATATTAAATCCAACGATTGCCCTGATCTGGAGATTGTATTGCGCTCGGGAGTCTTATGTAACGGCGCGCGGCTGGTCGAGAGCGACGGTCTTTATAAGATAATCGGAGATCCAACGGAGGGGGCCATATTGACCGCCGCCGGGAAAGCCGGGATTGTAAAACCCGCCCTCGAGAACGATTATACATTCATTGATGAAATACCCTTCGATTCCGGCAGAAAAAAGATGACGATAATACGAAGGCACAATGGCCAGGCTACGGCATTCATAAAAGGTGCCCCGGATGTACTGCTGGAAGATTGCACCGGTATTATGGAAAACGGGGCTGTCAGGGCAATCACCACTCAAGATAAAGATTCTATACAACAGGTGAATGATCGAATGGCGCTTGACGCCATGAGAGTCTTGGCGGTTACCTATAGAGTGCTGGGCGAAGAGCATAAAAAATATAGCGCCGAATTCGTAGAACGTGATCTGATCTTCGCCGGATTGGTTGCGATGATAGACCCGCCGAGAGATGAAGTCAGGCAAGCCATACAGGAGTGTAAGTCCGCCGGTATAAAGACGGTCATGATAACAGGTGATCATAAGAATACGGCTGTGGCCATAGCCAGATCGCTCGGATTTTTCGGCTCCGGCATGATCGCCTTAAGCGGTGAAGAGCTTGATCTGTTAAGCGACAAAGAGCTCTATGAAAAAGTGAAAAATATCTCGGTATACGCGAGGGTATCCCCGGAGCATAAATTGCGTGTCGTTCGCGCCTGGCGCGCCCATGGCGAGGTTGTGGCCATGACAGGCGATGGCGTTAATGACGCACCGGCTGTTAAAGAGGCCGACATTGGTGTGGCGATGGGAATTACGGGAACGGATGTAACGAAAGAAGTATCGGACATGGTTGTGACAGATGATAACTTTGCATCGATCGTCTCAGCGGTCGAAGAGGGGCGCGGCATATATGATAACATCAAAAAATTTATCCATTATCTTCTGTCATGTAACGCAGGTGAGATACTGGTCATGTTCGTATCCTCTCTGGCTGGTTTGCCTGCGCCCCTACTGCCCATACAGATACTATGGGTTAACCTTGTAACCGACGGGTTTCCCGCTCTGGCTCTCGGGGTCGATCCCGCCGATCCCGGGGTAATGAACAGACCGCCGCGTAAAGCGGAGGAGGCTGTGGTGACCAGAGATAGGGCGTTGTTAATGGTGGCGCAGGGATCATTTATCGCATTCTGCAGCTTGCTGGCGTTCGTATTAGTACTATTCGTGGAGAAGGGGGGAATCGAACGCGCAAGAACCGCGGCGTTCATAGTCCTTTCATGCTCGCAGTTATTTCATTCATTTAATTGCAGAAGCATGACGGAGTCTATATTTAAGATAGGCATATTTACCAATAAGAAGCTGGTCCTGGCCGCGCTCGTATCATTCCTCCTGCAGATGGCGGTCGTATATATGCCAATCTTACAGAAGGTATTTAAGACGGAGCCTCTGGGATTAGTTGATTGGCTGCTCATGATTATTATATCCTCGTTTCCTTTATGGGCTATGGAAGTCTGGAAGATGTATCGGTTCGGTAGGTCAGGGAGGGACATTTTGTGAAATTAACCCCATATCAGATTTTTGCTACAGCAGGGTCGATACTTCTTATGGTTTCCGGATTTTTGAGATTTACTCAGTCGGGCAGTCCGAAAGAACTCGTGATAAGCATCCTATATTTCTTCGCGAACCTGTTCATATTTTGTTTATAAATATGAAGAAGATTATTAAAAAGGCCATATTTGCCGCGGCACAGACGGAGCTTGGAAAGAAAGCGCCATAGTCTATGCCGATAGAAAAAGGATGAAAAATGGCAGAAGGTATCAATAAAAGATTATCATTTCTGGACAGATTCCTGACGCTGTGGATCTTTCTGGCCATGGCAGTTGGGGTTGCGTCAGGATATCTCTGTCCTCAGGTTGCCAGTTTCTGGAACAAGTTCCAGGTTGGGACAACTAATATCCCCATTGCCATAGGACTGATCCTCATGATGTATCCGCCGCTGGCGAAGGTTAAATATGAGGAGATGGGAAGTGTCTTTAAGGATGTAAAGATACTGACACTTTCTTTAGTCCAAAACTGGATCATTGGTCCGATCTTGATGTTTACCCTGGCGATATTATTTTTAAGGGGCTATCCGGAATATATGGTCGGACTGATCATGATAGGCCTTGCTCGTTGTATAGCTATGGTGATCGTGTGGAATGAACTCGCAAAAGGAGATACGGAATACTGCGCAGGCCTTGTCGCATTCAATTCTTTATTTCAGGTGATACTCTATTCGGTATATGCGTGGTTCTTTATCACGATCCTTCCGCCATATTTTGGATTAAAAGGCGTTCATGTAGATGTTACCATAGGGCAGATCGCCAACAGTGTTTTCATATATCTGGGCATACCGTTTCTATCAGGTATTATTACGCGCATTGCTCTCTTGAAGTTAAGGAGCAAAAAATGGTACGAGGAGAAGTTTATTCCTAAAATAAGCCCGATAACTTTTATAGCTTTATTATTTACCATAGTGGTAATGTTTTCGCTTAAAGGCGAGTATATTATAAAAATTCCTTTGGATGTCGTTAGGATAGCGGTGCCGCTATTCCTCTATTTTGTATTCATGTTTTTAGTATCATTCTATATGGGCAGAAAGTTTAATGCCGGATATGCCAAGACAGCGACTCTATCCTTTACCGCCGCAAGCAACAATTTCGAGTTGGCGATTGCGGTCTCGGTAGCGGTTTTCGGTATTAATTCAGGCGCCGCTTTCGCGGCAGTGATAGGGCCCCTGGTAGAAGTTCCGGTATTGATCAGCCTGGTCAACGTAGCGCTCTATTTTAAAAACAGATATGAGCGACCCCTATGAAGATTTTTATAAAAACTTATGGCTGGCCGGTGACAGATTTATAGCAATGCGATGGCGAGCTTAGCAACCGCATTGGTGGAATGATACATGCCCGGAAACCGCAGATCAATTCGATTAAAGGATTACGATTATACACAGCAAGGCGCGTATTATGTGACGATGTGTGCCAATGATCGCAAGCGTGCATTTGGTGATGTCCGTGACGGTGTAATGGTATTGAATAATGCAGGGAGATGATCCAGCGCGTTTGGTGTGAAATACCACGGTTTTATTAGGGCATGGATATTGACCATTTTCAAATTATGCCCAATCATATTCATGGCATAATCATGATCGTAGGGGCAGGCCCCTGTGCCTGCCCTAATAATAAACAATCGAACCGTGGCAATAAATTATGCGATTTTAATAAAGGGCAACCACATACACATATAGGGCACCCACAGGGGGGTGCCCCTACGTTATCGTTATCGGATGTTGTTCATCGATTCAAAACCATGACAACAAAAAGATATTGTGATGGTGTAAAAACAAACAAATGGCCGCCATTTGATGCCCGCCTCTGGCAACGCAATTATTACGAACACGTCATCCGCGACGAAACCGACCTTAATCGCATTCGCGAATACATCATCAATAATCCTGCCAACTGGGTAAAAGACGAATATTATTCTGGCTAAATGCCTACTAAATCGAAATGTCTGCTAAATAGTGGACATTTAATGTTCAGTTTGCGCTAATGTTCATTAAATAGTGAACATTGTTGCGCGAAAATCGTGTCAGAAAAAGTATATAGTTTTTCTGACAGTTGTTCTATGTCATCGAACAACCGTTCTATCTTATATGACGCCTGCATGTTAAAAGCATTTAGGTGTCAGGTTAGTTTTTGATTGTTTCCATTATAGGCTATGATATAATGTGGAATAAAATGTAATAGGAGCTTTTCTTATGAAAAACCTTGCAGAAACTTATACAGCAGAAGACGTAGCCCAACATCTAAAACTTCATCCGTACACTGTTCGCCGTCTTGCTAGGGAGAAGAAGATACCGGCTTTTCGTGTCGGCGGTCAGTGGCGCTTTAGAAAAGATGAGATTGACAGATGGTCACGCTCATATCCATTTTCTGATAAGAAAGGGAAGTAGAGATGAAATATAAAATATTTATTAGTAGTGTTCAAAAAGAGTTTAAGGATGATCGTCGAGCATTGAGAGACTACATTCATGGCGATCCATTGTTGAAGAAATTCTTTGAGGTGTTTATATTTGAAGATTTACCCGCAAGTGACCGTCGGGCAGATGAGGTTTATTTAGAAGAGGTGAAGTCGAGCGATTTGTATCTTGGGCTGTTTGGCAATGAGTATGGAATTGAGGATAACGAAGGAAAATCTCCAACACATAAAGAGTTTCTTCTATCAACACAGCTAGGTAAACTTCGGTTGATTTATGTTAAAGGGGATAGCGATTCTGGCCGTCATCCAAAAATGCTTGCGCTCGTCCGTTTAGCGGGTGAGCAGCTAATTCGACGCCGTTTTAACATGCAACCGGATTTGAATTCTGCGGTCTACGCAAGTTTAGTACAGCATCTTCTTGGCTCAGGTCGGATTTTAACAGGACCCTTTGACGCGACGGTATGCCGCAATGCGGAAATCTCTGATATTTCCGAAGACAAGATCCGCTGGTTTCTTGTCCAAGCCCGTAATTCTCGTGATTATGCGTTATCTGAGAAAACACCAGTTGAGGACGTCTTAACGCATTTAGATTTGATTGATAAGGGTAAACCGAATCATGCGGCAATTTTATTATTCGGGGTCAAGCCTCAGCGGTTTCTTATCACTTCAGAAGTAAAATGTATGCATTTTCATGGCACGCAAAAACTAAAGCCGATCCCATCGTATCAAATTTATAAGGGCACAGTTTTTGATATGGTAGATCAGGCGGCTGATTTTGTAATGTCAAAACTTAATCGTTTTGTTGGTACTCGCAAGCATGGCCCGCAGGCACCAGTTGAATACGATATCCCAAAAGAAGTAGTTACGGAAGGGATTGTCAACGCCGTGGCTCACCGCGATTATACAAGCAATGCCAGTGTCGAAATCATGCTTTTCGCGGATCGTCTTGAGATATGGAATCCCGGAACATTACCGCCATCGTTGACAATCGAGAGCTTATCAAAGATTCACTCGTCTCAACCCGGAAATCCATTGATTGCCGAACCATTGTTTTTAACGAAGTATATCGAAAAGGCCGGAACTGGGACAGTTGATATTTTTGATAATTGCCGGAAGGCTGGTTTGAGGTTGCCCGTGTTTCGTTTAGAAAACGGCTTCTTTGTTTTAACAGTATGGCGAAAAGAGGCCATAGGGAAGCCTGAGTCGCAGCCGGAGTTCAGTACCAGTTCAGTGCTAGTTCAGTACCAGTCATTGGAAGAACGTATTCTGGCCCTGCTGAAAGAAGATTCCTTGCCAGTTTCTATTCTATCAAAGCGATTAGGTCAAAAAAGGGTCTCCGGTCAGCTTAAGATTGTCCTGACAAAACTTCTATCAGATTCGTTGGTTGAGTTTACCATTCCGGATAAACCTAATAGCCGTTTACAGAAATACCGTTTGACTAAGAAAGGCATGGAATATTTAAAGAAGCAAGGCAAGAAATGATGGGTGGTACTTGTTCGGCGTCAGGGCAAGTAAAGCACAACTTATTCATTTACATAGAGTTACAGCGTCTTTACTTGCTTTTTACCGCAGTAGGTTATTAAGTTGCATGCCCCATCTAGTGCAAATTTTGCACTAGATGAATTGTGACGCACTGCGTCGCGAATTGACTAAAAACTGCACGCGCTGTGTGCAGGATTCCCGACGCACTGCAGGAAAAGCAGGGCACGACAAATTGACCATGGGAACTCGGGAGATTGTAATTAATGCGGATAGTCGCTATCGGAGATACTCATACCAAGCACCGGAAACTTCAGGTTCCTGATGGCGATGTTTTGCTCTTTGCGGGTGATGGTGAATTTCGTTCGGCCTTAGTTAGTGTAAGATTTAGTGGGGAAGCTGGTAAGGTAATTTTGTCTGCGGCAACAACCTTTTTGATTAGAATCACGGATGTTGCTAACGAAATATTGAATTTTAAATCCGATGATAAGATAAAAAAGTTATTTGATGAAGCGAAGAGGCTATCTTGAGTTTTGGGACAATTGGGGCATTATCGAGAGAATGACTTCAGGCGGTGCTATCAATAGGAAGTTGTGGCCACCGGCAAGCAGGGGTATAAAGGAGAATAAGAGTGACGATAAATTTTAAAGAAAGCGCAAATTTCATCTGGGGCATCGCGGATTTGCTTCGCGGTGACTATAAGCAGCCAGACGGTTACGGCATTACAGACTGATAATACATTTTCTGGATGACGTATATAATAGCGTTTAGTGCTTTGTTTGTAATGAGTTACGAGAATTGAGCTTGAGGGAACCGTACGTTAGTGACTTTTAATAACGGGAGTTGCAGAATAACATGAGAATCAGACTTAGAGACAGATTGTGTGTTTTATTGATCAGATTTATGGATATTATTCAAGGAGGTCTCTTAAGAAATTATGCTATCTTTGCTTTTATTGCAAGTCGCGCTCCTCAAAAGTTTGGCGCACAAGCTTGTTGTTATCGGGCCTTTAAAGAGTATCTTACGGCCTATAAGCATGTTCCGGCCTACAAAAAGTTCATAGATAAGAGCGGTTGGTCCTTTAAAACTTCAAATGCCAATGACATGTTCAAATCTTTGCCGGTAACAGATAAGACTAATTACGTTCTGCCTTATAGCACCGAGGATAGGTGTCTTAATGGCAATTTCTTCCATAAAGGTGTAGTTATTGATGAGTCATCCGGGTCGACCGGTATTCCATATAATTGGGTCAGGGGCGTTAAAGAGCGTGAAATCGTTAAAAATATTATTGGCGTATATTTGAGATATTGCTATGGTGACAAAAAGTACATTGTTCTTAATACTTTTAGCATGGGTGCTTGGGCAACAGGTTTTAATATGGCTTTGGCCGCTCAGGCGTTGGGAGTGGTGAAATCTACAGGCCCTGACGTGGATAAAATATTGCATACTCTCCGATTCTTCGGCAATAAATATCCATATATTTTAAATGGCTATCCGCCTTTTTTGAAATATCTTTTTGATGAAGGGGAGAAGCGAGGATTTAACTGGAATGAGTATGCGATGCATGCTCTTGTGGGTGGCGAGGGGATGTCGGAGGGATTGCGTGATTATTTGCTCAGGCATGCAAAGACTGTGTATTCCGGATATGGCGCATCAGACCTGGAGATCGGTATTGGGGGAGAGAATCCATTGACCGTAATAATCAGGAAATTGTGCGCTCAGGACGTTGCCCTGCGAAAGACACTTTTTGGAGACGATCATAGGCTGCCCATGCTATTTCAGTATAATCCAATAGATCATTTCATAGAGATAATAGACCGAGAGATAGTGGTGACGATAAGCAAGCCCTGGACTCTTTCTCCAAGGATAAGATATAACATAAAAGATGAAGGAGGCATGATAACCTTTGATGATATGAGAGAAAAATTAAAGTTGCACAACATCGATATTTTAGAGCTGGAGAGAAGATGTAGCTATCCCCGCTGGTATGTGCCGTTCTTGTTTATATATGGCAGAAAAGACAGCACTGTTTCGGTTATGGGTGCGAACATATATCCTGAAGACGTAGAAAGTATAGTATATTCAGATATTCTTTTAGCGAACAGTGTAAATTCGTTTTCTATTTCTCTCGAAGAAGACACTGGTGGCAATCCGCGTCCATGCTTTGAATTTGAATTATTGGATATAAATCAAAAAGCTAAAGTAGAAGAAAAGCTAAGCAATATACTGTCTTCTGGGTTAGCGAAATTAAGTTTGGATTATAAAAAGGCCAAAGATGAGTATCCTCAGGCAGTTGAACCTATTGTAAGGATCTTTGGTATGCATGAGGGTCCTTTTAAGGAAGATCAAACGCGTATTAAAAAGCGCTATGTTAAACAAGGTGTAAGATAAATCATGAAGAAAGTTGGGCAGTTTTATGTATATATTGTTGAGTGCATTGATGGGACATATTATACTGGATATACGCCGCATCTGGAAAATCGATTAAAATTACACAATAGCGGAAGGGGAGCGAAATATACGAGAGATAGAAGGCCGGTGAAGTTGATTTGGCACAGGGAATATAAATATTTTAAACCGGCATTTTTAGAGGAAAAGAGAATTAAGAAATTTACGCGGAAGCAGAAAGAGAAGCTTGTGAAGTGATATGCTGAATAACAAAAAGTCTCCGCCGAATCCTAAACAATCGAAAATTCTCTCGCCCAAAAATGGGCTCGACAATTTTCGATTAGGATTCGGCATGACATCCAAATGTACTCGGATATACATCCGCACCTTCGGATGTCAGATGAACGTTCGTGATTCGGAGTTTGTGTCCGGGTTATTGATCGATAATGGGTTCAGGTTGTCAGGCTCTATCGAGGAAGCGGATGTCATCCTCTTTAATTCGTGCTCTGTTAGAAAACATGCCGAGGATAGATTGTTCAGCAATATCACCTACCTCAAGAAACTTAAGAAGAAGAGGCCCGGTCTTATAATCGGATTGATGGGATGTACCGCTCAGGCATATAAAGGCGAGGCCATTACCAGGTCTCCCGTTATAGATATCGTATGCGGCACGGGCAACGAAGCGGACTTACCGCGCCTAATTAAATATGCACGCCGGAAGAAACTGCGCATAATAGCTACCGATAAAGTTGACGCTAAGAGGCCCGAGCTATACCCCGAATATCGTGAACATGAGTTCAAGGCGCTCGTATCTATAGGTGAGGGGTGTGATAACTTTTGCTCATACTGCATTGTGCCGTATGTCCGCGGCAGGGAGCGCTCAAGGGACGCAAAAGATATAATCAGGGAAGTCAAATCTCTCGCCGGACGAGGATTTAAAGAGATAACTCTCCTTGGCCAGAATGTTAACTCCTATAAAACAGGCGGGGATAGAGATTTTATTAAGCTGCTCGGAGCTGTGAATAAGATCGATGGCATAGAGCGAATCCGATTTATGACGAGTCATCCAAAGGATGCTCATACGGAATTGTTCATAGCTATGCGAGACCTTCAAAAGGTATGCGAACATCTGCATCTGCCGCTACAAGCCGGATCCGATCGCATTTTGAAGCTTATGAACCGTAAGTATACCGCAAAAAAATATTTGAAATTGGTCGAGAGTTATAAAAAGATATTGCCATCGGGCAGTATCACTACCGATGTCATTGTCGGTTTTCCCTCAGAAACCGATAGCGATTTTAAGAGAACCTGTGATATTATGAAGGATATTGGTTTTGACAGCGCTTATACTTTTAAGTATTCACTGCGCCTAAAGACCGCATCATCAAAATTAACCGATGACGTATCGGCTAAAACTAAAGCCGAGCGCCTGGATATTATTATGAAGATCCAGCGCGGCATATCGGAGGGTCGGAATATGAAGCTAGTTTCTAAGTCGGTCGAGGCGCTCGTCGAAGACGTGAATAAAAAGGACGTAACTCTAATGAGCGGAAGGACCAGGACGAATAAACAGGTAATCTTTAAGGGTGATAAGTCGCTGGTGGGCACTCTGGTGGATGTCGAAGTGCAATCGGTAACGCCCTATTCGCTAAAAGGAAGAATGGTTTAATGGCGAAGATAATTCTATCGATTATGATGTCGCTCTTTATCTTAGCACAATCGGCGGTCGCGTCATCGGGTTCGAGCCTGGCGAGGGTAGAAAAATTATTCCTCGACGGAAGATATAACACGGTTATATCCGAAGCAGATGGGCTTATTAATTCCGGGGAAGGCAGGAAGGATGAGCTTTATTACTTAAAAGGCCTGAGCGAACTTAAAAGCAATAAGTTTGCAGGCGCAAGGGAGAGTTTTAGCTGTATCATAGACCATTATTCTTGGTCCGAGAAGATATTCGATGCGCGCATCGGTATGGGAGATTCATATCTCCTGGAGGGCAATAACTCGAAAGCGCTAAGCGTATACAGCGATATTGCGAGCCAATATTCTACGGATAAGAACATCCCGATAGTCTACGGCAGGTTGAATTTATGTTATTCGAAAATGGGATTGCGCGATAAGGCCGATAGTTATCTTAAGATGGTTAGAGACCAGGCGCCTTACAGCTTTGAGGCAAAATTGGCCTCTCCGAGCACGATTGATACGAAAAAGTTTGCGGAGAAGGAAACATCGTCTCCTAATGCTAACGAGGGAAAATATTCACTGCAGGTTGGGTCATTTAAGAATAAAAGAAATGCGGAGAAACTCGTCAGAAAGTTAACAGCCAAAGGTTATAAGAGTTACATCTCCATACCGGTGCTATCGAGCGATAAATTTTACAGGGTAAAGGTGGGAAATTTCTCGTCTCAGGCCGAGGCTTCAAACATTGCCTCCAAATTAAAATCCGAGGGCTACGGTGCTAAGTCTTGCACCGATGATGTATGCGAATAAGTAAGTTTCGGAAAACCCCAAAAGTCGTCTTTATCGTAGGCCCTACCGCAATAGGTAAGACCCGTTTAGCCGTCAAACTCGCTATGAAGCTTCGCGGAGAGATCATATCCTGTGATTCGATGCAGATCTATAAAGGCATGGATATACTGAGTCAGACACCGTCGAGGAGCGATAGGCGGCTGGTAAAACACCACCTGGTAAATCTATTATCTCCCGATAAGGAATATAGTGCCGCGGTATTTATTAAGAGAGCCGCACCGATCATAAAATCAATTCTTAAAATAGGGAAGACGCCGATAGTCGTCGGTGGCAGCGGACTCTATATAAAGGCTTTGATATACGGACTATTCCCATCACCCGCCGCTGACATGAAATTCAGAAAAAATATGCAGAGGTTTGCCGCGCGTCATGGATTAAGTAGACTGCACAAGCGCCTCATGGAGATCGATCCGGACTGCGCATCGCGAATACACGCTAATGACGTTAGACGCATAATCAGAGCACTCGAGATATTCCACTCCACCGGCAGGACTATGACAGAACTAAAATCCGCGACGAAAGGCCTGGGGGATGTCTATGACATAAAGCTTTTTGGACTTAAGGCCAAACGATCCTCTATATATTCAAGGATCGATGAGCGTGTAGACAAGATGTTTGCTGATGGTATAGTGAAAGAGGTCCGAAGGCTTACCAGGAAGAAACTGGCGATGACTTCGAAGGAGGCCCTCGGGCTTAAGGAAATAACCGGTTATCTGGACGGGGAGTATGAGGCCGAATATGCCAAGGATATGCTGAAGATGAATACCAGACGATTTGCTAAAAGGCAACTTACCTGGTTCCGTAAGAATAAAAGAATAAAATGGTTCGATGTCGAACGTAATAGTGAAGCAAAGATTATAGCAAATATAACGAAGAAAGTTGGTTGATATGGAACGCGCAATGCTCGTTACGGTGGATTTCGGAAGCAGGGAGCCATGGACGGCCGAAGAACGTTCGACCGAACTGGCTGAGCTTGCCGCCTCAGCTCAGGCTAAGGTTGTGCACCAGGAGATAGTCAGGAGGCACGAACCATCTCCCGCATGTTTTATCGGTAAGGGGAAAGTGGAGGAGCTCGCTTTAATATGCCGCAGAGATAACATAGACGTCGCGATATTTAATAATGACTTGACGGCCTCCCAGCAAAAGAATTTGGAGGAGGCGCTGGGTGTTAAGTCGATAGACAGGACACAGTTAATTCTGGATATTTTTGCGCGCCGCGCGCATTCGAATGAGGGCAAATTACAGGTCGAGCTGGCGCAACTCAACTATATGCTGCCGCGGCTTACCGGAAAAGGCGTGCAGATGTCGCGTACCGGCGGAGGCATAGGTACGAGCGGGCCGGGAGAGCAGAAGCTGGAGGTTGATCGTCGCACTATCAGATCGAGAATATCCAAACTTAAAAAAGATCTGGAAAAACTGGCCGATAGACGTGACATGATGAGGAGTAAACGGTCGCGAGTCCCTCTCTTCACGATAGCCATAGTGGGCTACACGAACGTCGGTAAATCGACACTTCTAAATGCATTGACGAATTCCGATGTTGTGGTGCGGGACAAGCTATTCGCTACCCTGGATCCTACGATCAGAAAGTTCGTGATGCCTAATAATCAAAAAGTCCTTTTTATTGACACGGTCGGTTTTATAAAGAGCCTTCCGCATCACCTCGTCGAGGCATTTAAAGCGACGCTCGAAGAGGCCGCCGAAGCGGACATTCTGTTACACGTGGTCGACGCGAGCCATCCTAAGGTTAATGAACAGGCGGATGCGGTATATGAAGTATTGAAACAGATAAACGCTGTCGACAAACCGAAAATAACCGCAATTAATAAGATAGATAAGGTTGAGAATAAAACGGTAGTAGAAAACCTATGCAGGCAATTTGATGGCTCGGTCGCGATATCTGCCTTGAAAAGACTGGGGTTCGATGACCTAGTCTCAAAGATCCTTATATATTTAAAAGGCTCTACCGCTATAATTAATATCAATATTCCGACCGGCGATATAAAGACGCTCAATATTATCCGTGAAAACGGCTTCATAATAAAGCAGGAATACGGCCCGGACACAGTCGCGATCGAAGCTGAAGTTCCTCTGCGCCTAAAAAACATGCTGGAAGGAAAATTTCCAGAAAATAATCTTGAAATTTAGCACTCAATGGTATATAGTGCTAATTATATATGACTCAGAAGAATATCGTTAAAGGGCTTAATCGAAGACAGCAGGAAGTGCTCGAGATGATCGTGCGCAGCTACGTCGAGACCGCGGAACCGGTCGGATCGCGCTATGTTTCGAGAAAGCTGAATTTGTCGAGTGCTACCATACGCAATGTAATGGCGGACTTGGAGGATATGGGCTACATAATGCAGCTTCACACCTCGGCCGGCAGGTCACCTACCGATTCAGGGTACCGCTACTACATAGAATCTTTGATGCACACAAAAAATGTGAACACTGATATGGAGCGCTCCGTAAAAAACCAGTATAATAATTCTGTACGTTCGGTCGAAGATGTGCTGGACAGGACGTCTTATATGATATCTAATATAACCAACTACGTAGGTCTTACGCTATTCTCCCAGTATGAAAAATTATATCTGGACGGGACGAGCCATATTGTTGAACAACCGGAATTTCATGACCTGAGAAAATTGTACGCCTTACTAAAATGCCTGGAGCAAAAAAATGAGTTATTGGATATATTGCGTGATGACTTTAATACCGAAGGGGTCACAATACACATAGGTAAGGAGAATTTTTCAAATTCGCTGTGTGACTGCAGTATAGTCACAAAAGGTTATAAAGTTAAGGGTAAGACTTCGGGCAGGCTCGGGGTGATAGGCCCGAAGAGGATGGTCTATGAAAAGGTCATTCCGATGGTAGAATTTCTTGCCGATACGGTGACTAAGATATTCGATGACATGGAGATATAGCATAATATGCCCCATAAAAATAACGATTGTAAAAATGATGACGTTTCCGGCTCGTCCGGTGAGGATCAGGTAACAATATCTAAGCAAGAATATGATGCGTTGAAGGTAAGGGGTGAAGAGCGCGATGCCTTCAGCGATAAATATTTCAGGGCGCAAGCGGAATTTGAAAATATACGGAAGCGCCTCGAGAAAGATAAGGCAGAATTTGTTAAGTATGCTAATGAAGGCTTTGTAATAGAGTTGCTTCCTATCATTGATAATCTAGAAATAGCCGAAAAACATATCAAGGAAGCTAAGGATTTTAAGGCTGTTCAGGATGG
Source organism: Candidatus Omnitrophota bacterium (assembly GCA_903843285.1). Classification (GTDB taxonomy): domain Bacteria; phylum Omnitrophota; class Gorgyraeia; order 2-01-FULL-45-10; family 2-01-FULL-45-10; genus CAIMPC01. The sequence continues at coordinate 28,538 of CAIMPC010000007.1, forward strand.
TGTCGACATGATCCAGCTCCAGATTCAGAGTTTCCTTAAGGGTATCGGCCTGGAGCGGTTAAATACTGTGGGAGGGAAGTTCGATCCCCACATGCACGAGCCGATAGAGACTGTAGAGGCGCCTGATAAGGAAGACGGCACTATAGTCGCAGAATTGAAGCCGGGTTATAAGTTTAACGGCAGGCTTCTGCGTCCGGTGGCAGTGAAGATCGTTAAAAATAGCGTATAGAAGACTTAAATATTAGCAAACAAAATCGGAGGTGTATATGGCAAAGGTTATAGGAATAGATTTAGGGACTTCGAATTCGGCGGCGGCTTATATGGAAGCCGGCAGGCCCGTAATAATACCGTCAGCTGAGGGCGCAGGGGTGGCAAGCGGTAAGGCATTCCCATCGTTCGTTGCCTTCACTAAAGACGGACAGAAATTAGTGGGTGAACCGGCCAAGAGGCAGGCTTCTATTAATCCGGAAGGAACAATATTTGCGGCCAAGCGTAAAATGGGGACCGATTTTAAATACAAAGTTTATGGGAAAGAATATACGCCTCAGCAGATATCGTCGTTCCTGCTCCAGAAGATTAAGCAGGATTCTGAAGCGTATCTTGGTGATACGGTGAACGAAGTTGTAATAACATGCCCTGCGTATTTCAATGATAACCAGCGCCAGGCGACCAAGGATGCCGGCGAGATTGCCGGGCTTAAAGTGCTGAGAATAATCAATGAGCCGACAGCCGCATGCCTTGCCTACGGACTCGATAAGGCAGGAACAGAGCAGAAGATAATGGTATTCGACCTGGGTGGAGGAACGCTGGATGTTACGGTGCTTGAGATGGGATGGGACGACGAGCATAAGGCCGCTACTTTTGAGGTAATGGCGACATCGGGCGACACTCAGCTTGGCGGAACAGACATGGATAATACTCTCATAGATTATGTTATAAACCAGTTCAAGAAAGATACCGGCATAGACCTTAAGAACGATAAAATGGCGATTCAACGAGTAAGGGAAGCTGCGGAGAAGGCTAAGGTAGAACTGTCGAGCACGCTATCTACTGATATTAACCTTCCGTTCATCACAGCCGACCAGACGGGACCTAAACATCTTACCATGACTCTGAACAGGGCTAAGGTCGAAGAGCTCATACAGCCGATTATCGATCGCTGTAAGCATCCGATAGAGCAGGCATTGACCGATGCCAAGGTTACAGCTAAAGATATCAGTAAAATCATATTGGTGGGTGGACCTACGAGGATGCCGATAGTTCAGAAGTTCGTGGAAGACTATGTCGGTAAGAAGATCGAACGTGGAGTCGATCCAATGGAATGCGTTGCGCTGGGCGCTGCCATACAGGCGGCGATTATGAAGGGTGAGACCAAAGAGGTTCTCCTTCTCGACGTAACGCCGCTCTCTCTGGGCATCGAGACGCTCGGCGGAGTGAATACTAAGCTTATCGAGCGCAACACGACAGTCCCGACCAGGAAGAGTCAGATATTCTCGACGGCCGCGGACAGCCAGACGGCAGTGACCATACGTGTTATACAGGGTGAGCGCCAGATTGCAGATGCAGAAGGCAATGTGGAGCTCGGCAGGTTTGATCTCGTGGGCATACCTCCGGCGCCGCGCGGCGTACCGCAGGTCGAGGTTGCTTTTGACATCGATGCCAACGGCATTGTGCATGTGTCCGCGAAAGATCTTGGCACAGGTAAAGAGCAATCGATAAAGATCACAGCGCCTAAGAAACTTTCGAAGGAAGAGATCGAGAGGATGGTTAAAGAGGCTGAGAAATTTGCCACCGAGGACTCAAAGAAGAAGGAAGAGGTTGAGTTAATTAACCAGGCGGATGCGCTAGCATATTCTACCGAGAAGTCTCTGAAAGATTTCGGCGAAAAGGTGGGTCAGTCCGAGAGAGCCGATATCGAATCGAGGCTTAATGATTTGAAGCAGGCCATAAAGGATAAGAACTTGCCGAGCATAAAACGCGGCATGGAGGAGGTAACTAAAGCGGCCCATAAATTAGCCGAGGAAGTATATAAGAAGACATCCGGACCTAAGGCTGGCCCGGGCGCCGGCGGTGGTGAGCAGCAGGGTCCAGGCGCGACAGGACAGGAAGAGGGCCAGGACACTGCGCAGCCAAAGCAGGGCGAAGATATCATAGACGCCGAGTATACGGCCGAGGACGAAGACGGTAAGAAAAAGAAGAAGTAGAATATTAATTGAATCGGCATAGGCAGATAACGGCAGATCATCCCTGAGGCGTACAGCTCAGGCTGGCCTCGAAAGTAAACGCCGCTGTAGAAATTTAATGCTTTATGAACGGTGAGTAATGGCAAAACGTGATTATTACGAAGTTCTGGGAATAAATAAGACGGCTTCTTCGGACGAGGTGAAGAAGGCCTACAGGAACCTTGCGCTTAAATTTCATCCGGACAGAGTAACTCCCGATAAAAAGAAAGAGGCTGAGGAGAGATTTAAGGAGATATCCGAGGCTTACGAGGTCCTGATCGATAAAGAGAAGCGTACCGGTTATGATCAATACGGCCCTGCCGGGGTAGAGAATGCGTTTAAGCAAGGCGGCTTCCAGTGGCAGGACTTCCATCATTTCGACGATCTTAAAGATATATTCGGCGGCGCTGATGTCAGCGACCTCTTAAAGCAATTTGGTTTTGGAGGAGGCAGTTTTGGGGGCTCTTCCACTTCCCGTCGTGGAGGTGCCAGACGCGGCTCCGACCTGGAGTATCAATTTGAGATACCTTTCGATGAAGCTGCTTTCGGCGGCGAAGAGACGATCACCATACCCAGGTATGAGGTATGCGAAGAATGCCGCGGTACGGGCGCAAAAGCCGGTTCCAAAAAAGAGAGATGCTCCGAATGCGGTGGACAAGGGCAGGTAAGAACTTCAAATGGTTTTTTTAATGTTGTGCAGACCTGTCAGGCGTGTGGCGGTGAGGGGGTCGTTATAAAGACCCCGTGCCCATCTTGTAGCGGCAGAGGGCGCGTTAAGACAAAACGTAATATTAAGGTAAAGATTCCGGCAGGAGTCGATTCCGGATCCAGACTGAGGATTCATGGTGAGGGTGAAGCGGGCGAGAGAGGTGGGCCCAGGGGAGATCTATATATACTCATGCATGTAAAACCTCATGAGATATTCGAGCGCCACGAAGCCGATATTTATTGTGAAGTGCCGATAAGTTACGTTACTGCTGTTTTGGGCGGTGAAATAGAGGTGCCGACCATCGAAGGCAAAATAATGATGAAGATACCGCCGGGCACTCAGGGCGGCAGGCAGTTCCGATTAAGAAATAAAGGAATAGCGCACCTTCATGATTACGGCCGGGGCGATCAAATAGTTAAGGTTCAGATAGATGTGCCGACAGACCTTAACCAGGAAGAGAAGAGGGCTCTCAAGGAGTATTCCAGGTCGTTCGCTGATGATAGAGGGCCGTTGGCCAAAACATTCGTAGAAAAGATGAAAAGGATATTCAGGTAAAAGTATAAAATAATCTAAGGAGAGCATGTATGCCTACTTACGACTATCATTGCGCTAAATGCGGTGGTAAATTTGAGAAGTTTGAGAAGATGACCGATCACCCGAAAGCGAAATGCCCGAAATGCGGCGGAGCGGCCCATCGTCTCATTGCCGGTGGCAGCGGAGTTATATTTAAAGGAACGGGTTTCTACGAAACCGATTATAAGAAAAAAACAAAGCCAGGCCCGGCCTGTCCGGGATCCGGCGGATCTTCATGTAAGGGCTGCCCCTCCAGCGGTAAATAGCCGCTCTTAAATAGCTACGACATATCATTCTTGCAAAAGCATTAATTTCATATATAATCATATCCTAAATATGAGGAGATTTTATGGCTAATATAAAGCCCTTTAGGGGCGTAGTATATAATGAGAAGATCGTAGGAAACTTATCTAAAGTAGTTGCCCCTCCATATGACATTATATCCAAAACCAGGCAAAATGAACTATACCGCCAAAGCCCTTATAATTTAATAAGGCTGGAGCTGGGGAAGATAAAGAGTTCCGATAACCGCGATGAAAACCGCTATACCAGGGCCCATAAATTTTTGGAACTATGGCTTAAGAATAAACAGATGATCCGTGATGATAAAGAGTCCATATACGTCTATTCGCAGAGGTATAAGGAAGGTAGGGAGACCATAGACAGGATAGGATTTATTGCGTTAATGGGGCTGAGTGAAGGCAGAAAAAAAGTCCTACCGCATGAAAATACTCTTCATGCGCCTAAAGTGGACAGACTCGACCTGATGCGCAGTGTTAAAGCTAATTTGAGCCCGATATTTATCCTATACGAAGACCCCCGGCATACAATACTAAGTATATTAAAAAAGACTTGTCTAAAAAAGCCCTTTATAGATATACCTTTCGAGGGCATAAGAAATAGGGCCTGGAGACTTGACGATAAGGCGGATATAAAAAGGATACGGGTTGTGATGAGTAATGCCAATACGTTTATCGCTGACGGTCATCATCGTTTCGAGGTCGCTAAAATGTACGCTAAAGAGATTGCCGGAACAAAAGCGCCCGGAGATATTAAGGAATCATCCAAATATGTGATGGTATATTTTGTTGAGTCAAAGGAGGATATGTTAACCGTCCTTCCGGCACATAGGCTTCCAAAGGACATAGGGCTACTCGACAGAAATGGGATTATGTATCGTCTCCATAAATATTTCACAATCGAAAGCGTCCCGAGCCTAAACTCTATGATGGCCGGACTCAAACGCCTGCACGATAAACATGTATTCGGTTTATATCTCGGAAGTAAGAAGTTTTATATTCTGAAGCTTAAAAGCTTTAATCCTGTCGATGCGGCTATTAAGAATAAGCCCAAAGAGTGGAAGCGGCTCGATGTCGCGATACTTCACCAATTCATATTCCAACATGTACTTGGTATTCAGGATGATGATGATAACGTGGAATTCGTAAAGAGCCCGCAGGAGACGGCAGGATTGGTAAGTAAGGGTGATTTTAAAGTGGCTTTTTTTCTCAATCCTACGAAAGTCTCCGAGGTCAAACGTATAGCCAGGATCGGCGAGAAGATGCCGAGAAAGGCGACATATTTCTTCCCGAAGCAAATCTCGGGTATAGTGATAAACAAGCTCGGTTAGAATGCCGGGAAAAGCGGGGCAGTCATTATTTTTATATGATAACAATGATCGGACGCTAAGCAATGTGCGGTATCTGCGGTTACATACATTTCGATAACGCGAAGAGGCCTTCCGAGGATATCCTTAAGTCGATGATGGATACGATTGCGCCTCGCGGCCCTGATGATTCGGGCGTATTCGTAAACGGGCCTGCCGCGCTCGGCCATAGACGGCTATCTATCATTGATCTTAAGACCGGTCACCAACCCATGCTTAGTAACGACGGTTCCAAAGCTATCGTATATAACGGCGAGGTATATAATTTTCTCGAGCTAAAGACCGTGTTATTAGGTAAAGGCCACAGATTCAATACTAATTCCGACACCGAAGTTGTACTGCATGCCTACGAGGAGTATGGCGAAGATTGTGTAAAACATTTTAATGGTATGTTTGCGCTTGCTATATGGGACTCCGGAAAGAAAATTCTATTTCTCGCAAGAGACCGCTTTGGTAAAAAACCGCTATATTATGCCTCAGTGGATAACCAATTTATATTTGGCTCAGAATTAAAAGCCCTCATAAAACATCCATCAGTGAAGAGAGAGATAGATTTAAATTCACTCGGCAAGTATCTGGCCTATGAGTATGTGCCGAGTCCGCATTCTATATTCAAAAATATATATAAGCTGGAGGCCGGTTCACGCATATCGGTCAAAGATGGCGCCCTAAAGAAGGATCGCTACTGGGATCTTAGTTTCAATACTCAGAGAAAGTTAGATTACAGGGAAGCCGCACCGCGCCTGATAGAGCTGTTAAAGGAATCGGTTAGAAAGCGCCTTATAAGCGATGTCCCATTAGGTGTATTTTTATCCGGGGGGATTGATTCCTCCGCTGTTGTTTGCATGATGGCCGAACTGATGGATCCGAAGGATATAAAGACCTTCTCCATCGGTTTTAATGAGAAGTCTTTTGACGAATCGCCTGATGCAAGGCGGGTGGCTAAGCATTTTGGAACAGACCATCACGAAGAACTGCTAAGCCCGGAGGTGATGCTGGATGTATTTCCTAAAGTACTGGATCTCCTCGATGAGCCCTTTGCCGATTCATCGATAATACCGACATATCTCGTATCAAGATTTACGGTTAAACACGTTAAAGTAGCGCTGGGGGGAGACGGGGGGGACGAACTGTTTCTCGGTTACCCGTCATTCATTGCTCATAAACTGGATAGCTGTTTCGGTTTTATTCCATCCGGATTAAAAAAGTTGCCGTTAAACCTGCTATTGAAGTGTATTAAGCCATCAAATGATTACATGAGCCTATACTTTAAGGCAAAGCGCTTTGCCAGGGGACTAGATTTCCCGCATAAGAATCGTCATCAGGCATGGATAGGATCATTTACGCCCAGTGAGCAGGAATTGTTGTTTGCGCCGGGCCTCTTTCCATCCGGACGGGAAAATATATATAGCACTACGGAAGGATATTATAATAATGTTAAGACGCTGCACCCCTTAGACCGGGCAATATATGTATATATTAAGACATATATGACGGATGATATTCTGGTTAAGGTCGATAGGGCGAGCATGGCCAATTCTCTCGAAGTCAGAGCGCCGTTTCTCGATTCGGAATTTACGGAATATGTCACAGGCATACCCGTATCACTAAAGATGAAGAATTTTACAACTAAGTGGATATTGAAAGAAGCATTAAAGGATAAGCTCCCGAAGAGCAATATTACTAAGCCTAAGCAGGGTTTCGCCGTTCCGGTGGCCAAGTGGCTTAAAGAAGACCTTAAAGGGCTCCTCATGGATGCATTCGACAAGAAGAAGATCGAGAGGGAGGACATATTCAATTATGCCTATATAGACGGCCTGATAAAAGAGTTTCTAAATAACCGGAATGATACGAGAAAAGAAATTTGGGCGTTGTTTATGTTCGAAATGTGGTATGATAAATGGATGAAATAATACGCGAAAGGTTGTAAGATGTACAATGCTATGTTGAAAGAGATAAGAGATTCCCTCCAGAGGGGTGACCGTAAGGTTGTAGAGAAACTGACTTCTCAGGCGTTTGAACAGGGTGTGAATATAAGGGAGATAATAAATTCAGCCCTCGTAGCCGGGATGGAAATTATCGGCGCCAAGTTTAAGGCAAATGAGATTTTTATTCCGGAGGTCCTGATATCTGCCAGGGCGATGCATGCCGGAATGGCTGTTCTCGAGCCGCACTTCGTAAAACATGGCATAAAACCTGTCGGCAAGGTGCTGATAGGCACAGTTAAGGGCGACCTGCACGATATCGGAAAAAATATAGTCAGCATGATGTTGAGAGGCGCGTGTTTTGAGATAGACGATCTGGGTATAGATGTGAGTCCGCAGAAGTTCATCGATGCCGTCAGAGCCAAAGAGATAGACGTGATCGCGATGTCATCGCTCCTTACTACATCTATGCATGCTATGCGAGAAACCATAAATGCCCTTACTGCCTCCGGATTGCGCAATAAAGTTAAAGTGATTGTGGGTGGTGCTCCTGTAACGCAGGAGTTTGCAAAGTCGATCGGCGCAGATGGCTATGCTAAGGATGCCGCTACGGCCGTGGATAAAGTCAAAGAACTGTTGGTGGGATGATATGCATCTGTTTCCGAGAAAACCCAAATATACGATAGTAAAAGTCGCGAGAAAGAGGGGGGACATTCCCGAGGATCTTTGGGCTAAATGCGAAGAGTGCAGCGAGCTTATATACAGGAAGAAGCTCGATGAAAATTTGAAGGTCTGTCATAAGTGCGGCTACCATTTTACTTTAGGTGCTCATGAAAGAGTGAAACTTCTTATCGATGATGGAACCTTTAAGGAGATGGATGCAGATATGGAAGCTCTCGATCCGTTATCTTTCTCGGGGCCTAAGACCTATAAAGAAAAATTGCGGAAAGACCAGGAGCTTACAGGACTAAAGGACGCCGTTATAACCGGAGAAGGCAAGCTTGGCGGCAGAGATATTATGTTTGGCGTTACAGATTCGCGGTTCATTATGGGTTCGATGGGTTCTGTAGTAGGCGAGAAACTTACCAGGGCGATCGAAGCTTCGATCGCGCGCAAGGTGCCCCTGATAATAGTCTCGGGTTCCGGCGGCGGAGCCAGGATGTATGAAGGCATGTATTCGCTGATGCAGATGGCTAAAACCTCGGCGGCGCTGAACAAACTCGATAGAGCAGGCGGACTATTCATATCGATATTAACTAATCCTACTATGGCCGGGATAATGGCGAGCTTTGCCTCTTTGGGTGATTTTATCATCGCTGAGCCGAAAGCGTTAATAGGCTTCACGGGCCCGCGCGTTATAGAGCAGACGATAAGGCAGAAGCTTCCGCCGGGTTTTCAGAGATCGGAGTTTTTATTAAAACACGGTCTTATCGATACGATAACACACAGAAAATTCATGAAAGAGTCCCTCTCCAAATTATTAAGCTATTTCTGATATTCTTGATACCTTGTATGGTAAGGTATGCTAAGATAAGGATGTTATGGCGCAAGTAAGTCTCAATAAAGTATCAAAATGTTATCCTGGAAATGTCTGGGCTATTAGAGATATAAACCTGGGTATCGAGAATAAAGAGTTCGTGGTCTTCGTTGGCCCGTCCGGATGCGGCAAGTCGACGACTTTGAGAATAATCGCCGGCCTGGAGGAAGCTACCGGCGGCGACGTATATATAGGCAACCAGCTGGTAAATAATATCCCCCCCAAAGACAGAAACATCGCGATGGTCTTCCAGAATTACGCGTTATATCCCCACATGAGTGTTTACGATAATATGGCATTCGGGCTAAAGTTAAGAAAATATCCTGCCATAGAGATTCAGTCAAGAGTCAAGGATGCGGCTACAATGCTGGGCATTGAGCAACTTCTGCATAGAAAGCCCCGCGAGCTATCCGGCGGACAGCGCCAGCGCGTCGCAGTGGGAAGGGCGATCGTAAGAAAGCCTTTAGTCTTTCTGTTCGACGAGCCGCTCTCGAATCTGGATGCGAAGATGAGGGTTCAGATGAGAACCGAAATTAAGAAGCTGCATATAAGGCTTCAAACCACGATGATATATGTAACTCACGATCAGACGGAAGCCATGACCATGGGTGATAGGATCGTTGTAATGAAAGATGGCGATATACAACAGATAGCCGACCCGATAAATCTTTACGACAAGCCGGTGAACAGATTTGTGGCGGGTTTCATAGGTACGCCGCCGATGAATTTTGTGATCGGAACCATAATAAAGAAGGATGGTAAATTATTCTTTAATGAGAGCAGATTTATGGTAAAGATAGTGGATTCGATGTATAAAGTCCTGGAGCCATATATAGGCAAAGAATTGGTCTTCGGGATAAGGCCTGAAGATATATATGATAAACTGTTCGTCTCCGAAGCCTCTGTGGATAATACGATAAAAGCGACCTGCGAAATCATAGAGCCCATGGGCTCAGAGGCCTATCTATACCTTAACACCGGCAAGAATCAACTCATTGCTAAGGTCGGAGGCCATGATAAGCCGGCCATCAATTCCGATATGGACCTGGTATTAGATATGTCTAAGGTTCATTTTTTTGATAAGGAAACGGGCAAGACTATAATATAATTTTAAAACCGAATGGCATGATGATATCTTACCGCGCCAGATCGATCTTCTATATCTTTTTAACAATCTCATTATCAATATCGACTTATCTCTCATGGACAATATCCCCCAAAAGCTCTGGAGGATCACTATCTAACATCGTCTTGATTAGTTCTGCGGCATCAGGATTCAATATTGCCATACTTTTAGGCTGGATTACGCTGGGCCTTACAGGCGGAGCCGTAGTCACTATCTCCGCCTTTATCTTTATCTTATTGTTGGGGTTCAGGACAGGTTGCCATAACTGTAATATTCTAATCCTTCCGCTTATCATGACTGCCTGGATCGGATATTCATTTGCGACAGACAGAAATAGAATGAACCAACTGCATGCATTACGATTGGAAAAGATAGAAGAAGAAAAAAATATTATTGCCAACGAAGTTAAAGATAGCAATAATGGAATAAAAGCATTCGAAGATAAACTTAAAAGGTATTCGATGCTGAAGGGAGTGGCTGAGCGTTTTAGCACTGTATTATCTCTCGAAGATATCACTGCATCCATAGTCGAAAAGACCATTAAGACGCTCGGTAAGAGCGGCAGGGTGCTTCTGTTCCTGGCGGATCAACATAAACAAGAGCTTATGTTGTCCGCCTCTAATGCAAAAAACGATCAGGAGATAAAGACGAAGAAAGGAGATCTCTTTGATCAATGGGTTTTAAGGCACAAGAAAGCTCTTTTAATCGAAGATGCCACAAAGGATTTTCGATTTTCCATGGAAGGTATAGCTGCGGATTATGGCACATTCCGCTCGATCATTTCATCGCCGCTTGTAAGCGAGAATAAGGTTATAGGCGTTCTAAGGATGGACTTCCCCGACGGATTTGCATATACACAGGATGACCTGAGGCTTCTCGATATAATTGCAAATCTTGCGGCGGTGGCTGTGCAAAATTCGCTACTCTATTCCAGAACTCAGGAGCTTGCGATACGGGATGGGCTTACCGGGCTGAAGGTCCGTCGTTTCTTTATGGAAAATTTTCACAGAGAAGTCAGGAGGGCAACAAGAAAAAGAGAACCCCTGTCGTTATTGATGCTGGATATAGACCATTTTAAGAATTACAACGACAAATATGGGCACTCATCCGGAGATATCATCCTGAGATCTATCGCAGATACGATAATCGGGTTATTGGACGAGGAAGATATAGCGGGACGTTATGGAGGAGAGGAGATAGCTATATTGCTATGGAGAAAGAATAGAAAAGAAGCCGTGTTGTTAGCGGAAAAGATAAGAAAGCTGATAAAAAGGAAGACTATTGAAATAAAGAAGGAAGATACCAGGGTAACCGTTTCCATAGGAGTGGCCGCATATCCTAAGGACGCCGTCACGGAGGAGGAGTTGATAAGAATTGCCGACGCAAGGCTCTATGAGGCTAAGGGCCAGGGGAGGGACAGAGTCTGTTCCGGCTAAAGCTCATATATAATTTATTTATAACCTTATGTCTGCCGATGTTGGTCATAATCCACCCGCATGGCGACATGTTTTATGTAACCATGAATATAATTCTGGTATTTATAGCTCCGGGGGGTTATCTCTACTCAAATATATTCACGTACGCGTCGATTCCCGTATCATGGCTGATAGTTTATCCCGCGCTTGTTTTCATATTCAAAGCAGACGCCGCTAATGCGGCCGCATCACTCCTGTTGTTCAACATGCTTACCTTAGTTTACTTTTCGTATAAAAATGTGATCAGACGCCAGAAGGCATCGCTTCAAAATATTCTTAATAAAAATATTGAAGAGAAGCAAGGGCTTAATGATGAGAGGGATCGGGCGATAAGGTTTGGGAACGGCATTAAGATTAAGGAAGCCGAGATAGTAAATCTTTATGAGATAACCAGGAAGATGTCCGAGCATCTGAATTTCAGGGACATATTCCACGAGTTTAGCTTGTTCCTGAAGGAAAATTTTACATTCAGAAAATGTGATCTTATGATATTGGATCGCACAGATGGTAAGCCGGTTATAGACAGATCATACAGGGTGTGGCAGAAAGATCCCGCCGACGGTTCGGGTGCAGGATCTTTGAACGGTAAGAAAGTGATGGATCTGTTCAAAGACGGCCCCAGAGATGTGTGGCTTACAGGCAAAGATGATGCTAAAGTATTGAAGAGCCTTGGCATAGAAAAGAATGGGGTGGAGACCTTAGTAGTTCTGCCGCTTCTTAGCGAACATAAACTGGTAGGCGTATTAGCATTAGAGAATCTGCCCAAATCGGATCTCGAAAGGTTCATTATATTGGCCATGCAGTTTGCGCTTGAAATAAAGAAGGTGCTTCTTTACGAGATGGTAGAGAAGCTTGCCGTGACAGATTTCTTAACGGATCTATATGTGAGACGGTATTTTTACGAGAGACTTGACGAGGAGCTCCAGCGCTCGAGGAGATATAATTTTGAATTTGCGGTCATAATGGTCGATATCGATGATTTTAAAAAATGTAACGATTTATATGGACACATGGTAGGGGACGTTGTTATAAAAGATGTAGCCCGTATAATAAAAGAGAGTGTCAGAGATATAGATATCGTAGGCCGTTACGGGGGGGAAGAGTTTGCCATAGTCCTTCCTGAAACCACAAGAGCCAGCGCAAGACAAGTTGCGGAAAGATTACGGAAAAAAGTGGAGGAGAATGATTTCAAGGCCTACGACGTTAAATTGAAACTTACGGTTAGCGTGGGTATTGCCGCTTATCCGAACGATTCCACCGATAGAAACGATGTTATAGACAGGGCTGACGAAGCGCTTTACAGGGCAAAGAAATCAGGTAAAAATGTTGTGTGTGAATATAAAAGATAGTATAATACTGCACTATGAAATTCTATAGATACGTTGCCATAATATTCGTAGCCTCTTTAGCTATATTATCCGCCGGCAATGTATGCGCTGAGACTCTCCCCACTAAAGAGCCCATTGTCGTAAATGGCGATCACGTCGAATATCTTCAAGAACAGAAGAAAGTTATAGGCACCGGCAATGTATCCATAACTTATAAAGACATTGTTCTAACATGCGAGAAGGTCTCCGTAGATCTGGAGAACCACGATGCCGAAGCCGAAGGGAATGTTAATATAACCCAGAAGGATGCCTATTTTATCGGTGATAAAGTAAGGTATAACTTTGAGAAACGTTCCGCTATTATCGATTATGGATACGTCAACGCCAATCCGTTCTTTGGCAGGGCAGAGAATATAACGAAGGATGCCGGCAAGGACGAATTCGGATTAAATAATGGCAGTGTTACAACTTGTGATTTTGACAAGCCGCATTATCGTATACAGGCTGAGAGGGTTAAGATATATCTGAATGATAAAGTTGAGGCGAATAACGTAGTATTTCTTATCGGAACCGTCCCCGTCTTATGCCTGCCTTATTATGTGCAGCCTATTCGCCATAATAAGAAGACCAATATAACCGTAATCCCAGGTAAGAGTAAAGACTGGGGTTATTATGCACTCACTTCCCTCAGATATTATATGGACGATAATTTTCGCGGTGATATTCTGCTGGATTACAGATCTAAGAAGGGGCTGGCGGAGGGCGTTAATCATTATATCGATACCGACGCCGGCAAGGGCGCATTTAAATTTTACTACACCCTGGAGAACAATGGTTTTGAGGTCGATAATACCGGCGCGGAGGCCAAGCGGTACAGGTATCAGTATAGGCACAGATGGGACATGAAAGATGTAGACAGCACGGCTGTTGTCGAATTCAACTACCTTAGCGATCCTAATATTATAAGAGATTATATCTATAACGAATACGAAGAGCTCGGAGCAAATCCGGACACTTTTTTCTCGCTCATCACCGCAAAACAGGACTATACAACCGAATTTTTAATTCGCAAGAGGGTTAATGATTTTTATACAGTAGTTGACCGCCTGCCGGAATATAAAATAGATATTTTGAATTACAGGATAGGCAACACATCCTTCTATTATTCATCTAACACAAGCGGCGTATATCTGGACATGGAAAGCGCCAAAAGCATACCTTCCGCTACTACAACACCGAAGGATGTCGGGACCATCAGGTTCGATACTTATAACCAAGTTTCCTATGCGGCAAGATTCTTTAAGACGTTAAGCGTCACGCCCTTCGCCGGTATTCGCGAAACTTATTATTCGAGGAACAAGTGGGGCGATACTAATGAGGTGAGGACACTTTTCAGGGAAGGCGTTGATGCCTCTATGAAGTTTTACAAAGTATATGATGTTAACACTAATTTCATGGGTCTCGATATAAATAAGCTGAGGCATATCATAACGCCTACAGCCGGCTATGCCCATGTGCATCAACCTACCATATCGCCCGACAACCTTAATCAATACGATGAGATAGATGCCCTCGACACTGAGAATCACGTTACTTTGTCACTGGAGAATAAACTGCAGACCAAGAGGAAGAGCGGTGATTCCATGGCGTCCGTAGACCTGGTACGATTTATAGTAGGCACAGATTACTTGTTCAGGCTTGAGAAGCGGTCTATCGATATTAAGAGCAATAAATTTAACGGTGTGGATTTTAAGCTGGAGCTTATACCATACAACTGGTTGTATCTTAATTCGGATATGCATGTCAATACAAAGACATGTTCAGTCGAAACGGCGAATATCGATTTTGTAGCCAGCGGAGGGGACAAATGGTCCATATCCGCCGGCCAGAGATATTACAATCTGGAGTCCAGCGGTCAGAGTTATCAGGTTACTATGGATGGCAGATATATGATAAATGACAAATGGAGAGCCAGGGTATACGAGAGGTTTGACCTGGAAACAAAGAAATTCGAGCAGCAGCAGTATACTATCACCAGAGATCTTCATTGCTGGGTTTTGGAGTTTACGTACGATATAACAGATATGAATAACCACACTTTCTGGGTCATAATGACGTTGAAGGCCTTCCCGCAATATCCCATAGGGCTTAAGCAGACATATTCACAGCCGCGCTTCGGTTCCGCCGGTTCTGCAGAGTCCAATTAACGCTTGTGGGGTATTACACCGTTATGATATAATTTTTATCTGCCATGTGCCATGTTATCTATTTGTAAACGGAGTATCTGTGGAGGTTAGCGCGTGAATATAGCTATAATAGGCTCGGGGTATGTGGGGTTAGTGACAGGTGCCTGCTTTGCCGAGCTGGGTAATGATGTTGTATGCGTCGATAATGACCAGGCCAAGATAAAGAAACTTAAGGCCGGAATAATGCCTATTTATGAGCCGGGCTTATCCGAGCTCGTTAAGCGTAATGTCAAGAAGTCCAGATTATCTTTTACGACCAAAATAAGAGAGGCTGTTAAAAAGTCAGAGATCATATTTATAGCGGTAGGCACTCCCCCAAAAGATAATGGGGAGGCGGATCTTACCGCTGTCGAGGGAGTATCCAAAGAGATAGCCGCGTCCATGCACTCTTATAAGCTTATAGTAGAGAAGTCGACAGTGCCTGTCAATACCGGAGAATGGGTAGAGCACACCATAAAGACTTTCAATAAGCGTCGCGTTAAGTTCGATGTGGCATCGAATCCTGAATTCTTACGGGAAGGTACCGCGATAAAAGATTTTATGAACCCGGACAGGGTGGTCCTTGGAGTAAAATCTAAGAAAGCCGCTGAGATATTGAGCGCTCTGTACAAACCGTTAAAAGCCCCGATCGTGGTAACAGATATAAAGTCAGCCGAGATAATTAAGCACGCCGCCAACTCATTTCTGGCAATGAAAATATCATTTATAAATGCTATCGCAAATGTGTGCGATTCACTCGGCGCCGATGTTATTGAAGTCTCGAAAGGTATCGGCCTTGATAAGAGGATAGGCGATAAGTTTCTTAACGCGGGCTTGGGTTTCGGGGGATTCTGTTTCCCTAAAGACCTCGCCGCTTTTATCCGGATCTCGGAAAAGGCCGGTTATGATTTTGGCCTATTAAAAGAGGTTGAAAAAATAAACGAAGGCCAGAAATTGGCCCTCATGAAGAAAATAGAGAGCATAGTATGGAATCTCCCCGGAAAGACAGTGGGAATTCTCGGCCTTTCGTTTAAACCGGATACCGACGATCTGCGCTATGCGCCCGCGCTGGATATTATAGAGATGTTGCTTAGGCAAGGGGTAAAGGTAAAGGTCTATGATCCGATATCGATGCCTAAAGCCAAACCGATCCTAAGGGCTCGGGTAAAATTCTGTAAAGATGCTTACGATGTCGCGAAAGAGAGTGATTGCCTCGTGATAGCGACCGAATGGAGTGAATTCAAGGAACTTGACCTGAAGAAGATTAAGAAGCTTATGAAGCGGGGCATTATCGTCGATGGCAGGAATATTTACGATCCGATAGAGATCAGGAAGCTTGGTTTCACGTACATAGGTATGGGAAGAGGATAATATGAAGAAAATAGGGACTGGTACTTTTTTCTACGGAAAAACTGGTAAAAATGTACCTGTCCCATTTTCTTTAAGCGGAGACTTATGATAGACGGAGTGAAGGTTAAAAGACTGAAGATTATTCCCGATGATCGCGGGCGTTTAATGGAGATATTGAGATGCGACGATCCCATATATGAGAAGTTCGGCCAGGTCTATATGACGACCGCGTTTCCTGGGGTAGCAAAGGCATGGCATTTTCATAAAAAGCAGAATGACAACTTCACGTGCATCTCAGGAAAGATGCGCCTTGCCCTCTATGATGCCAGAAAAGCTTCTCCGACGTATGGTGAAGTAAATGATTTTGAGATAAGCCTGGAAAACCCCATGCTGGTACATATACCTAAAGAAGTCTATCACGGTTTCAAATGCATAAGCGATACCGAAGCTGTTGTTATAAATAACGTTACCGTACCGTATAATTATAAAGAGGCCGACGAATACAGGGTGGACGCTTACGATAACGATATTCCTTACGACTGGAGGAAATAGCAAATGGGACCTAAGGGCGTGATATTGGCAGGCGGTCTTGGCAGTAGGCTATCGCCGCTCACAAAAATTACGAACAAACACCTGCTCCCTATATACTGTAAACCGATGATATATTATCCCATCCAGACGCTGGTAGATGCCGGCATAACGGATATATTGATCGTAACCGGAGGCGCGCATGCCGGAGAGTTCCTGCGCTTACTCGGTAATGGGGCGAAGTTTGGGCTGAAGCATATCAATTATACATACCAGGAGGGTGAAGGTGGTATTGCTGAGGCGCTTAGGCTGGCAAGGCATTTCGCGGATAACGATAAGATAGTAGTAATTCTCGGGGACAACATTATCCAGAAGAGCATAAAAAAGCAGGTCGACGAATTCAGGACCCAGGAGCGCGGGGCCAGGATATTACTTAAAAAGGTCGGAGATCCTCACAGATTTGGAGTGGCCGGTTTTAAGAACGGTAAGATCACTTCTATTGTTGAGAAGCCGAAAAATCCTAAATCTAAATACGCAGTTACAGGAATTTACATGTATGACAGCCAGGTGTTCGACATAATTAAGACTCTTAAGCCATCCCATAGAGGTGAGCTCGAGATAACCGATGTCAATAACGCATATTTGAAGATGGGGCAGATGGAACACAGTATCCTCGACGGGTGGTGGACCGATGCGGGCACGTTCGATTCTCTGTTAAGGGCCAATAATCTCGTGGCTAAAGCAGGCTGTGGGAAAGTGCGACAATAAAATATGAAGAGACTACTGATTACAGGTGGCGCAGGATTCATAGGCTCAAATTTCATCAGGCATATTGTCCAAAAATATCCTGATTATAAGATCGTGAACCTGGATAAGCTGACCTATTGCGGAAATCTCGATAATCTTAAGGATATCGAGAATCATAAGAATTACAAGTTTGTAAAAGGTGATATCACGGACGCCTCTTTGGTTGGGAAGCTTGTGGGCGAGTCCGATATAGTGATCAACTTTGCCGCTGAGAGCCACGTCGACAGGTCGATCACAGATCCCGGCGTATTTGTTAATACGAATATCTCCGGCACATTTACGCTCCTTGAGGCGGCAAAGAAGACGGGCGTGGAGCTATTTGTCCAGATATCCACCGATGAAGTTTACGGTAGCGTAGAGGCCGGATCGAGCAAAGAGACCGATGCTCTCGACCCTAATAGTCCTTACTCCGCGACCAAAGCAGGGGCCGATCTCCTGGCCAGGTCATACTTCGTTACGTTCAAACTTCCCGTTATAATCACCCGTAGTTCGAATAACTTCGGACCATACCAGTATCCGGAAAAGATCATACCGCTATTTATTACTAATCTTATGGCGGGTAAGAAGGTGCCGCTGTATGCCGATGGCATGAATATGCGCGATTGGCTGTATGTTGTAGATAATTGTGAAGCGATAGACGTCGTGATGCATAAAGGCAATCCCGGAGAGATTTATAACATAGGAGTTGGTGGCGAGATCACTAACCTGGAGCTGACGCGAGGATTGCTCGGCATACTGGGCAGGGATGAGAGCTTTATAGAATATGTTAAAGACAGGCCGGGCCACGATAAGCGATATGCGCTCGATGTGACGAAACTTAAGGCGCTTGGCTGGCGGCCTCGACATGATTACCGTGATGCGCTTAAACTTACTGTGGATTGGTATAAGAAGAACGAGGTCTGGTGGAGCCGGTTGGTCGCATGCCGAAAAGATATAAAGTATTAATCACCGGCTCAAGCGGGATGCTCGGGGCAGATCTTTGCACGGAGCTCTGTCGAGATTATGATCTTATAGGATTCGATCTGATCCGAAGTTCTAAGTCGGAGGTTATAAAGTTTTATAAAGGCGATATCACCGACGGAAAATTAGTAACCGCGATCTTTAATAAGGCTAAGCCCGATTTTGTAGTACATACTGCCGCATGGACGGATGTAGACGGCTGTGAGATGAATAAGCAAAAAGCTTATGGGATAAATTCCGAAGGCACCGGCAATATTGCGCGTGCATGTAAGGCTATCGATGCGGCGCTAATCTATATAAGCACGGATTTTGTATTTGATGGTAAGTCCAGGCGACCCTACAGAGAGACTGATAGGGCTCACCCCATAAGCGCTTATGGTGACTCTAAGCTAAAGGGAGAGAGTCTCGTAAGAAAAATTTTAAAGAGTTATTACATTGTCCGAACAAGCTGGCTTTACGGCAAATGCGGTAAAAATTTTGTCGATACAATAATCAACAAAGCAAAGTCAGAGAGCTCTTTGAAGGTAGTTAAGGATCAGTCCGGTTCTCCGACGTTCACGAAATATTTAGCTAAGGCCTTGCATGCTTTACTCGATAAAGCTGTTTCGCAAAAAGAGACCAAGAAGGCCATAGGGTTTGGAGTTTATCACGTCTCTAATACCGGTAAGGTTTCGTGGTATGACTACGCTATAAAGGTGTTATCGCTGGTTAAAACAAAGACGAAGGTTATACCTATAACTTCGGAGGATCTTGCCAGGCCTGCGCCGAGGCCTCGGATGTCAGTCATGAATAATTCGAAATTTGTTACGTTTACGGGCTACAAGATGCCGGATTGGGATATTGCACTACGAGAATATTTACGAAAAAAGTAGAGGGGCGTATGTTTAATGAACTGAAGAAGAAGATATCGAATAAATCGGCTAAGATAGGGATAATAGGTCTGGGATATGTAGGGCTTCCGTTATGTGTTACGTTCGCTAAAGCAGGATTTAAGGTCCACGGTATCGACATTGACAAAGACAGGGTAGAGAAGATAAGAAGGGGTGAGTCTTACATACTGGATGTCTCTAAAGCGGATATCGTATCGATTACACGCGATAAACTGCTGGATGTGACGACCGATTTTAGCATCATAAAGAAATTGGATGCCGTGATCATATGTGTTCCGACGCCTTTATATAAGACCAGGGAGCCGGATGTTTCCTACATAGTCGCCTCGGTAAAGAATATTAAGGCTCATATGAAGCGTGGGCAGATAATTGTGCTTGAATCCACGACTTATCCGGGTACGACAGAGGAAGTGATGCTGCCGATACTGGAAAGTGACGGTTTAAAGGAAGGGAAGGATTTTTATCTGGCCTTCTCACCCGAACGTGTTGATCCGGGCAATCCCAAATATGATACGAAGAATACTCCTAAGATAATAGGCGGTATATCTAAGCACTCAACGGAAGTTTCAGCTGCTTTGTATGCCGAAGCCCTCGAGACGGTGGTTCCCGTATCTTCGGCTAAAGTCGCCGAGATGGTCAAACTTCTAGAAAATACTTTCAGGATAGTGAATATAGGGCTTGTTAATGAAATACTCCAGATGTGTGACAAACTTAAGATAGATGCATGGGAAGTTATCGATGCGGCAAAGACGAAGCCTTACGGCTTTATGCCATTCTATCCGGGTCCAGGAGTCGGAGGACACTGTATCCCCGTAGACCCTATATACCTATCGTGGAAGGCGCGCATGCATGGATTTGAGGCGCGATTTATTGATCTGGCCTCGCAGGTAAACTCTGAGATGCCTCACTATGTAGTATCGAAGGCCGCGGAAGGCCTAAATGAACACAGAAAACCGATAAAGGGTTCGAAGGTGCTTATCGTTGGCGTCGCATACAAGAAGGACGTGAAGGATCTGCGCGAATCTCCGGCCCTCGAAATTATAGACATGTTCATTAAGAAGGGCGCGGATGTAGCATACTACGATCCGCTCTTCTCGTATCTTAAGATCGATGAGATAAATCTGACATGCGCTAAATTCTCGAAGGAGACTTTTAAATCCACAGACTGCGTGGTAATAGTTACGGATCACACGAAGGTGGATTATGATTTCATCGTCGAGAATTCGAAGCTTATAGTGGACACCAGAAATATTCTGAAGAATGTCGAAGATAGGAGCAACATAATAAAACTATAAGAGCAATCTTCGGCTTGAAGATCTCGCCGAAGCTTCATTTAATATCAGCATAGCAGCGAAGGCGGATAAAACTATGGCAAAATATCTCGTTACAGGCGGAGCAGGATTCATAGGTTCAAATATCGTCGAGGAGCTGGTTCGCAGGATGGAGGCGAGACAGGGACTGTCCCCGAAGGGGACTGTCCCAAGAGTCACCGAAGTCAGAGTCCTCGACAACTTTGTCACCGGTAAAATGGAGAATCTAAAGCCATTCCTTAAAAAAATCACACTCATCAAAGGAGATATCAGGAACAGGCGAGATCTTGACAAGGCGCTTAACGGTGTAGATTACGTCATACATCAGGCCGCTCTCAGGTCTGTCCCTAAATCCGTTGACGACCCATTCACCACTAACGATATAAACATCAATGGCACGCTGAATCTCCTGGTAGCAGCACGCGATCATGATGTGAAAAGAGTTGTATATGCCTCATCGAGCTCTGCGTATGGGGATGCGAAACATTTTCCGCAAATGGAGACCGATTTGCCTGGCCCCATTTCGCCCTATGGTGTAGCTAAGTTGGCGGCTGAGCAATATTGTGTAGTATTTGCCAAGACGTTTGGCCTCGAGACTGTGTCATTAAGATATTTCAATGTATTCGGACCGAGGCAGAACCCTGATTCCAAATATTCTGCGGTTATTCCGGCGTTTCTATTTACTATGGCTAAGGGTGGATCGCCTGTCGTGGAATGGGATGGGAAACAGTCCAGAGACTTTACATTTGTCGGAAATGTGGTTGAAGCGAATCTTCGCGCGTGCACGGCTTCCGGGATATCCGGACAGGTCTTCAATGTCGCATGCGGATCGACGACATCTATTATGGATATTGTAAACGAGCTCAATAAGATATTAGGGACAAAAATTAAACCCAAATATGCTCCGAAACGAAAGGGCGACGTCCGTAAGACCCGCGCCGATATATCGAAGATGAAGCGTCTCTTAAAGATAAAGAAGATAATCGGGTTCGAAGAGGGCATGAAGCGCACGGTCGAGTGGTTCGAAAAGCATAAAAGATAAGATGACGATATCTTTTAAAAACGCATTTTGGCAGGCATTCATTGTTTTGATAATATTTATCATCGGTTTTTCTTTATCATCCGGTATGGTCTTAGATTGTGCAAAAAAGATATCGGATAAATATGGATCCGATATCCTGAATCGTCTTTATCACCATACGTTAGACCTCGAGGTGGATTCAAAGCATTATTTTATTCGGCCAATAGGAGGTTATACAGTAAAGTTATGTACCGAGCCGCCCTCTTTGGCAATTATGGCGAGCCTTTTATTTAACTGCATCTTTAATATTCTGTTCCAACCGGTATTTTTTTGCCCATTTACTCCTCAGGTATTACTGAATGTGGTGCTTTTCCCGTTCTTTGTGTATGGCTTGATTAAATACTTTAGTAAAGTCTGGTTTATGGCGGCAATATTCATTATTATCTCATTTCAGGCGGGTATATACGATTCTGGAGTTGAAGCTCTTATAAGGCACAGCATGTCATGCGAACTGATATATCTCTTAATAGGTTCAGCTGGTTTCACGGGCTGGATTATAAAAAGCTTATAATTATAGCATTCTTGCTGAGATTGATCGTAGCCTCGGCATATGATATCTTTGTCTCCGTTACCGGCAAAGATATTATTGCCCCAGACAGCAAGTTTTACTCAATCAATGGCAGGTATGTGAGCCTCGTTTTCGAAGGTTATGGCGGAAAAAATATGCCTTTTACAAAAGATCTGCTCTTGGGTGATAAATCAAGTGATCAGATATTTATTGATGCATTGAAAAGGGAAAAGATGCAGTTACCACCTTTAAACAGTGCGGTAGGCGTTCACTTCCGCTTAATAGGTATCCTGTACTTTATTTTCGGATATTCCACCATTTGTGTCAGAGTTTTTAATATTTGCCTAAGCATCTTGAGCGTCTATTTGCTTTATAATGTCGCAAGGCGTTATTTTGAAAGGGTAACGGCAAATTTTTTTTTACTATTGGCACTGTTCTTACCGACTCTATTCGTTTATTCTATCACTATGTCTAGAGATATGTTCAGAGTTTTCCTTATTTCACTGGCAATATGGACCGCGTATTATATAATGAATATTATAAATAATATAGGAGAGATATGGGTAAAAAGATTAAAATTGCGATTTTAATGTTAGGGATTTATCTGCTTGTGTTTGGTATAGGGTTTAAGTCCGGAAATATGTACTTTCGCATGCAAAAAAGGATTCAACTAGAAAAGATAGAGCTCCCCACGCCCGCCACACCACCACCACCTTATTACATAATAGAAAAAACTAATTATGGATCATATACTGTCAGTACCTTTAATAAGGCCACTAATGAAGATGTGATCATACTAATATTAATGAATGAAAAATTGCGCCCTTTACTTAAGTTGCGAGATCTCCAAATATATAAATCAACAGGCGAGAGAATATATTGAGCTCCATCAAGAAAAGAGTGCTAATAACTGGCGGCGCTGGTTTTATAGGTTCGCATCTGTGTGACCTTTTTATCGAAAAAGGCTATCAGGTCATATGCATGGATAACCTAATTACTGGAAAGATCGAAAATATTAAGCATCATTTAAAGAACGAAAGCTTTAAATTTGTTAAACATAACGTATCAGAATATATTGATGTTAAGGGGCGGATAGACTATATCATGCACTTTGCCTCTCCCGCTAGTCCTATAGATTATCTTAAATATCCTATACAGACGCTTAAGGTCGGTTCGCTCGGGACACATAATGCTCTCGGTTTGGCTATGGCCAAAGGCGCCAGGTTTTTACTTGCCTCGACCAGCGAGGTCTATGGGGATCCGCTTATTAATCCGCAACCTGAGAGCTACTGGGGCAACGTCAATCCTATAGGCCCGCGCGGCGTCTACGATGAAGCCAAGCGGTTTGCGGAAGCTATAACCATGGCGTACCATCATTATCATAAGCTTGATACCAAGATTGTCCGCATATTTAATACTTATGGACCCAGGATGCGTATCAACGATGGCCGGGCGATACCGAATTTTATCTGTCAGGCATTGCGTGGTGAGTCGATAACGATTTACGGATCAGGTAAGCAAACGAGGAGCTTTTGTTATATATCCGATCTTACTAAAGGTCTATACAAGTTATTAATGTCCAGAGAGAACATGCCGGTGAATATTGGTAACTCGGACGAAATGTCCCTTATCGGGCTTTCCAGATTAATAAGTAATTTAACCGATTCGCGCAGTAAGGTCATATATAAATCTTTGCCGATTGATGATCCTAAAGTGAGATGTCCGGATATATCCAGGGCAAAACGCATCCTGAAATGGCATCCCGAAATAGGTATAGAAGACGGCCTTAAGGACACTATCGGTTTCTTTAAGAGAAATAATGCTTTTTTAGGGTAACTGTTTCTACTGCACCCCGTTAGTGATTGACACGCCGACGAATCTATCATAAAATATAGCCCTAATCCCGCAGCTTTATTATCATGATTATTAATATATTAAAGTAATATAATATAAAAAACACGCTTATATAACGGGTCATAGTATTGCGTATCCGAGGAAAGGCTACAATGAGTTATAAAGTCCAGTTATTGGATCTAAAAAAACAATATGGAACGATCAAGAAGGATGTTGATGGTGCGTTAAAAAGGGTGATCGACGAGCAATGTTTTATATTGGGTAAGGACGTCGATGATCTTGAAAAAGAGATAGCTTCTTATTGTGGTACGAAGTATGCCGTGGGAGTCGCATCCGGTACAGATGCCATACAGCTTGCGTTACAGGCGGCGGGTGTGGGTAAGACAGATGAAGTTATTACTGTACCGTTTACTTTTATCGCTACTGCGGAAGCTATATCAAATATAGGCGCAAAACCTGTATTTGTAGACATCGACCCGAAAACCTACAATATGGATCCCACCCTGATCGAGAAGAAGATAACTAATAAGACAAAGGCTATAGTACCGGTGCATCTATATGGGCAGTGCGTTGATATGGACCGGATCATGGCCATAGCCAAGAAGCATGATCTTAAAGTTGTCGAAGATTGCGCTCAGGCAATCGGAGCTGTCTTCAAGGATAAGAAAGCCGGATCACTTGGTTCCGCCGGCGCTATAAGCTTCTTCCCCAGTAAAAATCTGGGAGGTTTCGGCGATGGAGGCATGGTTGTTACCGACGACGAGAAACTGTACGAAAGGGTAAAATTACTCCATCTTCACGGAAGCTCGGCCAGGTACATCCATTCGATCATAGGTTATAATTCCAGGCTCGACACCATTCAGGCAGCAGTCCTCAGGGTAAAATTAAAGCACTTGGATAAATGGTCTGAGGCCAGAAGGGAGAATGCGGAATATTATAACAGATCATTTTCTAAAATCAATGAAATAACTGTGCCAACAGTTACCAATCATAACATTCATGTTTATCATCAATATGTTGTCATGGTAGATAGTAAAAAGCGCGATAAACTTATGGATTTTCTGGGGGCTAATGGCATCGAAGCGCGTGTTTACTATCCCATACCCGTGCATCTTCAAGACTGCTATAAAGATCTGGGGTATAAAAAAGGAGATCTATCGGTAGCTGAAAAAGCGGCTCTGGGGACTTTAGCCTTACCGGTCTATCCTGAGCTTGAGGCTGATGAAAAACAGCTGGTTGTGAACAAAGTGACGGAATTTTTCAACAAGGGGTTATGAGAGATTATCTGAACTTTAACAGCTATTCGTTTTCGGATGAGGAGAAGCGGGAACTTATGGACACGCTTGACTCGGGATGGATCACGACCGGGCCTAAGACTAAGCGTTTCGAAGAGGACTTTGCCAAATATGTTAGATCTGATCATGCGATAGGCGTTACTTCCGGAACAGCCGCTCTTCACCTTTCAATAGTGGGATTAGGCATAGAGCAGGGCGATGAAGTCATAACAACTCCGATGACTTTTGTTGCCACTATAAATTCGATACTTTATGCTTCCGCGAAGCCGGTGCTCGCAGATATTGACCCCGATACTATGAATATTGATCCCCGCGAGATCCGTAAGAAGATCACAAAACGTACGAAGGCCATAATACCGGTTCATTATGCGGGACAACCATGCAAGATGGATGAGATATTGGCTATTGCAAAAGAAAATAACTTATTTGTCATATGCGATGCAGCACATGCAATAGAGACGGAATACAAGGGGATGAAGATCGGTTCTATGGGCAACGCAGCATGTTTCAGTTTCCACCCGATAAAAAACATAACCACAGGTGAAGGCGGCATGGTGACAACCAACGAATCTTCTCTTGCGGACAGGGTGCGGGTTATCAGGCTCCATGGTATGGATAAGACCGCCTGGCGCAGATACGAAAAAGGCCAGTTCAGGCATTGGGATATGGAATATCTGGGCTTTAAATATAATATGACCGATATTCAGGCATCTCTCGGGATACAACAGCTGAAAAAGATTGATGATTTTTGGAATAAGAGAAAAGAATATTCCGATAGGTATGACAGTCATTTTAAGGGAATTAAGAATATAATCACTCTTCCTCCCCCGGGCATAGGAAGCAAGAACGCGTATGACCTCTATCCGATCAGAGTTAAGACTGAAAATCTTAAGATGACCAGAGATGAAATTATAGATGCTATACAAGCGGATAATATAGGCGTCGGTGTTCATTTCAGGGCCGTCCACCTTTTATCATATTATAAGAGATACTTCGGCGCCGAGTGCGAGGCTTTCCCGAACGCGGAATATGCATCTGACCGCCTCATATCTCTGCCGCTGTATCCTAAAATGACACCCGGCGATATTGACTACGTGGCGGATGTAGTGAAGAAAGTAGTTTGTAAAAATCAATAGTTCACAAAATTTGTTTTATAACAAGCCAGCAAGATCTATAGGTGCTGTCTTTAGGGGGGAGTGACTTATGAAGGTGTTGATATTGGGCGTAAATGGTTTTATAGGAAGCCATTTATCAGAAGCGATATTACGCGAAAAAGACTGGGATGTGTATGGGCTGGATATAGGATTTGATAAACTGGGAAATATAATAGACGATCCCAGATTTCATTTCGTGGAAGGCGATATAACGATCAATAAAGAATGGATCGAGTACAATATTAAGAAGTGCGACGTTGTGTTCCCGCTGGTTGCTATAGCGACTCCCGCCACATACGTGAAGAATCCCCTCAAAGTATTTCATCTCGATTTCGAAGCAAATCTCGAGGTGATTAAAAGCGCTGTAAAGTATAATACGCGCGTTATATTTCCTTCCACTTCCGAGGTATACGGAATGTGTACGGATGAGGTTTTTGATGAAGATAAAAGTAATTTCATCCTCGGCCCGATAAATAAGCAAAGATGGATATATAGTTGCTGTAAACAGCTTCTCGACAGAGTGCTATGGGCATATGGGTTTGAGAAGAACTTCAACTTTTCCACCTTCAGGCCGTATAACTGGCTTGGGCCAAAACTCGATAGTATAAGTACTACTAAGGAGGGAAGCTCAAGGGTCGTGACACAGTTCATAGGAAGCATATTGAGAGACGAGCCCATAAAACTGGTGAATGGGGGACATCAGAAACGATGCTTCCTTTACATAGACGATGGCATAGACTGCCTCTTAAGGATAATCGAGAATAAAGGCGGGGTATGCGACAAAGAGATAATTAATATCGGTAATCCTGACAACAATATTACCATAAAAGAGCTGGCCGCCAAGATAAAGAGGATATTCGAACAACATCCTCTGGTGAAATCCAAAATAGTGCAGAAGAAAGTGAAAATCGAGAATGTCAGTCAGGAGAAGTTCTATGGTGAGGGCTACCAGGATGTCACCTTCAGGGTTCCGTCCATAAAGAAGGCTAAGGCCCTGCTTGGCTGGACTCCAAAGTACGGTACGGATTCTGCCCTTTCGAAGACCATAGATTATTACATAAAGGAGTACGTGGAGGACAAAAAACGTTGCGGAAAAGACTTACGGTAATAACGTCACGGATCAGTCGATGAAGACAAAACATCCTCGAATATTGCATGCGCCCGTCCTGGTGATAAACCAGCAGTGGGTTATATCCAGGGCCCAGAGGCAGCTGGGATATAAGAGCGACTGCATGACCTTTAACGCCGATCGCAAAGAGCTTCGCGTCAGGAGCTGTGACTATAACTTTCATTTTGACCGCAGTAGCATATCCTTTAATCCTAAGAACATATTAAAGACTTTAAAGTTTCTTATCAGGTTTTCCGCTTTTTTCATTTCGGCATTATTTAAATATGACGTCTTTCATTTTCATTCGGAAACATTTTTTGGCAGCAGGTCCTCTCTGGATCTCATGATCTTAAGACTATTTCGCAAAAAGATCGTATTTCAGTATTGGGGCTGCGACATACGTCTTAAGACTATGTCTCAGTTGTCCGAAGAACACAGCACTTGCGATGATTGTATACGCACTTGCCAGAATTCGCGCAAGCTAAGAGATAACCTGACGCATCTTAAGTATGCCGATTTCAGAGTGTATGGCGGATCGGATACTATAAGAATAGTTCCGGATGCTTTATACGTACCAATCGCGATAGATCTGGACTATTGGCGTCCGGTTGATAAAATTCCATCCGAACATCTTCTGCCCGATCCTAAAGGAAGCATCAGGATATTGCACCCGTTCGAGAACGCCAAGACCAGAGGCGATCAGAAGGGGACTAAGTTTATTAAGAAGGCGGCAGATGAATTAAGGGATGAAGGACACAAGATCGAGTTTGTATTTGTTGACAATGTTCCCTTTGAGTCCATGAAATACTATTATCAGCAGGCGGATATTGTGGTAGTTCAATTGTTGATGGGTACCTATAGCGGCGTTTCGGTAGAGGCCATGGCCATGGGAAGGCCGGTAGTATGTTATCTTAATAAAGATGCGCTACGATTGATGCCAAAAGACAATCCTATCGTTAACGCCAACCTCGATACAATTAAAGATACGCTCAAAAAACTGATCGAAGATAAAAATATGAGGGAAAACCTCGGCATAAAGAGCCGTAAATATATAGAAGAGTATCATAATGCTATAAAGCTGGCGCAGCAATATATAGATTTGTACAATAAAAATTGGCGTTAGGGCTGTGTGATGAACGCATCTCAGAGTAATTTATTATCCTCAATAATAATTAGAAAAGCGAACAGATCCGATTGCTTGGATATATTCAGATGGAGAAACGATCGTGTCATGAGAGGGAATTCAATTCTCGGTCCGAGGAAGGTCACTCTGAGTGAACATAAGAGATGGTTCAACGAAAAATTAAAAGATCCCAGCGCCATAATGTATATGGCGATATCGCGCAACAGAAAAGTCGGCTTTTTAAGATTTAATGTACAGGAGGACTCCGTAGAAATAAGTATAAATGTAAACCCCGACTTCAGGGGGGTTGGTATAGGTAGAAAGATCATCACTTTATCTTCCGAAAAAGTGTTTAAAAAGATCGCTATTCCGATAATCGCCAGGATCAAAAATAATAATGTAGCTTCAAAGATAGCATTTAAAAGATGCGGCTATAAACATAAAAATAGAGATAATAAAGTTACCACGCTATGCTTTGATCCTAAGAGCCTGGTCGCATAGTAATAAAAAAGGCCGATAATATGCACGACAGAGGGCTTTTATTTAATACACTGAAGAAGGCCGGCGCGCATTCTCTTATTTACGGAATGGGCATGTCTTTTACAGCGATATCGAGCATATTACTTGTACCGTTATATACGAAGTCCCTAACACCGGCTGACTACGGAATATATTCCCTGATAAGCATAATAGCCAGTCTGCTTTTTTTCTTATACGATTTCGGAATGATCAACGCGGTATTTCGCTGGTATTACCAGTATTCTCCGGATCAATCACACTTACGCAGGCGTGTCATCAGCACTGCACTGTTGTTCTTATTTGGCCTTGCTCTTTTCTTCACCATATTATTATGGGTCTTTGCGCCTTTCCTTTCAAGAGTTGTTCTTCATAGCGATAAATTTGCGCCATTCATAAGATTAATGCTGCTGGGAGTTTTCCTACAATCTCTTACTTGGGTACCGCTTTCCTTGCTTAGGATAAAGGAGAAGGTGCTTACCTTTACGTCCATTACTGTCTTGGGTATGATAGTAATGGTTATTGCAAATTATCTTTTTCTGTCCATGGGTAGAGGGATAGGCGGGATATATGAGGCATATATAATAGCGTATATATTTGTCGGTGTATTTCTATATCTTAAGACACATCAGAACTACGCGATCGAGTTTTCATTGACTGAGCTTAAAGGTATGTTGAAGTTCGGAGTGCCTTACCTGCCAGTGCTTTTCTTTTCGTGGATGATAGACTTTTCAGATCGTTATCTTCTCGGCAGACTGTCCACTCTGCAGGAAGTCGGGTTATATTCGGTTGGCTATAAACTCGGCCAGGTCATGTATATGGTCGAGAAGACTTTCCTTATAGCGTGGATACCCCTTATGCTCTCCATATACCAGCAGCATAAAGATAAGGCCCAGCATATATTCGGGGGAGTCTTCACATATTTCAGCGTTGCCATATTTATTCTCGCATTATCAATATCCGTATTCAGCTCGGAGATAATCAGGATTTTTACTTCTCCGGCGTATTACGGCGCCGCGGCGGTAGTGCCATGGGTCGCTTTCGCGTATCTTTTGTCGGGAATCTACATCTTTATGCTGTCCGGCTTTATTATTTCAAAAAATGTGTATCTGCAGCCGGTTATATTATTTTTATCAGCATTGGTTAACATAGGGTTGAATATAGTGCTCATACCGAAGTTCGGAATGATGGGTGCGGCGTACGCTACCGTTGTCAGCTATCTTATCGTCGCGGTATTCACCACGGTATTTTCACAGAAGTTATACCCTATCAATATAGAGTGGGTCAGGATAGCTAAAGTAGCCGTGTGCGCTGTAGTGATCTATTTTTTAAGCAGATTGGTCAATATACCGAGCATGATTATGACCGTAATGCTGAAGACGGCGCTGATCGCTTTCTTATTTGTCGCCTTATATTTCACAGGCTTCTTTAATGCATCCGAGATAAAACGGTTTAGGAACATACTTGTCAGCTGGAGGCTTCTCAGGGATGTATGACCGTTTCGGGCAGATATATCGGAAGATAAACGGTTTAAAAGATTACGAACCTGTGCCCGGCGATTTTCTGTTAAAAAAGACCGGGATGGAGATGATCACCAGATTATTGGATGTTAATGGCGCAGACATGGTCCTGGAGGTCGGATGCGGTTCCGGAGTT
Organism: Candidatus Omnitrophota bacterium; assembly: GCA_903843285.1. Classification (GTDB taxonomy): domain Bacteria; phylum Omnitrophota; class Gorgyraeia; order 2-01-FULL-45-10; family 2-01-FULL-45-10; genus CAIMPC01. Next base: position 59,464 of record CAIMPC010000007.1, read on the forward strand.
AACTCCGCGTTCTTCAGCTGCATAGCCAGGCACATCGTCTCCACTGATCTGCCTTATTATAACGGTGCTACGCACAGTCTGGGGATGACTGTCGCCAGCGGACTTCTGAACAGGCTCGGCGTTAAAAATGTGGATCTTGTATCCTGCTCCGGTGAAGGGTTGCCGTTTTGTGATAATACTTTTGACCTGGTCTTCTCCTCATCCGTCCTGGAGCATATTGATAATAAAGAGAAGGCGTTGAAAGAGATGCTGCGCGTCGTCAAGCCCGGCGGAACTGTAATTTTTATTGTCCCGACCTACGTCCAGAGCATTTTTGCTTTTTTGCATCTGTATCTATACACGACGAAGCGTATTCTGGAGGTAGCGTATACTAAAGTGTTTGGCATGCCCTCAAAAACAGATAAGGTGCTTTTGCCTAAAGCCGATGACGGTTCCCGGGCCGGATCGACGATAATCGGCAGTTTCAGGAAAAGCCATCCCTCATTTCCGCTACCCGAACCGCACGGAAGTTATAATAATATTTTCCAGGAATTAAGCCAGCAGTTTCCCTGGAAGTGGACAACGCTTGCCAAAAAGTGTGGAGCGCGAACCGTAGATTCTTTGGCATTTTTATTTCTTCCATTCAACGTAATGGAAGTATTTTCTACCCGATCGATCGCGAGGGCGTATTCGGCGTTATTATCGCTGCATTGCCTGATCGCCAAGTCTTCCTTAAAATATTTTTCATATAGTTATTGCGTAACGGCAAAAAAATAGCGCGAAAGGAAATAATCATGACACCTATAAGTATAATAATACCGGCTTACAACGAAGTTGAGGGCATCTCTAAAGTAATAGAACACGTGAAGAGCTTCATGTCGCTCGAAAAGATAGAGCATGAGATCATAGTAGTTGACGATTGCTCGACGGACTTTACGGCCGATTCGGCTAAGGCGCAGGGAGTAACTGTCATGTCTCACCCAATTAACAGGGGATACGGAGCTTCACTGACCACCGGGCTAAAAAAAGCCAGGTATAACAATATACTTATCATGGATGCCGACGAGAGCTATCCTGTTAAAGATGTAAAGAAGCTCCTGCCGTACGTAGATGAATATGATATGGTGGTCGGTGCCAGGCAGGGTAAGCACTTTCACGGTTCCTTATTGAAGCGTTTCTCCAGAATGGTTTTTTACGTTCTACTGGGGTATGTAACCGGCGAAAAGATACCGGATGCCAATTCCGGATTAAGGATATTTAAAAAGGATGTCGTGATGCAGTTCGAGGAAGATTTCTGCAGCGGATTCTCTTTCACCACCACGATCACCATAATACTGTTTTCGAACAGATACCTGATAAAATTTGTACCGATCGATTATATGTCACGTACAGGAAAATCGAAAGTCCGGCATCTGCACGACACGGCAAGGACGATGCAGATATTATTGCATACGATCACATACTATAATCCCATTAAAGCGTTTCTGCCTTTTTCATTAGTTTCTCTTTTTATCTTTGTTATCTCTACGGGTTTTTACATTTTTAAGATACATGATATATTCTATGGGATATCGGCCGTCATATCGCTTATCGCCTCCATGTTATTTATGGCTTTTGGTATGGCAACTTATGCGATCGTTAAAGGCTCAAGACGACAGATAAGATGAAATACAAAGAAATTATTCTAATAGCTTTTTTAGGCATAATAGCTTCGGGGATATTTGTATTCTCATTTAACTTTGCTATATCCGGCGCAGACTCGATCCAATACGATCGGCTGGGATTTAATTTAGCGTGCGGGAGGGGCTTCTCGCTCGAGGCTCACGCACCTTATTCGCCTACCATGTTCAGGGAACCCGGATATCCGGTTTTCTTAGCGATAATATTTTTGATCTTCGGGCATAATATAGCGGCAGCGCTTATTATTCAAATGTTGCTTCATGCATTGACGGCGATCCTGGCGTATATAATAGCGAAAGAGATCTTCTGTGCCAGAACGGCGCTTTTCTCCGGGGCTATAGTCGCAGTATTCCCTACACTTGCAAATATGACGGCATATCTCTTAAGTGAGACCTTCTTCACTTTCTTGTTGTGTTTAGGGCTATACACCTATAACAGGTTTATCAAGAAGGGAAGTATTATGTGGGCGATCGCTTCGGGAGGCATATTCGGTATCATGTCGCTTACCAAGGTGGCATCGCTCTTCTTGCCGATCGCTCTTGGGGCTGCGACAATCTTTATGATTATAATGAAGAAGTTAAGTATGAAAAAGCTCCTGATATGCTTTTTGCTATTCATATCGCTGGATTCTTTATTGGTGTCAGGCTGGGTTAATCGTAATAAGGCAGTTTTTAATATATCTTCTTTGACATTAAGAGGCGGCGAAGCATTGTGGTCCAGGGCCCAAAAATTGGATGATTCTAATAACAAGATCCTTGCCACCGCCTGCTACAGTGTTTCGGAATATCTGGGAAACAAAATCTTTCCGGGATTGACTGAAAAGCCGGAGAGATACCTGTTCAAAGATTTTGAGAGAGCTGAAGGCTTGCGCAGAGAATACACCGCGCAAGGCCTGTCGGATCCCCAGATAGAGGAGATATTCAGGAGAGAAGCTGTTAGTAAAATATCCAAATCACCGCTTAAATACATCTCCTATACTTTTGTAGAAGCCATTAAGATGTCGGCATTTACTTATCTGCCTATATTGAACGAGCCGGTGGTGCGTAACCATTTCATTGCTATCAGGGATGGCACTATGATCCTGTCCTGCATTAAAGGTGTTATGAGATTTATAGCGTATCCAATACTGATCCTATCACTTATAGTTGCCATAAAATACCTGAAAATATGGGATAGATGGTTAACTTTATCGACTATAATTATATACTTTAACCTTGTTTATTCATTTCTGGACGCCATAGGCAGGTATGCTGTGCCGCTGATACCATTATACCTCATATTGGCAATTTCGGTATTTTTCTATCAAGAGGAAATTGACTTGTCTTCGAGAAAATGATATAATTACACCTCCCGAATGGTACATTTTATTCCAATATCATATGTTATTGTATGTAAAGCATGACCAAATAGGAAGAATATGCAGTCTAAAGAACCGAAAAAATTAACTAAACTAAATTTAGGCTGCGGTGCGTTCAAGAAAGAAGGATATGTAAATTTAGATTGTTATGGTCATCTAAAGCCAGATATTGCTCACAATCTTAATAGCATCCCATATCCATTTCCGGATAATAATTTTGAGCTTATTGAGGCGGATCATGTTCTCGAACATCTCGAAGATGTATTTGGTGTAATGAAAGAGCTGAGGCGTATAATGAAGCCCGGCGGGGTACTGGCAGTGAAGGTACCTCATTTCAGCCGGGGGTTTACGCATCCTGAGCACAAGCGCGGGTTTGACGTCTCCTTTCCGTACTATTTTGATCCGTCATTTAAAGGCGGATATTGCGGATCGGAGTTTGCCTGCGATAAAGTAAAGTTGCGATGGTTCGCCCAGCCATATCTTAAGAAAGAAACGCTTCCATCTTTTGCTTACTATTTTGGGGTTATCTTTGGGACAGCCATGGACTTCTTTGCTAATCTATCGCCATTTATATGCTCTAGGTTGTGGTGTTTCCTGGTGGGCGGATTCGAAGAGATGGAATTTCACTTTATTTGCAGGAAATAATTTAATTGAAATCTGATAGCATAAGGGATGATCTATCATGAAAGTATTGTGTGTAAACCTTCCTAACAAGGATAGGATAGTAAGGCGGTTCTGCGGATCCTATAACTCTCCGTCTTTTCTTTTTCCGCCGCAGGAGTTGTTATCCTGTGCAGCTGCTTTAAAAAGCTGGAATAAGGCGGAAGTATTTGTAGTGGATGCCATTGCCGAAAAGAGAGATCTGGACTCGACCATCGACTTCATTAGGCAGAAGAATCCTGACATGGTGGTTACTATGATCGGGATGGAATGTTTTTCCGACGATATAAAGGTGGTTACGAGCATAAAAAGCAGCAATCCGGGCGCAAAGATGACGGTATTCGGATACTATCCATCAATGTTTTCCCGTGAAGTTTTTAAAAATACCAACATTGATTACATTGTCCAAGGTGAGCCCGAATTATGCTTATCCAAATTGGTGAAGGCAATGGAGGAAGGCACTGAGCTAAGTGCCGTACCGGGGCTTATACAGAGGGGAGACGGTAAAAGCGTGCCTCCTGAACGTATGATGGACTTGGACCAATTACCATTTCCGGACCCGTCAATGCTTGCCACAAATAATTATAAGGAGATGCTGATGCGCGGCCCGATCGCGCTCATTCAATCCGCCAGAGGCTGCCCGTTCAGCTGTAACTATTGCGTTACGTCGTACGGCAGGAAAGTGGTGATGAGATCGCCGGAGAATATATTGGCGGAGATAGAATTTCTGGTGGAGAAAGGCTTCAGGGAATTTCGTTTCACGGATGACACATTTATCATGAGCAAGGCCAGAGTGGAAAAGATGTGCGAATTGATCACCCGTAAGAAGCTAAGGATAAAATGGACATGCTTAAGTCGCGTTGATTCGCTTGACCGCGGCCTTCTGGCGCTCATGAAGAAAGCCGGGTGCAAAAGGATTTACATAGGAATAGAAAGCTTTTCGCAAAAGGTGCTGGACTACTATGAGAAGGGCATCAAAGCATCTGATATTCTCGAGCGTATAGAGTGGGTGAGAGAGGTCGGTATTCAGTCGTCGGGCTTCATGATGATAGGCGCTCCGGTAGAGACGGCTGATGATATCACCGAGAATAAGGACGGATTACGCAGGTCCAAACTGGATTTTGTGATTGTGAGCAAGCTGACGCCGTATTCCGGCACGCCGCTCTTCGAACGATTAAAGGACAGTATGGAATTTACGCTGTTTCCATATCATAATTTTTTTAAGGACATGGCCTACGAAAATAGAATGATAGCTATAGAGAAAGAATTATACAGGGCATTTTACTGGCGCCCTAATACGCTATTCTCGTTGTTTAGGATAATGGTAGAGAATCCGCGTGATTTTTTTAATACAGGCGTACTATTTTTAAAATTCATGCTCGCAAAAGATCAGGATAAACAGCACCCGAATTTCATATGATATTTGCGTGCATTTCAAGACAATAGAGGGGCTTATCATGATAGTTGATGTGGGAAAAGTCTTTAAAAACAAGAAGGTTATGATAACCGGCGGCCTCGGCTTCATCGGCAGTACACTGGCGAACCGACTGGTCGGGCATGCCTCCGAAATCATGCTTGTCGATTCGTTGCTTCCCGACTATGGAGGTAACTTATTTAACATAACCGGCATCGAGAGCCGTGTGAAAGTTAATATATCCGATGTTAGGGATGAATCCAGTATGCTTTATCTCGTTAAAGGGCACGATTATATCTTTAATCTGGCCGGCACGTTGAGTCACATCGACAGCATGAAGGATCCATATACTGATCTGGAGATTAACTGCAAAAGCCAGTTGACCATACTTGAAGCATGCAGAAAGAATAACCCCGAAGTAAAAATAGTATTCTCCGGGACAAGGGGACAGTACGGTAAGGCACAGTACCTGCCGGTCGATGAGAAGCATCCGATGTGTCCCACTGATGTCAACGGTATCAATAATATGGCCGGGGAATGGTACCATATTCTTTATAATAATGTTTACGGAATACGCGCGACGTCGCTTCGGCTTACCAATACTTATGGGCCTCGCCACCAGATGAAACATTCGAAACAGGGTTATCTTAATTGGTTTGTGAGGCTTGCCATGGAAGGCATGGAGATACCCATCTATGGCGACGGGGCTCAAAGAAGAGACTTTAATTATGTGGACGATGTGGTCGATGCTCTTCTGGCCGCCGCAGCGACAGATGAAACTAATGGTCAAGTATACAATGTCGGATCCGGGGCGCCTATAAGTGTACTGGATTCCCTTAAGGCTGTTATTAAAATCGCGAAGAGAGGGTCATATAAGGTAATCCCTTTTCCGGAGGAAAAAAAGAAGATAGAGATCGGCGACTACTTTGCTGACCATTCAAAACTTAGTAAAGCTACCGGATGGGCACCGAAGATGGGTTTTGAAGAGGGGCTTAAAAAGACTGTTGGATTCTATGAGAATAACAAAAAATACTATTGGTAGTAGGATCCTCGTCTCGGATCTGAAGAGGTCTTACCGTGCGCAAAGTCGCGAGATAGATAAGGCAGTACTTCGGGTCCTCAATAGCGGCTGGTATATTCTGGGCTACGAGCTTGAGGCGTTCGAGAACGAATTTGCCCGTTATAATGGTTCACGGTACGCGGTCGGTGTCGCGTCAGGTACCGAAGCCATCCAGTTGGCGCTTATGTCATTGTCGATAGGAAGAGGTGACGAGGTTATAACGGCCGTAAATACAGCTATCCCCACTGCTATGGCCATAATATCAGCGGGTGCCAGGCCCAGGTTTGTAGATGTAGATGAGGGAACCGCGAATATAAATACGGATGCGCTTGCCGAAGCAATAACTAGAAGAACCAAGGCGATAATTCCGGTCCACCTGTATGGCAACCCATGTAATATCGATGAGGTGTTGAATGTATCCAGAAAACATCGGATAGCTGTTGTCGAGGACTGCGCTCAGGCACACGGCGCTAAGTATAAGAACAAGATGGTAGGGACCTTTGGAGATGTAGGCACATATAGTTTTTATCCCACTAAAAATCTGGGATGCTACGGCGACGGCGGCGCAGTAGTTACTGATAGCAAAGTCTTATCCAAGAAAATAGGATTGCTGAGAAATTATGGACAGCCGACCAGATATGTTTGCGATATAGAGGGAATTAACAGCAGGCTCGATGAAATCCAGGCCGCAATACTGAGGGTCAAATTACAATATCTCAGCCGTTCTATAGTCAGAAGGATAGAGATCGCCGCCTTATATGAAAAATGCTTAAAAGGTATTTCAGAAATTAAGTGTCCCTCAGCGGCAAAAAATTCACGGCATTCATTTCATCTGTATGTTATCAGATGTTCACGCCGCAACGATTTAAAAGAATCGCTCGCTAAGAATGGGATCGAAACTCAAATACATTATCCGATATCGCTTCATTTGCAAAAGGCATTCAAGCATCTGGGGTACGGTAAAGGCGATTTCCCTGTTGCCGAGAAGCTCTCCAGGGAGATATTGAGCCTGCCGATATTTCCGGAATTGAAGGATGCCGAAGTAATTAAAATATGCGGATATATAGCGGAATTTTATAAAGGTATATGATCTATAAATAAGGTTTTTGTTAATGAAGCTCACGGAACTTACGAAATCAATAATTGTTGCCATCCTGATACCGCTTATCTTCTTTTCCGCGCTGGAGCTGACACAGAGGATAAGATGGTATTTCAAGAGCAGTAGATCAGTTTACTGGCTTAAATACGGCTTTGTACCAAGGCCTAAAGATTTTGACCAGCAGTTAACGAAAATAGCGATGAATAAGATGTCCGGCCAGAATACGAATATTCAAGAGATACAGATATGGTCTAAGGAATTTCCGAACGGTATAAAAAAACATAATCCTGATTACCCTGAATATAAAAATTTGGTAAATTCTTTAGGATTCAGGTCGCATGAATTCGAACCAAGAAAAGATCCGAACACGTACAGGATAATAGCTACCGGCGGTTCGACCACTGCCGGTTACGAGAGTGATATAGAGCATACGTACCCTGCTATTTTAGAAAAAAAACTTAATCGCGACGCGAAAAGATATGAAGTAATAAACGCAGGCCTTGGCGAGCAAGAGCTGCCTTATATAAACTATCTTCTCGAGAAAGAGTTGATAGGGTATAAGCCCGATATGGTAACGCTCTACTCGACCTTTAACCATCTTTACATGTTCCGTAGCTCTGTAAATGTTCCCAGGGATTTTCATTATAAAATATTTCATTTTAAAGAGTGGCTTTCGACGAAGAGCCTTTTATTCCTAACGGTATGGGAAAAGTTCAATATTTTATTTAAGCCCCGCAGGTATGCTCTCAGCGATATATATATTCCGACCAATGATTCCAAGCGCCTGGCGAAGGCATTTCTTGATACGCCTGAGGTATTTGAGTCATACAAGAGAGGTTTGGAAAAGTTCGTAGCTACTTGCAGGGAAAATCATATAACGCCTGTATTGATTACCGAGGCTTGCGTTTTTAAGAATGAGGCTTATTTGCTACTGGGGAAGGGAATGGACCCTGTCTATAATAAGATGTACGATATTATGGAGGAAGTTGCAATAAAGAATAACGCGATATTTATTGATGCCGCTCGGGTAATGAATAATATTCCGGGTCATGAAGCGCTTTACACCGATGGGCTTCATTTTAAACCGGAGGGGAATGATGTTTTGGCTGAAATAATATATGCCGCCTTAAAGGACCGGCTTACGCACGACGCAAATATTTTGACCACAGGCGGAGTTAAAAAAACTCTGCAAACTGTATGAGCATACCGAAAGATCTGCTGGGGCTTTATGCCGGATTGTCACAAAAGGAGATCTTTTATTTAAAAGCCAGATGGATAGTCAGTCCGATAAGTGCCGTAGAAGAACTGGTTCCAAAAGAAGGTAGGGTGTATGATATAGGCTGCGGGGCAGGTCTCTTGTCAAATACGATGGCGATGAGATCCGGTAGCAGGGACGTAACAGGCATCGACTTATCTGAAGAGAAGATAGCCTTAGCGAAAAGAACAATCCTTGCCAGAAAAAATATACGGTTTGAAAAGGCAGATGCGCTAAATTTAATATTGGACTCACCGGACGTGGTCGTTGCATGTGATCTAATTCATCATATTCCATTTTCGGCTCAGGAGATTTTTTTAGAACATATATATTCAATGCTCAGTCAGGGCGGGTTGCTCCTTATACAGGATATAGATAAAAGACCTTTTTTAAAATACTTGTTCGCTTACTGGGCAGATATGCTCCAGGGCAATGCGGGGAATCTTTATTACAGGTCGAGTGGGGAGCTCGGGAATATACTGGAAAGGGCAGGTTTTAAAGTAGAGATAAGAAGGTTAGACAAGAGGTACCCGATAGCAGCAGTACTACTACGGTGTGTAAAAAAATAGAAGAAGATAGCCTGGTAAAAAACGAACAGAATTAGAATCAGTATAATAGGAATTATCAGCAAATGACCGAAACAGCAAAAAAATCCGGGATAAAAAAAGCAGCATTTATTTATCTCACGCAGACCTCCGAAGTCTACTACCTTGGAAACGATGTAGGATATAGCGTTCAGAGGCGTCCCCAGCTTGGCTTGCAGTATCTCTGCGCTGTTCTCGAGAAGAGGGGTATTGGCACAAATATTTTCGATCAGACAGTCACGCCTTTCAGCTTCGACCAGTTGGCAGAAAAGCTAAAAGAGTACGATATGGCGGGATTCTATTGCTCCGATCCTCAGGAAGAGAAGGTGAAGATATGGTGCAAGCGCTTGAAAGAAATTATGGATATCCCTTTACTTGTCGGAGGGCCATGTACGCTTAATAACGCGACCTTTTTGGACCATGGATGTGACGTAGTCGTACATGGAGAGGCCGAGACAACTATCGGAGACCTGGTCGACTATTTTAATGGAAGTAAAGACATTAAAGAGGTAAAAGGCATTTCGTATAAAAACGAGAATAATATAGTGACTGCGCCGCCTCAGGACCTGATACAGGATCTGGACAAAATACCTTTTCCTGACAGGTCGAAAGTAGATATTAATGCATACCATGATTACTTCTTATTTGGGATGAGAAAGCCCTATATAACAGTAATAGCCTCGCGAGGCTGCGCACATAAGTGCTATTTCTGCACCTCTTTTAAAATATGGGGCCGTAAATACAGGAGAAGAAGTGTCGATAATGTCATTGCGGAGATAGATGATGCAATCAGCAAGTATGGCGCAAAATATATCGCTTTCCAGGATGATATTTTCGGTATGACAAACGATTGGATCGAAGATTTCAGTAATAAATTGATCAAGAAGCCTTACAGAATAAAATGGATGGCGATATTGCATCCGTTTAATTTAAGAACGGACACGGAAAGGATCTTGCGGCTTATGAAAAAGGCCGGATGTGACACCCTTTCGTTCGGTCTGCAATCTGCCCATTCTGCGGTACTAAAAAATACAAATCGCGATCCCGGTGAGCCTGACGCGCTTGCGCACCTGCTTAAGATCGCCAAACGGCTGGGTTTTGTGACGGCTGTCGCGTACATATTCGGATTGCCTGGCGATACCAGGGAGACGGTACAGGCTACGATAGATTATTCGCTGGAGTGTGGTTCATCGGTGGCTAACTATTTCATGCTCTTCGTTCTCAGAGGATCTGATATGGAGACGCTTTATAAGGATAAAAAGATATGTGAATTATCCAGCAAGGAGATAGAAGACCTCGCTACGCACGCATCGAAGAGATTTTACATGAGGCCGGAAACCATTTTCAGACTGGCATGTTTTATGATCAGAAATCCCAGCTGGCTGATCGGTGTAGGAAAGAACCTGCCATCGATTCTTGCCCGAGTCGGTTTCAGCAAGGCTAAGGATAAATAGGAGATTTATATGAAAATCAGCGTTGTTATTCCCGTGTATCAGGGTGCGAGGACCATAGGTACACTTACGGATGAGCTGGTGGCGCATTTAAAATCATATATACTTGAAGTTGTGCTGGTTAATGACGGAAGCACGGATAACAGCGATGAGGAGTGCCGCAAGCTCTTCAAGAAATATCCGTCTATTGTTAAGTACATATGCCTTGCCAAAAATTTCGGAGAGCATAATGCGGTGCTGGCGGGGTTGAACAATGTCACTGGTGATTACACCGTTATCATCGATGATGATTTCCAGAATCCTCCTGAAGAGATAGACAAGCTTGTCGAAAAAGCTGTGAGCTCCGGACTTGATGTCGTTTACGGTTATTATGAGAAAAAGAAGCATTCCTTATTCAGGAATATCGGATCGGGCTTCAATAATGCAGTGGCTAATTGCCTGCTTAATAAGCCGGGAGATCTTTATCTTTCGAGTTTCAAATGTATGAGCAGATTTATTGTTTCAGAAGTTATAAAATATAACGGGCCATTTCCATACATAGACGGCCTGATACTGCGAAGCACCAAAAATATCGGTAAAGTGCTAGTCAGACACGAAAAGAGGCAGAGGGGCAGGTCCGGATACACTCTAAGGAAGCTGGTCCGGCTATGGGTCAATATGTTTGTTAATTTTTCAATCTATCCGTTAAGAATGAGTACACTGCTGGGAGTACTATTTTCGATACTGGGAGCATGTCTTACGGTATTTTTTGTTATCGATAAAATAGTCCATCCCAACATGCCGGTCGGAGTGGCTGCGATATTGACTTCTACGTTGACATTTGCCGGTGTACAGATGTTGATGCTCGGCATGATGGGAGAATACTTGGGAAAGCTATTCATGACAAATAACCAGACCCCGCAATATGTCATACGCCATATTTTGAGCCATGATAATGATAAAAAATGAAAATATGAGTTATCCTAAAAGAGAGTGTCCCCTGTGCAAAAAAAAGGGTCGGGAGATATTGTATAAGCTGGATGAGTTTAACATCGTAAGGTGTGATGGCTGCGGCCTTATCTTCAGAGATATTATCCTGTCGGCCGAGTTTGCGAAACAGCTGTACTCAGGAGACTATTTTACGAACGAGCAGGCCGACTACTTCTTCAATTATCCGAAAGAGAAAGAGGATATCTTCCGGTCCCGCATACAGATGCTTGAGCCTTACGAGCCGGAAGGCAGAAATATGCTAGACATCGGCTGTGCTATAGGGACTTTCCTGAAGATTGCCAGAGAATGTGGATGGGAGACCAGAGGGATAGAGACTTCGGAATATGCCTCCGGATACGCCAGGGATAATTACGGACTGGATGTAATTTGCGGAGAATTCGACGCTGAAAAATTTTCCGAGGAAGATAAGTTTGATGTGATAACGATGTGGGATGTAGTGGACCATGCGGAAGATCCGATAAAATTCCTGAAGGATGCAGCCTCTCTCCTGAAAAAGAACGGCTACATGTTCGTAGAAACGACCATGGAGGATAGCCTGGTATATACGATATGCAACTATATTTACCGGTTATCATTTGGACTTATCAAGCTTCCGGTCATGAGAGGGCATCCTGTCCATCACTCGACATTTTTTTCCAGACAGACAATGCGGAAGGCGCTGGAACAATGCGGCATGAAGATTAAGGCCGTGGTGCCAACGAAATATCCCGAAAAATTCTTCCCTGGAAGTCATTTCAGTAAAATGTTATTCAAACTGTTCTATGCCCTGGGAAATAAGTTTGACAGGCCTCTCGTAGTTACTTTCGTCGTGCAAAAAAACAAGGTGATTGACGGATGAAAAAGCCGCGCGTTCCAGCCATGAAATATCCGCTTCTCCTTATATACAGGATCGTGGGAATCATTTTCAGGCAGGATGGCCGGATCGCCAAAAGGCTGCCCGATTATTTCCCGACATATAGATCTTTTTTCGGAGAATTACTGAACCAGTTTTTCAGGCTCATGGGAATGCCCAGGTCCTTCCAGCCACAAGGCGTTATATTGGAGCCCACGAATTCCTGCAACCTTAAGTGCGAACACTGCAGCGCGCGGATCAACGAAGAGAAGAGGGGGTTTATGGAGTATGATTTTTATACACATATTATCGATTCAAACCCCCAGATCACCTGTTTGATGCTAAGCAGGTACGGTGAACCGTTGCTCCATCCCAGGATCTTTGATATGATCACCTATGCCAAAAGAAAGGGCATATACGTCTTCTTATACACGAACGGCACGTTGCTCTCGGAGAAGATGAGCGATATGATACTGTCAAGCGGCCTCGACGAGATATTCTTTTCTCTGGAAGGTACCGGTGAAGATTATGAGAAGAACAGAGGGTTCCAATACGAAAAGTTAAAGGATAGTATGGAGCATCTGATCCGGAAAAAAGAAACGGCCGGATCGGATATTAAGATAGGGATCAATGTCGCAGGTTTAGATGGTATTGATCGCAGGCTCGATGCGGTAAGGCGGGAGTGGGGCGATAAGGTGACTTATGTGGAAACAGAACCGTTAATAGGCACCAAATCATCCCCCAGAGACAGAAGCTGCCGCACTTTATGGAGGAACGCGGTAATACGATGGGATGGTATTGTATTCCCGTGCTGCATAGATATGAATAGCAGCCTCGCGATAGGTGACGCGAAGAAAAATACGCTGAAAGAGATATTTAACGGTCCGGAGGCTTTGTCGCTCAGGCGGCGGCACCTGGAAAAGAGATTTCCCTCGGTGTGTAAAACCTGCGATAAAATGTTTGGTTAGAAGAGCCAATTAAATGAATAATTATGATAGAGCCGGTTTTAAAGTCTTATTGATCAGCCCTCCATTGTCGGTGGCTAAGCAGGCGGGCAGCCTGAAGGGCATAGCTAATGTCCTGCCAACCATGGGAATAGGCTATATAGCGTCCCTGCTGGAAAGGCATGGAATAGGTGTGCGCATATTTGATTACATCGGGGAGCCCAAGATCCTCGAGGATATGCTCAAGGACATATCGGATGCATCCCCGGACATAATAGGCATAACGGCTACCATCCTTACCATCTCAACCTCGAATGAGCTTGCAGAAGAGATCAGGAACAGGTTTCCGGGTATACCGATTATTATCGGCGGGCCGCAGTTATGCTCGGCTCCCGAAAAGACGATGAGTTCCGGTCCTTACGATATCGGAGTGGTCGGAGAGGGGGAAGAGACGATGCTTGAGCTCTCCAATGCGATCAAGTCCGGCGTAAAGGATTTTAGCGGTATAAGAGGGCTTATAATCAAGAAGGATGGAAAGCTTGTCTTCACAGCGCCCAGGCCTTATATCGAAGATCTGGACCTCTTACCTCCTCCGGCCCGGCATCTCTACCCCCCCCTCCATAAATATAATCCGGTACCCGCTTCATACATAAAGAAACCGGTTGGCCTTATGATATCGTCGAGGGGATGTCCATATCAATGCATATTTTGCGACAGGAAAGTATTCGGAAATAAGTTCAGGGCTCATTCTCCAAAATATGTCGTGGATGAGATGGAGAACGTGATCAATGTGCACGGTGCCCGCGAAATACGTTTCATGGATGATACTTTTACTCTCGACATAAAAAGAGTGGATGAGATATGCGATGAGATACTAAAGAGAAGAATTAAAGTCCCGTGGACGTGCCTTACGCGCGTTAATACCGTAAACCTGGAGATCCTTAAGAAGATGAAGAAGGCGGGGTGCTGGCAGGTAATATACGGTATAGAGGCGGGTGACCAGCGGATGCTTGATATCATTAAGAAAGGCGTTACCGTAGAACAGAATGAAACGGGTATCAAGCTTGCGAAGAGAGCGGGGCTTAATGTCAGGGCGACATTCGTATTTGGCCTTCCCGGAGAGACTCTCGATACCATAAAAAATACGGTTAATTTCGCAAAGAGGATGAATCTCGATGTGGTGAATTTTTTTACCGTGATACTATTCCCGGGCAACGAGCTTTACTCCATGGCCAAAAAGGCGGGGAAGATACTTCATGAGAATTACGACGAATATACGTCACTCATAGATACGGAAGAGACCCATCTGCATTACGTACCCGAAGGCATCACTGAGATCCAGATGAAGAACGCGATAGTTGAAGCCTACAGGACCTACTATTTCAGGCCGGGCTATATACTGCGGCAATTGTTTTCTATAAAGAACGCGGAAGATATACTTCGCTACTGGACAGCATTTAAGTCGGTAGTCTCGATGAGGAAGGTTTAACAATGCTTCAAGAGCTAAAAGGGTTAATAAAGAAACAGTACAATTATATAAATGTCTTCAAAGCCTACTCCGTTCCCACGCTATTAAAAGAGATCTTTCTCTTCCCGAAAGACCTTATGTCGGGCTCCGGTAAAAGCTCCGGCCTATTGAACGTGGCGCTCTTTGTTACGACAAGGTGCAATGCTCGCTGCGCTATGTGCAATATAACCGACATATTGAATGACAGCGGCAACACTGACATATCACTCGAAAAGATAGCATCATTTCTGGATGATATTGCGCGCTACAAGCCGAGCATAATACTCTTTGGAGGAGAGCCTTTCGTAAGAAAAGATATTCCGGACATAGTGCGCTTAGTCAATGAGAGAGGGCTAACATCAGGTATATTTACAAACGGCACGTTACTTAATGTAGAGTTGATCAAAAAATTGATCGAATCCGGATTGGGCCACATAGCGTTTTCGCTGCAGGGGAACAGGGATATACACGACTCTATACTCTCCGTTCCCGGCGCTTACGACAAGATGATAAATAATATAAGGGCCTTCACATCTATTAAGCCCAGAGGCACCAGCGTTATCACGCATACCACTATATGCGAATATAATTTAAATTGCCTAAGTGAAGTGGCCAGGACGGCATTAGGCCTCGGGGTTGATCTCGTCAGGTTCGGGCACCCGACTTTCTTTTCTACCGCTGAGGAAAGGCGCTCGAACGAATGCTTGAAGTCCGTATTTAAAGACTCCAAACAGATAAAAGCGACAAGCTACATATATGATATCCGGGGCAAGGAAATAATATATCTTGAGAAGATAAAGCAGTTAAAGGCTGAATTCGGCGGCAGGATCTCGTTTACACCTGAGTTGGGCGAAAAAGAACTGGCGGCATGGTACTCCCCGGACTTCAGATCAGGAAGAAATTGCCTCTTCATGTGGAGAGGACTTTTTGTACGCCCGAACGGGGATGCCTATCCATGCGAGTCGATCAGCTATAAGATGGGAAATGTGTTCGAAGACGGTTTTTCTAAGGTATGGAACGGGCCAAAGTACAGGGAATTCAGGCGAGTTTTAAAAAAAGGCCTTCTCCCGGCTTGCGCCAGATGCTGCAAATTATAAAGGGTTAAAATCATGAAAAAGATCAAACAGAACCTGGCTTTATTATCCATAATCATTTCCGCCTTAGCGATCAGGCTGTACTCAATCTATGCCAATCTTCCTCTTATGTATTGGCACGATGAGAACAATTATATCGATAACGCTCTTCGTTTCGGCACGGGAAACCTTGAATTAATAACCTTAACGCATGGCGCCCTGTATCAAATCGTCCTGTTTTTAGGATATTCGGGCTATTATGTTTTCGGAAAGATTGCGGGTTTTTTCCATTCTCCGATCGATCTATATTTGGGATACCTGAAGGATCCGACCAGTTTATTTCTGATAGCAAGAGGTATTACCGTTATATGCGGTGTCGGAACCGTATACCTGACTTATCTGGTAGGAAGAAAGATCTATGGCAGAAATATCGGCCTCGCAGCCGGACTTTTCGCCGGGTTCTCCTTATTGATGGTTCAGATGTCTTCTCTGGCGCTAGCGGATGTGCCATCAGTATTTATTTTAATGTTATCCTTCATATCTATCGTATACAGCATTGAAAAGCCGGGAGAGGTTAGGTTCTATTATGCCGCGGCAGTTCTCATCGGCCTGGCCGCCGCATGCAAATATTTCACCGTATTCGGCATTGCTCCGTTATATGTAGCTGCATTTATCAAGGGTCAGCATCTCGAGCACAGGGCAAAAGGTATCTTACGGCTCATAATGTGCGGCTCTTTTTTCGTATTTCTAGGCTCTTTTATAGGCATGCCTTTCTTTTTATTGAATCTGGATAGATTTTACCAGGAGGCGATCCTTAGTAATAGCGGCGCGTATATTCTTACAAATACAAATGAAAACATCTGGCTCTTTTATTTCACCAATCACATACGAAATGGCTTAGGCGTGCCGCTCGGAATTTTATCAGTATGCGGTATCCTTTATGCTATGTATAAGCGTTCAAAATGGGATATACTTCTTGTCTCCACTCCGATCGCGCATTACATCCTTTTCATGCATTCTACCGGATTTGCGTATCACCTGCTTCCGGTAATACCCTTTATGTTCATCCTGTCGGCAAGGCTCCTATATTCCGTTATTAATAAATTATTTCCAAAATTTGTGACGCCTGTATTTGTATGCGCTTGTATAATGATCGTTATTCCGACAGCTTGCGATTCGGTGAAGTTCATGAAAGTGATCTCCGGCCCGGACACCAGAACCATAGCGAAGGTCTGGATAGAGAAGAATATTCCGGCGGGCGCAGAAATACTCGAAGAAGGCTATATCTCCGCTATTCCGATACACGGGCCGGTGCTGACGGATAATTTGAAAACCCTCAGAAGGGACCTTGACTCCGCGGTCTTGGCAGGCGGGAGCGGTATTCCATTAAAGATGAGAATGGAGAACTTCGACCGGCTGTATGCCGGGAGTAAGTTATATGATATGTTTAAGAAGTACGCGATATCGGCTGATGAGGCAAAAAGCACCAGCGCCTCGTATATCATAATATCGGGTGATAATGATAATCCTACTGGGCCCGAATTCAATTATTCTATGCCAAAAAATTATTATGAAGAGCGTGAAAAAATGATGAATATTGTCCTTTCGCGATATGAGCTTATCAAGTCATTTGCGCCTTCTTACCAAATGACGGCGTGGGTGCCTCACATGTCGGACCTGGACTATGTTGCGCTGAGATCTGTGAAATGGGACAATCTTAAAGATTACATAAAAGGTCCCAGGATAGATGTCTTTAAACTAAGAGGGTGAAGCGCATTATGAAGGTAACCCTGATATACCCTTTGCTTTCCAGAAAGCGCGCGAGGGTAGACGAAAATAAGCAGTTCTGGCCGCCGCTCGGGTTGGCCTATATAGCCGCTGTACTTGAAAAGGAGTCCCATAATGTCGAAATAATAGATAGGGACTTATCATTACGCAAGAATGGCCTTGATTTCGATAAGACAGACCTGGATACGCTGGAGCATATAAGATCTTTTAATTCGGAAATTGTCGGGATCAGCGTTACTACTCCAAACATGCCGGACGTTATTCATATTTCGAATCTTATTAAGCAATATTTCCCGAATATAGCAGTAGTCGTAGGCGGCCCCCATGTTTCAGGTGAGCCGCTTCTTACTCTTAAAGAAGCGGGATCTGTAGATGTTGCGGTCGGGGGCGAAGGGGAATTGACTATGTTGGAACTTGCCTCCGGTAAAAGCTGTTCTTCCATAAGCGGTATAATCTATAGAAAAGACGGGGGTATTATCACTAATCCCGACAGGCCGCTTATTGCCGATATTGACACGCTTCCTTTGCCGGCAAGGCATCTACTGGATATGAAATCTTACACAAGGCCGTCCAGGTTCACGAGCCGGAACCTTAATCTAAGGACAACATCGATCTTTACGGCCAGGGGTTGTCCTTACAGGTGCAATTTTTGCGCCGGTCCTTTGGTATTCAAAGGTAAAGTCCGTTTTCATTCCATGGATCGTGTGGCAAAGGAGATAGAGGAACTAATATCGAAATATGACATAGAGGCGCTCTATTTCGCCGAGGATATGTTTTTGAGCTCCAGGAAAAGGGCGGAGGAGCTGCTCGGACTTTTCGTCGAAAAAGGAATATCCAAAAGAATAAAATGGATAGCGCAGGCTAAGGCAAGTATCGTCACGGAAGATCTGCTACGCCTCATGAAAGAGGCGGGATGCGTCGGCGTGGAATACGGTTTTGAGTCCGGATCGCAGAGGGTCCTTGATCTAATGAACAAGAAGCAGAAGATAGAGGAGAGTTTAAGGGCGGCTCAGCTGACGAGGAAGGCGCATCTGCGGTTCCAGGCGAATATCATAACCGGCTATCCGGGCGAAACTGCCGAGGATTTCAGGCAAACACTTAAGTTTATAAAAACAATTCGTCCGAACATGATAGGCTTTAATATCTTCATGCCGTTGCCGGGCACTCCGAGCTACGAGCAGTTGAAGCGTGAGGGAAAACCCCTACCCAATTGGGAAGACGTCGGAGACCAGGAGGCTTCTCAGGCCAGTTATGCTGATATGCCGGAGGGCATGTTTGAAAGGCTCTATCTCGAGGCCAGGCTTAAAGTCATATTACCGATAAATCTTAAAAATTTCATTAAGGATAACGCTAAGCATCCTCTAAGGCTTATCAGTATTGCGCTTACTCAGTTCAGCGGTGTTCTTGTCAAAGCAGTGCGTATGAGCGTAAGGCTTATCTTCATGAATAAGAAGGCGAAAGACCCTGCATGAAAGTGCTATTCTTATCATATAACGGCTTGCTTGAGCCGATCTTGCCCTCTCAAGCCTTACCTTATTTGAAAGGTCTGACCGGTTCGGACTATGAATTTATACTCCTGACTTATGAAAAGAAAAAAGATCTCGACAGGGTAGGTGCCGCCGCTATCAAAGAATTAAAAGAAGGCCTTAAGCAAGACGGTATCGAATGGTATCATTTGCGGTATCATAAGAGCCCACCCGTATTATCCACAATATTCGATCTGATAGTCGGAAGTCTGAAAACATTTTTTTTAATAAAATCCGCTCACGTTAAGATAGTGCATGTCAGGGGTGTAACTCCTGGTGTTATCATGATCATGCTTTCGAAACTGCTTCGGGTTAAGATTCTTTTTGATATGAGAGGGCTCCTCGCTGAGGAGTATGTCGGAGGAGGCATGTGGAAAACGGACAGCCTTCAGTTCAGACTCGTGAAGAGAGCTGAAAAAAAGCTTCTTACCATTGCGGATGCTGTCACGGTCCTTACTCAAAAACATTTCGATCTTAATAGATCTCTCGATTATCTGGAGAAGCGAAATATTCCCATGGAAGTCATACCGTGCTGTGTCGATACGACAAAGTTCGATTACGAAGAAAGTTCCGGGATCGGCCTAAGGGATAGCATTGGACTAAAGAATAAATTTGTTTTAATGTATCCCGGCAAACTGGGGTCATTTTATTATATCGATGAGATGATAGCTTTTTTCGGCAGTATGATAAAGATGATCCCTGAAGCGGTATTATTTGTAGTGACTAATGATGACCCGAAAATCGTAATAGACAGAACGGAAGCCTTAAATATCCCGAAAGATAAGGTATTTATAAAGACAAACGTAGCATTTGATAAAATGCCGTCTTATATGCGCCTCGCAGACACTGGGATATTTTTCATCAATCCGTATAATAAGTTCGGGTCTTCGCCGATAAAGATGGGTGAGTTTTTGGCTTCAGGGGTGCCGGTCATTATTAATCCGGGCGTCGGAGACACTGAAGAGCTGGTGCGCGTAAATCGCGTAGGGGTGGTTGTAAATAAATTTGATGAGAAAGATTTCAAGCTCGCGGTAGACGAATTACTGAACTTAAAAAAAGAAGGGGAGAATTTACGCGCTCGCTGCAGAGATACGGCCAAGAAGCATCTTTCAAAAGACGAAGCGATAATTAAATATGCTGAGATATACAAAGTATTATCATCAGCGGAATCGCAATAAACATAGTTAAAGCCGAAGCATTTTTACATGAAAAGGAGCGATATGAAACGAATATACGGCTGGATTCCGGATATACCTGATAGGAGGGATCTGTTATATAAGGCCATAAGGCCTGTTATGCGTCTGCCGGACAAAGTTGACTTAAGGACCGGTTGTTCAGCTATAGAGAATCAGGGCAGCCTTGGAAGCTGTACCGCTCAGGCGCTGGCAGGGAATCTCGAATACCTGGACAACATTATAGATTCTGAGTATACAGATGTAAGCCGATTGTTCATATATTACAATGAACGCCTGCTCTCCGGTGATGTATCATACGACTCCGGAGCATATCTGCGGGACGGTATTAAGACATTAAAGAACTATGGATCCTGCTCCGAAGATATGTGGCCTTACGTGGTCAAGCGATTTGCCGTGAAGCCGCCGGCCGCGTGTTATTCCGATGCTAAGAACCATATTATTGTGTCCTATCACAGGATCGATACACTTTCCGAGATGCTCACCTGCCTTGCGGAGGGGTATCCGTTCGTTTTCGGTTTCTCCATATATGATAGTTTTGAGTCAGATACTGTAAAACGGACAGGTATAGTGAATATGCCAAAGAAAAGCGAGAGCATGATAGGCGGTCACGCGGTAATGGCCGTGGGCTACGATAAGACGAAGAAACGCTTTTTGGTACGTAACTCCTGGGGTGAAGATTGGGGTATGGATGGATATTTCACAATGCCGTTCACATATCTCGAAGAGCTCGCCGCGGATTTCTGGACAATACGAAAGTAAAAGAGAATGAGTCGTAACATAAGACGGGTATTATTATCACTGATCGTGCTAGCGGCAGTTATATGGGTAGCGAATCTTCCCACGTCTATTCATGTCGGTGTGAACGGATATTTCAGGCAGATACATATGCCGCTCTATGTAAAGTGGACGCAGTTTTTGGCCCGACACTATGAGTACGAAAGACTTGCAAGGCAGATAACGGCTGGTTGCAGGACTGAAGAAGAGAAGGTGCTCGCTATACTTAGATGGACCAAGAGTAATTTGAGAAATGTGCCGGCGGGCATGCCGGTATGTGATGACCACACTCTATACATAATTATAAGAGGTTATGGCATGCCGGGGCAGTTTCAGGACATATTTACAACATTGTGCGCGTATGCCGGGCTACCGGCTTTTTTTGGAAAAGCGTACGACAGACAGCATAATAACAAGTATAACCTTTCTTTCGTTAAGCTGCATGGGAAATGGCGGGTCTTCGATGCCTATTATGGGAAATATTTTAAGAGCAGTAACGGCGATATAGCAGCAGTGGAAGATATTCTCAAAGATCATTCTCTGATAAAGGGTAATGGCGTGGATGCTATCGTAATCAACGGTATTCCCTATTCAGATTTTTACTATACTCTAGATTTGAGCACAGCTAGAAACGGGTCGACTCTTCGCCCGTATAGGCAGATGCCGTTTCAGCGGATATTGTATGAGATCAAAAAGGCATTTAAAATAGAGAAAGATGAATAAAATTACCGCTCAGGCCGATTATACTTGCGAATATTGCCTATTCCGAAGACATATGCAATAATATAACTCTAAGGAGACGCCAATGTTGAACATAGGTATTGTAGGATACGGATATTGGGGGCCGAATATAGCGCGTAATTTTAGCGCTGTAGAAGGAGTTAAGGTTGCCGCAATATGCGACAATAGGCAGGATGCGTTAACCCGCGCGAAGAAGGCTCATCCGAATGTGGATATTTTTACGGACTATCGCGATATCACCAGGTCCAATAGTATCGACGTCGTTGCCATAGTAACGCCTGTTTCGACCCACTTTCAGCTTGCCAAAGATGCCCTTAAAAATGGCAAGCATATATTTGTGGAAAAACCGTTTACTGCAAACGTCATGGAGGCAACGAAGCTGATAGAGCTGGCCGATAAGAATAGCTTAAAGATCGCGGTTGATCACACGTTTCTGTTTACCGGAGCTGTTAAGAAGATAAAGGAGATGGTGGACGATCGTAAATTGGGAGAGCTTTACTACTACGATTCCACGAGGGTTAATTTGGGCCTCTTTCAGCATGATGTCAATGTTATATGGGACCTGGCTCCTCATGATCTTTCAGTGATGGACTACGTAATTAAGGAGAAGCCGATTGCGATTACCGCGACCGGCATAGACCACTTTGGCAGAAACCTGGCAAATATAGCATATATAACGGTATATTTTAAGAGTAACCTTATTGCCCACTTTAATCTGAACTGGCTTTCGCCTGTCAAGATAAGGATGACGCTCATTGGCGGAGAGAAGAGGATGCTTGTATGGAACGATCTGGAAACCGATGAGAAGATAAAGATTTATGATAAGGGCGTCAGCGTTAAAAATACGGAAAGCGTTTACAACCTTTTGGTTGAATACCGCTCAGGAGATATGTGGGCGCCTCGCGTGGATCATACTGAAGCGTTAAAATTGGAATTAGCATACTTCATCGATTGCATCAATAAGAACAAGAATCCGATAAATGATGGTAAGGCCGGCCTCAGGATAGTGGAGATGCTAGAGGCATCTGATGCATCTCTAAGAGCGAAAGGTAAGCTTATAAAACTATGAACAAATACCAGTGCATATCTGAAGATGTTAAATTAGGGAACAATTTAATTCTTTCGAAATTTATAAATCTATACGGCTGTAGCGTAGGTGATAACACTAAAGTTGGCGCCTTTGTTGAAGTGCAGAAGAATTCGCATATTGGCAAGAACTGTAAAATATCATCGCATACGTTTATATGCGAAGGCGTAACGATAAGTGATAATTGTTTTATAGGCCACGGGGTTATGTTCATTAACGATAACCATCCAAGGGCGGTGAATGCAAATGGCGGCCTGGAGTCCGAAAGCGACTGGGCCTCCAGGCTTGTCAGGACGCATATCGAGGATAATGTATCCATAGGCAGTAACGCGACCATCCTGGGTAACATCACTATCGGCCGCAATTCGGTTATCGGCGCAGGCAGCGTTGTTACCAAGAGTGTGGGGCCGGATCAGGTATGGGCCGGAAACCCCGCTAAGCCCATCAAGATGTCGCGCAAGAAATAGGATCTAGTATGCGCGCTATAAGATCAAAAAAAATCCGGGTTCTGGTGACCGGCGGAGCCGGCTTTATCGGTTCCCATTTGGTGGATGCTCTTATTGCTCACGGTTACTATGTGCGCGTTATAGATAATTTTATCAACGGCAAGCGTGAAAACATCGCGCATCATCTTTCCGCGGGGTCTTTAGAGTTATCTGCGGGAGATGTGACAAGTTCCCGGGATGTGAAAAAGGCCGTCAAGGATATGGACACGGTCTTTCATCTTGCATGTCTGGGAGTCAGACATTCGATAAAAGATCCATTCGAAAATCATAGGGTTAATGCCGAAGGCACGCTTAACGTCCTTCAAAAATCCCTGGAAGCCAGGATTAAGAAGTTGGTCTATTGTTCATCCTCAGAAGTTTATGGCACGGCAGAATATGTACCCATGGATGAGGCCCATCCAACAAAGCCGTGCACCGTTTACGGAGCTAGCAAGCTCGCCGGCGAGTCGTATGCCAGAGCTTATTATAAAACCTATGGGTTGAATACGGTGATGTTGCGCCCCTTTAACACGTACGGGCCGAGATCTCACCATGAAGGGGACGCAGGAGAGGTTATCCCCAAATCTATTGTGAGATCTTTAGGCGGGCGATCGATCCTAATATTCGGAGATGGATGGCAAACACGCGATTTTACGTATGTCGAGGATATGGCTAGGGCCATTATAGCAGCTTCTTTATGCCCTAAGGCCATAGGCAAAACTCTTAATATAGGGAACGGTTCAGAAGTTTCTATAAATAAACTTACGGCTTCGATCTCAAAGATTACGGGGAGGCCTCAGTCTGCTGTAAAGCATGGGCCTGGCAGGCCCGGCGATGTGCTGCGCTTATACTCGGATTCGTCCCTATTTCGTTCAATGACAGGCTGGTCGCCTCGTATATCGCTCGAGGAAGGTTTGAGGAAGACTACGGAATGGTTTGCGGCAAGACCCGCCGGCATATCATCGCTTTTACACCAGGAAAAAGGAATTAATTGGAGATGAAAAGGACCATTCCGATAGCCAGGCCGTTCATGGGAAAAGAAGAGTGCGCTGCAGCCAGTCGAGCGATACTCTCAGGCTGGGCGACCCAAGGGCCTATGGTCAGACGCTTCGAGGAGATGTTTGCCTCCTATGTCGGTTCGACATACGCGTGCGCGGTATCGAGCTGCACTGCAGCTCTTCACGTTGCACTTATGTCGGTAGGCGTGAGGGCAGGCAATGTCGTATTGACCGTAAGCCATTCATTTATAGCAACCGCGAACGCCGTACGTCACTGCATGGCGGAACCCGTCTTTATCGATATAGAGCCTGAAACTTATAATATGTCGCCTGACAGACTCGAAGAGCTCTTAATAGATAAGTGCGATAAGCGCGCCGGGAAGATCTATTATAAAAATGCCGGTTGGATAGCGGCAGGCGAGTCTCCGCTCGCCGTAGTCGATAGGCGTGGAAAATATTTTGGACGCGTGGGTGCTATTCTTGTGGTTCATCAGCTTGGGATGCCTTGTGACTTGGGGCGCATTCTGCCAATCGCGCGCAAGTTCGATATTCCGGTGGTGGAAGATGCTGCGTGTGCCATAGGAAGCGAAATATCTATGACTGCAGGCCGTTCATGGGAAAAGATCGGTAAACCGCATGGTGATATAGCATGCTTTAGCTTTCATCCCAGAAAAGTTATTACGACCGGTGACGGGGGGATGCTAACAACAAACGATCCCCGGCATGACCGGAATTTCCGATTATTGAGACAGCATGGCATGAGCGTATCGGACAGGGCGAGGCATCTGTCCAGGAATATAGCGGCTGAAGAATATTTAACTACGGGGTACAATTACAGGATGACGGATATTCAGGCCGCGGTTGGAATCGAACAATTGAATAGATTGAAAGGGATGATCGCTAAAAGAAGGTGCATTGCCTTAAGGTATAAAGAGAAGCTTTCCGGCATCCCGTGGCTTGGATTGCCAGTTGAGCCGGATTACGCCAGGACGAACTGGCAGAGCTATCCGGTAAGGATATTAAAGGGATCACCCTGCGGCCGAAACAGACTGATGCAGTATCTTCTGGACAATGGAATTTCCACCCGTATGGGCGTTATGAATGCGCATAGGCAGCCGCCGTATAGCAAACATCGTGAAGCTCTGCGACATTCGGAAGCGGCGCGTGGTTCGGTGCTGCTGCTGCCGATATATAACGGGTTGAAGGATGCAGAGATCAAAACAATAGCGAGGATTATTAAAGATGCCTGAAAAGCTTATCATATTCCCGTTCGGAGGGAATGCCAGAGAAACGCTTTTATCTATAATGGCGATCAATCGGAATGAACGGGTATGGGATGTTACTGGTTTCATAGATGATGATCCTGCTTTACATGGAAAAGATTGTTTGGGCGTAAAAGTTCTGGGCGGCAGAGAGATCCTGAAACGGTTCCCCGATTCAAAGATCCTGGCTGTGCCGGGCAATGCCGGTATCCATCTGAAACGACGGGAGATTATAGAGAGCCTTGGGATCGATAAAAAGCGCTTCGTGACGATAATAGACCCGTCGGCAGCCGTTTCACCTGACGCTAAAGTCGGTTGTAATACCATTTTGATGCGCAATGTTTTTGTGAGCTGCGGAGCTGTGGTAGGAGACCATTGCGTGGTCCTGCCGAATACCGTGATTTCACACGACAGTTCCGTAGGAGATTATTGCAGCATAGGTTCGAATGTTTCGATTTCCGGTTTTGTTGTTATCGGCCCTATGTGCTATGTAGGATCCGGCGTTAGCGTGAGAGAGCTGATCTCGATAGGTAAGGGGGCCTTGATAGGGCTCGGCGCGAATGTTATTTCCGACATTGAAGAAGGCGTTGTAGCGGTCGGGAATCCGGCGCGTGGTATAAGGAGAGCTCAGATATGAATATATCAATAGTTATCCCTGCTTACAATGAAGAGCCGAATATCGCTAACGCCATATTAAGCGTTAAGGATTTGGTGGCGCGCGTGGGTATAAGAGATTATGAGATAATAGTTGTAGACGACCATTCCGACGATAATACATTCGAGGCCGTTAAAAAATTCGGCGCAGATAATATTAATTGCATAAGGTTGAGCAGGAGAAGCGGAAGCCATACCGCGCTCCGTGCTGGCCTGGCCAATTCCCGAGGAGATGCTGTTTTGTGTATCGCGGCGGATGGGCAAGAGGATATCGGAGTATTGCCCGAGATGATAAAAAAACGGCTTGCTGGTGCAAAAGTCATATGGGCTTTGAAAAAAGACAGGAAAGCGGAGGCGTGGCATATGCGTAAAGCCGCACAGTTATTTTATCGCATACTGCTTTTATTGGATGAGACTCAGGAGCAGAACATAGATTTTTCAAGGGCTGATTTCTTCATGTTGGACCGTACGGTGGTAAAAGCGATAAATGCCTGCCCCGAGAAAAATACCTCTCTCTTCGGCCTTATAGGGTGGCTGGGTTTCCGCAGTGACTTCGTCGAATATGATAGAAAGCCGCGCGTCAGAGGCAAGACCAAATGGAGTTTCAAACGGCGCCTGCGCCTGGCAAGGGATTGGATTATTGCGTTTTCCGGTCTGCCGCTTAAAATAATGTCAATCATGGGCGCGGTAGTGGCCACCGCCGGGTTTATTTATGGGGCGTTTCTCATAATACATGCTATTGTGGGCAAACCTGCACCTGGATGGTCGTCGATAATGGTAGCTATATTTGTTCTAGGAGGCCTTCAGATGATGATGCTAGGCGTGATAGGCGAGTATCTTTGGCGCAACCTGGATGAATCCAGAAAGAGGCCTCTATATTTTGTGGAAACATCCACGTCTAACGACGAAACAATAAGGTAGCGTTTACTCGCAGATATGGGCAATAACATACTTCTCATTAATCCGGCCGTAAATTCTTCATCACAGAATAAGATCGTAAGCTCTGCGATAAATACAACTTTTCCTACCAGCCTCGGTGCCATCGCCGGCTATTTAATAGCGCATGGCATCTCTCCCGTTCGCATAATCGATGAACAGCTGGATTTTATTAAAAACGAAGACCTTGCCTTTTTAATTAATTCCCTAGAGAAGCCGCGTATAGTAGGCCTTAGCGTATTGACCATAAATTCCAAGAGGGCTTATGAGCTGGGAGCTAAAATAAAGAAAATAGACACGGATTGCGTTATCGTAGCCGGCGGTATACATCCCACTGTATTACCCGATGAGGCGCTTTCCAATGCAGGCATAGATATAGTTGTCAGGGGAGAGGGGGAAAGGACATTTGAGGAGCTATCGCATTCGATAATTAAAGGCAGTGATTATAGCGGCATCTCCGGTGTATCATTTAAACGTAATGGTGGGATCGTCCATAATGCCGATAGGCCTTTGATCGAGGACCTCGACGAGATACCGTCATTTCCCTATCATCTTTTTGAAAAAGATAAAGACAGGTATCCGTCATTCGGCGGCATATTTACGTCAAGAGGATGCCCGTATAACTGTATATTCTGTTCTTCCCGAAGCATTTCGGGGAAAAGATACAGGTATTTCAGCATCCAGAGGGTAATGTCCGAGATCAAAGTCCTTATCGAGAGATACGGACAAAAGACGATATGGTTAATGGATGATAATATAGCTGGTAATAGCCGGCGCTTCATTGAGCTACTCGATTCTATAAAGGCGGCAGGTTTATCCGAGGATATAAATTTTCACGGTTCCATGCGTGCTGACAATATAAGCGAAGAGATACTTGATAGGGCGAAGGCCGCTAATTTTAAGATGATAGCCTTCGGCATGGAAACGAGTTCAGAGTCACTTATGAAGCTGATCGGTAAAGGTGAGACGGTGAAACAGGTTGTGGATGCGGTAAAGCTGACCCATAGGAAGGGTATAGCTGCCGCTACAACAATAATCTTCGGCCTTCCCGGGGAAGTGTCCAGGGACAGATGGGATGCGATCAGGCTGGTCGATGATATGCCGCTATCGAGCATCCGGTTCAATACCCTTACGCCGTATCCGGGAACCCCTGTTTATGAGATGTTAAAGCGCCGGGGAGAGCTGGTAGTGGAAAAAGATTGGGAAAATTTCGCTGTTCAATATATGTGGGAGGGTGACGACCTGCCGTATGTCCCCAAAGGCAATGATAAATATGAGCTGATGTTTGATACTATGTTTGCGAACCTATCGTTCTATCTCAGCATAAAAGGCATCGGAAGGCTTCTTAGGTCATCGTTTGCCGGTGGTAACGTGATAAAGATGTCCGAAAGGTGGTACCTTTCTCCGGAAAAAGTATGGAACCTTCTCCGGTTGGTTCTATTCCTGAATTTCCGGTTCTTTTCTGTGGCGCTAAAGGTTGTTGCAAATAAGTTCAATAAAAATAGCCAGCTTAAGTACGCATCCTATAAAGATGACCTTGAAAAGTTATCGGCGTATTATGAAGGTAAGGAGCTTGCTCCAGGACCGGATGCTGTCGGAGCGCTCCAGGATTCTTATGCCGAAAAAGTGTTTGAGAATGTTGTTTATGAAAAATATGCGGACCTGCGCCGGCCTTTTTACACATTTAGCCCGTTCAATTATCAGCGGATTCCGCCTGCGGCCAGATATTATGGGCAAAAGCTTTTTAAGCGAGATAACCGACTGACCATGGCGTTTCCGTCATGGCCTTATGAGGGTTCGCTGGAACGTCTTCGTAAAGTTTTTGCCGGAAGGTCATCTGGAATAGAGTACGACCGTTTCATTAAACCCATCAGTTGGCCGGAAAATAAACGTTGTGCGCTTATACTTACACATGATATCGAAAGCGATACGAACTGGAAGTGGGTGCGTAAAATCGCGTCCATGGAAAAAGAATTAGGTTTCAGATCATCATGGAATGTAGTCCCAAAGCTATACAAAATCGATTATGCTGTGCTGGACTGGCTTGCGCAAAACGGCTTCGAGATAGGTCTGCATGGTTATAATCATGATAATAAATTGGCTTATTTGAGCGAAGAAAGTATGAGAAATAGGCTGGAGGCAAGCAGAGATCTTATCAAGTTATATAACATAGCCGGTTTCAGGTCTCCGTCATGGCTTCGGAGTGAGCGGCTCTTTAATGTGCTGCAGGAATATTTTTTATACGACTGCAGCGTGCCGGATGTAGACTATTTATCTCCCGCAGGCATAGGAGGATGTTGTTCCGTTTTTCCGTATATGAGAGGCAGATTGGTCGAGCTCCCGACCACTCTGCCCTATGAGTTTCCTGTTCAATGCGGAGTGAAGCCTTCCGATCTGAATGCTTTTTGGAAAGAGAAGATTTCAAAGATCAAAGAAAATATGGGATGCATTACCGTAGTCACCCACCCCGATCCTTTTTACGGCGGCAATGATTCAATGGTCAGCTCATATAAAGAATTATTGGAGGGGCTGGCAGGGGATAGAGATATTGTCTCCATGCTGCCGAGAGATGCAGCTGCACACTATCTTAAGAAGATAGGGCTTGATAAAAGAGGGGCATAGAATTGGAGAACCAGGCCTATGACGAACTCGCGCGCGTTGAAGATACACACTGGTATCATGAAAGCCGTCGAAGGCTATTGGAGTATTATCTCGACAGCGTTAAAGACGCTCTACCCAGCTGCGCCCAAATACTCGATGTCGGGTGCGGGACCGGCGGTATGCTCAATGTGCTGGAAAAATACGGAGATATTACAGGATTAGAGATATCGGAATATGCGTTAAGTCTATTGCTTAAGAAGCACCCTTCGGCAAAGATAAAGATAGGTTCGGCAAATGATCTCGATAATATTTTTAAAGGCCAGGCTTTTGATCTGGCCACCTTTTTCAATGTGCTATATCATAAGTGGATCGCGGATGATGTCCAGGTATTAAAAAAAGCGGCTGATATTGTAAAGCCCGGAGGATTTATTGTCTTGAACGAACCCGCGTATGGATTCCTCTATCGCGATAATGACAAGATCTGTTTTGGTGCTCGCCGATATACAAAAACAGGGATTCGCGATATCTTGACAAAAGCAGGGTTTCGCATAGTAAAAATAACCTATTTTAACAGTCTGAGCTTTCTGCCGTTAGTGGCAATAACTGCGCTTCAGCGCTCGGGCCTAATCCGTTTTAAATCAGCATCGAATGAATTACGCAGGCCGCACCGTGTAGTTAATGAGCTTCTTAAATTCATAATGTCATGCGAGCTGGCTATTATCAAGATTTTTGGAAGCATGCCATTCGGAGTATCGGTCTTCGTTTTGGCGGAAAAGGTTTCATGAGCATCCCCAGCGGAAATATAAAAAAAATACATCTGCTTTATCTGCTATTTTTTCTTCTCATCGTATATCTTGTTATGAATACCGGTATATTCTCTGATGATTATGAAGCGATGGTCAGGGCTAAATCCGAAGATTTTAGGAACATCCTGATTCCGAGCGGCAATTTTTATTACGCAGATACACCGGTCTTGAATTACACTCATTATCTGTGGTACAGATTTATCAGCATTGATAATCAGACAATTATCAACGTTCTTAAGATATCTTATATCTTATTGGCTTTCTGTTTAAGCGCGCAATTTTTTAAGATATTCGTAAAGGAGCCTCTTGCGCTTTTAATCTCATTTATCTTCATATTTTTTCCATCGCACGATTCAACCGTTTATATGTTTATGAACCAGTACCTTACCCTTTCATTCGCTTTCTATCTTTACGCGTATTACCTTGCGCATCGTGGTAAGTTATTGTTTGCATTTTTATCAGGGATGATAGCCTCTTTTATGTCATATGGAAGCACGCCCATAGCTCTATCGCTTTGTCTACTTTTCGTCCTGAGTAAAAAGTACAAGCAGGCCGCAATTATCGTGGTCCCGAACATAATATACTCTTCATTCTTTATTATCATCACAACTATAGCTAAAATAGGGCATCCAAGAGTATTGGAGACCCTGAATGCTTCGACTTTAGTAAAACAATTCGTGCTGCAGGTTGCAACATTTCTTGACGCGACGTGCGGTCCATCGATGTGGCTTAAGATATTCTATTCATTCTCTCAGCTCTCATTGCTATCTTTTATAATAGGTATCTTTGTCGTTATTGGTTGTTATGGGATAATCAGGCGATATTCAGCGCGATACGACCCCAGGCTGGTCATAAGCCTCGCTGTATTATTGATTACATCTTTATTTATGTTCGCCGTGACCGGCCGCTATCCGCAACTATGCTTTGGTTTAGGCAATAGAGTGTCCATATATGGAGCTTTATTATTCGCGTATCTGATAGTTCTGATGCCCGGGCCTAAGAAAAACCGGGCAGTGTTATTGAGCCTTCTTTTATTTACCATAGTAGGCGGTTCTGACCACTGGAAGAGCTGGAGCTGCCATCAACAGGCGGTCATCTCTAACATCAGGGAGAATAAAGGTCTCAGGAACTATAAGTATACCGCGGGAAATAACGATATCAGGGTGATATTTGTGTCTGGTAACCAGTTCAGCAAATACGGCCCCATCAGCAATATCGAATTCTTTTCGGAAAACTGGGTTCCCACGCACATTTGTAGACTTTTATTCGGAAGATTGCTGCCGACGGGTACTATAAATAAGAGATTTAAATATGAAGATGGTTACTTAATAGACCCCAAATATAATAACAGGATAAAAGTAGATGGTTATATAAACGTCTACGATTCAGAGAAGAATGAGCTTCTAAGGGTGGATGCCGGATCTATAAAAAGCTATATAGAGTCATTGCCTTCCGATAAGCGCCACTGGGTGCAGTTCCTCGATCTTAAACGTATGAATCAGATAATTTTGAAGCTCATGCCGCGATTAGACTATGCAATTTAAACCAAGAATATGGTGCAGATAATGTCTTTAGGAATGAAAAACATTTTGATAAACAATGACAAAATCGAACATTCAAAGATATCTTCCGATGAGATAAGATCATGTGGCTATATCGATTTTTTGATCAACGTATATAAAGATAGATTTAATAGTTACAAATTCAGGGATAGAGCGGAGATAGGAAGAAACCTGGCCTGGGAGTATCTGAATAATCCGGAATACGGGAAAGATGATCCCCTTATATGGGTAGCGAAGATTGGGAATAAGTACGTCGGACAGTTCTGCCTGATGCCGGTTAAGATAAAGATAGTCGATAAGATATATAATGGTGCATGGGCGCAGGACTTTATAGTGTCGGGTGAGTATAGGGGCAGGGGGCTTGGCCGTTTGCTGGTCCAATATGCTATAAAAGAATCCGAAAAATATCTCGACATATTATTGGTCGCTGGAACAAACAAAGCCTCCTATTCCGTATTTAAACAGCTGGGTTTTATTGACACAGGCTTCTTTAGCCGCCATGTCAGGATCGTGAATTCCCAAAATATCTCCGATAAGCTTACCTCCAGCGCTATGTTGCGCAAATTTATCTGGATGGGAATGCGCTTTTTCTTACATCCTCGCGCAAAGCCCGGCAATTTGAATTCAAACATCGGGATAAAGATAGTCACGATAGGTCGATTCGATGAGAGTTTTAATGGTTTTTGGGATAAAGTATCTGAACATTATCCGGCCATAGTGAAAAGGGGCACGAAGGCTTTGAGGTGGCGGTTCGATGAACAGCCATATCAAAAGTATACGATATTGGCAGCTAAATCCGGAGATGCTATCATCGGCTATGTAGCGGTGAGGGAAGGGAAGGTGCTGACCGGCAGACTGGACGGACTAAAGACCGGTGTTATCTCAGATATCTTATTTGATCCGAAAGATATGAATACCGGAAGGCTTTTATTGAGTGCTGCGGTATCATTCTTCGGTAATAAAGTCGATATTATCAGGTGCGATATTCTCGATAAAAAGATGGGTAGTATAATCAGCGCAGCCGGTTTTATGGAAATTAGATCCAATAACAGGTTTCTCATATATCCTATAACGGTGCCTCCGGTTAAGCGCAATTGGCATTTGACATATAGTGACTCGGATCTCGACCTATTCTGACACAATTATGAAAAATTTAATTAAATATTTAATGCACTGTCTTCAGGACTGCATAAGCTTTATCATGTACATCTTCTTGGCCTGGATGAGTAAGAGGCGTCCGGTTACGCTGGTCTACCACTCCGTAGGCAGGGTGGACCCATCGCAGGACCCGTACAGGCTGAGTATCATTCCCGAAAGATTTGAGGAGCATCTGAAGATAATCTCAAAATCCAGGGATGCAGTGAAGATCTCGTTCGATGACGGATATGGGAATAATTACGATAGCGTATTTCCGTTATTGGAGAAGTATGGCCTGACAGCTACTATATTCCTGATAACCGATTTTATAGATGGTAAGATCGTATCTCAGAAATTTGGCGGAAGAGGCCTATCATTGAGGCCCCTTACCTGGGATGAGATAAAAGCTATGGATAGGGCGGGCATTATATTCGGTTCTCATACAAAATCTCATCCAAAACTATCCTCTTTATCCCGCGATGCTGTCAGGGAGGAGCTTATGGGCTCAAAAGAGCGTATCGAGGAATTGCTCGGTCATAAGATATATGGCCTGGCATATCCTTCGGGCTACGGCGGCTCATTTAACCCTATGGTAACGGAGGTTGCGAAGGAGGTAGGGTATAAATTTGCCTATACAAACATGATGGGAAGCAATAATTACGGCAAAGAGGAAGGTTTTGGGCTTCGAAGAGTACGAATATATAGCGAAGATGGCCCTATGAAGCTGAAGATGAAGCTGAGGGGGGCCTACGACTGGGTCGATCTGCCCTTTATTCAGCGCCTATTCGTAGCTTGACAGGATGGACAATAATAGATAAAATCGTTTAAAACGTTTTGAACGATATGGTCGAGCATTTACGCAATATCTAGCCAATATATGATAGAATATACACTGATATGAATAAACTAAGCTGCATAAAAGCACGGCCGGATCAAAATTACGTAGCCTATTTTCTTACGTTGGCATGTAATCTTCGCTGCCCGTATTGCATTAACATGCATAACGGTGGACCGAAAAAGGCATCTATTGAGAGACGCCACCTGACTGCCGATGAATGGATAAAGGCCGCCGACCGCCTCGTGCTGAGGGACGACCTGCCATTGACTCTTCAGGGAGGCGAGCCGACATTACATAAAGGCTTTTACGACATAGTGAATAAGGTCAAAGAGTCTATAAAGATGGACCTATTGACCAACATGCATTTCGATACTGACGAATTTATAAAAAATGTGCCTGTCTGGCGGTTTACCCGGAAGGCGCCGTATGCGTCCATTAGAGCTTCCTATCATCCGGGACAGAATAACATAGATGAGCTTATTAAGAAGACTTTTAAGCTGCAGGATGCGGGTTTCAGGGTAGGTATCTATTCGTTATCGAGCCCCGATGTAAAGACTAAGGAACATGTAGAGGCGGTGCGGGCCAGATGCCTGAAAGATGGTATAGATTTCAGATATAAAGAGTTCCTAGGA
This sequence comes from Candidatus Omnitrophota bacterium, assembly GCA_903843285.1. Classification (GTDB taxonomy): domain Bacteria; phylum Omnitrophota; class Gorgyraeia; order 2-01-FULL-45-10; family 2-01-FULL-45-10; genus CAIMPC01. Next base: position 94,372 of record CAIMPC010000007.1, read on the forward strand.
GAGTGGGATGGAAAACTGCACGGAATGTTCAAATATGATGGTTCTGTCATGGGGAGAGATACGAGATGGTGCGAATGCAGGACCACAGAGCTCATCGTAGATCCAGCCGGCCATGTCTATAAATGCCACGCCGACCTATACAAGGGCAGGTCTCCTATAGAGCATATATTGGATGAAGATTTTAACGGCGAATCCCTCCGGGAGTTCAGGCCTTGCGATAAATATGGTGACTGCAATCCTTGCGATGTTAAAGTTAAAACCAACAGGTTTCAGATATTCGGGCACACAAGCGTCGAGATAAGAAATATTAAGAGGCATGATGGCGGATAAATATCTTATAGACGGCCATAAATTATTCTGGCACATGGACAAAGTGTCCGACTGGCAGAAAGGAAAGCCGGTAACACCGATCTATATAGAGATCAGTCCGGTGTCACTATGTAATCACAGATGCATATTTTGCGGCATAGATTTTGTGCGCGATGTTGATTTTAAGCTCGATACGGAGCTTCTCCGTAAGAGGCTTAAAGAGATGGGCAAGCTCGGCGTTAAAAGTGTGATGTTTGCCGGAGAAGGCGAGCCCTTACTGCATAATGGCCTGGAGACATTCGTGAAGACGGCGAAAAATGCCGGCATGGATGTGTCGATCACTACGAACGGCAGCCTCGGCAATTATAATATATGGAAGAAGCTCCTGCCGTATCTCACCTGGATAAGATTCAGTGTTGATGCCGGGAACGCCGAAAGTTATGCCAGAGTGCATAAGGTTGCCGGGAGCGTCTTCCACAAAACGATAAAGAGCATAGAGGATGCGGTAAAAGTTAAGAAGGACCTTCGCTTAGATGTGACGATAGGCGTCCAATTCCTGATGATAGAAGAGAATTTAAAGAGCCTGGAGGATGCCCTTAAACTATTTTCCAAGTCCAGAGTGGACTATTTCAGCTTAAAGCCTTATTCTCTCCATCCGCAAATGGTGCATAAGCGTGATATATTCTACACAAAACGGATAGCCGGAAATGTCCGTGCGCTTGTAGATAAATTCAGGAAGACATCAAAGATGGAAATAATATTCAGGGATGATGCAATGGAAAAGTACGTTGGTAAAAAGAAGCAGTTCGGGCATTGCCGGGCCCTGCCTTTCTGGGGGTATGTATCATCAAGGGGAGATTTTTATACCTGTAGTGTGTTTATCGGAGATAAGAGATTCAGAGCCGGTAACGTCCACAAGGATAGTATGGCTAAAATATTATTAGGTAAAGATCGTGCGCGATCTATAGCCTATGCGGCCAGGAAATTGTCTGTCGGTAAAGAATGCAGGGTTAATTGCAGGATGGCGAGAGTAAACGAATTTTTGGAGTTTTTAGAGAATAGGCCTGAACATATCAATTTCGTATAGGAGTTAATTATGTCCACAAAGATACTTATCGTGAAGCTGGGATATTCGGAGACGCTCGACTCGGAGATTACCAGGATCCCAAGTCTCGGGGATGTTTTAAGGACCACGCCGATATTGTGGGCCCTAAAGGAAAAATATCCGGATTCTAATGTCACATGGCTTGTCGATAAACAGGCTGAACCGCTCTTGCGCGGCAATCATCTTATCGACCGTATACTGATCTGGGACGAGTTTGTGCCGTTTCAGCTTATGAAGGAAAAATTTGACATACTGATAAACCTTGAAAAGATAGCGGGCGTCTGTGCTCTATCGGATATGATAGACGCGTGGGTGAAGTATGGTTTCAGGTTCGACGGAATTAACGGCACATACCATGCCTACGAACGCGGCCTGGATTTTATCGACTATATTGAGAAGAAAAAAGTGGGCAAGTCCAGAGACTGCTGGCAGAAGATCCTGATAAAGATGATGGGCTCCGAATGGAAAGGCCAGGAATATATAATCGGCCATAAGCCTAAGTCGAAAGAGATCCACGACGTAGGGCTGAACTATACTGTCGGCTCGAAATGGCCGCACAAAGCGATGCCTGTCGAGAAATGGCGGGAACTGGAAAAGAAGCTTGTCGCAGAGGGGTATAAGGTATCCTGGCAAGAGGGCGTCGACGACTTATATGCGTATATGGATTGGTTGAATTCCTGCAGAATAATAGTGTCGAACGACAGCCTCGGCCTTCACATAGCGTTTGCCCTTAAAAAGAAGGTGATAGGGTTATTTGGCCCGACCGATTCGAAAGAGATATATTTCTACGGTGACGGCAAGATCATCCGGTCAAATGTGAAATGTAAAAATATGCCGTGCTATAAACTGGAGTGCGTATCCGGTAAAAAATGCATGGAAAAGATAAACACTGACGTCATAATCGATCGTGTTAACGATTTCGGAAAAGTGAAAAGGTGAGCGTGACAAATACGGTGCTTAATGCAAAAGATATCAGAAAAAAAGCAGACCGGATAAGGGCGGAAGTTATAGATGTCGCGGTACGGAACGGTGCCGGGCACATCGCGCCTTCTCTGTCCTGCATCGATATACTCGTAGCGCTCTATTATGGCTCGATGTCCTACAGGCCGGGATATCCCGCTTGGGACGGCAGGGACAGGCTTATATTCTCTAAGGCACATGGCTGCTACACACTGTACGCGATATTAGCTGATATAGGTAATATGCCGAAAGAGGAGTGGAAAAAGTTTTATACCTGCGACAGCACGCTCTCCGGCTGCGCAGAAAACAGGCCCGAGTATGGTATCGAGGCAAGCTGTGGTTCTCTGGGTCATGGATTACCCATGGCTGTCGGCAATGCGTTAGCCGCAAAATTACAGAAGAAGAAATATCACACTTTCTGTATTATCGGGGACGGAGAAATGCAGGAAGGCACCACATGGGAAGCTATTCAGTTTGCGGTTAAGCATGAGTTGAATAATTTAACCATAATAATCGACGAGAACCGTATTCAAGCCATGGATTTTATTACTAATATCATGGATATCGGGGTAAATGATAAGATACGTAAATTAAAAGGTTTTGGCCTGTTGCCCATAGTATGCCCGGGGCATGATGTTGTCAAATTGGCAGGTGCCATCAGGCTCGCCCGCAGGCCATCCGGCAGAGTTCCCAAGGTACTTATAGCACAAACGACAAAAGGTTTCGGCCTGAAATGCATGGAGGATGTGCCTAAGTTCCATTTTCGTATTCCTACAGAAGAAGAGATATGTTTGGGAAGAAGCTATGGCTGCGGATATTAATTTTAGAAAAGATATAGGCGATAGCCTTCTGCCTTATTTTAAAAAAGATAAACGGCTCCATCTTTTAGTATGCGATATGGGGTTCGGGGTTGTCGATCGGATCAATAAACAGTTCCCGGGAAGAGTCATTAACTGCGGTATCATGGAACAGGGAACGGTCGGGATCGCTGCGGGTATGAGCATGAGCGGTTTAGTTCCCATAGTCTATTCGATAGTGAATTTTCTTGTTTACAGGGCGCTGGAGCAGATGCGGAACGATGTCGTACTGCAGAAATTAAATGTTAAATTTATCTCTACAGGTGCGGATGATTACTTTAAGTTTCTCGGGCCCTCGCATTGTTGCGCCCAGGATGACATTAAGCTAATGAAGCTGATCAAGATGAAGGTTTACGATCCTTATACCGATAAGAAGGGTTTTCATAAACTGGTCAAGGAATGGATAGCTGATGATAAAGCAGGTTACTTGAGGATCTGAAACATATGGACAAAAAAATATTAGATCTTACCGTAGTGATGCCGGCACTCAACGAAGAACAGAATATTATATCCGCTATCGATTCGACTTTAAAGGCCTTCGAAAGTCTGCATATTAATGGCGAGATCATCATTGTCAATGACGGCAGTTCCGATAAGACGGAAGAGTTAGCCTCCGGCATGATGCAAGGCGAGAACCGCGTCAGGATGGTAAGGCACGAGATCCCAAGGGGAATTGGCGCGTCATTCTGGGACGGTGTAAAAATTTCCGACGGAGACGCTGTTGTGTTGATACCGGGAGACAACGAGGTCGATTCCGAGGAGGCCTTGCGCTACTTTCCGCTTATGCAGCATGTAGATATCGTGATACCGTTTGTTTATAACAGGGAGGTCAGAAACCCGTTTCGTAATTTTCTATCAAGCGTATTCATATTCATTATTAACGTAACTTTCCGCGTTAACCTGAATTATACCAACGGTACGGTTATTTATCGAAAGTCCGTGCTATCTAAATTATCCCATTACAGTAATGGCTTTTTTTATCAGGCGGAGAGCCTTATAAAATTGATCAAAAAAGGATACCTTTTCGCCGAAGTACCGTATTATTTGCAGAGAAGAAAATTCGGGTCATCAACAGCGGTTAATTACCCATCACTCTATCGCGTCGCCAAGGGCTATTTTAATCTTATCAAAGCTATCTATCTATCGGCAGATTACGCTAATGATAAAAGTCAATTTAATGAAGGATCAATATCCTCGAAACGCTATAAAGCATACGAAGATAAACAATAAGGGATCTTAAGTATAATGAACGTATTGCTATATAGCATCCTGTTAGTCGTATTCGCATCCGTATTACATCTCGCCATATGGAAGATACGAATACCGAAAAGACAGACAAACGCATTGTTCGGGATATTTGTATTCACTCTTTCGCTAGGGACCTTCATTCTGTTCAGGTTTTCCGGATCCATAAGCTGGAATATCCTTCCTGCAGGCAATCTCTTTGAGATCGCGCAGTTTGTCCTGTTCTTTACTTCGATCGCAGTCGGCTACATACTCTCATATCCGGCTGTCGAAGTCGATAGCCCGACGCTCATAATAATAAAGGCCGTTTCGGATGCAGGTCGTAATGGAATAGAAAAGGACAGGCTGAAGGAGTTAGTGAATAATGACCTGCTGATTATTCCCCGCGTTAAAGATATGTTATCCGATAAGATGGTATATCTAATCGACGGGAAATATAAGCTGACCGGAAAAGGCCTTATAATGGCCCGGGTCTTTTCGATCTACAGGGACTTTATGCGGCTCGGAAAGGGCGGGTGACCTGAAGTGAAGAGTGCGGCGATATTGATATTTGTATTAACACCGTTGATCGGGCTAAAGATAGACGCGCTGGTCCAGATCTTCAGCTGCCGCTCTAATCCCGGGGTTGGATTACTGAGATCTATCTATCTGGGTTTTTTTGCGGGTCTCTGCGGCCTTGCTATGATCGATATCGCGTATTTGGTCTTCGCTCCGCAACTATTTAGGGATCTCACTCTTTCCAGTATCTCAAACATGATCATTTACTTTGCGCTCGGCTACGCCTATTTTCATTTTGTCGGCCTGGGTGAGACCGCGCGCAGGATCAGGATGCTGATAGAGATATATGGTTCTAAGAACAGCCTATCCCTGGAGGAGATATTACAGCGCTATAATGCCACCGAGATAGTGAAGAAGAGGGTGGGGCGTCTCGTTGCCAATGGGCAGCTGATATGCAGAGATGGGAGATATTTTATCGGTAAGCCCGTCGTATTGTTCATTGCGCGCAGCGTTATATTGATCAAATATATATTTCTCGGCAAAGGAAGCGAATTCGATAAGGGACCGATTAATGGCTAAGGTGCTATTTTTACAGGACCTGGAGTATGAATTTTTAGGGCCGATGTACATTTCCTCGATCCTGAAGGAACACTCTCACAAAGTTATTATGCGCATAGGCGGACGTATCGATGATTTCAGGTCGACGATAGCCGACTTTAATCCGGACTTCGTGGCGTTCTCGATCATGAGCGGCAGCCATCACTGGGCTCTTGATATGGCGCGACAGGTTAAAAAAGAGTATGGTATAGCCAATATCTTCGGCGGACCGCACCCTACCTACTTTCCCGAGTTCATAGAAGAGAAAGACGTCGATATCATAGTCAGGGGCGAGGGCGAGGAGGCCTGCCTCGAGCTGATGGACCGCTTTGACAGGAAAGAAGATTTCCTGGATGTGAAGAATATATGGGTTTCGCGAAGCGGCCAGATACATAAAAACGAGGTAAGGGCTCTTTGCGAAGACCTGGATAAGTACCCCTTTCCCGATCGTGAGCTTTACTCCGACCTGAAGGGCAAGGTAGACCTGAGCGTCCGTAATGTAATAGCTTCGAGGGGCTGCCCCTGGCACTGCACTTTCTGTTTTAACGATACGATGCAGGCTCTCTATAAAGACAAAGGGAAGTATGTCCGGATCCGGAGCGTCGATAAGGTGACCGAAGAGGCGAGGCTCCTGCGCGATGTCACAGATACGAAGACGATATACTTCGTGGACGATGTATTTGGCCTGGACAGCGAGTGGATGTTCGAATTTCTGCCCAAATTTAAAGAGAAGGTCGCCCTTCCTTTCATATGCCTGGTCAGGGCCGATGTTGTATGCAGGAACGAGAAATATGCGGAGTATCTGGCCGACTATGGATGCATGTCGGCCTGTTTCGGAATAGAGTCAGGCGATGAGAATATGCGCAATACCATCCTTAATAAAAATGTTTCCGACAAGTCACTTTATGAGGCCGCTGACCGGCTGCATAAGGCGGGCGTAAAGTTCAGAACGTTCAATATCATGGGACTACCAGGCGAAACCCTGGAGGACGCGTTCCAAACGCTTCAGATGAATATCGATATGAAGACCGACTATCCATGGTGCTCGATGTTCATGCCTTTTCCTGGCACAAAGCTTACCGAATACGCGAAGGAGAAAGGGTATCTGCCGAAAGATTATACGATCGCCGATCTTTCGAAGAGTTTCTACTCTAAGTCCAGCCTGAGTAATCATCCGCAGATCAGACAGATCCAGAACCTGCAGAATTTCTTCCAGACGGTAGTTCTTTGGCCATGGACGCTCGGTCTAGTCAGACAGCTGATAAAACTTCCTCAAAATATGATATTTACTATGTGGTTCGGGTTTGTATATTTTGTCGTTTATGTAAGATCTGAAAATAGAAGTTTTTGGCGGACGCTGTATTTTACCTTAAGAAATTATAAGCGTCTTATTAAAAGATGAGAATAGAATAATCCGTGGCCTATGAAAAATACAAATCTGCTTAATAATCCTATAATTTGGGAATCGTACAGAATTTTAGCTAATTGCGCGTTCGGAGTTTGCCGCAAACGTTTTAAATTCCTGCTCGATCATGGTTTACTGAACAGTGATTTATCCATCATTGATATAGGATGCGGAATCGGCTGCTATTCCTCCGTAACCCGCGGGAAATACTTTGGTGTGGACCTAGAAGGCAGATACATTGATTATGCGAGGAAGCGGAATTGCTTTCCGAACTGCTCGTTTCAATCTGCGGATGCTGCATCGATATCGCCTGAGGGGCAGGGGTTCGATATAGCGTTAATGGTTGATTTTCTGCATCATATACCTGATGATCAATGTTTAAATATCCTGAATAATGTGAAGCGCATAGCCAGGCGCCATATCATCATTTTCGATCCCGTGGCAATAGATACGAGAGGCCTCTTAGGGCGATTCCTGGCAATGGGGGAAAGAGGCGAATATGTAAGGTCCGTTGACAGATTATACGGACTGCTGGAACAATGTAAATTAAAAATAACACATAGCGTTCACCTGTCTTTTGGGCCTGTCGATTCTGTGGCTATTATAATCGATCTGCCGCAGAGCCCATAGGGTGTGATGAGCTAAAAGGAATGAGTCAGCGTGGAGCATATCACAGGGATTGTTAAAAAAAATAAGTTTATATTTTCAATGCTGGTGCTGTCATTTTTATGCTGGGGAAGACTTTTATTCCTGAGAGGCATATGGGTGGATGACTGGGCTTGGATATGGCACTATTTCAGTACCGGCAGCTTATCCGAATTTATCGCACCACTATCGAGTCTGCGTCATCCCTTGGATGGTCTGTTATTTTACGCGAATTTTAAACTGCTGGATATCATTCCGGCGCAGGCGGATAACATATGGAATATCTGGAAGTTCATATTTTTCATTACTAATCCGATCCTCCTCTATCTGATATTGAGGGGCTTGATGAAGAACCGCTCCATATTACCGGCAACAATAGCTGCGATCTATTTAACTTCTCCGATCGTCCATAATCTTTGCACGGTCGAGCTTGGCCGACGGGTTTATATCTTCGCCTTCCTTGTTTCGATATTGCTATCGATGCTGTCAGTGCGTAAGAGCGGTATCAGGATAACATATTATATATCGGCGGCGATCCTTTCGGTAATTTCCATTTGCGGCATCGAGAGTTTCTTCTTCTTTGAGCTTGCCCGACCGGCTCTTATATTTTATTTGTTTAATAAAGACCGGAGAGACAGTTCTCTGAAAAATACCGGTAAAACCGTGATATATTGCATGCCTTTTTTTATTTTAGGGTCATTTATATTATTGTTTAATATGGGAGTCATAAGACCGCGTTCAGGTGTCTATGCCGATGCTTACACTCTATATCATGTGTCACTGGGCAAGTACCTGATGATCGTTATTAAAGCATATGCTGTGTCTATCGTCCGGTTATTTGAGTTTAATTTTCATTTGTTCTTCAATAAGTCCATCCTCGCCAAGGACTATATTTATATATCGTTCACAGCCTTACTGTCAGCGATACTTATGATTTTTACACTCTTCAGGATCGATAACTCTAAGATAAGCCGTGAAGACCATAGCGATATCGCGATGGAGGCCAGGTCCTGGGTTATCATCGGGGCCATTCTTACCATTCTGGGGCTGTTCCCTTACATGGTAGTGCGCGGAGCCTTGTCATTCGGCATCGGAAGCAAGCACGCGATCTTGGCTAGTATTGGTTTTTCAATATTTTTAGCATCAGCTCTTCTTTGGCTCTATCACAGCGTTCATATAAGAAAGGCTTTCTATTATATTCTATTCGCGGGGGTAATATTTCTCGGCGTCTTTAACTGCAACGTCGCCGTTAAGGCGTATAGTGATGACTGGCAGCAGCAAAAAGCTTTTTGGGCCGGGTTCGTCAAAAAGGTTCCAGAAATAAAGAAGAACACGTATCTTATCGTTGATATGCCGCGCAATGAGCATATGTTTTTAGGCGAGTGGCGGGGTACTTTTGAATTCTCGGCGCCGCTAAACCTGATTTACGCCGCCTCAAGAAGTAAAGATGACGTGAATAGTCATTTTGCGGATACCTTCGAAGATGCCATGAATGCCGGCTCTGAGCAATCGTACGTAAATATTAGAGATAAGGCAGAGATCGAGTTTGAGTCGTACAAAGGAATACAGAAGCTGTATCCAAGAAATCTGATAATGGCGTCTTATCATGACGGACGATTATACCTTAATGATGAAATTGAAAATTCCGGGCTGGGCGCTGAGGCTTGCGATGCGGCAGCTCATGCGTCGAAAGATCAGATAATTTACGGAAACAGAGCGGCCAGTCATCCGCTGCGAAGGATAATGGGATTTGAAGATAAAGATTTTCAGCCGATTAAACAGGTGATGAACAAGTAAAACGCGGATATGGTATGTATAAAACAGACATTGTGATAATAGGGGCCGGCGTTATCGGATTGGCTGTCGCGAATGAACTTAGCGATCTGTCTAAAGATATAGTTGTTCTGGAAAAGAACGATAGTTTTGGCCGTGAGACAAGCTCCAGGAATAGCGAAGTCATTCATGGCGGGATATATTATATGCCCGGCAGCCTTAAAGCCTTAATGTGCGTACGGGGCAGGGAGCTCTTGTATGAATTCTGCGCGAATAACAAAGTGCCTAATAAGAAGACGGGTAAGCTTATAGTCGCTACAGAGAAGGAGGAGGTCGGCTCGATTGCATCACTCTTCAGCAATGCGCGTCAGAACGGGGTTAAGGGCTTGAGGATCATCGGCCGGGAAGAGATCAGTGTTATGGAACCGGAGGTTCGCGGAATAGAGGCGCTGTATTCCCCTGAAACGGGGATAGTCGATTCCCATAGTCTCATGCAGCGGCTGCTGGACAGGGCTAAAGCTAAAGGCGTTTCGGTGGTTTTTGAATCCGAGGTCACGGCTATAAGAAAAGACAAAGATATTTATAACGTTACGGTAAAGGGCGGGAATGAGACGACGGCCTTATCGGCAAGGGTCGTGGTCAATTGCGCCGGCCTCGATTCAGACCTGGTAGCCGCTATGACGGGGCTCGATATAAAAGAACGTAAATATGAGCTGCAATACTGTAAGGGGCAGTATTTTCGTCTTAATAGAAAGAAGGCCGGGCGCGTAAAGATGTTAGTGTATCCCGTGCCAAATCCGGTATCCGGCGGGCTTGGTATACACGCCACCCCTGACCTTGCCGGAGGACTCCGATTAGGCCCCGACCATGAAAAGATGAAGGGGCGTATTAAGGATTATTCAGTGGATGAGTCGAGAAAGAAGGATTTCTGCGCATCTGTCAGCAAGTTCCTGCCTTTCATTGAAGAAAGAGATGTCTTTACCGATACAGCAGGAATAAGGCCCGAATTACGCGATGACGCAAACGGCTATCGCGATTTTATCGTAAAGGAAGAGGCCCCGGCCGGACTTCCCGGATTTATCAATATGGTAGGGATAGAATCTCCGGGGCTGACTGCTTCACTGGCGATGGCCGAGCATGTGAGAAAGCTTGTCAGGCTGTAAATCGTTTTGACTATAGACATAGTTAGTCGCGGCAGTGTATAATTTATGATTGCGCTGGTTTACATCCGGCACAGGTAATTTAATTAACCGGAGCATGATTTATGGCTGAACATAAGAGCGTTATCCTGATATATCCGAAAACCGGTATGGATTTCGGATCGACTGTCGCCCCGCCCCATTCGCTATTGACTATTGCTGCTCCATTGCACAGCGAAGGCTATCGAGTAAAGATAATAGATCAAAGAGTGGACAGAGACTGGAATAAACATCTGGCCGATGAGCTGATGCTTGACCCTATATGTATCGGGATATCCTCTATGACTGGTATGCATATACATTTTGCTGTTGAAGCGGCCAGGATCGTCAGGTCATTAACCAAGAATCGCGCGGTGCCTATTGTGTGGGGAGGCCCGCATCCGTCCATATTGCCGGAGCAGACACTTAATAGCGATTACGTGGATATAGTATGTGTCGGTGAAGGGGATATCACATTTAATGAACTTGTAAAGGTCCTCGAGAAAGGTGGGGACCTGTCGGGAGTAAAGGGAATTGCGTTTAAGGATGGCAATAAAGCAGTAGTGAATTCTCCTGCTCCATTGATCGACGTGGAAAAGCTACTGCCCGTACCATGGGAACTGATCGACGTGGAAAAGTATATTCATCCGGATATGTATCTTAAAGAAAGCTCCCGAACTTTAGATATAGGGCAGACGAGCAGGGGTTGCCCTTTCAGCTGCGGTTTCTGCTGCAGCGCCAGCCTGAGAATGAGGAAATGGCGCGCGATGTCAGTAGAGCGAAGCCTGCAGGCGATCGTGGATCCGATCAGGAGATTTAAGCTTAACGGTATCTGGATAAGGGATGACGAGTTCTATATTGACAGAGAAAGAGCTTCACGGATATGCGAGGGGATAATAAGAGAGAAGCTAAGCATAAGCTGGTATACATCAGGAACGAGAGTCGATGTATTTAATAAGGCATCCGATGAGCAGACGTCCCTGCTAAAGAAGAGCGGCGCGTACGTTCTGAAATATGGGGCCGAATCCGGCTCAGACAGGATCCTTAAGATGATAGAGAAGGGCATAAAAGTCGAAGATACTATCAGGGCCAACCTTAAGGCAAAGAAACATGGCATAACTCCGGCTTTTTCTTTGATGATAGGCTTTCCCACTCAGACGTTCGAAGAGATAGATGCTACCATTGAGCTTATGTTCAGGCTTAAGAGAGATAACCCCAGCGCGCAATTTGAGGCCATAGCGACCTATACCGCATTGCCGGGAACCCCGATGTACGATCTGGCTCTTAAGAACGGTTTGAAACCGCCTGATAGTTTGGAGGGATGGATTAACTGGAATTTTATCGATTATGACCTGGAGGGAGAGAGGATCCCGTGGTTCGATCTTGATGCAAGAAGAAAGATAGGGAATATATGCTATTTAAGCATCCTGGCTAACGGGTTTCGCAATGCCATTGACAGCATAGAGAATGTGCTATTAAGGATGGTGGCGAAAGCATTTTATACGCCCATTAGTCTGTTTTATCGTCTCAGGCTTGAGCGAAAATGGTATAATTTTTCATGGGATCTCATGATCATAAGATTCATAAGGGCGAAACTTTTCTACAAGGGTTATTCCAAATAAGATGAATGCCATATCTAAAGACGTATCGATCGAGCTCTACAATATTATGATGCGGATCAGGCTGGTGGAGCTTAAGATCGAGGAACTATATGCGCAAGATGAGATGAGGACGCCGATTCATCTGTGTGTAGGACAGGAGGCGATAGCAGCCGGAGTATGCGCAAATCTAAATAAGGCAGACTATGTATTCAGTAATCATAGAGGACATGGCCACTACATAGCAAAGGGCGGCGATCTGAGAGCTATGGTCGCGGAGCTCTACTGTAAGGAGACGGGGTGTTCAAGGGGCAGGGGCGGATCGATGCACCTAATCGATACGTCGGTAGGCTTCATGGGATGCTCTTCGATAGTAGGCGGCAGCATACCGATAGCGACAGGCGCGGCCCTGAACTCACTTCTGTGCAAGGATGGCAGGGTGTCAGTAGTCTTCTTCGGTGATGCGGCCTCCGAAGAAGGCGTTCTGTTCGAAAGTATGAACTTCGCAGCCTTAAAAAATTTACCCATCGTCTATATCTGCGAAAATAATTTTTACTCTGTTTGCTCTCACCAAACCGCCAGACAGGCAAACTGCGACATATCAATGAGGCCAAAAGCTTTCGATATATCTTCCTGTAAAGTCGACGGCTCGGAAGTCATGGAAGTATATGCAGAGTCAAAAAAGGCCATCGATAAAGCGCGATCCGGCAAGGGTCCGTCTTTTTTAGAATGCCGCGCATATCGCTGGAGGGGCCACGTGGGTCCCGGGGATCCGCAGAAGGATTCCTATAGAGAGCAGAAAGAATGGGTAGAATGGATGAAGAAAGACCCTCTTAAGAAGTTTGAGGACTCTTTAACGAAAAGCGATATTTTGGATGACGCGTGCATAAAAAATATCAGATGTAAGATCGATGAGGATATTTCAGAAGCTTTTGAATTTGCCAAAAATTCCCCATTGCCGGACAGAAGAGAGCTTGAAAAATATCTATATGGTTAAATAATATGCCCTGGACAAAATTTATCATTGAAAAACAAGAACCGGGCTACGATGAGCACGCAGGTGGATCCGATCGGAAATTGACCGTACCTGAGGCCATAAGAGAGACGCTGGACCGGGCGCTTGCGATAGATAAGCAAGTCTTCGTAATGGGTCAGGGAGTTGACGATCCTTCGGGCATGTTCGGGATGACGCTGGGCCTTCAGGAGAAATATGGTAAGGAGAGAGTATTTGATACGCCTTTGTCAGAGAATGCGCTGACGGGTATAGGCGTGGGGGCGGCTCTTACCGGGTCCAAACCCGTGTATTTTCATAACAGGCCTGACTTTCTGCTTTTAGCGATGGATCAGATCGTCAACCATGCAGCCAAATATAGTTACATGTTCGGAGGTAGAGTAAGGATCCCGTTAGTAATAGTCGCGATAATAGGGAGAGGGTGGGGTTCCGCCGCGCAGCATTCGCAGTCTCTGCACGGGTTATTTATGCACATACCTGGCTTGCGCCTCGTCATGCCCAGCACGGCATACGACGCGAAAGGGTTATTGGCCGCCAGCATTGCTGATGGGAACCCGGTCATCTTTATTGAGCATCGCTGGCTGTTTAAACACAGGAGTTATGTTCCTGAGGAGCTGTATACGATCCCACTGGGAAAGGGCCTGGTGCGCCGTAAAGGAAAAGATGTGACGATAGTAGGTATATCCTATATGGTGATAGAGGCATTGAGGGCGGCGGAGGAGCTTAAAGGTGAGGGGTTTGATGCGGAGATTATCGATCCCAGGACGCTGAGGCCGCTTGATGAAGAGATTATCCTTGAATCAGTAAAGAAGACCGGGCATCTCGTGATAGCCGATACGGACTGGAAGACCGGCGGTGCTGCATCCGAGATCGCCTCGATGGTAGCGCAAAAGGGTTTTAAATATCTTAAGGCACCGGTAAAGATAGTAGCCTGGCCGGATGTGCCGGTTCCGGGTAGCTATGTCCTGGAAGAGGCTTTTTACCCGGGTAAAGACGATATTATAAGATTAGTAAAGGATCTGGTAAATATATGAAGATATTAGTTACTGGGGCGGCAGGATACATAGGGTCTGTTTTGGTTCCCGAATTGTTGAAAGAGGGATTTCAGGTCATCGCGTTAGATAATTTCATGTATAATCAGGCGTCATTACTGGATTGCTGTAATAATAAGAATCTGACCATAATCCGCGCAGATGTGCGGGACAAGGGAGTGGTTTCTAGATGTTTGAAAGATGCCGATGTCATCATCCCGTTAGCATGCTTTACAGGAGCTCCTCTTTGCCAGATCAATCCATTCGAAGCTAAGAGTGTGATTTTGGACGCGATAAAGATGATGCTGGATCTGCGCAGTAAAGAACAGATCATCATATATCCCACCACAAATAGCGGTTATGGGATAGGCCAGAAGGGAATATACTGTACCGAAAAGACTCCTTTAAAACCCGTATCTCTGTATGGTAAGCTGAAGGTTGAGGCTGAGAAGGCTCTGCTGGATGTGGGCAACTGCGTTACTTTAAGGCTCGCTACGGCATTTGGGATCAGCCCGAGGATGAGGCTGGACCTCCTGGTAAATGACTTCACCTATCGCGCCGTAAACGATCGGTTCTTAGTGCTCTTCGAAGCTCATGCAAAGAGAAATTATATACACGTCCGCGATGTAGCGAAGGCCTTTATTCACTGCCTGAATAAGTTCGATCGGATGAAGGATGAGCCGTATAATGTCGGTTTAAGCGATGCCAATCTCAGTAAATGGGAGCTGTGCGAAAAGATCAGGGAACAGGTCCCTGACTTCTATTTCATAGAGGCGAATATCGGGGAGGATCCGGATAAGAGGGACTATATCGTCAGCAACCAAAAGATAGAGAAGACCGGATTCAGTACGAGCATGTCAATGCATGAAGGTATTCTGGAACTGATAAAGGGATATAAGATCATCAGAAGGAACCAATATTCCAATGTCTAATATAAATATGGCAGATAAAGTAACCCTGATAATCCCTACGCTGAATGAGATAGATGGCGTGCGCGTTATCATGCCGAGGATAAAACCCGAATGGTACGATCAACTTATAGCCCTTGACGGCGGTTCGACCGACGGGACTGTCGAGTATCTGAGGGAGCGTGGTTATGAAGTCGCTTTTCAAAAAGCTGTAGGGTTAAGGAAAGCGTTCATTGAAAATTATAAGAACGTCAAAGGCGATATAATGATCACCTTCAGCCCCGACGGTAACTCTGTCCCGGAATTAATACCCGCGCTAATTGCCAAGATCAGAGAGGGCTATGACATGGTCATAGTCTCCAGATATCTGGATGGTGCCAAAAGTTACGATGATACTTTTATTAGCGGATTGGCAAACAAATTCTTCAAAAAAACCATCGGCTTACTTTTCGGGTATAAGTACACGGACGCGCTAGTCATATATAGGGCGTACAGGAGAGAGATAGTGGATGAGCTGGGCATCCTTAAGCCGCGATCCGACTTCTATGAAAAGCACATAGGAAGATATGTAAGCTGGGAGCCTCAATTATCTATCCGCTGCGCAAAGAGAAGATTAAAGATCGCCGAGATCCCGGGAGACGAGCCTAAAAGAATAGAAGACGAGAGCAAGGTGGGACTGCGGATGCTGCCATCCAGCAGGATAAGACATTTCAGGGTCGGCTTTGCGTGTATAGCCCTGATCGTAGATGAGTTCTTCAGATTTCGTTAAACAGATCAGGCGAAAGGATGGTTAAGGACTAGACATATGGTTATAAGCAGAACGCCTTTTCGTATATCTTTCTTTGGAGGGGGGACGGATTATCCTGTGTGGTATAAAGATAATCGCGGTGCGGTATTGACGGTCTCAATAAACAAGTATTGTTATCTGACCTGCCGTTATCTTCCGCCGTTTTTTAAGCATAAGTCCCGGATCATCTGGTCTGAAATAGAATACGTGAAAGGCATATCCGAGATTCGTCATCCATCGGCCAGGGAATGTTTGCGATTTATGGACATCAAGAAAGGTGTGGAGATACATCATGACGGTGATCTGCCTGCCAGGACTGGAATGGGCTCGAGTTCTTCTTTTACGGTCGGATTACTTCATGCGCTTTATGCGTTAAAAGGTATCATGCCCACTAAGAGGCAATTGGCGCTTGATGCCATTCACCTAGAACAGGAAGTGATGAAGGAGAACGTCGGCTCCCAGGACCAGGCACAAGCCGCCTTTGGCGGATTTAATCTGATAGAATTTGGCGGAAAGGACCATATTATGGTCAGGCCGATGACCATAAATCCTGATAGATTGGCGCATTTTCACTCTCACCTGATGCTTTTTTATACGGGTCTTTCCAGGACCGCTTCGGAAATAGCGGCTGAGCAGATAAGATGCACCCCCTACAAGAAGAAAGAGCTGCATATGATGCATGGATTCGTAAATGACGCCATAGAGATCCTAAATGGTAATTCCCGACTGTCAGAGTTCGGGAAACTGTTGCATGAAAATTGGCTGATCAAGCGAAGCTTGTCCCATAAGATCTCGACAACCGCTATTGACCGAATGTATTCAACCGCTATAAGGGCGGGCGCCTCAGGGGGCAAACTTCTTGGTGCCGGCGGCGGAGGATTTATGTTAATATTTGCTAAGCCCGAGAATCAGCATGAGATAAGAGAGAAACTAAAAAAACTTTTATACGTGCCCTTTCGGTTTGAAGATCTGGGTAGCCAGATAATCTTTTACAGTCCCGGAGACTCTTTAACAAGTCCTGTTTAGAACTAATTAAGGGCGGGTAGGATATGACCGACAAGAGAGATGTTTCACGCGTACTGATAACCGGCATCTACGGTTCAGGCGCCAGTTACCTGGCGGAATACATAGTTCAGAACCATCCGAAGGTAGAAGTCCATGGGATAGCACGTTGGCATAGCACTGCGCAGATTAAGAATATAGAAGCGATCCGTGATAAGCTGTCGATCCATGAAGCAGATCTTATGGATCTCGGTTCCGTCCTAAACGTAATGGAGAGCGTGAAGCCGGACGTTATCTTTCATTTGGCGGCTTACGCAAACGTGAGGGCCTCATTCATCACGCCATATAGCGTCATGAGCAATAACATCCTTGGGACCGTTAACCTGTTTGATGCTGTCAGGCTGGCAAAACTGGATCCTATGATCCAGCTTTGCAGTACTTCTGAAGTGTACGGGCAGGTCGATCCAAAAGACGTCCCGATCAAAGAAGGTGCACCGATACGGCCGGTCAATCCGTATTCAGTATCAAAGGCAACCCAGGACCTATTGGGGTTCAGTTACTTTAAAAGTTACGGTATGCGTATTATCCGCACCCGCATGTTCACGTATATAAATCCCCGCAGAACAGATCTTTTCGCCACATCATTCGCAAAGCAGATCGCCTGGATCGAGAAAGGCATGCAGAAGGAGCTATTGCACGGCAACCTGGACTCTGTGCGCACGATAGTCGATCCGCGGGACGGAATGCGAGCATATTGGGACGCGATAATGTTTTGCAAATTCGGTGAAACATATAATATAGGCGGCACGGTCTCTACGACGGTCGGAGAGGTCCTGAAGCGCTTAATATCAATGAGTGATCAGGCTATACCGACACGGTTGGATCCCGCCCTTCTGCGTCCGGCGGATGTAACTCTGCAGATACCATGTGTAGATAAATTTGTAAGCCAGACTGGATGGAAGCCGAGGTACACGATGGAAGAGAGCCTCGAGTATCTTCTTTCTTATTGGCGGAAGGAAGCCGAAAAGGCCGTTAAGATGAGAGAGTTCGACAGCTAGATGAGAAGCGAAAATGATCCCGGCAGGATCGATGCCGTAATCCTCTGCGGAGGTAGAGGCGAACGTCTTAAGCGGATAGTTAAAGATAGGCCGAAGCCGATGGCCGATATTAACGGACGGCCATTCCTTGACATGGTTATAGATCATTTGTCGGACTACGGCTTTAAGCGGGTGGTATTGTGCCTGGGCTACAAGGCCGACGTGATCCGTAAGTATTATTCAGGAAGGCACAGCAAAATAGAGATACTTTTTTCTGCGGAAGCATTTCCTCTGGGCACGGCAGGGGCGATTAAGAATGCGGAGGCACTGATAGGCAGCGATCCGTTTCTCGTCATGAATGGTGATTCATACTGCTCCATAAATCTGCAGCGTTTCATAGATTTCCATATAAAAAAGAAGAATGTTCTTTCGATGGCTTTAACCAGATCCGTTGAAAATGAAGATTGCGGCTTTGTTCGTCTGGATCGTTCGCGAAAGATCACCAGTTTTAACGAAAAGAATCGCACCGATAAAGATAGATACGTGAATACCGGAATATACTTATTTTCTAAGAAAGCCCTTAAGTTAATACCGCCAGGAAAGAAAATATCCCTGGAATATGAGGTCATACCAAAAATATTGAACAAAAAAATCTACGGATTCGTAACGGATGAAAGATTGACGGACATAGGCACGCCTGGCAGGTACAGGAAAGCAAAGATATGTTTTAAATGATTATTTTTGATCGGTTATCGGTAAGGAAATAACAGGAGAGATGAGCGTGGCTGAAAAGAAGAACGGAAAGCGACCGGTCACAGTGCCTTTTGGGACTTTGTCGATTAATGGTAAGTCCAGGGCTCTGGTGAATAAGGTTCTCGACTCCAATAGGGTCTCTTGCGGAAAATATGTCAGAGAGTTCGAGAAGAGGTTTGCCGAGCTGGTCGGTGCTAAAGAAGCAGTTGCGCTAAGCTCAGGCACGGACGCAGACGCGCTTGCCCTGGCGGTGCTATACGACTTCGGCGCGCATCGAGGGGACGAGGTCATAGTTCCGGCCCTGTCGTTCGTAGCAACGGGCAACGCGGTGCTGCAAGCCGGTTTTACTTCTGTCTTTGTCGACATTGAGAGAAATACACTAAATATAGACCCTTTAAAGATCGAAGCGGCGATCACTAATAAGACCAGGGCCCTGATGCCGGTGCACTTGATCGGTAAACCCGCAGCCATGGACGCGATAAATAGGATAGCTAAAAGGCATAAGCTCATAGTTATCGAAGACGCTGCAGAGGCGCATGGGGCGGAATACAAAGGACGTAATGCCGGCACGCTCGGTGACATGGCGGCCTTCAGCCTTTATGTGGCGCACATCATAACGTCGATCGAAGGCGGCATAGTCACAACCAACCGCAAAGATTATGCGGAGATATTAAGGTCGCTTCGGTCGCATGGCCGGGCATGTAAATGCGATAAGTGCGTGCTCAATACCGCTTCAGCATATTGTGCCAAGAGATTTAAATACGGATCCAGTAATGATATAAGGTTTGTTTTTGAGCGCATAGGATATTCAAGTAAAATGAACGAATTGGAGGCCGCAATAGGCCTTGGCAACCTGAGCGACTACCACAGCATATTAGCTCGTAGGAGAAAGAACCTGGGTTATCTTACCGATAAGTTTAAAAGATTCGCTCCTTACTTGCTGACGATCGAGGCTGGTGCCAAAGAAAAAATAGGGCCGCACGCGTTTCCGGTGATAATCCAGGAGTGTGCTCCGTTCACCAGGGAAGATATGACCGCTTATCTGGAAAAAAATGGCGTTGAGACGAGAACATTATTTTCGTCTATGCCTACCCAGTGCCCCGGCTACAAATTTTTGGGTTACGAATTGGGTGATTTTCCGAATGCCGAGTATATAGGCAATAACGGATTTCATATAGGTGTCCATCAGGATCTGAAACAGAGGGAGCTGGATTACTTCCTCAAGTCTGTAGCGGATTTTTTGTCAGATAAAATAAGGTGACGTAAGATATTATGGATAGAATCTCTGACAGAGCTGAATCGGTCGGGATCCCGAACCGGATCAAGACAATTTATGTATGCACAGCCGTTCTATTGATAAGCGTATTTATAGCCCTGCTTTATCGTCCTATACAAGCCGCGTTTCACGAGCACGATCTCCTATTTATGATGCCTGTCATGTCTTCCATCCCGGCGGGCCAGTCTTTTTTTGAAAGTATAAAAGTATTTCTTTATAATCCGTACACGATGGTTTTCGGTGACCCATGGATGAATACTTATTTGTCAGTGGTGTTAGCCGTTTTTGGATTTCAAACAAAGTACTACATTTTTACGTCTATAGCGCTCCACTTTTTATGCGCTCTATTTTTGTATCTTGTCCTACGAATGATAGATTTTGATTTCAGAGTTGCCTTTTTTTCGAGCCTCGTGTATTTAACGTTATTTATTCATTTCGGTTATTATTTCTTTCCCATGGCAACCCATCATGTCTTCGTGATCTTCTTTAGTTTACTGATCATGTACCTTTATTTTAGTACGATGAAAAAAATCGACGAAGATCGTAATTGGAGGTATTTGTTTTGGCTCACGATCTCCGCTAACTTCCTGGCGTCTTTTTGCCAGATAACGATCCTTATTTTACCTATCGGCATTCTGTCGCACATTCTAATATCTTCAAATGACGTGGCGGATAGATTAAAAAAATACGATATCTGGATTCCTTTATTTATAACTTATTTAGGTTACCCTCTCTTGAGAACCGCTTACACGACGTTTCCGCATCTTAAGGTATTTCTTCATAGACAAGGTGATGCCCCCGGAGGGCATTCATTGTATTTATTGCTTTTTCTGTCAGGTATCGGTTTGCTTTCTGTTCTTAGATATATTTTAAAGTTGTCCTGTAAGTATCATTTTGGCAGGATATTGAAGATTCTTTGTGTGTCGGCGATCGTGTCTTATATCGTCGCTTTTATTATCGTATTGGGCAGAAACGATCTGATAACGCCGAGCAAGGTAAAATTATTTGATTGGCTGTCCCCGCTTAATATCTTTCGACCCATGGCGGTGATGCTCGAAGATTTTATTTTTCCTATTAAAGCGGCGTTTTCTACGGATTCAACCGTAATATTCAATGTCATGTCTAGGCATAGTGGCGCCATCGCCTTATCGTCAGCCGTATTTATGTGCGTTATTTTCATGAAGAAGTTTTTCTTCAGGCACAAAGGCCTTATAGTGATAATGATGTTTTATATCATCGCGCTTCGCTATATGCGAATTGAGACCTCTGTTATCCGGTCGCGATATTTTATTTATGTGACGCCTCTGTTCTGTATCGTTTTCTGCTCTTCATTTATGTATATGTACGACCTTATCATTAAAAAGACCAGATTAAAAACGATCTTTCAGGAGTTCATTTTGGCTCTTATATTTATCGGGCTTTGCATACCGAATATCTTTGCTATAAAGACAGAATTATATAGAAGTAAATTCGTAAATAATTTTCTTTCGTATGATGATATCAGAGCAGCCTATATTATAAACAACGATATTAATACTTCGGGCTCCATAAGGCTCATTAGTCCGGAAAATATATTTATTGAGGGTGTTCAGCCCATGCCGTTCATTTTTAACGAGCTTTACACCCTTGAGCTGGAGGACCATTTGAAATATGATCCATTCAGATATGTCTTAGCCCAGACGCTTGACAATAGATCAGTGCTTCATGTAAGTGTCAATATGGGTAAGCCGGGCGATATGAAAGGAAAATTGTTATTTAATATTAGTGGGCCCAGGATATACGATTCAAAAGGCTTAAATATTGACAGATTTAGCTCGTGTTTTGACGATGCTATGCGAGAGCTGAGGCTTGGCGATTACAAAAAGGCCTATGTGCTGTTCAGGAAAGCCATTGGGATGAGGCCATTTTTGCTGAATTATATATTATCCAAGAACGACTTGAAAGAGCTGAAATGTATTACTGGCGAACGTGACCTAAAAAGCTGGGTTAAAGTTATAGTGAATTATTATGAGACCACCGGTGGTAATGAAAAGAAAGCGATGAGTAACTCAGCTCTTATTAACGATGAGATAGACGAGTATATTAGATGCATTGTTTACGCGGCATATTTAAGCTATATTGCCGGTGAGCGGGAAGAAGGCAATAGGCTCTTGGAGCAGATAAGATACATTGAAAATGACCAGAATAAGGTACTGGCATTATTGAATAATGAGTCATCAATCCAGTCTGAGCATATCTTACAAGCGTTTTCCTCGAATAGTCCTTAACTTGCTTCCCGGCAAATATTTGCAGTCAAAAGACATTATTATATTGACAAAGTTATCGGCAGATAGTATTATCGTTTAGAACGTTATAAACGATAATAAGGATAAATTATGCATAATAAGCTTGAAATGGCACAAGATAAGTTTATGGAGGGCATAGGTAAGCTGGCGGAAAGTGTTGGCGTTAGCCGCTTTATCGCCCAGTTATACGCAGTTCTATATCTAAGTGATAGGCCTTTATCCCTGGATGATCTAGTTGAACGTCTAAAAGCAAGCAAAGGCAATATAAGCCTCAATATAAGGGAGCTTGAAAAGTGGGGAGGCGTTAAGAACATTTGGGTTAAAGGCTCACGCAAGGACTATTATGAAGCGGACCCCGATATTAAGAAATTTGTTCTTAAGAAGATCAGGTCCGGGGTCCAGAAAAGGATAGGGCAGGTTACGGATATGATGGATGAGTTTAAAGAATTGATAAACTCCGGTAATGATGAAATGGGTGACGAAGATAAGATGATAGTAAAAACGTATCATGAAAAACTGAAGAATATTGAAAATATGAAGAGCCTGGCCGACAAAGCGCTTATGCTGGCCGATAAATTATTATAAGTGCGTATGAAAAAGACGAGAAAAACATGTAAGCAGAATGAAATAAGAATAGGCAAGAGACAAGTCGGTGCCGCCTATCCTCCGCTAGTGATCGCCGAGATAGGCATTAATCACGAGGGAGTATTCGAAAAGGCCGTCAAGATGATAGACGACGCTGCCAGGGTAGGGTGCGAGTGCGTTAAGTTCCAGTCTCATATTATTGATGATGAGATGATCCCGAATCGGGTTATCCCGGCAAACGCGAAAGAATCGATATGGGAGATAATGGATCGTTGTGCCCTGTCGGAGAATGAAGAGGCCAAGCTGAAAGAATATACCGAATCAAAAGGGATGATATTCTTAAGTACGCCTTTTTCCAGGGCCGCGGCAGAGAGATTGAAAAGGATCGGACTTGCTGCCTATAAGATAGGATCTGGAGAGTGCAATAATTACCCGCTGGTCGAACACATATCCCGATATGGCAAACCGGTGATCCTTTCGACAGGAATGAATAATATTAAAAGCATAGGGAGATCCGTAAGGATATTGAATGATGCCGATGTTCCGCTTGCTATCATGCACTGCACAAGTATGTACCCTACCCCTTACAATAAGATCCGTCTGGGAGCTATCGCCGAGCTTAAAGCTGCGTTCCCGATAGCGGTGGTGGGGCTATCCGATCACTCGCTATCTAACTATCCCTGTCTTGCGGCTGTGGCTCTAGGGGCTAGCCTTATTGAAAGGCATTTTACATCCGATAAGAGATGGCCTGGACCCGATATTCCAATTTCAATGGATCCGAAAGAGCTAAGGGAGCTTATCGAGGGCAGTAGGGCAATTCACGAAAGCCTTGGCGGGTCCAAGAATATACTGAAAGAGGAGCAGCCCACAATAGATTTTGCCTATGCCTGCGTAGTAGCTACGCGCGATATTGCGGCCGGGGAGCGTTTCAGCGCTGACAATATTTGGGTTAAACGGCCTGGCACCGGGCAGATAAAGGCAGAACACTATAACAGAGTTCTGAATAAGAGAGCCAGGTCAGAGATAAAGAAGAACGAGCAAATCGTGTGGAGCAAAATAGATGGCTAAGCAGATACTATTTAAGTAGTCGGTTTATGTTGAAGGAGCTATAAAGATGAGCATTAAAATTCTCTTAATATCCTGTGCCTGTCCCGAACCGTCATCCCCATCGCTGGGGGTTACGTCAATAGCGACCCATCTATTATCAAAAGGAATCGAGACCAGGGTGTTTGATGATGGGCCCTATATGTTGGATATTGCCGATGTGAAAACTGACCCTCGCGAGCTGATATTGTCTGTTCAAAAAACCGATTCAATGCAGCTTTACCGGCTCGATTACGACAAACGATTTTCAGATCTACTTGCCATGGTGAAAGAGTTCAAGCCCGATCTGATAGGAGCGTCGTCGACTGAGGCTACATTTTATAACGCCATTGCCTATTTCAAAAAAATTAAAGAATGCCACCCTAATATTAAGACAATGCTTGGAGGCGCTTTTGCGATACTTGCGCCGGACATAGCGATCGCACAGGAAAGTGTGGATATGGTCGCGCTTGGCGAAGGAGAAACGATCCTTGAGGAGTATTGCATGCGCAGCGCATCCGACGATAATCCTATCGATACAAAAGGCATATGGGCCAAGGATCCGGATGGCAAGATTCACAAAAATGCGATGTCAGAGCTGACTGCTATTGATAAGACTCCACCGCTTAAGTTTGATCTGTATCCTGCTAAGAGGCTCTTGCGCCCGATAAGCGGTGCAGTGAGGCGGATGCTTCCTCTTGAGGTAAGCCGCGGTTGCATGTATAACTGTACCTATTGCGGATCGTCGGGCATGGCTTCCAAGTTTAAGCTTCAAGGCAACTGGAACCGCTTTAAGAGCATAGAGAGCATAGAAGAGGCCATAGGGGCGTATGTGAAGCTCTATCGTCCGGAGTATTTCTTTGTTATCTCGGAAACATTTTTAGCGATGAAAGATGATTATTTTGACAGATTTATAAGGATGTACGGTAAATTTAAAGTACCGTTCTGGATGAATACCAGGCCCGAAACTATAAGTGAAGACAGGATAATGCGACTGAAGGAAGTAGGACTAGAGAGGGTAAGCGTCGGAGTAGAATGCGGGAATGAGTCATACCGGAGGGAACGTCTCAACCGTAAGCATTCGAACGCGCTTCTTATAAAAGTATTTGAGATTCTGAGAAAATATGATCTCAAGACGTCGGCGAATGTGATGATCGGCCTTCCGGACGAAACGCGTGAGCTAATATTCGACTCGATTAGGTTAGTCAAGCTTCTCAAGGCTTCGGGCTTGGGATTAGCTATATACCAGCCATACAAAGGGACAGCTCTTTATAATCATGTTATTGAGAAAGGGTATTATGATCCTGCCAAGATAGCTGATACGACATGTTACACCCCTAGCATCTTCAATCCTAATTTATCAAACAAGGAAATAATGAAGTTTCTTTATATTTTTAATCTATACGTCAAGATGGATGAGGCGGAATGGCCCAAACTGGATAGTATCGATCTTGAGACAGAACGGGGATGGCCGCGACTAAAAGAATTGTTGGAGCAGTATGCTTCCTGTTGAACTTAAAGAATTGACGGAGGTGTGTAGTTGATCAGGAGAATATTCTTCATAACGGGTACGAGGGCTGATTTTGGTAAGCTGAAACCGCTTATAAAAGCCATGCAGAACGATAAGGAGCTTGAGCCGTATATCTTTGTTACGGGGATGCACATGTATCCCAAGTACGGTTTTACGGGCGAAGAGGTTGCGGGGTGCGGTTTTAAAAATATCTTTAACTATATAAACCAGAAGCCGAACGATAGCATGGACACTATCCTCGCTAACACTATCCTGGGTTTAAGCAATTACCTTGTAATTCAAAAGCCTGATATGGTCGTGATCCATGGCGACCGCGTCGAAGCGCTTGCGGGCGCTATAGTCGGCGCGCTTAATAATATCATAGTTGCGCATATAGAGGGCGGTGAGATCTCGGGTACAATCGATGAGTCGATCCGTCACGCTGTATCTAAGCTGGCGCATCTCCACTTTGTATCCAATAACCAGGCGAAGAAGAGGCTTCTTCAGATGGGTGAGTCTGAGCGCAACATTTACGTTATCGGTTCACCGGATATAGATCTGATGTTATCACCCGACTTGATTAGCATATCGGAAGTAAAGAGACATTATGACATACCTTTCAAGCGGTACGCTATTCTTGCCTATCACCCGGTCACTACGAGCCTCCACGCGTTAATAAAGAACACACGTGAGCTTCTGAAGGCTGTGATTGATTCCGGGGAGAATTATGTGGTGATCTATCCGAATAATGATCCCGGAGCGGACATTATCTTGGAAGAGTATGCTATGCTCAAAAATAACAGTCAATTAAGGATATTTCCGTCTATCAGATTTGAGTATTTCCTTACGCTGTTGAAGAATTGTGAATTCATAATTGGAAATTCAAGCGCCGGAATACGGGAGGCACCATTCTATGCTGTGCCCACCATCAATGTCGGCAGCCGTCAGAAAGGGCGTTTTTCATACGAAACTATAATTGATGTTGACGACTCCGCCGAGGCCATACTTGCGGCCGTTGGAAGGGTTAAAAAGGTGAAGGGGGTCAGTTCCAATCATTTTGGTGACGGCAAAAGTAGCGAGAAGTTCTTAAAGGTTCTCCGTGAAGATCAAACGTGGAATGTTACTATACAGAAGTTTTTTATGGACAGGGTCTAAAAATATGAAGAATATCTTCTCTGCGCCTACAGCAGTAAATCTGGAAATAACCGATGCGTGCAACCTGAAGTGCCGCCATTGTTATAACTTCTGGAGGGAGGAAGGAAGCGCAACAGTATCGCTCTCCAGAGACCAGCTCGACGGATTATTGGATATTTTTGTGGAAGCGAAGGTCTTTCATGTCGTCTTCAGCGGTGGTGAACCGATGACTAGATTCGATATTCTAGAGTATGGGATAAAGAGGGCGTTATCTCTTGGCATGTCGGTCAGCTGCAATTCTAATCTTCTTCTCGCTACGGATGACAATCTGGCGCGTCTTTCAGACGCGGGCCTTGATCACATCCTGACAAGCCTGAATTCGTACGATCGCGAAACTAACGATTATATGGTCAGGCTCGATGGTGCATTTGATAAGATCGTGAGCGGCATTGAAGCGGCCGTGTGTAACAGGATCAGAGTCAGCGTGAATATGATCGTGGCACAGAAGAATAGAAACCATGTTTATGAGACCGGTAGGCTCTGCCACAGATTGGGATGCCAGAAATTGTTCGGCACACGTACGGTGCCATCGATCAATCTGGAACATGCCGATGAGACTGAGTTCAGATTGATCAAAGAAGACGCCCGTCACACACTTGATCAGCTCGTCAGGGTAAAGAAGGATACTGGGATCATGATCGGTACGCTTGTCAGTTATCCGCTATGTCTGCTCGGCGATCTGGAAAAATACGCTGATTTTGTCGGGCGGGGTTGCCCGGCTCAGTCAGGGCATGTGATCAGTATCAATGCTAACGGAGAGACGCATGCATGCGTACATGAAGCTCAGGGGTACGGAAATGTCTTTGAGATAGGCATAAAACAGGCATATCAGAACATGATCAAGTGGCATGATAAAAGTTACTATTACAAAGAGTGCGCAGGATGTGAATACATCCAAATATGTGAAACAGGATGCAGGTTATCGGCCCACGCGTATTTCGGGTCACTTGATGGAAAAGATCAACTGATGGAGGGTAAAGACAAGTTCATCGAGCCTTACAAGCTTGTGTACGACCCGTCTTTTTATCAGAAAGTTAATCAGGGAGCGGTCTTTACCGTTCCCAGGCGTCTGCGATTCCGGAAAGAAGATGGTTATTATCTTGTCAATATAAGATGGGCCAATACGATCACTTGCCCCACTGACGTGGCCGAATTATTGATCAAATATCAAGCATCGGGACTGGGATTCGGTATCGATGATATAGGCGTAAATAATCGTGAGATATTGGCCAGATTGTTTTTTAAGGATGCCATAGAATGCAGTGAGCTTAAATATAATGATTTGAGGCACAAGGCCGGATTGAGCGATAGTATTATCGATCGTGTATGATCACGATCTATGTAATTTGCCTGGCAGGGTAAACCATAATCAAAGGAGCGTGAAATTGTCATGCAGATAGATATTTCAAAAGCGTTTGACTATGAAAATGGTTTTTATCTGGCCTCCCAGCAGCAACGGATAGGTAAGTTTGCCGCCCATCTGGAGCTTTTCAGGAAAGTATCCGATGTAGCGGGTGAAATAGTTGAATGCGGCGTATATAAGGGCGCGTCGTTATCCAGGTTCATAAAGTTTAGAGCCGTATTTGAAAATCCTTTTAGCAAGAAGATAATCGCCTTTGACACGTTTGGCGCATTTCCAGAGGCGCATTATGAACCTGATAAAGCGAAGAGAGATCAATTCATAGAAGAAGGCGGCCCCAACAGCATATCCAAGGAGGAGCTTGCCGATATTTTAAAGAAGCTGGATCTTTATGAAAACATCGAGCTGATAGAGGGGGATGTGCTCCTGACGATCGATGAATATAAGAAAAAAAATAAGCAGCTCAAGATATCCCTTCTGCATATTGACGTAGATCTTTATGAAGCGACGAAGGCCTGCCTTGAAGGTCTTTATCCGATGATGACAAAAGGCGGTATAGTGATATTGGATGATTACAATAAGTTTGCCGGTGCGACCAAGGCAATAGATGAGTATTTCTCAGGCAGGAGCATTCGAATACAGAAACTACCGTATTCGGGCGCGGTTTCGTTCATAGAGATCCGGTGATTTATGGGATCCAGCCAGACCAGCAACAGATATAGCGTAAAGTGGGGGCTTCCGGAAGAGGTTCAGTTTTGCAAGAAATGCGTTATGTCGAATCAGGTGCCCTCAGCTGTCATAGAAACAAGACATAAGAATACGGATAAGAAGCCAACTCTTACTTTTGATGAAGACGGTATCTGCCACGCGTGCCGCTGGGCAGAGATGAAAGACTCAATAAACTGGTCTGAACGGGAAAAGGAGTTGCAGGATCTCCTGGATATGCATCGAAGGAACGATGGGCATTATGATGTTATTGTGCCATCGAGCGGGGGGAAGGATAGCTCATTTGCTGCGCATATGCTTAAGCATAAGTATGGAATGCATCCGTTGACGGTTACGTGGGCACCGCATATCTACACTGAGATCGGTTGGCAAAATTTTCAGAACCTTATACATGCCGGATTCGATAATGTTCTTATAACGCCGAACGGAAGAGTTCATCGCACCCTCACTAAACTGGCCTTTAAGAACCTGGTGCATCCATTTCAGCCGTTTATAATCGGACAGAAAAATGTAGCGCCGAGGCTGTCTATCGAGAAGAGCGTCAGTCTGATCATATATGGGGAGAATCCCGCCGAGGCAAATTCAACGGTCGGAAATAATTCTTCGCCGATCATGGACCGTGAACACTATGCTATCTCGCAGGAAGACTTAAAGGATGTGCGCCTGGGGGGTGTCAGCTTACAGGAGCTTGAGTCATATGGCATAAGCAGGGCTGATCTGAATCTATATCTTCCGGTTGATATTCAGAGAGTGGTTGAAAACAGGACAGAGGCTCATTATTTGAGCTATTATGTTAAGTGGGATCCGCAGGCAAATTTTTACTATGCCGCGGAGAATGTGGGGTTTAAAGTGAATCCCGAGCGGACCGAAGGGACGTATTCAAAATATGCGAGCCTGGACGATAAGATAGATGGGTTTCATTACTTCACTACTTATATTAAATTTGGTCTGGGCCGGGCTTCGTATGATGCGTCTCAGGAGATCCGACGCGGCCATATCACAAGAGAAGAGGGAGTGGCTCTGGTCAAAAAATATGACGGTGAGTTTCCCAGGAAGTATTTTAAAGATTTTCTGGAATATATGGATATACCAGAGGATGGTTTTTGGAAAATAATAGATGGTGCGCGCTCAGAGCATCTATGGCGCAGCATGGATGACGGAACGTGGCAACTTAGACACCAGGTGCAATAATACCAAAAAGGCCTTCACGACAATGTATAAAGACAAGAAGATATTGGCTATAGTTCCGGCTAGAGGAGGATCTAAGGGTCTCCCGGGAAAGAATATAATGGAGATCTTTGGCAAACCCGCTATCGCCTGGACCATAGAGAGCGCGCTTAAGAGCGCGTTTCTTGATAAGACTATTGTCACTACTGATGATCAAGAAATAGCCGATATAGCGCGTAAATATGGCGCAGTCATACCTTTTATCAGGCCAAAAGAGCTGGCAGGCGATAAGACTCCTATGATAGATGTTATTCTTCATGCGTTAGATTTCTTTAAAAAATGCGGTGAGGCATATGACATCATGGTCCTGTTACAGCCGACATCGCCGCTTCGAAAGGCCGAAGACATAGATGGATCAATAAAAGCCATGTTCGAGAAGGGTGCAGGTTCGGTTATTTCTGTATGCGAAACAGAACATCCGCCGTATTGGTCCAATACACTCCCTCCCGATGGGTGTATGAAGGACTTTGTCCGAAAAGATATTATGAACAAGAACAGGCAGGAGCTGCCTAAGTTCTACAGGCTTAACGGAGCTATATATGCCTCCGATGTTGAATATTTATATAAGTTGAACTGTTTTTTTGGAGAGAAAACATTTGCATATGTAATGCCGTTTGAACGCTCCGTAGACATAGACCACAAGACGGATATGCTGCTATCGGAGATCTTACTGAGGGCGCAAAATGGCTAAAAGGCCACGGGTTCTATTCATCATACATGACCTCTATCAGGAAGATAACCATTTCCCATTAGGTCCGGCGTATCTGGCTGCCATAATGAGGCGCAATGGTGTTGATGTCGAGATATATTGCCAGGATGTATTCCATTACTCAAGCGATGAATTGGCTCGCTACCTGGATAGAAATGAGTTTGACGTGATCGGCGTCGGTTTCTTGGCGGCCAGGTTCGCCGAGACAATAGACCCGCTTTGTAAAGTGATCAATCATCATAAAAAAGGAGCTTGGCTTGTATTGGGCGGGCCAGGCCCTTCTCCCATACCCGACTATATGCTTAAGACGACAGGTGCCGATATTGTAGTTATGGGTGAGGCTGAAGACACTATGATGGAGCTGATCAGCGGTAAGATCGCAAATGCCGGCTTATCCGGGATAAAAGGTATAGCCTACATGGATGGCGTCGAAGCCAGGATAAATGAGAGACGTAACCCCGTAAAAGATCTCGACTTGATACCCTTCCCCGAATGGTCGTTATTTCCCATGGAAAAGTATATCAGGTGCCTAAAGCCATTCAGGGCGAATGAGAAGGACGTGGTATTTGGTATGGTTACAAGCCGCGGTTGCGTCAACCGGTGTAACTTTTGCTATCGTATGGAAGACGGTATTCGCACTCGGAGCGTAAAGAATGTGGTCGAAGAGATAGAGTACCTATACAAGACCTATGCGGTAAATTATTTTGTAATGTACGATGAGCTATTCGTTTTTTCCAAGAAAAGAATACGTGATTTCAAGAACGCGCTGACTGAGCGGGGATTGAAGATAAAATTCTCATGTAATGCCAGGGTGGATCTTTTTGACGAGGAACTGGCCGGGCTTCTGAAAGATTGCGGATGTCAGTTCCTGAACCTGGGGATGGAGTCTTCGGATCAGACAGTCCTGGATGCTATGAAGAAGCGGACCACTGTAGAGCAGAACATAAAAGCTGCGGAGATAACCAAGAAGGCCGAGATAGGGCTCGGATTGAATTTTATATGGGGGAATATAGGCGATACCGAGGAATCTCTTAAAAACAACGTGATGCTAATCAAAAAATATAATACATATGACCAGCTGCGGACGATAAGACCTGTCACGCCTTATCCTGGATGCGATCTTTATTACGAGGCTATAAAGAGAAATAAGCTCAAAGACGCCGAAGATTTTTTCCGGAAATTCAGCAATTCCGATCTTCTCACCGTAAATTTTACGGATATTCCCGATGACATATATTGCTCCGCACTTTTCGAAGCGAACAAGTATCTTATAACCGACCATTATGAAAATACTACAGGAGATATGGCAGCGGCTTCAAAGATGATAAAGGATTTTCAGGACCTCTACCTGGGCAAGAATATAAAATTCAGAGGCGCCCGCCATTACATAAAGTGATCATAAGTCCATGTGTAAGAATATTCGCATAATACCCAGGCTTGATATAAAAGGGGAAAATCTCGTTAAGGGTATTCATCTGGAAGGGCTGCGCGTCCTTGGCAAGCCAGAGGACTTTGCTTATGAGTACTGCGCCGGAGGAGCGGATGAATTACTCTACATCGATATCGTGGCAAGCCTTTACGGCAGGAATAATCTTATCGATATAGTTCGCCGCACGGCCGCGAATATATTTATCCCACTAACGGTAGGTGGAGGGATAAGATCTGTAGACGATATAAGGATGATGTTGCGCGCCGGCGCGGATAAGGTCGCGATAAATACTGCAGTCGTAAAAAGACCGGAGTTTATTAGCGAGGCAGCTAACGCATTCGGTTCCCAGTGTATCGTCCTTTCGATTGAAGCAAAGCGTACCGGAGACGGAACTTATGAAGCGTATACCGATAACGGCAGAGAGCGAACGGGCCTCGATATCTTTAAATGGGCGCTTAGGGGAGCGGAACTCGGCGCAGGTGAGATCCTTATCACTTCTATCGATAATGAAGGCACCGGTAAGGGGTTTGATATCGATCTAATAAGAAAGATGTCGGCTATTGTGGATATCCCGGTGATCTCCTGCGGTGGCGCGGGTAAAATGGGTGATTTTGAAGACGCGGTTGTGAGCGGAAGTGCTGATGCGATATCGGCCGCTTCGGTATTCCATTACCATCTAGTCAAGACACAGTCGGTGCCGCAAAAATTTAATTTAAAGAGCAATCTGGATCATCTTGCGAAGAGCCTTTCGAGTGATGGTGCCAGTTTTGGCGCGATAGAGACATTCAGCGTCAAGGGCCTGAAGTCATATTTGGTCGGGAAAGGGCTGCCGATCCGTCCGGTGATGAGCGCTCATATACTGATAGAGCCTAATGCCGAGAATATTTTATGACACATCGCATCGTGATCGTAGATTATGGAGCCGGAAACCTTTATAGCATAGAGCGGGCATTGGATTTCATAGGCGTTCAAGCCGAAGTGGTAAGCACTCCGGAAAAGATAGCTGGTGCCGAACGCATAATTTTGCCGGGAGTCGGCGCTTTCAAGAACGGTATGCGAGGATTGTCTGAACGTGGCCTGGTAGGTCCGCTGCAGGAATATGTCAGGTCGGGCCGACCATTGCTCGGC
Organism: Candidatus Omnitrophota bacterium; assembly: GCA_903843285.1. GTDB lineage: Bacteria > Omnitrophota > Gorgyraeia > 2-01-FULL-45-10 > 2-01-FULL-45-10 > CAIMPC01. The sequence goes on from CAIMPC010000007.1 coordinate 127,584, forward strand.
ATCTGTCTGGGCATGCAGCTACTGATGAGTGAAAGTGAGGAATTTGGCAGATACGATGGACTCAACATGGTCAAGGGCAAGGTAGTCCGGTTAGACCCAGCGCTTCCAGGCAAGGAGCGATTCAAGGTTCCGCATGTAGGATGGAGCAGGGTAATACGGAGGGAAAGCAGTTGTGCGGAGATGCCGGATGGGTGGACGGAGGGCGTTCTTAAGAGCCTCCCCAATGGTTTCTTTGCATATTTTGCCCACTCATTTGTGGTTGTGCCCGAAGATGGCTCGGCCTGTATAGCTCAGACAAAGTATGGTGGAGCGACATTTTGCTCTTGCCTGCAGCAGAATAATTTATACGGCTGCCAGTTCCATCCGGAGCGTAGCGGCATAGAAGGTTTGGAGATCTATAGGGACTTTGTCCGGAGAAATTAGCTTTATGGGAAGAATAAAAAAAATTGTGTTTCTCATAGAGTCTTGCTACAACAAACGAGACCACGAGCGTTTCGGTATCGATATACTGATTAGGAACGGCTTCGATGTTGAAGTCTGGGATTTTACGTCGATCTTAGCTTCATCCAAATTCGGCAAAGTAAGACCTCCAGATCCGATAAAATGGAATAAATGGACTCTCTTCGAAACCAAAAAACAGGCTGTAGACGCTCTCCTGAGTTTGGACCGGTCGGTATATATTGTTTCGCTGGTCCGTTGTTATAGTAAGACGTTTTATCTGTATAAGGCCATTAAAAATAAAATGACGCCTTATTGCGTACTGGGTGACAGTACGCCAAAAAGCTCGAGGCAGGAAGAAGCGGTCGTGAAGCAGATTAAGAACTTCACTTTTAGAAAACTGCTTCGTAAGATCACTGAGATCAAACCATTGAAATATTATTCGGTAATGGCGCCGGATATTATAATGGCCATGGGAGAGAGATATTTTGCGAATACTTACCCGGTGAGGAAAGAGACTGAGGTGGTCTGGTCGCATAGTTTCGACTACGATATCTATATGAAGATGAAAGGCTCTGCCGGTATAGCTAACCCTAAAGTTTGGGTTTTCTTAGACGTCTATTTCCCATTTCATCCGGATTTCATTAATTACGGGCTATCATTGAATGCCGATCCCGATGAATACCATTTGTCGCTTCGCCGATTTTTTGATCATATTCAGAGCGCATTTGGTGTTAGGAGCATAATTGCAGCGCACCCGCGTTCACATTATGAAAAACACGGTGATTGTTTTGGCGGCCGGGAGATCGTACGTGGCAGGACAGCGCAGCTGGTGAGGGAAAGCGATCTTGTAATCATGCATAATTCTCTCGCAATTAATTATGCCGTCCTTTTTAAAAAGCCTATCATCTTCGTTACTACGAATCAGTATAACGCCAGTCAGGTTTATGAGGAGCCTTCAGTGAAATGGCTTGCCGGCTATTTCGGAAAAAGAGTGCATAATCTCGATGACCCTATTAATGTAAAGCTGGAGGAAGAGATGAAAGTTAATGAGCCGGCGTACAGCAAATACAGGAACGATCACATAAAAAAAGAGGGTTCGGCAGAATTACCATTCTGGCAGATCCTGGCCGATAGGCTTAAGCTAAAGTAGTCCATTTTTAACGTTACGGAATATGTTAATATGAAAAAATGTTATTTGTGCGGTGCGAGCAAGATCGACTGTGTGGTCGGAAAAGTTCGGGATTTGCCTGATATACCGATCCTGAGATGTAAGGAGTGTGGCCTGGTATTTCTTGCGAATTTCGATCACATAGACGATCGATTTTACGAAGAGTCGATGATGAGGGATAGATCGCCGATCGCTAACTGGAAGCTGTATTTAAAAGACTGTGCCAATGATGATGCGCGGCGCTCCCGGTGGATAAGGCCGGTGGCTACCAGCAAGTCTCTCCTTGATCTTGGCTGTGGCGCAGGCGGGTTCCTGTCGCGAGCCAAGAGGTTTACAAAAAAATGCGCGGGAGTCGAAAAAGACGACAGTTTAAGACGAGCGATACAAAGGCACTTTAGTATCAGGACTTACCCCGATATTGCAGAAGTCGATGAAAAATTCGATATTATAACTCTGTTCCATGTGCTGGAGCACTTTAAGGATCCTAAGGGTGTCTTGATTGGCCTGGCCAAATTATTAAATAAGAACGGAAAGATCATCATAGAAGTGCCGAATTCAAATGATGCGTTATTATCCTTGTATAAGAGCAAGGCTTTCTCAGAATTTACTTTCTGGAAATGCCACCTTTATCTGTTCAATGATTCAAACTTACGGAGGCTGCTCCGTAAGGCCGGTTTACATGTAAACTCCATTGTGCAGATCCAAAGATATCCTCTTTCCAATCATCTTTACTGGCTTTCTAAGGGCAAGCCGGGCGGGCATAAGATATGGAATTTTATGGACGATAAAGAATTGACTCGTAAATATGAATGTCAGTTGGCTAAGATCGATGCTTGTGACACATTAATGGCAGTGGTGAGTAAATCAAGTAGATGAAATGAAAGGACAGTAACTATGGATAGAGATAATTATAAAATCCTATTGGTTTCATTTTACAATGATGAAGCGTACGGATTAAGACAGCTGCACGCTATCCTGTCTAATCGAGGTTACGATGCGAGAATGTTGTTTGCTAAGAACAGAATCCAGGATTGTTTTACAGGCCAATTGAATAATGTGACACCTAAAGAAGAATCGCTCTTGGCCGACTTTATTATAAAATTTAAACCAGATGTAATTGGATTCAGCCTGGTATCTTCCAATTTCTCATTGTATAAAAGAATTTTTAAAAGGATTCGCGCGCTTGGAAACTTTAAGATAATACTTGGTGGCTGGCAAGCAACGCTGAATCCCGAGAATAGCTTAGAATACGCGGATATAGTATGCATAGGGGAAGGGGAAGATACTCTCTCCGAGACTATAGAACTGCTATATAGCGCCCAGCCCATCAATAACGTAAAGAATTTATGCTTTAAAGCTGACGGGAAGATCATAAAAAATCCAGTCCGCCCCCTCGTCCAGGACCTCAGCTTATATCCCGTGCATGTTTTTAATAATAGCGTAGCTTACTTTATTGAGAGTGATGAAATCGTTCAGAAGGATCCATATTTTGATAATACTCGCTACGGTACAATGATAGGAAGGGGCTGCCCCTATAGTTGCACCTATTGCTCTAATTCCTTTATGGCTGAGCATATTTACCCCGGCCATTGGTCCAGGATGCGCTATAGAAGCGTTGACCACGTAATGCTTGAATTAAGAGGTGCGAAAAAGAATCTGCCAAAGCTAGAGCGTATTAATTTTTACGACGAAGTATTTTTACCAAAGATGGATTGGGCTAAAGAATTTGTCTACAAATATAAAGAGGAGATAGCGTTGCCGTTCTATTGTATGTTCTATCCGGGAACATGCAGTGATGATATGGCAAAGTTATTAAAATCATCATTATTGGCCGGAGTTTGGCTTGGCATTCAATCCGGTTCCGAAAGGGTAAGAAGGGAAGTATTTAAAAGAAACTACTCGAACTCCGTTGTTAGGGAACAGGTTAATATTTTTCATAAATACGGCATACCCGTTAAGTATGATTTTATTTTCGATAATCCATTTGAGACGTTTGAGGAATCATTGGAAAGTATTAGCCTGTTATTGGATTTTCCCGAACCGTTTTCTGTAAATTTATTTTCGCTTAAATATTTTCCAAATACTAAAATAACTGAAATGGCATTAGAGGCTGGTAAGATCAAAGAGAGGGATCTTAACGATCGCTTGAACGCAGATCATCACAATATCGTGGTGCAGCATAATAATGACGAAGATAGAGATTTCGTTAATAATTTGACAAAGCATATTTCAGCACTTGCTGCACAATCAAAAGTAAAAGATGAAAAGGCGAGGATCATAGATACAATCGACAGGTACAGAAATCGAAAGAAGCGTGTTCCATAGATAATTAAAGAGATGCTTTCGCAAAGCACGAAAGGAGAGGTAGTATGGCTGTATTTATCATTGCGGAGATAGGGATTAATCATAACGGAGACTTGGCTATTGCTAAAAAACTGATAGATGTGGGGGTTTTCGCCGGTTGCGATGCAGTAAAATTCCAGAAACGAACAATAGATAAAGTATACAGCAAAGAGGAGCTCGATCGTCCCAGGGAAAGCCCGTGGGGGAAGACCAATCGTGACCAGAAAATAGGCCTGGAATTCGGCAGAAAAGGATACGATGAGATCGACAGATACTGCAAAGAGAAGAAGATGCCATGGTTTGCTTCCGCATGGGATATAGATAGCCAGCTCTTTCTGAGGCAATATGATTTAAAGTATAATAAGGTAGCATCGGCAATGCTTACGCATATAAATCTATTAAATATGATAGCTGAGGAAAAGAAATACACTTTTATTTCGACCGGAATGAGCACGCTGGAGCAGATCGATGGAGCGGTAGAGATATTCCGTAAGGCAGGATGTCCGTTTGAGCTAATGCATTGCAAGTCAACCTATCCCATGGATGACGAGGATGCGAATCTCGCTTCTATAAATACGTTGAGGGAGCGCTATGGATGCAAAATCGGATATAGCGGGCATGAGGTTGGGTTAGCAGTATCTTACGCAGCCACTGCCCTAGGTATAACATCCCTGGAAAGGCATATAACTCTGGATAGGGCGATGTATGGTTCCGATCAAGCGGCCTCTGTGGAGCCTATGGGATTTTACTTATTGGTTGGGGCTGTGCGTAAAATCGAAAAAGCTATTGGTGATGGTAAAATTTATGTGCAGCCAAAAGAGGTGCCGATAGCTCTTAAGTTACGCTCGCATATCCCCTGGAGCGATGCTCGCGTCTAATCAGTTATAAGACCTATAACAGTCAGGATGACCTTATGGTTTATGGAATTGTGCCGGCCCGGGGCGGGTCCAAGGGTGTACCGGGCAAGAATATAAAGCTATTAGGCGGATATCCGCTGATCGCTTACTCTATAGCGGCGTCTAAAATGGCTGGGTCCATCTCCAGGACTATAGTTTCAACAGATTCCGCGGAGATCGCAGATATCGCAAAAAAATACGGGGCGGAGGTACCTTTTTTACGGCCGGCGATATTGGCCGGGGATAGATCGCCAGATATTGATTTCATCCTGCATGCGATAAATTGGTTTCAACAGAATGAAAAAAAAGTCCCGGAATACTTCGTTCATCTTAGGCCGACGACTCCTTTAAGAGACCCGGCTATAATAGATCGGGCGATCAAAGAGATGAAGAGTAGCGGTGACGCAACTTCATTGCGCTCCGGTCATCCGGCACCTGAGTCGCCGTTCAAGTGGTTCCTGCGCGATGCGCATGGTTATTTCAAAGGGATTTTGCCTGAGTACTCCAATGATTTTATCAATTTACCAAGGCAGTCCTTTCCCATCGTATATATTCCCGACGGTTATGTGGACGTATTAAAGACACCCTTTATAATCGGTTCAAATACCCTTCACGGGGACAAGATGATCGGCTTTATTTCGCCGTTCTGCGTCGAAGTTGATAGTGCTGAAGAGTTCGCGTTTCTGGAACTGGAGATACAGAAAGGCTGTAACGCTGTTTACATGTATTTAAAGGCAAATTTTCCAAAGGAGATTTAAGCATGGCGGGCTGGAATTTCAATGCTGATCCGACTAAAGTGCCGAAAGTAAATACCAAGTATCGTAAGATCGTCACCAGGCTGCCAGTGCCTGCAAGCGCTAAACTTTTTAAAGAACTGGAGCGGTATGAATCTCGTTCGATGCATGGTCAGATGCCGGTAGTCTGGGATAGAGCGGAGGATTTCCAAGTTTATGACGGTTATGGTAACTGCTGGATCGATTTTACTTCGACCATATTTGTCGCTAATTCCGGCCATTCTAATCGACGCGTAATTAAATATATCAGGGAAACACTGGACAGAAGGCTGATTCATACCTACACTTTTGTAAGCAAGATAAGAGCGCGTTTTCTGAAGAAGCTGGTCGACATGACACCGTCTTTCTGCGAGAAAGCATTTCTTCTTTCTTCAGGAACGGAAGCTACTGAATGCGCGCTAAAGCTTATGAAGATGCGCGGACAAACGATTGCCAGATCAAAGACCGGCATTATCTCTTTTCGGGGTTGTATGCATGGAAGGACAATGGCTGTCGAGATGCTTAAAGGAGATGATAAGTCCTCCGAATGGATAGGGTATAAGGATCCGAATATATTTCATATGCCTTTTCCTTATCCGTGGCTTGCTGATGGTCGAAAAGATGCCGGGGTTTTCTGGAAAAGCCGTTTTAAGAAAGATATCGCTGATCTAAAAAATAATGGCGTACGGTTCGAAGATATATGCGGCATTATGATCGAATCTTACCAGGGTTGGGGGGCTGTCTTCTACCCAAAGGAATATATCCGGGAACTTTTCATCTTTGCCCGAAAATATAATATACTAGTCACCTTCGATGAGATCCAGAGCGGTATGTGTCGAACGGGAAAACTATTTGCATATCAGCACTACGGCGTCGAGCCGGACTTACTTTGTCTCGGGAAGGGGTTAAGCGGAGGCCTGCCTCTCTCAGCAGTTATCGGCAGAAAGAGCATCCTAGACCTGCCGGATGTCGGCTCAATGAGCAGTACCCATTCTGCGAATCCGATATGCTGTGCCGCCGGTTTGGCGAATCTTGAGGAGATAGAGAGACTGGACCTGACCCGGGTATCCGCTAGAAAAGGCGCACTGCTTCATCAGAGACTGAAAAAGCTTAAGGCTAAGTTTCCCGATAATATAGCTCGTGTAATAGGTAAGGGTATGGTGGCAGCATTAATAGTGACCGATCCGGTCACTCATAAGCCGGATGGGCGCCTGGCCAGCATAATTTGCGAAAAAGCCATGCAGAAAGGCCTTCTCCTTGTGCATACCGGCCGAGAGTCCATTAAGATAGGCCCGCCGCTGACAATATCGAATGATGCGCTCCTGGAAGGCATAAGCGTGCTGGAGGAGTGTTTCGCGGAGATAGAGAGATAAAAATATATGATGAGCGTACGGCATGTTGGGATTGTGGTAAAGGATATGAAGAAGGCCATCCGTTTTTATGGGGATATTTTAGGCCTGAGGATAGCAACGGACGCTCAGGAGTCCGGAAGATATATCGGTACTGTCCTGGGGATTAATAATTGCAGCGTAAGGACGGTAAAGATGTCCTGCGGAAGCGGCAGCCTCGTAGAGCTTCTTTGCTATAAGGCAGGTTCATTTAAGGCTAGAAGAAGAGATATCCGTGCTCCGGGATACTCACATATAGCTTTTACTGTAGACAACATAAATTCCATATACAGGCAGCTCATAAGTAGAGGCATAAAATTTGTTTCCAGTCCCCAGATATCTCCGGATGGCAAGGCAAAGGTTGCATTTTGTAGTGACCCCGAAGGTAATTTTATAGAATTAGTAGAGCAGATAAAGTAGAATATTTTTTAAAGAGGGAATAGAATGCCGAAATATATTGATACGATTTATAGCGAAAAATTGAGACCATTTACGAAATATCCTTCACAGTTATGCGGATATCTATTTGGCAGGTTCGGCATGAAGAAGGGTGATAAGGTATTGGAGGTGGGTTGCGGACGGGGAGATTTTCTAAAAGGATTTAAAGAACTAGGGCTGGACGCGTATGGCCTAGATCGTGAAAAGACCGTATCTGAACAGTTGAACGGGATAGAATTGCAATATCGGGATGTCGAAAAAGAAAAGTTCCCATATGGGGATGGCACGTTCGATGTGGTTTTTTCCAAGTCGCTGATCGAGCATCTTATCGATCCGGGTAACTTCATGCAGGAGTGCCACAGGGTCCTGAAGCCCGGGGGAAGGATTATAATAATGACTCCAGACTGGGGAAGTCTCATGAAAATATTCTTCGATGATTATACGCATCGCCAGCCATACACTGTCTGCGCGGTTAAAGACTTGTTGAATATTTTCAATTTCAAAGACTCCGGATCCGAAATATTTTATCAACTGCCGATTATATGGAAATATCCGGCGCTGAAAACGGTGAGCCGTATTATAAGGTTTTTTGTACCTGTTACAACAAAATCTAGCATAAAGTTCATTCGCTGGTCTGTAGAGTTGATGATCCTGGGAACGGGAGTAAAATAATTCGATGAAGTGTTTTAATGGACTCACGACAGTTAACATTGAATTGACTTCCAGATGTAACAAAAACTGCTGGATGTGCGGACGAAGAAAGGTAGACCGTGAGCACCCGGAGTTACTCATGAAATACGGGGATATGGATCTTGGCCTGGCAAGGTCCATAGCAAAGCAGCTGCCGGAAAGAATAGTCGTCCAGCTTCATAATAACGGCGAGCCATTGCTTTACCCCCATTTTAAGAATGCAGCCAGTTTGTTTAAAAAACAGATCAGATGCATGGACACGAACGGTAAGCTGATCGTGGAGAAGGCTGACGAGATAATCGGTAATCTCGATACTTTGACGGTATCGATATTTGAAAATGATGAGGAATCCGATGAGCAGTACGCTCTTATAAAGAAGTTCCTTAAGTTAAAGGGGGATAGAAATCCGAATGTTATTATACGTTGCCTTGGAGATGTCAAGCTGGCTAAGTACAAAAAGCTGGGTTGCATCATCGCTACGAGAATACTTCATTCGCCATTGGGGAGCTTTAATTATGTAAAGAAAGATCCCGCTGTCCCCGAGATAGGCATATGCCTGGATTTTCTCAGTCACATGGTCATAAAAAGGGATGGTAAAGTTTCGACGTGCGTCAGGTTCGATCCTCTCGGATTAGGAGTCATAGGAGACGCTTCAAAAGAGAAACTCATAGATATATGGAATAGCTCCACTAGGAGAAGATGGTTAGGTCTTCACATCAAGGGGCAGAGGGATAAGATGCCCTTATGTAGCTACTGCAAGTTTTGGGGCGTGCCGACAGGGCGCTAACCCGGAATTACAAACTATGGGAAGTCGTGATATGGCGGATATTCTAAATATAAATAATAAATCAGTTTGCTGGGTTGAAAAACTGACCGTTCCGGACATTCTCTTTTTTTTGATCCATAGCTGTTTTGCTGATATAAAGGTAAATTACGACCAGAATCAGGTGCGTCCATCGGCTCGTAAGTTTCTCAGGTTATTAGAAAAATTACGGATAGGTGATTGCTTTTGCGCCGTAAAACTATCGCTTCATGGAGTTGACCGGGAAGGGTTCGCTTTATTCTATAAGGTCAATAATGATATCGAAGGCTGCATAGAGGATTTTTTTGCGCGGCATATTTCACGCGAGTCGAAGCGCTTTAAGGATATGCTTAAGTCCTATCTGGCTGGATACATAATAGGCAAATTTACTTTTATCGCTATGGTAGATCATGAAATCTACTCAAAAAAACTGCCTGAAGGCCAAGGCAATCTCATACATCTTTCCAGGAGTCCATTCAATCACCTGATTCGTAATTATTATAGTGACCGCGAATTTACTGTTAGCATGCCGTTCCTATCGTTAAGCGGTTTAACCTTTTATCTTAGACCTTTCTTTTATTTGGCTGGCGTTTTATTATGCAAAATTTTCAGTTTCAAAGTACGTAATAATATCACAGACATTAAGCCAGCCGTATGGGTTGAATATAGTCCAGGATATCTTCATTCTTTTTGGGTAGACCATATTAAATCAGGGGACTTCGATATTGTATATTATATAGACCGCCCTGATACGCCAACAACAAAAGAGATAACGGATGAGATAGAGGGCCGGGGATTGAAATGGGTTGACGCGCATCCTTTGTCGGTGCTTAAGATGGGCAGACTACGATGGTCAGTTATTATGGAGATGTTCAAAAAACTGTTTCATGTCTATCTTTCTAAGCCTGTGTGGTTGGGAATATTCCGATATGAGCACTATTATCTATCAGTGGCATATGAAGCGATATTTTCTCGTCACAAGGTGAAGGTGTTATTGCAACACCAGGAAGCCCTCTGGAAACAGGAATCGCAGGCCCTGGCGATAGAGCGTTCCGGCGGGATCATGGTGGGGTATCACTGGTCTGTTTATGCTTTCTGTCTGGTGCCTGCACATTTTTTCCCCCAACATGTTTATTTTGTATGGGGTAAATACATGGGTGAATTACTCAGTAAGAAGGGTAGCGCGTGTCGTTACGTGCTGCCATCCGGAATATGGATCGTCCCAGGTGATAAGGGCCATCAGGCTGGAGATCTTTTTAGCGATAATGTCAATTTTATTATAACCGTTTTTGATGATTCTGTAAGCTACAACGTATTCCAATCTCCGGGCTCGTTGGCTGACTTCTATCTAAGGATCCTGAGTATAGCTGAAAACAACCCAAGGTTTGGCTGTATAATAAAAAGCAAGAATCCGCTCGATCGAGTGCTCATGTCGATTCCCTCAGGGAAAGAGATCAAAAAAAGGGCCGAAGCCCTAAGGATACAAAAGAGGTTGACGATACTTGATTCTTCCGTTTCACCGGTTGTCGCGGCGACGCATTCAGACCTATCCGTAGGCTATAGCGTAAATTCAGCGTGTACTATCTCGGCGATAATATGTGGCTCGGCTGCTATTTGTTGGGATTGCGCAGGGTTTAGGAAGCATCCATTCTATAAGCACTCGGATCAGAAGCTTGTCTTCAGCACTTTGGATGAGCTCGAAGAAGCTATTTTGAAGTTTAGCAGGGGCGATAAGACTATAGGGGATTACAGCCGATGGAAGAAGTGCATAAATCATTTTGAAGATGTTGCTGGAATTAACCGTATAGCCGGTTTTTTGACGGACTATATGAAAGAGAACATGTCAACTGGTAAACCTGAGCATTCTCTGGATTTTGCGGTAAAGAAGTACCTGAATGAAAATAAAGTCGGTGACGATTTTTATGAACATGAAGATATCTGGAATAGTGAGATATTCACGGAATGTCAGGCGGGCATGAATGTTAAATAAGATATCTTTTGTATTAACAAGGAATGAAAAAAAAGGCCTGGCGGGTCTGGCTATTGGTTCGGTTCTACTCGCATTATCCGAGACCGTCAGCATAGGACTGATAATCCCTATAACCAGCCTGTTTATGTCGGATGGCCCGGTGGGGTCGTCCAAAGCGATCGGATGGCTGCAGGGGATTACGGGGCTTCATGACAGAACTGTTTTCCTGACCGTTCTTATAGCCGTGACGATGGTGATATTTCTTTTTAAATCCGTCTATTCCGTATTTATGCTCCGCAGTCAATACGACTTCACGAGTGGCATTTACTGTCGTTTGACCGGTAAGGTCATGTCCTCATATCTCTATAGCCCATATTCTTTTCATCTCAATAGCAATTCTTCTGTATTATTCAAGAACATGATAGGTGAGGTAGGTCAATTCACCTCCGGGTTTCTGTCGCCGGCCATCATCATAGCTTCCGAATCCCTGGTGTTTATCGCCATTCTAACGCTATTAATGTACGTATATCCGGTAATGACAATCGCTCTTGCCGCTATGTTATTTATGATGATGCTTTCCTTCAACTTATTTGTTAACCGTAAAATAAAGGATTATTCCAGAGAGAGGGAAACGTATAGTGAAGCCATATATGTGATGGCGAATGAGGCTCTCAGTGGCATTAAAGAGATCCAGGTTAACAGCGTACAAGACTATTTTATTAAAAGATTTTCGACCGCTACTAGGAAATACCAGGATAGCTTCACGAAATTCAGTGTTCTTTCCAACTTGCCGCGTTATATCATGGAGAGCGCGGTCTTCTTCATTATGCTGGCGGCATTGCTTATCAGCCTTCACCTTCACAGGCCTCCCTCAGAATTGGTGCCTATGTTGACGGTTATGGGAGCGGCGGCTATAAAGCTTCTACCGTCGATCAACAAGATATATCTGAGCTACAATTCCATTAATTATTTTGCTAATAGCCTGGATGTTGTTTATTCGATCCTTAAGGATGTCGTTTCGCCCCAGACTGAACTCGATGCGGGCGAACGCGCGGCTGATGGAGCAAAAGACGGTACTTCAGCATTCAGGCTCGCGGGCGCCGGATTCTCCTATAAAGAGGGTGGACCGTCCGTTCTCGACGGCTTAGATCTTGATATTCCATTTTTTTCCACTACGGCGATTGTGGGCGCTTCCGGAGCTGGCAAGAGCACCTTAATTGATATATTTACCGGTCTTTTGACGCCGACACAGGGAACCCTGTACTACAGGGGTACGGTTGTAAATGCGAGAAATCTTCATGAAGTGCGCAAAAAGATAGGGTATGTCCCCCAGAATATATTTCTTATTGATGATACTATCAAGGCGAACATAGCTTTCGGAAAGGCGGAGGAGGCTGTGGACCATAAACTGATCGATCAAGCCGTTCGCCTATCTAATCTTGAATCATTTATCGGTGCGTTGCCAAAAGGGATAGACACACCGACAGGTGAAAGAGGTGTAAGGCTTTCCGGTGGCCAGCGACAGCGTATAGGGATAGCCAGGGCGCTATATCGTAATCCGGAGGTTCTGATACTGGATGAAGCTACGTCCGCTCTTGACGGCAATAGCGAGGCAGAGGTGATGGGAGCCATAAAAAAAATGAAAGATGCCGGTATGGCAGTCATTCTAGTGGCCCACCGTTTAAGCACGATCTCTAACGCGGATCTTGTATGCATTATGGACCATGGAAAAGTCGGTGCAAAGGGCAGCTTTAAAGAGCTGCATGACAATTCTGACTTATTCAATAAGATATTACACGAGAAAGACAATATGAATAAAAAGGCATCAGCTCAATGAAGGTGTCGCTTATAAATCTGAGGACCAGAAGCGACCACGCTTTTCTTAATCTCGGTGCTCTCTATGTTGCCTCTAGCATACGTAGTGCCGGGCATGAATTAGAATTTGTAGATCTCGTGCGGCATCCGATGGATGACGCTGAAGTCGCCGCTGTCATCAAGAGGATTGACCCAGATCTGATAGCTTTCAGTGGCATCATAACGACATACTATAGGCTTAAAGGGCTGAGTCAATATCTGAGGCTAACTTTTCCTTCCATTCCACAGCTTTTAGGCGGGTCCGTGGGTCAGAGCGCTCTTGGGATCATAGAGTCATACACACCGATCGATTTTGTCTGTGCGGGTGAAGGTGAAGATATGGCGATAAAGTTTCTGGATGAGCTTAAAGGCGAAAGAAGATGGGCCGATGTGCCAAATCTCCATTACAGGGTTGAGGGATCGTTCAGGATGTCCCGGAAGCAAGGGGTATACGCTGAGGACCTAGATGCCTTACCGCTACCGGCTTATGACCTCGTTGATATGGATTTTTATATAGATTATGCTACGTCGATATTCGGAACTGAACTCGCCGACTGCGGAAAAGTGCCGCGGGTCATGCCGATGGTATTTTCGAGAGGCTGCCCGTTCTCGTGCTCTTTCTGTTATAGACTGATACGCAGATGGCGGCATCATTCAGCGGAAAATATCGTCGCGCACTTAAAGGTTTTAAAGGATAGGTATGGTATAGGTGGCATAGCCCTGAACGACGAGCTGGTCTTTGTCGACAGGGGGTGGTTTGTTTCGGCGTGTGATGCGATTCTGGCGTCCGGGGTTGGAATAAAATTTTCATGCGGCGGTGGCAAGCCCAGCATGGTGACGGAAGATATTATGGCAGCTATGAAGCGAACAGGCTTCAGACGCATCGGTTATGGAGTAGAATCCGGCAGTTCAAAGATACTCAAATTGATGCGTAAAGAGGTGACGGTGGAAGGCAATTTTAACGCACTTGCGTTGACGCTAAAGTATGGCATGATAAGTAGAGCAAACTTTGTATTCGGCCATCCCGGCGAAGATAAGAAGACAATTCGGGAGACATTGGATTTTATCGACGGTCTATATAAATTACAGGAAAGATATGGGGTGATTGAAGACCATATCCAGGTATGGTTCGCTACTGCATATCCGGGGTCTCCGATGTGGGAGATGGCGCTGGCAAAAGGTATTATACATGACGAGGAAAGCTATCTTATAAAGGTTACCAGTCAGGACAAATATCTGATAAATCTTTCTGAATTAAGATCCGTCAGCCAACTCAGGAACTATGTTTACCGCGGGCTTACAGAGCTGGATATTAAGAAGCATGCACGAAGAAAACAGTATAGGCAGCTTGTAACCGACCTTAAGCGCCTCGCTTTGCTATATATAGTGTACTTTATGACATTGGGCCGATTTGCCAAACTATCTGATCTGTTAGAGGCGACGCGCCTTATGCCTAGCAAGAATGTATTTGCGCATATCAAGCGCGCCAAAATGAGGTATCTATGGAACAGGGCCTAAAAACAAATGTATGGGAAAGCATGAGGCCTATACGAAATAATATGAATGTCGAGATACTAGACTGCACGATACGGGATGGCGGGTATGTAAATAACTGGGATTTCGATAAGCGACTCGTGCGAGAAACCTATCGGGCGCTATCGAAAGGAGGGGTCGACTATATCGAGCTCGGCTATCATGGAAGCCAGAAATGGTTCGATAAGAAACAATATGGTGCCTTCAGGTTATCTCTCGCGGAGGACATACGATTTGTATGCAACAATATTGCGGGTGCAAAAGTTGCGGTGATGGTTGATTACGGCAAATTTGATGTAGAAGAGCTTGCTCAATATAAAGATACCCCAGTCCGGCTGATACGCATAGCCGTTCACAGGCATTCTATAAAAAAGGCGATCCATGCTGCTGCCGGAATACGACGAATGGGGTTTCTTGTTGCCGTTAACCTTATGGGATTTACGCTCTACACGCCGAAAGAGCGAAAAAAGGTCGCGTTGCTATTTCGCGACGCGCCGATTGATTACGCTTATTTGGTTGACAGTCACGGATCCTTCTTCCCGAACCAGATAGGGGATATTTGCGGACCCCTTTTCGGCATAAGGCATATTCGATGGGGGTTCCATGCTCACAATAATCTTCAAATGGCTTTTGCCAATACTCTCAGCGCTATGGCAGCCGGTGCCCATATAATTGATAGTTCGGTATTCGGTATGGGGCGAGGTGCCGGCAACCTGCCTACGGAGATCATCCTGGCATATATGCACCTTTTAAAGCCGGAGAAATATAACGCAATACCGGTTTTAAGCCTGGTCGATCGTTATTTTACAAAATTGTACGATGCGTCACCATGGGGGTATAACCTGCCCTTTATGCTTTCGGGAATACATGATTGCCATCCAGATTATCCAAAAAACCTGATCAATAGAAAAGAATACGATATAGAAGATATATGGAAGATATTAAATGCCGTACGGTTAAGTGCGCCGGTCGGATTTAATAAGGAGCTCCTTGAAGGCATAATAAGAAATGGACTCTTTTCAAAAAAACCCGCCGCATCGGGAGTAGCTTCGAAAGCGAATACCAGTAAGCGCAAGAAGACCTCTGTCAGCTATCGTGGCAGGCACAGAAACGCCGATTTTCTTGTTCTTGCAAACGGCCCGAGCCTGAAAAGCAACCATAAGCAGTTAGCTGCTTTTATAAGCAAATATCAGCCGATCGTCCTGGCTTCAAATTATCTGGGAGGACTTTTTAAGCCCCACTATCATGCTTTTAGCAATAAACGAAGATTGATAGATTATATTGACACGGTCGATAAGAGTTCTCGGCTTCTTATAAGTCAGTTTATATCGCCTCAGATGATACGGGAATACACTGACCGGGATCACGAAACCATTTATTATGAAAATACCGATGCGCAATTCACTATCAATGATGGCGTCATCAGCTCACATTGCAGAACCGTGGCGCTTTTATTGCTGGGCGTAGCTATTGTTATGGGCGCTAGGCGTATTTTTGTTGCAGGCTTGGATGGGTATACCGGCATAAATAAGAAGGGGCAGATTCATTTCTATAATGAGAAGGATGAGACGGAAGATAGGAATGTGCTAATGGAAAAACATATGAGTAATTTACGCTACCTTGAACAGATAGATGAGTATATGTGCTCTCACGGAAAAGAAGGTATCCATATTATAACGCCTACCAACTACACTAAGTATTATAAAGGCATTGAGAATTATATATCAAAATAAGGTGTTATTTAACGGAGGTGTATTATCAAAACGGTAGGAATCATTCCGGCTCGATATGAATCTTCAAGGTTTCCGGGCAAACCCATTATAGAACTCTGCGGTAAGCCAATGATAATCTGGGTGGCGGAAGTCACTGCTAAGGCTCTCGGAAAAGAAAACACCTATGTCGCTACCGATGACAAGCGTATATCGGACACGGTAAGAAGGAGCGGCTTTAAGTCCATTTTGACATCAGAGAAGGCAATGACCGGCACCGATCGAATAGCGGAGGCGGCGCGAACAATAGACGCCGATATTTATATTAATATTCAGGGTGACGAACCTTTGCTTGATCCGGATGATATAAAAAAGGCAGTGGCCGCAAAGAAGAAATTTCCGAAAGCAGTCATTAACTGCATGTGCGTCCTTGGAAGTGACGAGGACCCATCCAATCCTAACATACCGAAGGTCATTACGACTGAAGATGAACGCCTTGTTTACATATCGCGTCTGCCGGTTCCGGGGTCGAAGTCTATAGATAATTATCCTAAGACATTTTGGAGGCAAGTCTGCATTTATGCATTCTCGGGGGACGAGTTAAACGCGTTTAGCGGGTTTGGACGTAAGGGCAATCTGGAGCGCATTGAAGATATAGAAATATTGCGCTTCCTTGAATTGAGTATCCCAGTTCGAATGGTGAAAGTCACCAGCGGCTCAAAGGCAGTCGATGTGCCCGAGGATGTCCGTGCGGTAGAGACTTTACTGAGGGCCAGATGATCTCAATAAACAAATATAAGACTTGGATATTCGATTGCGATGGTGTTATTTTGGATTCCAATGGTATTAAGACAGAAGCATTTTATGAAGTGGCGCTACCGTATGGAAAGGATAACGCCGCAGCTCTGGTGAAGTACCACAAAGAATACGGCGGGATGTCGCGTTTTAGAAAATTCGATTATTTCTTTAAGGATATCCTAAAGATGAAAGTTTTTGACAATGAATTTGCGCGAGCGTTGGAAAAATATGGATCGCTTGTCAGCAAGAAGATGATAGGATGTCCGGAATCACAGGGTTTAAGATCGTTCTTGGGCCTGATACCGGAAAAAATCCGCAAGATAGTCGTCTCGGGAGGCATGGAAAATGAACTACGGGATATTTTTGCAAAGCGTGGACTCAGCGTATATTTTAATGATATATATGGCAGCCCAGATGCTAAAGAGGTAATACTGAAGAGGGAGCAAAAGGCGGGCATGATAGCATCGCCCTCGATATTTATTGGTGACACGCAATATGATCACGAGTGCGCGCAAAAGATAGGCGCAGATTTTATATTCATGTCCGGGTATACTGAATTTGATGGATGGAAGCATTATTGCGATGTAAAAAATGTTATTGTTGTCCAGGATTTAACATATCTCAAAGCTCGTTTGGATGGTGGAAAGAACTCATGAGCGATGAAGCAGACAGTCTTATGAGGATATTTGATGCGATAGCTAAAGTGAATAAGGAAGCTTATAGGGACGTGTTCATGATATCCAACTCAGTGTTGAATAAAAACCCTTTCAATAATAATTTATTTAAAAGGTATTCACGCAAAGAAGCTATCGGCAAGTATCCGTTTTGCGCTAAGGTATATAAGCTTTTGCTGTATTATATTAAGAGCACGCTGTATTTTGGAATGTATCTCATCAGGTTTTTTGAGTTCGTTGTATCGGGGTTTAAGTTCGATTTATCAAGCGGCGGCAAAGAACTCGTGCTTATAGACGTTCCGTTTTTGCTGGAGGATATTGCGAAGTCATCAGCTTTTCGTGATCGGTACCTTCCAGGCCTGGAGGATATTCTGAAGAAGAGAGGGAGGCAATACGCCTATCTGCCGCTATTTTACAGCCAGCAGAATCACAAGAGGCCGTTAGAGCTTCTGCGCGCCCTAAGAATATTGAAGAGATTTAAGATACCGCTAATAACCGAATATCAGATGTTCAGCTTGAGCGATATTTTCAAGCTCATTTTCTTTATATTGACCTACCCGTTTCACGTGATAAGGTGTGCAGACAAGATACAGGATGATACAGAAGAAGGAAAGGCCGTAAAATATGAATTGATGGATACTCTTGACCAGGCGACTTTTTATAATTATTCACGCCTTCTCTTAGGAAGGCGGATAGCGCGGATGCGTTACGCAGGCATAAAAGTTATAAGCTGGTATGAGAACCGTCCAACCGATAAAAATCTTTACAAAGGATTAAGGGATGGTTCGCACTCGGCGCATATCAGAATCTACGGCGCACAGCTATTTCTCTATTCAAAAAAAACGCCCTGTTTCGTCCCTCATGAAGATGAGCTCGATTTTGGGGTTTTGCCGGATAAGATACTGGCTAATGGGCCGTATTATATTCAGAATGGGACACGCCTCAATCACGTTGTAGGGCCTTCGCTCAGATACGCAGGCATTTTCGCAATGGATGTAAATCAAACCGACCGTACCAATATCCTGATCTTATTGCCATATTTTATTAAAGACGCGGAGAAAATATTAAAGACGCTAGCAAGCGCGGCGATGTCTCGAAGAAAGTTTTTTATTAAAGCGCATCCGGCTACACCGCTTTCAAGGTTTAAGGGTCTTCTGCCTGCGAGTGCGATGATAGTGAGAGATGATATATTCAAACTTTTTAGGACGACTAAGATACTTATCGGTGCTGCGAGCGGTACTATGATAGAAGCTGCGAGCGTGGGTATTCCGGTCATTGCTATTAAAAGCCATGATGGACTGGATATTAATAATCCTATGCCGGAATACGGCCGGGGAATAATATGGGATTATGCGCTTGACGCCGTAAGCCTGAATGAACAGATAAAAGCATTCGAGGAGAAGCTTGCTACGAGAGCTGTGATAATAAGGGATGTAGCAGCAAAATATAAAGATATGTTCTTTTCCCGGCCTACGGAAAGTGCGATCGTCGATGCGTTCGAGCTTTAAATAGATGCAATATAAAAGGATAGTGTCTTGGAATCGATAAACCCGAAAGATCCGGTTCGCTCGGAATTTAGCGTAGTCATAACGGTCTATAATAAGGAAAAGTATATAGCCCGCGTGATAGAGTCTGTGCTAAGCCAGACCTTTCAGGACTTTGAAGTGATAGTGGTGGATGATGGATCTACGGACGGTAGCAGAGACGCCATTCTGTCATTCGATGACAGCCGTATAAAGTACGTGCACCAGGATAATAGCGGCCTTCCCGCAGCGGCGAGGAATAAAGGCATGGATCTTTCGCGAGGCAGATATATCGCACTTCTTGACGGAGACGATTATTGGCATAAAGATAAGCTGATGAGATGTAAAGAGGTGCTGGACAAGATGCCGGAGGTCAGCCTGGTGAGCCATAATATAGCTTTTATGTACAAAGGCAAGGCCCTGAGGATAGTTAAGTTCGGGCCGTACGTAAAGCGTATGTACGATAAGTTATTATTTGAAGGTAATTGCCTCGGCCCTTCGGCTGTTGTTATACGAAGAGAAGTCTTCTTTGATGACGGCTTCAGGTTCAATGAGGATAAGTCGCTCTTTGCGCTGGAGGATTATGAGTACTGGATGCAGCTATCGCGCAAACACCGGTTTTATTTCATTCCCGACGTGCTCGGATATTACACAGCTACGGACTGCGGAGCATTTTCTAAAGATACCGATGGAAATGCCATGAATTTGCTCCTGCTTCTGGACACTCATTTCGCAAAGCTGGATACGACGGGCAAGAATATACGGAAGATATGGATGCGGCGCAGAGCTTCTGCGATGTGCGGGGCCGGCAGGATGTACAATCATCTGCATAAATTTGAGGATAGTAGAGAGTGGTATTTAAAGGCGCTCAGCGAGTATCCGTTTAGCTTTAAGGCGTTTATCGGGCTCGTGATGTCTGTACTAAGGGTCAGCGTAGTCTATAAATAGCGTCAGGAGAAATTCTTGCAATATGAAAAAAAATACGATTGCGCTTTTCTATCCTAAGACGGAAAAAGAGAGCGTTAATAAGAACTTACCATTTGCCATACTGAAGCTGGGATCCGAGCTTAAGGGTGAGGGGTATGACCTTGCTATCATAGATGAGAGATTTGAAGAGCAGTATCAACACCGTCTATCTGAAGTTCTAGATAAAGCAATCTGTTTCGGCGTCAGCGTTATGACCGGATATCAGATACAGAGCGGCCTGTCGGCATCTGAATTTGTCAGGAAGATCAACAAGAATGTGCCGATAGTGTGGGGCGGCTGGCACCCGTCGATATTACCGCGGGAAACACTGGAAAATGCTAACATCGATATTGTGGTCATGGGGCAGGGGGAGAGGACCCTATGCGAATTGGCCGGTACCCTAAAAAAGGGAGGGCCGCTCGAAGGGATCGACGGGCTTTCATACAAGAAGGGCGGAAGCATAGTCATTAATAAACGGCGGGAACCGCAGGACGTTAATACTCTCCATCCCTTAAGGTTCGATGTCCTCGATATAGAGAGATACATTTTCCGAAGCGCTCTTGGCAATCGATCGATCTTCTGGAATTCTTCTCAGGGATGCCCTTACGGATGCGGCTTCTGCAGTACGCCAGCTGTGTACCACAGGCGATGGACCGGACTAAAGGCGGAAACCCTTATAGGCCAGCTCTCGACCCTAGTCGATAAATACAAGATAGACAGCGTTACGTTTGCAGAGGATAATTTTTTCGTAGATATCAAAAGGGTCGAAACGTTATGCGAACTCCTGATAATAAATAAGATAAAGCTTAAGTGGGCCTCCGACGTCCGTGTCGATAAGATCATACATTTTTCGGACGATATGATGCGTCTATTAAAAGAGAGCGGTTGCGTTAAATTATACGTAGGTGCGGAGTCGGGTGACCAGGATGTCCTTACCCTGATAAATAAGATGATAAGAGTGGAAGATACTTATAAGGCCGCTGAGATGCTGGATAAGTATAAGATCATATCGGAGTTCTTCGTTATAGTCGGGTTCCCGAACGCCCCGAAGAAGGATTTAGCGAAAACGCTCGAGCTTATAAAAGGCATTAAATCCCGTTATCCTGATCATCAGTTTTCGACATATATTTATACTCCGTATCCCGGGACACCGCTCCTGGGTTTGGCCGTGGAACACGGCCTTAAGATACCTGACAAATTGGAAGATTGGGTACGATGGAATATACTCTCCATTAATACACCATGGGTAGATGAGAAATATCTCGATACCGTTAATATGTATTCCAAGTGTTATTACCCGCTTGCGTTTCCGTCCCCGGCTTTAAAGAAAAAATTTAATGAGAATTTATTAGGGCTGGTGTATCTTATATTGCATAAACTATCGCTTTTCAGGGTGAATAATAATTTCTTTATTTTCCCCGTAGAATGGAAGCTCGTTAAAGCGTTTAACGGGATTAGAACCAGATATGGCATATTCAAGGAGATGGAATCTTTCAGGTAGTTTTATTTAATTAAACATATTATCAGGAGAAAGACGATGGATAAGAAGCAGGAGATAAAAGATCTTTACGATGGGTATGCAGAATATAGATATAATGATGCAACAAATATCAAGGATATCCATACAGATATCTCTCCCGTAATGAGGTACTATCGCAGCAGAAAAGTCGAGACTGCGCTCGGCATGGGAAAGTTTGCCAGCGGAGCTAATCTTCTGGAAGTTGGCTCAAATGCCGGTCAATATACCACCATTTTAGTTGAAAAAGGTTTTGCAATGACCGGGATCGACCTTTCCGACAAGGCGTTGGTAGTGGCCAGAAGAAACGCCGAGCTTTCGAATCTTAAGAATGTCGAATATTTCACCTCTGATGCCGAAGATATGAGTCTGTTTAAGGACAATACCTTTGATGGTGTCGTGTCATTTTCAACATTACGCTACGTCCCCGATTTGAAGAAAGCGCTAGGCGAGATATACAGGGTCACTAAGAAAGGCGGAACGGTAGCACTGGATTTCCCTAACAAGCACTGTCCCTGGTTTAACATCCTGAAGAATAAATTCGGAGTGAACAACCATATCTACGATAACTTCTATTCAGCAGGGGAGCTGCGCAGATTATTTGCCGCCGTTGGCTTTACTGTCATTGAGACTCGGAATATATTGTATACCCATTACAAATTCAGCCCAAGATTACTTGCGACATTCAAAGCCATCGATTTCGTCGGTGAGCGCACTCCCGTGCTCAAAGAACTCGCTGCCATTATTTTCTGTAAAGGCGTAAAATCTTGACATTGCCCGTTCGGGTATTGATAACGTTTGATATCCACGCAGCAGCAGGTGCTGTCGCTGACGTGCGGCTCTGGGTCAGAGAAACCCTGTATTTCCTTGAATCACTTTCTATAAAAGCCACATTCTTTATCCCGGCTGTCTTTGCCGAGCAGATACCCGAAGAGGTGCGGATGATAGTAGGGAGGGGCCATGAGGTAGGATGCCACGGCATGACCCACGGGCCCGATGAAGAGTATAATTTGCTACCCTATGAGAGACAAAAGGCCTTTCTTAGCGAAGCGAAAAGTAGGATAGAAGCAGTGACAGGCCAGGAGATTGTATCTTTCAGGGCACCGGCGTTCAAGCTTAATGGTGACACGATAATGGCGCTGGAGAATACGGGTTTTAAGGCGGATCTATCGGTCACGTCCCAAAGGCTCGGCATATTGAGCTCAGAGGTTTCGAATTTAGGGTGGCTATATTCACCCAGGAGTCCCTATCATCCGGATCATCGTAACCCATTTAAAAAAGGAGAGTCAACTCTTTGGGAGATACCGCAGTCCTCCCTTATTCTTCTCTTCTCATCAAACCTTATAATGGCTTTCGGTGGATTCTTTATTAAATTATTCTTCAAACTTCTTTTGGCTGAATCGCGCCTTAGAAAGAACCCGATCGTTTATATGACGCATCCGGAAGAGATCTATCCTCGCGATAAGAAATATGCATACAAATTCCAATGGAGGCATTTATTACCCTCTAAGAAAGACGGGTTTATATTGAGATATATATTTCTCCATAATAAGGACGCCAAGAAAATATCTCAGCATAATGTCAGTTTAATAAAGTTTATAAAAGCTTCAAAAAACGTGAATTTCGTAACTGCGAAAGAAATGGTAGAAATACTGAAATAACATATAATGCAGCCGTTGCTTACCTTCCGATGTGAACACCCAATGCGAACACCCAATATACGTTGCTTTTCCAATTTGGCTATGTTAAAATCTGTGCAAATAATATATCGAAGATGGTATGCTCATAAACAAGTGTGTATTTTAGTAGCTTAAGGGAATATATTTAAAATATGAAAATTTTATTCATTCTAAAAGAATCTGTGATGAATGAGCGGCTAGGCATAATGTGTTTAAGCGCCTCGCTAAAAGCTCAAGGCTTTAAGACGAGGCTTGCAATATGCGATACTTTAGGTATTAAAAAAATCAAGGAATTGATAAACGAATATAAGCCGGAAGTCGTAGGGTATAGCGTAATGACCGGTGAACATATTAAATTGTTAGAGGTCAATAGGATCCTTAAGAAAGAATTTAAATTTATTTCGGTGTTTGGCGGTCCCCATGCAACTTTTTTTCCGGATTTAATTAATGAAGATGGTGTAGACGCAATTTGCGTAGGTGAGGGTGATGTGGCGTTTACGGAATTCTGTAAAAGAGTCTCAGAGGGCAAAGACTTTTGGAGTGCGCCAAATTTTTTAGTTAAACATGGTGGGAAAGTTATTGAGAACGAGGTCCTGCCATTGGTTGAAAATTTAGATACCCTGCCGCTTCCTGACAGGGATATCATGTATCGGGCGGATCGCGCTCTATATAATGGGGGCGGCAAGATATTTACTTCATCTCGAGGATGTCCTTATCATTGTACATATTGTTTTAACAGCAAGTATAATGATCTGTATAAAAATAAGGGCTCGGTGGTGCGTTATCGTTCTCCCGAGAACTTAATTGCCGAGATCTGTGCCGTTATAGAGAACTATCCGGTTAATGTAGTTTCGATAGTTGACGATACTTTTATAGCAAAGCCAAAAGAATGGTTTGTTCGATTTGTAAAACTTTATAAAGAAAAGGTAAAACCGCCGTTCAGTATTAATGTACGGGCTAATCTGGTAAATGAGGAGATCATCTCCCTGCTGAAAGATGGCGGCCTGACTTCAGCATTGATCGGGATAGAATGCGGCAACCAAGAAATAGCCAACTCCGTCCTGAAGCGCAATCTTACTAACGAACAGATTATTAATGCATGCAGTATTATAAAAAAATATAATATAAAACTCATGACTCTGAGTCTCATAGGCCTTCCGGTGCAAGACAGTTATTCGGTTGATCTGGAAACGCTCGACCTGAATATTAAAATTAAACCTACATTTGCGTTGTCTTCAATCCTCTATCCTTATCCGGGTACGCCTATCGAATCTTACGCGAGAGATAATGGCTTATTATCAGAAAAGACACCTATTCTAGAGACGAATAAACGCGCTTCAGTGTTTAAATTTTCTGACACGGAAAAGAAAAAAATTACTAATCTTCATAAATTGTTCGGCTTGATCGTGCGTTTACCGTTTCTTCGGAAATACACTGATTTTTTATGCGTCCTGCCATTAACTTTTCTATATGTCATGCTCTTCTATTTTTGGTACGGATATAATATGAAGTTTATATTTTACCCTTTCCTTTCCCTTAGAAAAGAATTTTTCCATTATGTGTCTTTGTGGTATAGATTTCTTTGGAAGACGTAGGTATCCTCAGGTCACCCTCGCAGATTCCTGTCCAGGCTTCTGCATGAGATGGCCTCAGAGATATGATGCGGTTGTGTAACTTTTTTTTGACCAGATCCGCGATCGTGCGTGATATTTTCAGCAGTTTATCGCATAGCGCCAAGATGCCCAGCTCTAAGATCGCAAGTTCAAGTAACTACCCGCTATCTTTATCTTTTATATTATTAACAAACGAAGTAGGTGGTTCTCGAGATTAATATTAGAACGGTTATATAAATGGCCACGGAGTAAAGCTATGGTAAAGAAAATATTAATGACTATTGTGATCCTGATCTCTATGCTATTACTAGTCGAGATTGCCGCCAGAGTTAAGTTATCACTGCAAACAAACAATTATAGATACCTTATCTACTATGCGGGCATGGTCAAAACTCAGCCCGTTAATGATATTAAACATTGGTTACAGCCGATCAGGTTCAAAAAAGGTGATAATAAAAATAGAAAAGTAATAATGATCGGTACTTCTGTTATAGCGAGAATCTCAGATGACTTGAAAGCTTTGCTGATAAAAGATGGATGGCACGAATTCAACTCAATCGGCGCTAAGCAGCAATCGATTGAAGTCGAATACGGAGACAATTCAGTAATAATTATGGAAACTATGATTTTGCCGGCAATATATAATGATTTCTTTGGTATTAGAAACGGCATTAAAAAGTTTTTAGGGACGCCATTATATACAAACCTATATCAAAACTCGGTATTTTTTTTAATACTAAGTGAAAAAATGACCGGTGCAGTTTCTTTTTCTGCAAAATCTAAGCAGGAATTTATCGAAGAGAGCTTGCCTGTATATGAAGAAACTTTTAAGAATATTCAGAAATCAGATGCAAAGATCCTTCTTGTGAACTTTCCAAATCGTTTTTTGGAAAATGGGCAAAAAGCTTTTGGAGTACATTGCGGGGAAGTCGCAGATATGGCAACAACTGCGCTGCGTACCCTGGTCGACAAATATTCAATTCCCTACCTGGATATATACACTTTATATAACAAAAATTTCGGCCGGGAAGATTATGAGGACGATTTTCACTTAAATAAAAACGGGGCTAAAAAAGCGGCTATTTATATACGTGAAGCGCTCAAAGCCATTACCAAAAATTAAGCATGTTATTTAACTCCCTTACATTTGCGGTTTTTTTTATTATTGTTCTAACGCTTTATAATGCGCTGAGCAAATATTATAAGTTACAAAATTATTTGTTGCTCATAGCCAGTTATATTTTTTACGGATGCTGGAACTGGAAATTTTTATTTCTTATATCTTTTTCAATTATTTTTGATTATTTTGCTGCCGTATTTATAGATTCTGAAAAACTGCCGGCTAAACGAAAGCTTTTCCTCGCCCTAAGTATTCTTGTAAATTTAGGGCTGCTTGGTTTTTTTAAATATTATAATTTCTTTACACAAAGCTTTGTCACCCTGCTGCAAAACATAGGACTAAGCTCTAATTTCGACACATTGAACATCCTGCTTCCGATCGGTATTTCATTCTATACATTTCATTCTTTAAATTACGTTATCGACGTATATCGTGGCAAGATAAAACCGGCCAATTCGATATTTGAGTATGCTCTTTTCGTCTCTTTCTTCCCGCAGCTTGTGGCTGGCCCTATATTACGGGCGGCTGACTTACTGCCTCAATTTCAAAAGCCAAGAGTTGTAAGCCGGTATGATTATAATCTGGGATTCTGGCTGATAATATGGGGCCTTTTTAAGAAAATTGTGATAGCCGATAATTGTGCGATAATAGCAGATGCGATATTTAAAAAAGGTGCTGTGGCCGGCGGCGGGGATATCATTATCGGCACATTACTGTTTACTTTCCAGATCTACTGCGACTTCTCCGGATATTCGGATATGGCAATAGGCCTTGGCCGTTTAATGGGATTTAAGATAGATATTAATTTTAACTTACCCTATCTTGCTCGTAATATATCCGAATTCTGGCAAAGATGGCACATAAGCTTATCTACCTGGCTCAGGGATTATTTATATATACCGCTGGGAGGGAACCGGAACGGTAATCATAATACATACTGCAATCTTATGATTACAATGTTATTGGGCGGCCTTTGGCATGGCGCAAACTGGACTTTTGTTATATGGGGAGGTTATCATGGCCTTGCGCTTGTCGGTCATCGTATCGCCGAGAATAAGATAAGAGTTTGGGCGCCGATAGGTGTAGTGGCCACGTTTTGTTTGGTAAGTTTCGGTTGGCTGATTTTTAGGGCCGAATCGTTCGCTCACCTGAAAGAAATGATGTCCGTGATTTCTAATGGGTTTTTGATCAAAAGGGCCTACCCGGGCATAAACGAGTTATTATTCTATATAGTGTTTCTGATCGTTTTTCAGGTAATACAGTATAAGAAAAAAAATTTGTATTTTATCGCCGAAACAGGTAATTTTAAAATATTTTTTTATTCGCTTATCGTAATATTCATTTTTTTAAGTGGTAATTTCACCGCGCATCAGTTCATATATTTTCAGTTTTGATCTTAGCAAGCTCGATATGCAGTAGGACTGTTCCTTACGCAGAACCCCCCTTATAGTCTTGCATATAACCTATCATTATAATATAATTGGTACCTTATAATTATGGATACTGTTAAAGACACTAAAGATACATATAGTCTGCTCTGGAGAGAGAGTGGTGCTTCCATTCCTCAAAGATGGCATTATAATGCCATGCAGGAGGTCATTCCTGAGTCTATCGTGCGGGGCAGAATTGGCATAGAGATCGGTTCGGGATGCGGATATGATACTTACATAATGGCAAAGGGAAATCCCTCCGTAAGGTTCATAAGCATCGATATAAGCGATGGTATTTTCAATACAGGCCGGATCACTAAGGGCCTGGGTAATGTAATGGCCATGAAGTGCTCTGCGCTTGAAATAGCTGTCAAGTCGTCCACTCTCGACTTTGCCTATTCATTCGGGGTGCTGCACCACACTCCGGACCCGAAAAAAGGGTTGATGGAGATTTCGAGAGTCTTAAAAAAAGGATCTCCCGCGTTTATTTATCTGTACGAAGACCATTCCGAGAATGCGATAAAACACGTTTCGCTGAAACTCGTAACCGGTGTAAGGCGGGTCACCACTTGTATGCCAAAAAAAGTCCTTTTTGCCCTTTCGTGGGCGCTCTCGCCGCTCGTTTATGTCGTCTTTACGTTGCCGTCGAAGGTAATGAAGAATTTTAAGGCTACAAAGAATATCGCGTCAAATATGCCGTTTAATTTTGGAACAGGCCCTTTTTCCTTAACCGGGGATCTCTATGACAGGTTTGGAGCCCCGGTCGAATACAGGTTCAGCAGAAAAGATATGAGCGACCTGTTTATCGAATGTGGTTTTTCCGATATTCATATCACCAGGCTGCATGACACGGCGGGCTGGGTAGCATGGGGACGTAAAATCTGATGCTTAAAAATGAAAATATAATATGTATCTCCTCCATAGACTGGGACTTTATATGGCAGGGCCATCAGGAGATCATGTCGGCGTTTGCGAAGAACGGCAACAGGGTGCTCTTTATAGAGAACACCGGAGTCAGGACCCCGAAGCTACGCGATGTCGGCAGGCTTAAGAAACGGATCTCGAACTGGCTTAAGAGTACTAAGGGTTTCAGGAAAGAGTCCGAGAATCTTTTCGTGTATTCGCCGGTTGTGCTGCCTTTTCCGTATTCAAAGATCGCCTGCTGGATTAACAGGCGATTGCTGATAGAGCCTTTGAAACGTTGGATGAAGGCCATGTCCTTCCATGACCCCATAATATGGACTTTTCTCCCGACCAATATCGCTCTCGACATAATAAATGAATTTGACGACAGGAGGCTTCTGGTATATTACGATATCGCCGATTTTGACGTGTTGACCGATAATCCCAGGAAGCTGCGGGAGATGGAAGACCTGTTGATTAAAAAATGCGATCTTATATTCGCGCAAGGCGAGGCAATAGCCGATAAATGCAAAAAATTGAATTCAAATGTGCATATATTCCCTTTCGGTGTTAACATAAAAGTATTTGATGATTTCTTATCGAGCGCTAAAAAAGAAGATCCTCCGGACATCTCAGGTTTTAAGCGGCCAATAATCGGGTACGTGGGAGGGATACATAAACACGTCGATCTGCCGCTGATAGGTTATATAGCCAAATGCCATCCCGAATGGTCAGTCGTATTGGTCGGGCCTAAGCAGGTGGATACCAGAGAGCTGGATGTGATACCTAACGTATTTGCCCTGGGAAAGAAAGAATTTGGAGATCTGCCAGCATACATAAACCAATTTGACGTTTGCACTATACCGTATCTGGTATCCGATTATACCAAGACTGTTTACCCGACCAAACTTAACGAGTATTACATAATGGGTAAACCGGTTGTTTCCACAGCCCTGCCTGAGGTGGAGGCCATGAACAGGGAGAATAACAATATAACCCTTATAGCCGGAACGCATGCGGAGTTTGTGAAGCTTATAGAAAAAGCGCTTATTTCCGATAGCGGTCAGATGTTATCTGAGAGGACGTCCGTGGCAAGAAAGAATAGTTGGAGCGAGCGGATAGAGAATATGAGTCTGCTTATGGAGGCGGCGATAGAACGTAAGAAGGATGGCTCACCCGCTAATTGGCAGGATAAGTTCCTGAAGATTTACATGAAGACCAGGCACACCGTGATTAAAACGCTCGCGGTTGCACTGGCATTGTATCTGTTCATATTCTATACGCCTATTGTCTGGTTTCTGGCCCGTCCGCTTGTTATATCCGATGCGCCTAAAAAAGTCGATGCGATTGTGGTTCTCGGCGGGGGTGTCGGCGAGTCGGGTAAGGCGGGACAGGGGTATGAGGAGAGGGCTGAATACGCCGTGGAGCTATATAAAAAAGGATATGCCAAACGTATATTATTCTTGTCGGGATATACGTATATATTTGAAGAGACGCTTGTAATGAAGGCGTTGGCCGTATCCCAGGGCGTACCCGAAAATGCCGTAATGCTGGAGAACAGGGCCAGTAATACCTACGAGAGTGTATTAGTCACCGATTCAATAGTTCAAAAGGAACGTTGGAGCAATATGATCCTGCTAAGCTCGCCGTATCATATGCTACGGGCTTCGAAAGTATTTGCAAAAATAGATGGCGGTTTGGCCGTCTCCTATGTTCCTATACCAAAGAGTTCTTTTTATGCTCACGACACTCGTGGCGTATTCTCCCAAAAGATCAGTTTGCGCCAGATCGGCGGAATAGTTCATGAGTATTTGAGTATAATTTACTATTGGTGGAACGGTTGGATATAAAGTGTTCGAAAAAGATAGTAAGGATCATCGCCAGGCTTAATATCGGCGGTCCGGCCATACACACGGTCTTACTCTCCAGCGAATTGAATAAGCGTGGTTATAAGGATACATTAGTTTGCGGCCACGTTAACGATTCGGAGGGCGATATGATGTATCTGGCTAAAGAGAATAACGTTTTGCCGATAATCGTTCCCGATCTTGGCAGGGAGATATCTCTCCTTAAAGATTTTAAGGCCTTTACGGCGATATACTCGATTATCAGGCGTGAGAGACCCGATATCGTCCATACCCATACGGCGAAGGCGGGCACGCTGGGCAGGCTTGCGGCGATCTGTGCCGGCGTTCCGATAAAAGTCCATACCTTCCATGGGCATGTATTTGATGGATACTTTAGCCCGATGAAGGCCAAAGTATTTATTTTCATAGAAAAGTTTCTCGCTAAGTTTACCGACAAAGTAGTAACGGTGAGCTCATTAGTCAAGGACGAGATCGTGAATAAATTAAAGATAGTCGAGGCCTCAAAGTGCGTCGTAGTGCCGTTGGGGTTCGATCTCGATAAGTTTTTGGGATGCGAAAAGCATATAGGGGTATTTAGGGAAGAGCTTAATGTAGAGCGGGATGTGGTTCTGGTGGGAATAGTAGGAAGATTGGTTCCTATAAAGAACCATAAAATGTTCCTGTCCTCGGCAAAAGATATCGTTAATAAAATTAAGGACACGGCGATAAAGTTTGCTATAATAGGTGACGGTGAATGCGCCGCGGAATTAAGGCAAGAGGTTGCGAAACTATGTCTCGAAAAGTACGTTATCTTTACTGGCTGGAAGAAGAATCTGGCAGATGTTTATGCCGATCTCGATATAGTAGCGCTTACTTCGCTTAATGAGGGCACGCCGGTTTCAATAATCGAGGCTATGGCATGCGCAAAACCGGTGGTAGCCACAGACGTCGGCGGAGTAAGGGATGTCATTACTCATGGAGAGAATGGCTTATTAGCCGAAAGCAACAATGTCAAAGACTTCTCAGATAAAATTTATGAACTGGCCGTCGATAAGGATAAGAGGCTGCGGTTCGGGTTATGCGGGAGAGAGGCTGTGAGGTCGAAATATTCGAAAGAGCGCCTGATAAAAGATATCGAAGCTTTATATGAGGACTGTTTAAAATTGAAAAATGGGACAGTCCCATTACCTATGAAATAGCGCGTTTGGGACAGTCCCTATTTTTCAAACACAGGAGGAAGTAAATAATAATGAAAAATCTTATCACTGGTGGTGCGGGGTTCATAGGCTCACATCTGGCCGAGGAATTATTGAAGCGAAAGGAAGATGTGGTGGTAATAGATAATCTTTCGACCGGTAATATGGAGAATATCGAGCACCTTAAGTCGAATCCTAAATTTTCATTCCATATCGACACGATAATGAACGAAGATCTGATGAAGCGGCTCATAAAGAATTGCGACGTCGTATATCATCTGGCTGCTGCGGTCGGAGTTAAGTACATAATAGATAATCCGCTCGAATCGATGCAGACGAATGTTAAAGGGACGGAGATAGTTCTCGAGCTTGCTAATTCTCTCGGGAAGAAGAAGGTTGTAGTAGCATCTACTTCCGAAATATACGGTAAAGACAGGCCCGGCAAGAAAGTTTTTAAAGAAGACGATGACAGGGTTCTTGGGCCCACAACCATTTCGAGATGGAGCTATTCGTGCGCTAAGGCAATGGACGAGTTCCTGTCGCTGGCATACTGGCGCGAGAAGAAGTTGCCGGTGGTTATAGTAAGATTCTTTAATACCGTGGGCCCGCGTCAGAGCGGGATGTATGGTATGGTAGTGCCGCGTTTCGTTAAGCACGCTCTGTTAAATCAGCCTATAACGATATATGGGGACGGAAAGCAGACGAGAAGTTTCACATATGTGGCTGACGCTGTTCGCGCCATAACAGGTCTTGCCAATAACCGGAAGGCCGTAGGTGAGATATTTAATATAGGTAATCCTAATGCCATATCCATCCAAGAGCTTGCCGAAAAGATAAAGAAGCTTACTAAATCCGATTCGCCTATAGTACATATTCCGTATGAAAAGGCTTATGAAAAAGGCTTTGAGGATATGAGGCATCGAGAGCCGGATATCACGAAGATAAAAGATCTGATCGGGTTCCAGCCTAAGGTGGACCTGGACGAGATGCTGGCGAATATCATCAAGTATTTTGAAAAATGAGTACAACTTGTGTCATTGCGAGGAGGGCGAAGCCCGACGAAGCAATCCCAGAAACGAGATTGCTTCGCCGCCTTTGGCATCTCGCAATGACGACGATAAATAGGGCTTAAGGTGAAGGCATGCTGCGAATAAAAAATGTGTACGAAGCATTTATACTTACAACGGTGATCTCTTATATTATTACTCCTGTTGTAAGGAGCATAGCTATTAAACTTAATTATTTAGACCATCCTAAGACCAATAAAGTCCACGCACATCCTACCGCACTTCTGGGGGGAGCCGCTATATATGTATCATTCATAGTCGGGATACTTACTGTCGTTGGATTTACTCAAGATCCAAAATTAGTTAGCATTATAGTCGGATGCACATTTCTTCTAATAGTCGGCTTGGTGGACGACAGGATGGGGATGATGCCTGAGGTGAAACTGCTCGGGCAATTTTTGGCGGCTATGATAGCTATCAAATCAGGTGTTAGAGTGGATTTTTTGCATAACTACTATTTCAACGTGATATTTACGTATGTATGGATAGTCGGGATCACCAATGCCTTCAATCTCCTGGATAACATGAACGGCCTTTCTGCAGGGATAGCGGTAATAGCATCAATATTCTTCGGGATAGTGATGTGCAACACCGGCCAGTTAGCGGTAGCGATAATGGCGTTTGCGCTTGCCGGCGCCGGCCTGGGATTCTTAAGGCATAATTTCCCTAAGGCAAATATATTCATGGGTGATACCGGGAGTTTGGTTTTAGGGTATGTTCTGGCAACCCTTGCTGTCATGGGTAGCTGGAGTACTAAATTTCTCACCACGTCTCTTGCCATGCCGATATTGATACTTGCTTATCCTATATTTGATACGATACTTGTCACGGTAATGAGGTTAATAGAGAAGCGGTCAGTTTTTCAGGGTGGTAGGGATCACTCATCACACAGGATGGCGCTACTCGGTTTTAAAAAGAAGAGAGCCGTTTTGGCGATATATGGCATATGCATAGCCTTGGGATTATCAGCTCTCTTAATGCAAGTGCTGGCGCTAAAACAGGCTATCGTGCTTATATGTGTAGTGATTTTTTTAATGCTTTTACTGGGGATAAGGCTTGCAATGGTGGATACCGGCAGGTTTGGCAGGAGTAAAGGGGGTAAAGAGATTGAATAAAGACCGCCTGAATATAATATTCACCGAGACTATCAAATGGTGTCTTTATTCCATAGTCTTTGCCGCGCCTTTTTCGAAATCTATATCGGAAATAGGGATCACGATCGCTATAGCTGCCTGGGCGACCCAAAAGATATTGAATAAAGACCTGAATTTTGCGAAGATCGCGCTGGGCATAGCGTTGAGCGTATACGTGATCACCATCATCCCCTCATTCTTTAATACCGCTTATCCCGAACTCAGCATAAAAGCGTTTTTTACCAAAGTACTCAAATATGTATTCTTATGCATAATCATATCGGACGTGGTAACTACCAGGGAGAGGCTTAGGGATCTTTTTATAGTGGCGTTTCTTTCCATTGTAGTTATAACCGTGGATGGCATAATCCAATATTATACCAGCTTCGACGCTCTACACGGATACAGATCTTTTAAGATGAGGCTTCCGGAAATCCCTTCGGGGTTGTTCTGGGATTTTCCATCGGATAGTAATGCCGGGGGTTTCTTTAAAGGCTTTCCCACAGCATCTTTTCCTTTCCCGAATGATCTATCGGCCTGGATTCTTCTGGTGCTTCTGCCGCTTTCGTGCGTAGCTATCTTCGGTATGAAAAAAAACGGATACAGATATTTGACCGGCGCCACATCTATTGCACTTTTTTATCTATTCTTATTGGCTAAGGTCAGGAGCGCCTGGCTTGCCCTTGGCATTTCAATGGGATATATCGCTATTTCAAAGCGTAAGATATGGATCGTTCTCCTGATTATAATCGTCTTCGCTGGCTCGGTCCTTATCAAGACTGAGATGACTAATAATATATTCTCAACCGGTAGCTTTGGCGATAGGGTCGGCATGCTGGGCACGTCTTGGCAGATATTCATGAACCATCCGATAATAGGTAACGGATTAAACACCTTCTTTGTCAATTTTATGAAATATAGGAATGACCAGTGGAAAGACAAGAAGGGTAGCTATGCCCATAATTGTTATCTGCAGATGGCGGCCGATACGGGGATCATCGGCCTGGCAGGCTTTATGTTCCTGATCGGCGCATATTTTCGCGTGGTAATATGTGCACTAAGGAATATTAAGGATAATTTCTACAGAACGGCACTTTGGGGTATCTCGATAGGTGTATTTGCATTCCTGGCCCACAGCTTATTCGATACCAATCTATACTCCCTAAATCTCGCAACTCTATTCTGGTTCTACGTCGGCACTAGTCTCGCCATTATCAATGCCGCTAAGACCACAGGCCTATGAAGAATCTCAAGATACTTATAATAAATCCTTTCGGGATCGGTGATGTGATATTTTCTACGCCGCTTATCGAAGTCTTAAAAGACAAATATCCGGATTGTTTCATAGGATATGTATGCAATAAGAGGGCATATGAGGTTATACGGTCTAACCCGAAGATCGATAAATTCTTCATATATGAGAAGGATGATTTCAGGGTTGCCTGGGAGAAATCCAAACTTGAGTTCCTCAAGTTGATCTGGAAATTCTTAATGACCGTAAGGAAAGAGAGATTTGGTATAGCGATCGATCTTTCCCTCGGGTATCAATACAGCCTGCTTTTAAGCCTTATCGGCATCAGAAAGAGATATGGATTTAATTATAGAAAGCGCGGTAGGTTTCTCACCGGTAAAATAGATATAGACGGTTTCAGTGATAAGCATGTGATCGAGTATTACGGAGAGATATTAAGCTTCCTCGGCATAGATACAAAAGGCCTGAAGCTAAGTCCGAAGGTGTATATTACCGAAGAAGATATTGCATGGGCTCAGGATTTTTTAAAAAGTAATGGTCTTGGCGAGAGAGATCTATTGATAGGTGTGATACCGGGATGCGGTGCCAGCTGGGGAGTGGATGCCCGGCACAGACGCTGGGGCCGCGATGGTTTCGCTAAGGTTTGCGATGGCCTGGTCGAGCGCTTTGGCGCCAGAGTAGTGCTCCTGGGAGACCGGAATGAGTGCGAGATAGGTGATGATATTCAGTTCAGGATGAGGACTAAAGCCATAATGGCCTGTGGAAAGACGAATCTCAGGAATTTTCTGGGTATAATTAATAGATGTAGGCTCGTGATAACCAATGATGGCGGTCCGCTCCACATGGCTGTAGGGTTGGGCCTAAGCACAGTCTCTATATTCGGTCCGGTCGATGAAAAGATCTACGGGCCGTATCCGATGGGTGAATGCCACGCCGTGATATCGAGGAGCGGACTTGCCTGCAGACCTTGCTATAAAAAATTCAAATATAAGATTTGCGAAAACAGAACGTGCCTTACTTCCATAAAACCCGAAGAAGTATTAGAGGCCGTAAATAAGCTGCTTAAAACAGGAGTTCGGTATGTGCAATAAAGCGTGTATTGATTTTGGCAAAGACAATTTTAAGGAAGATGATATAAGGGGCAGATCCGTCATAGAGGTAGGAGCTCTCGATGTCAATGGGTCGTTGAGGCCTGTCGTAGAATTCTTCGGGCCTTCCAGTTATATTGGAGTCGATATTGCCATGGGCCGGGGGGTTGACAAGATATGCAAGATCGAAAATCTTATAAAGGAATTCGGCTGTGAGAAGTTCGACGTGGTGATATGTACCGAAGTATTGGAGCACGTCAAAGATTGGAGAGAGGCGATACATAATCTAAAGCAAATTTTGAAACCATGCGGCAAGCTGCTCATTACCACCAGATCTGCGGGATTCGGGTATCATGGTTATCCTTTTGATTTTTGGCGATACGAGATCTCCGATATGAAACATATATTCTCCGATTTTGATATTGATGTAATAAATAACGACTCGGCCTTAGAGCCGGGAGTTTTTCTTTCGGCAAGGAAGCCGCAAACTTTTATGGAGAAGAATATAAAGAACTATGAGCTTTATTCGATAGTGCTTAATGGAAGATCTTCTGTTGTAAGAAGCAATATATACTGGATGCTGGTTTTTTTGCCATTATGTAAATTACTCGGGAAACGCAGATGGACAAATATTTTAATAAAGTCATAAAGTACGCGAAAAAAACTTTAAGTTTGGATAAGGCGCATACTGTTGAGATGCTGCTCACTACCATCTCGGGGATGACGACTATAACCGAAGTAGATTTGGAATTTGTGAACTATTGTAATTTGAGATGCAAGTGGTGTTCTCTCGATCATATGCAAAAAAGATCTGTAATGACGGGGAGCCTGCTTCGCAAGTTCTTTGATAACCTGTTATTTGACAGAAGATTCAGAAGCGTGAAAGTTATTAATCTTTTCAATGGAGGCGAGATACTGCTGCATCCTTATCTGGAAAGCATGTTAAATATCATTAAGGAGTATAAGCGGTCTTTTATTGATAAAGGGCTTATCTTTCCGAAAATGGATTTTTTGACTAATGGCACGGTTCTAAACGCAGAGCTTTCCGGGAAACTTGTCGACCTGGACGTGATAGATACGATCAGATTCAGCGTTGACGGCGGATCCGCTGAGAAGTATGAGGAGCTTCGAAAGGGTGCAAAGTGGGATGTCACATCAAAGAATGTGAGAGATTTTATAAAAGTTAATAATGGCAAGATAAAAACAGGCATAATCTGTATTATCGAAAGTGACAAGCCGAAGGATACCGGATGGATGTCTGATGAGTTTAAAGATTTGTGTAGCCTGGTAGGCCACGTTGAACTTAGATATCCTCATGATTGGATGGGCGATGTTCAGGTGGAGGGATATGAGAAGGTCTTCAAGAATTACTGTAAGTTCCTTTTTCATAGTTTGGTGCTTTTGCCAAACGGTGATGTGGCAGTATGCTGCGGCGACTTGAATGGTAAGAAAGGCGTTATTGGAAATTTAAACGAAAAAGATATGTTTCGAATATATGCCTCCAGGCCCAGGAGGGAGATGAGATATAATCTTTTAAGAGGCAGGAGAGATAAGATAGAATTGTGCAGGAATTGCAGTGGGTATTGCTAATGCACCCTATCAGTACGATTAAATATATCGCTCAAAGCGCCTATGCATTTTGGAACCCGGAGTATTGCAAAGATGACGAATTCGGAAGGTGTTCTATATGCGGTAATTATGGCCGGTTTAAGCATGGCCTGGTCGTGCGTCCGGAGTCCGAAATTGCCGTGTCGTGTGGTTGGGACAAGCAATTTACGGAAGAGATAAATATAACCAATACGTTGAAGTGCAGATATTGCGCTTCAAAGTTTAGGGTGCGGTGCGCAGCCGAATCGATGTTAAAGTATTTCTGGAAAGGTAAAATAATTTCTGTCGCTGAATTGTTAAACGGGATTTCTGAGGGTAGAATAGACGCTAATTGGCATGCGCTTGAGACTACGGCAAATGACGGTATATTCACCGGCCTCAGAAGTGTTAATAACGTAGTCAGGTCCGAGTATTTTGATAATATTGAGAGGGGACGATGCAAAGATGGTGTCAGATCAGAAGATTTACAGGATTTGACATTTAGCGATAATGCTTTTGATGTGGTGATAGCGCTCGATGTGTTTGAGCACATATCCGATCCACTGAAGGCATTCGCTGAGGTTAGGAGAGCGCTGAAACCATCAGGCGTGGGGATTATTACCGTCCCGTTAGATAGAAGGATAATTAAGACGAAAACTATAGCTAAAATGGATAGTGGAAAGATTGTATATCTGGATAAGCAGGCCTACCATTCCGATCCGCTTCGCAAGGAAGGCGCGCCTGTATTTACTGAATTTGGGATGGATATGGTAGATAATTTAAGTTCGCTGGGATACAATGCTTCATGGGATATCTATAAGACGAGAAGGACAGGGGTCGAGCAGCGTGTTATTTTGCTTAAAAAAGTAACCGTTTAGCGTAAAGGAGCTCTAATTTGTCATTCTGGAGGAGCGAAGCGACGAAGAATCTAAAAAACGAGATCCTTCGCCCTTCGGTCTCAGGATGACAGAGATGCGCGGGCTTCTTACGGCTAAACTGTCACTTAAAAAATGAGTAAGGCCGCGAATATGAAGTGCGACATAATAATACCCATATGGAACCAGTTCTCTTACACGAGAGATTGCCTCGGGCACATTCTGAAGAATACGAAATATCCCTACAGGATGATACTTGTGGACAACGCCAGCGATGATGAGACGAAGGATTACCTGTGCAACTTTGCAGCGGAGCATAAGGATAAGACGCTTCTTATTAGAAACGAAGAGAATCTGGGGTATATAAAAGCCATTAATCAGGGGTTGAAAGCCTCCAGCGCGGAATACGTCTGTATGATGAATAACGACACTCTGCCATCACCCGGATGGCTTGAGAGGATGGTCGACTTTGCAGTCACGCATCCGGACGTCGGCCTTATAAATCCTCAGTGCCAGGGACATAGCGGTGATACCGTAGATAGCCATGCCGAGATGCTTGCGCGCAATAAAGGCGAGTACATGGAGATGAACCAGTGTCAGGGTTTCTGTATGCTGGTCAAGAGAGAGCTCATTGATAAGGTAGGTTTTCTGGACGAGGCGTTCGGGGTAGGCGGCTATGACGATACAGACTATTCTATCAGGGCCCATAAGGCAGGATACAGGTGCGTCTCGATTCGAGATGCTTATGTATTTCATCGGATCCATGCCTCATTCGATAAGGCCGGTAATAGAGAAGAGGTTGTCGACAGGAATAGGAAGATTTATTACGAAAAATGGGGTAAGCACCTTCGCATAGGCGTGATGATTTCACTAAGTCATCCGGATACAGCTAAAATAACCGGCCTGGCAGAATACATATATGGTTTGGCAAGGGAATGGGCATGGGTTCATGTCTGGATCAATTCAACAGAAGACGCGAAAGTTATAGACAAATTATTAAATGGCGCGATGAAGGATAGGGATCTTTCGCCTCATCAGAATATCAGGGTGGACTATTTTAATCTTCCCAGATTATTATTTGATCTTATAATATCCGGTAAGATAGTCGAGAGGATTCGTAGGCGAATGAAGGATAAGCGGTTCGATGCAATAATATCTTTTGACGATGCCGCATATTTTATGACGGGATGCGCGGCAAGGCTGATGAAGGCATCCTATGCGAAACACCCGCTATGCCAGGAGCAGTGCGATGGTATATCGGAGGGGCGTAAGAGTGCCATCGTGATCAAAGAGGGTAGAGATGGAAAATAAGAGTACAGATATAATTATACCGATATACAACGAAATCGAGCTAACTAAAAACTGTCTGGAAAGTATAATCGTAAATACGGATTCGTCGTATAGATTGATATTGATCGATAATGCGAGCTCAGACGAAACTAAGAGATTTTTGGAGGATTTTGCCGGAAGACATAAAAACACTGCACTGGTCCGTAACGAATTGAACGTTGGATGGGTGAAGGCGGTGAATCAGGGGATAAAGCTCTCTGAAGGGCCGTACATTTGCATCATGAATAATGATACCATAGTCAGAACAAATGGCTGGCTTTTGAAATTGGTAACGGTCGTGGAGTGCGGCATTGATATCGGATTGGTAAATCCCCGATTTGAGATAAAGACGAGCGTCGACAGGTCGAAGCCTTATATAGAGGTAGATTTTTGCCGTGGCTACTGCATATTAATAAAACGATCGGTCATAGAAAGGGTGGGTGCGCTGGACGAAGCCTATGGTCTCGGATACTACGACGATGACGACTTCTCTATGCGCGCAATACGTGCCGGGTTCAGGTGTGTGAGAGCGAGCGACGTCTTTGTTGAACATGTTAAGGATTCGACCTTCTCCACTGTATTTACGGATTCAGCGCGAAGGGAGCTTCACGAAAAGAACAAACAGCTATTTTATTCAAAGTGGGGAAAGAGACTCAGAGTCCTATTCATTATTACCAAAACTCCGGACAGACCCAGGCTTAAAGATCTACTGCTGATGATTGCACGAAGACAGCATATAGTATACTTGTGGAACCTGACACCGTCCCTAAGCGTTGAGCATAGCAACGTAAGACAGAGAAGATTTCCGAAATTATTTTCCTCCACGTTATTCGCAGCGCTTCTCGGCGTCAATATGAATAAGTCTCCCGATAAACAATACAGCCTTCTCTTTTCAGACGATCGGGATATGGCCGATTTCTTATCCAAAAAAACCGGACGGATAGAGTATGTCAATATTGATACGGATGCGGACAAAATATTGAAAATGATAGATACTAAGTCGAGGACTTAAGATGAGATGCGATATAATAATACCCGTATGGAACCATCTGGCCTTCACGAAGGATTGCATAGAATCTATAAAAAATAACACGTCGGTTGAGTACAGGTTGATAATAGTAGACAATGCCAGCGATGACCAGACGAGGGTTTATCTCGAATCTCTGAAGTCTTCCGGTGAACTTCCTCTCACATTGATAAGGAATAACGAGAATTTGGGTTTCGTGAAGGCAGTTAATCAGGGCATCTCTCTTTCGCTTGCGCCGCTGGTATGTTTATTGAATAACGATACTTTAGTGACTAAAGGTTGGTTAGAAGAGATGGAGGTGATTGCCAATAGCTCCGGTGATATCGGCATCGTAAATCCATCGAGTAATAATCTGGGTCAGAAGCCCGCCGCCGGAGAACCTCTCGAGCTATACGCTGATAAGATCAGGCATCTCGCAGGACAATGTGTCGAGCTGGGCGCGGCTGTAGGGTTCTGCATGATGATCAAGAAAGAAGTGATAAATAAGATCGGTTTGTTTGATGAGATATACGGCATGGGGAATTTCGAGGATACCGATTTTTCACGTAAGGCCGTCAATGCAGGCTACCGATGTGTCAGGGCGTGCGGCGCTTATGTCTATCACAGGGAGAATTCTTCCTTCGGAAAGATCAAAACATTTAACGAAGACTTTAACAGGAATAAAGAGATATTCGAATTCAGGTGGGGCCGGCCTAAGCGGATAGCTTATGTTTTAGACGCGTATGACTCTAATATATTGAGGAGGCTGGAGGCGGATTCACTGAAGCTTGCCAGAAGCGGTAATTGGATATGGTTCTTTGCCCGGGGCGCGTTAAGACTGCCTGCCCATTCCAATATAACCAATGTAGCGTTAGGGGATAGAAATTTTTTTCTTAAAACAACATTCAGGATATTGAAAAAAAAGAAGAAGTTCAGCGAGATATTTGTAGGGCAGGAGAGGTTTGGAAGGTTCTTAGAGGCTATGACATTCATACATAAAGCGAAAGTGAGGTACTACTAAAATGGCAGACAAGGCGCCAGTTTCGATCGTTGTAATAACCAGGAATGAGGAAGATAATATCGCGGATTGTTTAACGAGCGCTTCGTGGGCGGACGAGATCGTCGTACTCGATGACGGGAGTACCGATAAGACCGTAGATATTGCGAAAAAGTTTACCGATAAGGTGTTCAGTCGTAAGATGGACATAGAAGGCAGGCACAGAAATTACGCATACAGCCTGGCTAAGAATAATTGGGTTCTTAGCCTGGATGCAGATGAGCGCATCAGTCCGGAGCTTGCAGAAGAGGTTACGAATCTACTTAAGGGCCAGATGAAGGACAAAGCTTATACGATACCTATAAGGTCATATATGGGTAAAAGATGGATAAAACATGCCGGCTGGTATCCGGCAGGCAAGGTGAGGCTATTCGATAAGAGATCTTTTAAATATGAAGAGGCGGAAGTCCATCCGAGAGTATTCATTGATGGTTCATGCGGCCATCTCACAAAAGATATTGTCCATTACTCGTATCGCGACTGGCATGACTTCTTTGTAAGCATAAATAATCAGACAACGCTCGAGGCCAAGAAATGGTTTAAAGAGAGGCGTAATATAAACTTTATTAAGATGTATCGCAAATCTTTGAGCAGGTTTTTAAAAGCTTACGTCCAGAAGGGCGGATACAAGGACGGCCTTTTGGGATTCACTATTTCATGGGCGGGCGGATTATACCAGTTCATGAGTTATGTGAAGTATAAAGAGATGCTTGCTAGCGAGCCTAAGAAAGAGGGATGCAGTTGCTGTCATGGAAAAGATTAAGGTCACCGTATCGGTTATAACTAAGAATGAAGAGAGGCATATCGCTAAGTGCCTTGAGAGCGTTGGCTGGGCGGATGAAGTTGTGATCGTGGATGGATTTAGCACCGATAAGACCTCCGAGATCGCCAGGTCGATGGGCGCGAATGTAATTGAACATAAATTCAGCGGATCGTTCGCCGATGAGCGTAATGTTGGCAATGAGCGTGCGAAGAACGACTGGGTGCTACATATCGATGCCGATGATATAGTTACGG
This sequence comes from Candidatus Omnitrophota bacterium, assembly GCA_903843285.1. Lineage (GTDB taxonomy): Bacteria > Omnitrophota > Gorgyraeia > 2-01-FULL-45-10 > 2-01-FULL-45-10 > CAIMPC01. The sequence continues at coordinate 170,264 of CAIMPC010000007.1, forward strand.
AAGACTTCAGGGATAAGTTGCAGACGATCCTGGCCCGCGGAAGCGATGAAGTAATATATAAATTCAGGCGGCGCAACTTCTTCCTCGGGCACTCCATGGACTACGGCGGGTTCCACCATTACATACCAAACCTGGTTAACAGGAAATATGTAAAATACAAAGGCGACGTCCATGAGGTCCCGGTATTTGAGGGCGAGATGGGCGTGATCGACGCCGATATTAACCACTATCCGTTTGACTCGGTCGACCAATTTATACAAAGACAGAGCAGGTATGCCGGCATCGCCGCGAAGAGGATGCTCGAGACTGACGGCGTACTTAGCGAACGCCAGATACGAAAAGGCATGATCGGCAGGACCTTTAAAGTATTCTGGAAATCATATGTGAAAAAGCAGGGGTATAAAGACGGCGTTTATGGCCTGGCATTTGGCATGCTATTTGCGATGATAAACTTTCTAAAGTGGGCTAAGTATTGGGAGTTAGTAAAAAAAGATGAGTAAATGCGATATCATAATACCGGTATGGAACCAGCTCGAAGTGACGCGTGAGTGCGTCGATTCGATACTGAAGAACACAGATTACCCGTACAAACTTATCATTATAGATAACGCCAGCGATGAGCCCACTAGAGGTTACCTGCTTAGTCTCGAAGGCCATAGCGGGCTTGACCTGCTATTAATACGTAACGACAAGAATCTCGGGTTTGTTAAAGCGGTCAATCAGGGTATAGCTGCCTCCGATGCGCCCTATCTATGCATCATGAACAATGACACTATAGCCGCCTCGGGATGGCTCGGCGAGATGATAAAGGTAATGGAAACCAATCCGTCTATCGGGCTGCTGAATCCATCGAGTAATACGTCGGGGCAGTTCCCCGTGAATAGGTCGATCGAGGATTATGCAGAGACGCTTAAGCAGTGTAGGGGACAAATACAGGAACTCTATACCTGCCGCGGTTTCTGCATGATCGTTACCAGGGACGTGATAAAACGTGTCGGACTCCTCGATGAGATATACCGCGTGGGATATTTCGACGATACCGATTATTGTAAAAGGGCGCAGAAACTGGGATATAAGACAGCACGTGCGAAGGCATCATACGTCTATCATAGGGAGAACGTTAGCTTCAAGACGTTGAAGAACAATAAAGATCTATTCAGTGACAATGAGAGGATATTTTTCAAACGGTGGGGAAGGCATGTTAGAGTTGGCTACTTTGTCGACAGGCCATCATCCGCTGGAAAGGTTGATAATATTGCTACAAACGTAGCCAGGAATGGACATCAGATAGCGGTATTTTTAAGGAAGCCCCTGGAATGGCCCGTAGTTATAGATCACTTCGACATCAGGCGAGTCGATCTTGGCCCGTTATTCTTTAATCTGACATCGATCTGTAAGATATTGAAACGCAAGAAAAAGAAAAAATTAGAGATCTTGCTCACTGATAATAAATTATTCGGGGAGATGCTAAATATGACGAAGTCTTTACACAGAGCAGACGTCATAATCGATCCGGACACGGAAGCTGTGCTGAAGCTTCTGGAGGAGAAGTCTAAGATTTTCTAGGCTGGAGCAATACAGATACTCGTCTATATATCTAGCCAGGTTAGAATTAAGAACGAAGGGATATTACTATGCCAGAGAAGATACTGTCGGTTGTGATGCCGGTCTATAATGAAAAAAATACGATATTAAAGATAATTGATAAGGTCCTGAAACTCAATATCGTAAAAGAGCTGATAATAGTTGATGACGGGTCGACGGATGGTACACGGGAGATTCTTAAGGCTTCGGCACTCGACTCGCGCGTTAAGGTCATATTGCACGAGCGTAACAGCGGTAAGGGCGCCGCTCTCAGGACAGGGTTCAAAGCCGTCACCGGCGAGATAGTTACCGTGCAGGATGCGGATCTCGAGTACGATCCTAATGAATTTATCGAGATGATACGTCCGATAGAGGATGGAGTGGCCGACGTTGTTTATGGATCCAGATTATCCGGGGGCAAACCGCAGCGCGTGCATATGTTTTGGCACAAGATGGGCAATACGGTTATAACATTCACAATGAACTTAATTTTTAACTCCACACTTTCCGATATAGAGACTTGCTATAAGATGTTCCGCAGGAAAGTTATAGACGGCATAGAGATCAGGTCGAATGACTTTTCGGTCGAGCCCGAACTCACCGCGAAGATATTAAAAGATAAGAGACTAAGGATATATGAGGTTCCAATATCATATTATGGCAGAAGCTATGCGGAAGGGAAGAAGATATCGTGGAAGCACGGTTTTGGAGCCCTCTGGTCGATATTTAAATACAGGTTTGTGAATTAATGAAAGTACTACTGGTAAAACCTTACAATCTAAGCGATCACATACAACCATCAATAGGCCTGGGGTATCTGGCAAATTCGCTCAGGAATAGCGGATATGAGGTTAACATCCTAGATTGTATAAAGGATGGGATCACGATAGATAAGCTTACAAACATATTGAAGGAACGCCAGCCGGATGTATTAGGCCTGCAATGTTATACGTTCGATCTGCCCTATATAAGGCAGGCATTAAGGATGGCTAAAGAAGTTAATAGTAGCATCATTACTATTGTCGGTGGGCCACATCCATCTGCTTGCTCTGAAGATATGATGCGTAAGGAACCGGACCTCGACTATCTGTTTGTAGGAGAAGCGGAGATAGGCCTCCCCGGACTATTGAACGCAATTAATAAGCCCCACCCAGACCTGTCATTAATACCCGGCCTCGTCTATCATAGCGGCGGTTCCATTAAATCGAACCCAAGAATTGTTACGGAAGACCTGGATAGTTTAGGCCTTCCGGCGTGGGACCTTATCCATCCGGAGAGTTATCCGGAATCGCAGCATGGCGCATTCTTTAAGCAGTTTCCGATTGCGCCTATAATGGTTACCAGGGGTTGTCCGTATCCATGCACATTTTGCGCCGGAAGCATCGTATCCGGTAAAAAAGTCAGGCGAAGGTCTATAGAGAGCGTGCTTAGCGAGATCAAGATGCTTAATAAAGATTTCGGCATAAAGGAATTTCACATAGTCGATGACAACTTCACTATGGACAGGAATTATGCAAAGGAGTTTTTAAGAAGGCTTAAGGCCCTCAATCTCGGCATGACATGGGCTGTGCCAAACGGTGTTAGGATGGATACGCTCGACGAAGAACTATTGCGCCTTATGAAAGAGACGGGCTTATATATGGTATCGCTGGGAATAGAGTCGGGCTCGGACGAGGTTTTAACGTCGATGAGGAAAGGTATCACCGTCAGTAAGATAAGAGAATGCGTCAATATGATCGATAAGGCCGGCATAGACATGGCCGGTTTTTTCATACTCGGTTTTCCCGGCGAAACCGTGGAGACTATTAAGAAGACAATAGATTTTGCATCGGAGCTGCCGCTTAAAAGGGCTAACTTTTTTACATATCTGCCGTTTCCCGGAACCGAGAGCTACGAAAAGCTTTTGGCGAATGGCGAGCTTAAAGACGTGAATTGGGAGAAGTTCTATTTTACCAATGCCGCGTATGTGCCGAGAGGAATATCAAGGAATGAATTAAAGTCTTTGCACAGGCTGGCATTTGCGAAGTTCTATCTGCGTCTGCACATAATGTTTTACCAGATGAAATCGATTCAGTCGTTGAAGCATTTCGGGTTTCTGACTAAGCGCTTCATGCGCTGGATAGTTGCGAGTTAAATGATATACAGAATTCTGAAGATACTATTTGCTGTGTGGGTGGGGTTATGGATGGCATTCTTTGTGCGCGAGCTCTTTATAAAGAATAATATCCGCGACTATGAAGCCTTAATATCCAGGACCCTCGAAGGCAAACATGCCTACGTTACGGGCGATAAATTGTACGGATTTCTTTCTCACTGCAAAGAGATAATGCCTGAGATTGCTAAATATAAATTTGTAAATATAGAAGAGGGGTCTCTGGATCGCAGGAGAGCCGTCTATTATCTATATCCTAGAGTTGAAGGTAAGGATCCCGATTTTATTATAGATATGGCGCAACTTATGATCAAGAAAGCGAAGGAGTAGGTTAAGTGGAGATAGTCGCGCTCTCGGGCGGCATAATAGCACTTATATTCATCGGGCTCAATGTCTTACATATGGTCATGGGCAGCTCTAAGGAAAATAGATGTCTGCCCCTATTTCCTCTGGAAACAATTTTTATCTCATACGGGATAGGCCTCGGATTTATAAGCCTCGAGATGCTTATATTTTATCTTTTCGGTGTGAAGTTCACGGTTTACGGTTTATTGATACCATGGGTCGTATTAATTGCCGTTAATGCGATCAGGTATGTGGCGCATAGGGATAAGATCGTCATAGAAACTCGGACGACAGAAAGTGAAGAGCGATATAAATTCTTAAATATCTTCCTTATCTCCGGCATATCGCTCGAAGCCGTGTATGCATTCTTCAGAGCGCTGATAAAGCCCATAGAGTCATACGATGCCGTGGCCATATATGCCATTAAGTCCAAGATATTCTTTATCGCAAAGGCTATACCCGAAACATATTTTCCCATCCTAATCCATGGGTTTCCACATCCTGACTATCCTCTGAACATCCCGCTTTCGGAAACCTTCTTTTATATCGCCATGGGCAGTCTTAACGACCAACTGGTCAAGATTATATTTCCGCTATTTTTCCTGGGAATCCTGATCCTTTTATATTATGCAATAAGACGATTTGCCAGCCGCACATACGCGCTTCTATTTACATTCCTGCTTGCCAGCATTCCGCATTTTAATGCCTATGCGGCCAATGCCTACCAGGAGCTTCCGCTGTCGTTCTACTATTTTTCCAGCGCCCTATTATTATTCTCATGGATAGAAGATAAGAAGTCTCTCCGGCCTTTGGTATTATCCGCAATAATGGTTGCGCTCGCAGGGTGGACGAAGAACGAGGGGCTGATGTACTGCGCTATAAACACTGTGCTTGTATTATTTTTCTCGATGCGGACGATCCGGAAAGATATGACATGGAAGACCTTATTTGCGCCGATAGCTTATATTGTTATAGTAGGACTTCTGCTCCTGCCATGGATATGGATCAAGCATAAATTTGGCATCGCTAACGATGAGATAAATCTCGCTAACCTCAACCCTGTATATCTCTTTAATCAGATACATAAACTAGTCCCCATATTCTATGAGCTTCAGAAGCAGCTCTTCGGCCCGAAGAAATGGATACTGCTCTGGCCGGTGGTAATATTTGCCGCGGCATTGAATTACAGGAAGCTCTTTAAGGGGATCCGGGGATATATATCGGTATCTATTATTCTGGCGTTCTTAGGTTACATCCTATTTTATATGATATCATATGTGGATGTGGTATTCTTTGCGTCAAAGACGTGGGCCAGGTTTTTGCTGCATTTCCTGCCGCTACTGGTTCTCTGGTTAGCGTATATACTAAAAGAGGATGTGAAGATATGAAGACGATATTTATAGATAGGGACGGTGTTATCAATAAAGATCCGGGCGGCTGGACCAAGCACGAATATGTGACGGAGTTTAAAGACTTTCATTTTCTGCCGGGTGCGCTCGATGCGCTCAGGTTATTAAATAGAAATCGGATGCAGGTGATCATGATTTCTAATCAAGCCGGTGTCAGTAAGGGGCACTTCACAAAGAAGCGGCTCGATGAGATAACGGCTATGATGCTCGCGGAGATTAAAAAGAATCACGGTAAGGTGACGGAGGTTTGTTATTGCATCCACAGGAATGAAGACAACTGTAACTGCCGGAAGCCGAAGCCCGGTATGCTCGAGGCGGCGATAAAGAAATATAACGTGACCCCCCGTGAAAGCCATATGATAGGCGATAGTGAGGTCGACATTTTGGCAGGCAATGCCGCCGGTTTGAGCACTATATTTGTTTTATCCGGGAAGAATGATATGGAGGAGATGAAGAAGTGGAAGATTAAGCCGGATTATATTTTTAAGGATCTGCTCGAGGCGGTTAATTGGATACTGCTTAAGGAGAAGAGGAAATTTGAGCGGTCGATTAGAAGAGAAAAGAAAGGCAAGAAGCGATGAAAAAAATATTGATAGCTTACGCGACGGCCGGCATAGGCCATAAGAAGGCGGCCCTTGCCGTGAAGGCGGCGCTCGACGAAATGGCGCTTAATGACGTGGAGATCAAATTAATAGACGCCCTTGACTATACGAGCCCGTTCTTTAAGTGGTCTTATCTTCAATTATACCTATTCATGGTAAATAAGACGCCCACACTCTGGGGTTTATCGTACTTTGTTACAGATAATCCGATAGCGAACCTGCTGATATCGAAGTTCAGAAGGCTCAATAATTGGATCAATTCTAAGAAGCTTATCGAACTGATCGAGTCGTGGAAGCCGGACGTGATCATATCGACGCATTTCTTCGCCAGCGAAGTGGTCGGCGATATGAAGAAGCGGGACAATCTCGGCTCCAAACTGATTACGGTGGTCACTGATTACAGATCCCACTCATGGTGGATCGCGGATAAGACGGATGTGTATGTAGTCGCGAGCGAAGATACGAAGGCCGACCTTATAAGATGGAATGTGGAGGAGTCGAGAATAAAGGTTCTCGGCATACCGGTGGAGCCTGTATTTTCGAAGCCGGTGGACGGCAAAGCGATCCTGGATAAAGCGGGGCTATTGGATGACCGCCTGACGATTCTCGTGATAGGCGGAGGATTCGGTGTCGGGCCGATCGAGGCGATAGTGAAGACGATAGACAGTATATCGCGGCCTTTGCAGATAATCGCGATTTGCGGTCATAACGAGGAGCTCGTTAAGAAGCTCGAGGAGCTTAAAGCAGGATTTAAAGATAAGATGATAGTGATGGGATTTGTTAATAATGTGTACGAATATATGGAGATCGCAGATCTCCTGATATCGAAGTCTGGTGGTATAACTGTAAGCGAGAGCCTTGCGAAGGAACTGCCAATGGTGGTTATAGCCCCGATCATCGGCCAGGAGACGCGTAATTGCTCGTTCATCGTTAAGCATGGCACTGCGATTAAAGTGGACAGGATAGACGGATTGAAAGAGGCGCTGGAGAAATTAACCGCCCATCCCGAGAGATTAGTCGAGATGAGAGCCCGGATACAGAAGATAAAGAAGCCGTCGGCCTGTTACGATGTGGCTAAACTGGCGATTGAGATGAGCGTAAAATAAATGAATAACGAACTGATGGAAATAATAAGGACGGTTAAGTCGTATATCGAGCTCGAAAGAGAATCCGGCATGGAGGAGTCAATATCCTCCAAGCCTGCCGTAGCGCCATCTAACGCAGAGAAAGAATTAGAGGCGCTAAAGAAAAATATCATGTCTTGTAAACGTTGCTCGTTGTCTAAGACCAGGACCAATGTGGTCTTCGGCGCAGGGAGCCCTGAGGCACGCCTGATGTTTATAGGAGAGGCTCCCGGATCCGAGGAAGACCTGCAGGGGCTTCCGTTTGTGGGACGGGCCGGACAGCTTTTGACAAAGATAATAGAGGCGATGGGCTTAAAGCGGGAGGATGTGTATATTGCCAATATATTGAAGTGCCGGCCACCGGATAACCGCCCGCCTTCACCCGAAGAGATAGAGGCATGTCGTGATATGGTCCGTCGGCAGATAAATATTATTAAACCCAGGATCATATGCACGCTCGGAAAATTCGCGAGCCAGACCATGCTTAATACGGAGACCACGATAAGCCAGCTGCGCGGGAATTTTTTTGAATATAAAGGTATAAAAGTGATGCCGACGTTCCATCCGGCATATCTGCTAAGAAACCCTGATGATAAAAAATTGGTGTGGCAGGACATGAAGAAGATCAGGAAATTATTATAATAAGATGACAAAATTTGCCGAAATCGCCGTGGCCCTTCCGATCGACAAGCTCTTCCAGTATAAGATACCGGAAGAGCTTTATAATGATGTAAAGATCGGCGTGAGGGTCTTTGTGCCGTTCGGGCCGAGGACTATCGTAGGTTACGTCGTCGGTTTGAATGACTCGGCCGAGGTGGCCAATATTAAAGAGATAAAGAATGTTATCGATAAACAGCCTGTCGTTAATGATGAGATGCTGAGTCTGGCCAAGTGGATCAGCGAGAATTATTTCTGTTCATGGGGAGAGGCGATCGGAGCGACGATACCCGGCGGGATTAAAAAGGGCAAGGAGAGCATTGGCTCCAGGATTAAGATTCCGGAGGTAAGGCCTGAAGATCTCATTATGACGGATCCTCACGTTCTCATGGAGGAGCAGAAGTGGGCGCTGGACGAGATCGTTAGGTCTATCGATAAAAATGAATTCCGCACATATCTGCTTCACGGTATTACCGCCAGCGGCAAGACGGAGGTTTATCTCCAGGCCATCGATATAGTATTGCAGAAAGGCAAGCAGGCGATCATGCTGGTCCCGGAGATCGCGCTGACACCGCAGACGATCGAGCGTTTCGTATCGAGATTCGGCCACAGGGTCGCGGTAATACATTCGCATCTTACTCCCGCAAAGAGATTCCTGGAATGGAAGAAGATTAAAGACGGCAAGGCCGATATAGTGGTCGGCGCGCGATCGGCAATATTCAGTCCCATGTCGAAGCTCGGGCTTATCATAATCGACGAGGAGCATGAGACGACATATAAGCAGGATGACGTGCCGCGTTATAATGCGCGCGACGTCGCCGAGGAGAGGGCAAGGATGAATAAATGCCCTCTTATATTAGGAAGCGCGACGCCGTCGCTGGAGTCATATTATAAGGCTAAACACGGCGATTATAAGCTGATACGCATTACTAAGCGTATCGAGGACAGGCTTCTTCCTAAAATGAAGATAGTCGATATGAGGATGGATCTGGCGACGAGAAAGAAGATAACAATATTTTCTAAAGTCTTACTCGATGCCATGGAGAAAGCGCTTAATGCAGGTAAGCAGGTGATAATATTTTTAAACCGGCGCGGCTTTTCGACATTCATAAACTGTAAGAAGTGCGGGCTCGTAATAAAATGTAAGCGGTGTGATGTTACAATGGTTTATCATTATGAGGAGAAGAGGCTGGTATGCCATTATTGCAACTATCATCAGGCGCCTCCGGATATATGCCCGAAGTGCAAATCCGGTTACATAAAATATTTCGGTCTTGGCACTGAGAAGGTCGAGTCTGAGCTTAGCCGTATGTTCCCGAACATTAAGATCGCGAGGATGGATTCGGATACAACTGTTAAAAAAGGGTCTCATGATAGGATACTGGAAAAGTTTCGCTCAGGCGCTGTGAATGTGCTTGTCGGCACTCAGATGATTGCCAAGGGGCTCGACTTTCCGCAGGTCACGCTGGTCGGCGTAGTGTCTGCGGACGTTACACTGAATATCCCGGATTTCCGGTCGAGCGAGAGGACGTTCAATTTGCTGACTCAGGTCGGAGGCAGGGCGGGGCGTGGCGAGGATGGGGGCGAGGTTATAGTGCAAACTTACGCGCCCGACCATTACTCGATACTGGCCGCGGCAAAACATGATTATGATAAGTTTTACAACGAGGAGATAATCTCCCGCAAAGAGCTCTTATTCCCGCCATTCACTAATCTCGTCAAAGTCGTAGTGAGGGCAAGGAATGACGATCTTACGCGTCAGGCGGCCCAAGCCCTGGCTGAGGCGCTTAGGGCAAAAGACAGAGATGCAATGATCGCAGGTCCGGCACCGGCGCCGATGGCAAGGGTGCGCGGCTACTACAGATACAATATTCTGCTTAAGGGCAGGGATAAGAAGGCGATGTGCGCGCTATTGAAAAAAGTCTTATCCGTTCATCGTAAACCGCACGGCGTCCTGGTCGCAGTGGACGTCGATCCGATAAGTATGTGAGCTAAAAATCTCGTAGTGGAATAAAATTAGGGTTCGAGGAGAAGATATGAATATTGTATTTTTCGGCACGGCAGAGTTTGCCATACCTGCGTTCAGAGAGTTATTAGCGTCCGGGCACAAGGTATTGGCGCTCGTGACACAGCCTGACAGGAAGCGGGGACGCAACCTGAAGCTTTCGCCTACTCCGACTAAGGTCGTGGCCGAGGCTCACGGCATTCCAGTCTACCAACCTGCGGATGCATCGAGTGAGGAATCTATCGAATATCTGAAGAGCCTTAACGCCGACTTATTTGTCGTTATTGCGTTCGGACAGATATTGAAAAAGGAAGCGCTTGTTATCCCGAAGCTATTTGCAATAAATCTGCACGCTTCCCTGCTTCCGAGATATCGCGGCGCTGCTCCGACCAACTGGGCGATAATCAACGGTGATAAGACAAGCGGCGTTACCATTATCAGGATGAACGAACGCATGGACGAGGGCGATATTATTTTGAAGCGCGAAGTCCCGATAGACGCCGAAGATACGAATATTACATTAAACGAGACGCTCTCGGCACTCGGCGCGAAAACATTAATGGAGGCAATAGCTCTGATTGAGCAAGGTAAGACGGTTTTTGAGAAGCAGGATTCTACGCTCGTAACGCCGGCTCCGAAGCTGAAAAAGGAAGACGGTCTTATCGACTGGACCAAGCCTGCCGTCGTAATCCATGGCAGAGTCAGGGGGCTATTGCCGTGGCCCGGAGCATATACAAACGGTCTCGGCAAGACATTGAAGATATTGAATACGGAATTGATTTCACATCCTGCCGTAACCCGCGCAGAAGCGGGCGAAATAATGGATATAATTAAAGGTAAGGGGATGGTAGTAAATACAGGCTCCGGCGCTATCGTGATTCGATACCTTCAGCTTGAAGGCGGAAAAGCCCTCGACGCCGATTCTTTCCTTCGTGGCCATAAATTTGTTGTCGGCGACGTCTTCAAATAGACTATGTCCTTGCATAAAACACGCACTGTGATATAATTCATCCAATCATGCCGAAAAAGATAGCATTAGCAGAACTGATCCAGCAGGATTTCCGCAATCTTAAGACCTCGGAACGTCTCTACACGATCCCCCGAATAGAAGACCTCATCTTCATGCAGTCCATAGAAGGGCGCGCCCATAACGGCGCAGGTGCGTTCAACAAACGTTTCTATGTAAATACTACAGTTGATGATGTCGTAAGCGCCCTCGGAAGATCGCCAAAAGTAATAAAGGCTAAACGCCAGGAGCTTATCGACGAAATATTCGAATTTGTCCAAAGCGCGATCGAAGATGATCCTCGCGAACGGCTTGTGACTAAGAGTGGACGTCCAATTCTGGGAATTCCACAATTCAAAGACAGGACCGTAAATTATCACGATATTCTTAAAGGCCTGTATCTCGGAGGGCTTAGAGATAATCCCGAAATAAGGAAGAAGACTCAGGAACTATATGGCATAAAGATCGGTTACGGAAAATGCTATCTCATAAATACAAAGATCATGGGAGATATGGGGCTTGACGGCGAAATACTCGCACATCAGGAACATGAAGACCGGCTTAATTACTATAAGTCTTCCGGCCTTATAGTGGACCCGATGAATATGAAACGTAGCGCCTCCAAGCGCGTTAAATATATGTACATCCGGCATCATGTAGGGCCCGGTCAATCCGATGATGCGGCCATGGTGGCCAGTGGGATTCTGTATAACGTGGATGTTGCCCTGGGGGTATTTCTGGCGGATGCCGTTGATACCCTCGAGAAGTATGTGACGAATTTCAGGGACCAGGATAAAGAGATCGCATTTTTTATAAAAGATAATTATCCCTTTCTCGATCTGGATGAGAAAGACGTATACGAGCTTGCCTATCTGGCGGCGATACCCGAGAATAAGTCCGACACCATACCCGATAGCTCGCTCAGGTACCTTCTGGCGATAGATTCGGAGACCGGCCAATCCAGCTTCGAGACACACTTGAATTTCATCGAAGGAAAACCGTTCATGCCGATGGCTATAAGTTATAAGAGGATAATGGTCACGGTGTTATATGATTTTGTCAGAGATAAATTAAGCACAATAAATAAGGAAGTGGTATTTAAGATCCCCGAAGCGCTTTTACACGAACTCGATTCGTCCGTTACAAAGGTTATGCAGAGGAAGTTCATAACGGTAGGGCCGCATACTTCGCTCAAGTCCGCGCTAAGCAAAGTGGAAGCGAGGAAGGGGGAGTTAATTATAGTAAAGGATGAATTTGGAAATATCCTGGGCGTTATTAATCCGGCCGACTTCCTCATATTCTTAAGAACCAAGAGCGCATAAATAAATAAATAAAAGTTGTGGAAATGCAGTTGGTTTTGTTGTATATTACCTTTTCACAAATAATTGCTCCAAAACCAAAATTCACAAGGAGGGGTATATGGCAGTAAAGATTGGTATCAACGGCTTTGGCCGAATAGGAAGGATGGTCGCCAGGGCTATTCTCGAGAAGAATTCTAAAAACATTGAGCTTGTTGCCGTCAATGACATCACTGACGCAAAGACGCTGGCGGCTCTTTTGAAGTATGATTCCGTCCACGGCCGTTTTCCCGGCGGTGACGTAAGGGCCGAAGGGGATTCTATAGTAGTGAACGGCAAGGCGATAAAAGTTTTGGCCAAGAAAGATCCCGCTGAATTGCCATGGAAAGAGCTGGGCGTCGAGATAGTGGTAGAGTCGACCGGCTTATTTACCATTAAGAACGACGGAGTAAATAAAAAAGGCAAAGAGGTCAGAGGCGCCGTCAGCCACATTACTAAAGGTGGCGCGAAGAAGGTTATCATATCCGCACCGGCCGAAGGTGAAGATCTCACCATCGTTATGGGTGTCAACGAAGATAAGTATGATCCAAAGAATCATTCGGTCGTTTCTAATGCGTCATGCACGACAAACTGTCTCGGGCCCGTAGCTAAGGTGTTGAATGATACATGGGGCATCGAAAAAGGCCTTATGACGACCATACATGCTTACACCAACGACCAGAGAGTGCAGGATCTTCCGCACTCCGATCCCAGGAGAGCGCGCGCAGCTGCAGTTTCAATGATCCCGACATCTACGGGTGCGGCTAAAGCGATCGCATTGGTTATACCCGAATTAAAAGGTAAGCTCGATGGTTTTGCTATAAGAGTTCCGATTCCGAACGTATCGGTCGTCGATTTTACATGTACGCTTAAGAAGCCCGCTACGGCGGAAGAGATCAATAATGCGCTGAAGGAAGCTTCGGAAGGCAAGATGAAGGGTGTGCTTGATTATACATCGGACGATGTCGTATCCGTTGATTTCAATCACTATCCGGCCTCATCTACAGTTGACTCGAAGCTGACGAAAGTAATCGGCGATAATTTCGCTAAGGTTATCGCATGGTATGATAACGAGTGGGGTTATTCTAATAGAGTAGTGGACCTGATCGAGTATATGATAAAGAAGGGGTTGTAATTAGTTTATAGTTTATGGTTGATGGTCTGGGGGCATATCCCAAAAGGATGTGCCCCTTTTTTAGATAACTGTTATCCTAACCTGGTTAGATTTGTCAGGTTAGAAAGGGAGAAGAGGATGACGTCGGCAAGCGCTGGACTTGGCATAATTGCCCGCAGCAGATCACTGCGGTTTATAATAAATGGGATCACATTTTGGTCTTTCTTATTTAGCATAATCACTACGGATTATATATTGGCCGCTACAACTTCCGCGGAACCTTCTAATGCAACTTCCGGCGTCTCAGGCGTTTCTATTGAGCCTAAAAATCTATCTGTGCCGCTGGGTTCCGGAGAGATAAAAAATACCTTCATAGGATCAAGCGGCAGGACCATTATTCACATCCAGGATGCGCACTGTAACTATGCGGCTCAGAAATCTATCGAAGCCATCATAAAGCATCTGGCAAATACCTATGATATTAAGTTAGTCGCTCTCGAGGGCGGTAAGGGTAATTATGACTTATCCATATTCACTAAGATTAAAGATCCCATAATACGCCGGAAGGTTAGCGATTACTTTGTTAAAGAAGGACGTATTAACGGATCGGAATTCTTCGCCATCAATAATCCCGATAAGGTCAAACTCTTCGGAATCGAGGACGAGGAATTGTATAAAGAGAACCTCGATGCCTATCGTAACTCTCTGTTAAACAAAGAGGAAGCCGGTAAATATTTAAATACTCTTTCCACAGCTATTGCGAACCTGAAAATTAAGATATATTCACCCGAACTTAAAGCCCTCGATGAGAAAGTGCGAGCTTATCATGATAATAAGATAGATTTTAAAAAATACATCAAAGACCTCGACGATATGGCAGAAGCCGCCAAGATAGATTTCAATAACTATAAAAATATGCTTAGCCTTATAGCTATCCTCCGGGATGAGAAGGCCATAAATTTTACAGAAGCGGATCGTGAACGCAATAAACTTATAGATATTATAAGCCGGAATATATCTAAGGCAAATTTAGAGGAACTCATCGGTAAGTCGGCGCGGTTTAAGATGGGAGGAATTACGAGCGAAGAGTTCTATTCATATCTATTTAAGAAGGCCAGATTCAGCGGCGTGGACTTCGGAACTTTTCCCAATCTTGTGAAATACTCCGAATATGTTAACAGATATGAGGCCGTAGATAAGGCGGCAATATTTATAGAAATTAAAGGCCTTGAGCGTGCTCTTATAAATAAGTCGGCCAAGACCGAAGATCAGAAGGCGATCTGCTCGGTCGATAATGATTTAACGATAATCAAAGGCATGTTCAATATATCTTTAATGAAGGAAGAGTTTGACTACTATATAGCCAACAGAGACTCTTTTCGCATGAAGAGATTTATAGATTTTGTAAATACAAAAGCCCCGTTATATGGATTCAGCTTTAAACTGAATAGCGGTATAGAGAAGATGGACATATATATAGAGGATATGGAGAAGTTCTATAATTGTTCTCTGAAGAGAGATAGCGCTTTCATAAAGAATATCGAGAAGAAGTTCAAAAATGAAAATGTGGATGTTATGATCCTGGTCACGGGAGGCTTCCACGCGGATAATCTGTCGAGGCAGTTTAAAGAAAAAGGATACTCCTACATAGAAGTGATACCGAAGTTTGATAAGACCGATGTGCCCAATCCTTATTTCAGGTTACTCTCGGGCACCAGATCTGCTACAGACTCTATACTATCGGATGCAATTAATAATAAACCCGGTATCTCAAACATCGCAGTGGAGACTTTATTTTCTCAGATGGGCGTAAGTCAGGAAGATGCCGGTATGGTAGAGCTAAAATTACAGCTTCTGACGAAATTGTATTCAAACCCCGATAGCGACTTCGTCGTCAGGACAGACTGGGGAAGTGTAGTATTCTCAGCTAAGAAAAGGGGCGCAGGTGTTCCCGGTATCGATGTTGAAGTAAATGGAATTAAATTATCGGCAAGCTTTCTTACTGAAGCTTCGAACAAAACTCCCGACTTTTCTATGACCAACCGTGCGACAACGGAGTCGACTTTAACTACACCTGCATCCGGACTACCGTCTACGACGGCTCCAAAAATATTAATATCAAATGGACAGTCAAGGCTGGAATTTAGTAATGGCGATAAGAGAGGATTTACTCTTATAGATTTCCATGCCACGGACTCAGGCGCAAGAAAAGTCACGTATAGAGTTTTCTACAGCGAGCTTGATGAAGCGGGCTATGGCACAATATTACCCGTTGGAAATTTGTATTTGACCCTTAATGAAAACAATACTCTTGCTCGATGGGAATTGAAGTATGAAGATAAATTTGAAAAGTTTGAGGATTGGAAGTATCGGAATGGAAGCCGATATGATTCAGTAGAGAATATAGAACGAAAAGATATCAGTCTCAGAGAGTATCTTAATAGTATGACGGACAGGCCGTGGATCATCACAGCGCGGTCTATAGCACGCAGTGTTACGCCAAGGGTAACTACAAATGCTTTGGGCCAGATAGTAGTAGAAGTGCCAAACCTTAAACCTGTAAGTAAGGGGGATGATAATGACTGGCTTGGGTGGATGGGTATCATGGCAGATGCCGACAGAGAGATTTTGAATAAGATGGCTAAGCAGGATAGGCCGGGCATGGTCAATATACCGATCAGCGAAAAGATGGCTGACGCAGTGTTTGCGCAATATCATCGATATGCTATGGAAGTAAAAGAAGAGGCCAGTAGGGCGATATTACAAAGGTTCAGAATAGGAGATATAACTCTTAATCTATACAGAGACGATGAAAAGGGCCGCGACGAATTAAATAAGAGAATAGATGAATTTGGTCAGGAGAGTAAACGGGTTATCACCTTTGCGTATAAAGATGAAACAGGAAAGCGCAATGCCGGCTTAGAGGGTAAATCATATACCGTATACATGACCGGAGAAGAAGGGTGCACATTAACACCCATAGGAACGTGCAGTATCACAGCCCTGGCTATATTAAACTACTACGACCTGAAGGATAGGCCGGGAGCCGATATGGGCGAAGCCATAACTCTTATAGCTAAGGGTATAGCGGCGCTATCAGGAACCTATAATTTTGAAGAGATAGCCAAAAAGATCGTGGATAATGCACAGGAGCTTCTGGCGTCAGGCTTGTTATTGATCAGAATTCGTCCTGTGAATACTCAGGAAATATCGGAGTTCCACGAGCGCGAGGCGGCAGTTCTTCGATCCCTGTAATCAGTTACGTAAAATAAGTGCCATGCTCACAGGCGCCACCCTCCAGAGTATAAATAATTTATTATGTGAGCGTACCATTTATTTGTAATTAGTCTTCAAGGGTGGCACTTTTGTCGTTAATTGGCGGGTATTACTTGTACTTTTTCCAGAGCCTTATCAGTTTCTGTTTTTCATCATCAGGCAGGTCTTTGAAGTGAACACCTATAAGGAAGTATTTCTTGTATTTGTCTTTGACTTGCTTGAACCATTTTATCGTGCCTGTAGCCCTGATAAGGTTCAAACTCTCTTCGTCGGGTATGAGCATCTTCATCTGTATCTTGGACTCTTCGGGAAGAGTTTTAGAACACATAATCTTTATACCTTCCGGAGTGAAGTCAAGGCCTGACTCATCATAAAACTTTGGATTTGTCTTGATCTTATCGAACTGTAAATGCTTACCCTTTACATCGCATGCCACTATATTGATAGCAAAGTATTTCTTCACCCTTTTTATCCCTCGTTGCTCTTTCATCTATTCACCTATTAGATATTTCAATGTGTTAATTACGGCCTGAAGACTTATAGGTTTTTCTATATAGCCTTCTATCTTTAAATCCGCCAGATGTATATCGGACACATCCTGCGGATGCCCCGTGATGATTACGACAGGTGTTTCGCTAACTTTTCGAATTATCTTTAATACCTCTAAACCGTCTATGTCGGGCATCTTAAGGTCTAGGAGTACTATATCCGGTTTTATCTCTTCAAAGTATTCCAGTCCCATCTGCCCGTTGAATGCAAGGAAGACTTTGTAATTATGTGGCACGAGGAAGGAATAGAGCATCTCGCCGATCTCCTGCTCATCGTCTATGATCAACACCTTTTTGACTGAAGGGGGAATCTTGGGAGGAGGGGTTTGGGGGAACATGCTCTTCTTTTGCTTTATAGCTTCAATATATGCGATGACACCATCAACATCGGTCGCATCCAGGTCGCTTACCTTCTCTCCGTCTACATATATCTCGTTCTTAATGACTTCAACTTTCTTATCTTTTGGCTGGCCGAGAAGGCGGTTGACAGTGATATTGAGCACCCTCGCCAGGCGGTTAAGCTCGCTGAGTTTAGGCGTGCGGTTACTTGCCTCCCACATAGCAATGGTCGACTGGGCGACTTCAAGCTTCTTGGCCAGTTCTTTCTGGGAGAGGCTATTATCTTCGCGTATCTTCTTTAAATTTTCACCGAAGTTCATATACGGTAAGTCTATCATAAGTTCCAGCGAAGTCAACACGCAATGTGATAATAAAATAGTAGTTGACATTATCACAATTTGTGATATATTGACTTAGAGTAAAATGGAGGGCAAAAGTTGATGAAAATTTTGATAGTGGTGGAAAATAGACCCAGACAGTGGTTTCTCGTTGGCATTAATAATAGGGCGCTGATAAAGGAGGTCAGGGGTCTCGTCAGCGAAAAGTTGAACGAGCTGGCCATCATGACAGCTTTTTCCAAAGGAAGCCTTGTCAAGATAGTGGATAGGCATAATCTTTCGACGATTGAGGCCGATCTGATTCTTTCTAAGGACAATGCTAGCTGGGATATTGTAAAATAGGTCCGGTGAATATAGGCGTGGGGTGAGCTGCCCCCTTTTGTCCGGCGACCTTGAATAAATTGGTTGACATAAAGTAAAATAGTATTGACAAAAGAAGCGAAATATGTAAATATACCTCCTCATTATTGAATATGAGAAAGTTAGTTATTCATTAGAGTGATTAGGTCAACAAAAGTTGTCGTTGTAGAATGCTGTCCCGTAGGTTCAGCGCATTATTTTCTGTATGCTTTAACATTCGGAATTTAAACGAATAGGAATGTTGCGAAATCTGACGACGAATACTATTGTTCGTCATCCTGAACCCGTCGGAGCTTTAGTGGCGGGTGAAGGATCTGAATGCTTAGATTCTTCGGTCGGCCGATGGCCTCCTTCAGAATGACGGAAGTTGCATTTCGTAACAGTCCCCAAATAGGAATGTGTATGATCTGGCCGGCAAAACTTAAATATCTCTACAGAATATTATCCAGCATACTGGTCATTACATTTTTATGGGAACAGTTATGCTGGGCGGGCGATATCAGCGCTC
>CAIMPC010000008.1 GCA_903843285.1 Candidatus Omnitrophota bacterium
TGTAATATCTGTGGCGTCCCTTCTGATATTGGCAATATGATAAGCATTGCCTCCGGAACGCTCATAAGCGTCGCGTTTAGCGGGTTTAACGTTGGTATAGACGTAGGTGATGGGCTCAAGAAAGGTATGGAGGGGGCGCTTCTTTCGATCGGAAAAGCTCTTAAGACTGTAATATTACCGAATATCATCTCGGAGATCGCTTTCATCGCCATACAGAAGGTCGGTGATCTTCTCGGAGTAGATCCGAGGATATCCTACTTGGCGGGTATAGGAATCCGCAGCTCAGTGCAAGCTGGATTAGGATCACAGTTCGATCCTGAAATCATGTGGAATAGCGTTACGGACGGCATGCTAAAGGGCATAGTCGGCCTTACCATGGACTACGCGGGCCAGACGCTAGGGCTAGACCCATATATTAGTACTTTGGCATTTAGGGCCATTTCAGGGGCAATAGAGGGCGCTCTTGAGTATAAGGGGGATATGGTTCGTGGCATCATCGAAGCCGCCACCAATTCGACTTATAGATTGTTAACCCTAGGCTATGATGACTCAGGAGATCCATGGGCCCAAGCTGTATATATTTCACGAATACTCGACTTTGCCAAAACCGTAAGCAACGCATCTAATCCCACCCAGGGACTTATAGATGCTATCACCAATCAGGTCACATCTATATTTGGTCAGGATACGATAGAGTCGATTATGGGTAGGGGTGGCATAGTTGATATGGTAACCAATAGGGCAGTGGTCACTACCGATGACACAGGCCGAACGGTTAAGCGCATTTACGTTGACGATACCCATAAAGAGTATGTAGATATCGATGCTGTTACCAATATGCCTTGCGGGAAGCGTTTTATCCAAAAGAGTCACGAAGGCGATAAAGATGTAACAATAACCGAAATATATAATGTTTCCATAGGCGGTAGTACTACTCTTAAAGAACGTCAGATAATCGAAAAAGCAGCCGATGGAAGTCAGAAGCAACTCGTCTTCGATGGTAAGGGTAATCTGCTGTCTACTGTCGATCTTGATTCCAGTGGCAAAACGATTCAAAAAATCAGCAAGGTGTCCGATTCAACACCTATAAGTTTCTATGATGATGGCGGGCTTAAGAACGGTGTTATTGAGTATTCGGAGGCTGGGGTAAGGCTTAATTATCAAGATGGCGAGATAACGAGCGCATCCCCAATAAGTTGGTCCCTAGGTACTGGTTCTACAAATCTCGCATATGCTCTCGATGTATATGATAGCCCGCTATTTGACATATCCAGTTATGACAGGGCCGTAGCGAAGCAGAATTACGATCTCTTTACGCATGAGGTAGTTCAGGAGCTAAAAACACGGCAGAACCTTACCGATGCTGTGGCACGGGATATTGAAGGCAGGATGCAGGAAACTGGGCATAACGTTATCGATAATCCCAATGCTTTTGACACAGAAAAACAAAATGTTCAGGAAGCTACAGGCTCAACAGGTATGTCTGTTCAGTGCGCTGCAGATCTAGGTAATATAATTCAGGAGAAGACCAAAGAATGGGGTGTTAATCTTAGTCTTGAAGGAGGGGCCGTAAAAACGGGACTAGGTTTCTTGGTCTACTTCGCCGGCGACTTTATTGGCGATACGCTTAAGCTAGGTCAAGGTAGCGCCGAGGCCATGTCGCTCTTTGAAACAGGTCATCCTGTGAAAGGCACCTTGAGTTTGTTAGGTGACTTAGGTCGAGCCGCAACATTCGCACAGGGGCTAAGCGCGATAGGCAAAGCACTGTCTATTACGGGTGGAGTTGCTGGAACAATTACGACTGAATCGACAAATGCTTTACAAAACATGTTTCGTGTGGGTAGTAAAGTAATGAAATATGGCGATGAGGTCGTTGAATTATCGGTAGCCCCTAGTACCAGTACGGCATTATATGAAATTAAGTATACTTTCCCAAGTGAACTTGCGCACACGACTACTGATCTACAATCTTTAATGAGAGGGATAAATCCAGATAAATTATCAGTAATGAGCAGGTTTGGAAAAGGGTTGTATTTAGCTGAGGATTCTGGCACAGCATTGTTAGAGGTTACGGGCAAAAGCGGGGTCGAAGCTGTCGTGAGCTATGGCATAGACGCCTCAAAAGCAAGAGTTTTAGATCTCTCTAATCCTATTGTTGCAAATGCGTATGGTTATATGGCGGGCGCAGAGCGAAGCATAACGCAAACGATTGGGCGAACTGCCTTGAATAATGGCTATAATGTGGTAAAATACGAGAGCACGAAGAATCCTGGCAAATTTTGCTACGCAGTTATAGACGAGTTCGACAAAGTATTAAAACCAAATTTTTAATATGGAAAAAAGAAAAGCCGAGGTAGATAATTTTGTATGTCTTAATTGCCGAAATAGGTTTTTTGTAGATACCTACGACTATGAAACCTATGGCATGTGGCATTTAAGATGCAATAAGTGCGGTCAAAAGGCGATAGTTAATACTTCAAAAGACACTGTTTGGGGAAAAATATCAGAACGGGTTAATGAAAAATATGCCACGTATTCAAATTCCGATAAAAATCGTCATGATGATAATCACCCAAGGACGATTGAATTGGAAAAGAGTTTTGAGGAAACTTGCGATCCATGTTCATGCGGCGGAAGATTCGAAGTTAGGGCCAAACCCAGATGTCCGAAGTGCCTTTCAACCAATCTTAAAGAGCTACCACCATCGGTGATTGACGAAGATTCGGTTCCAGACAATAGAATTCGAATAACTCATACACAGTGGGAAAAAGAACATGCCAAACAAACATAGATTCTCACTGGAAGGCATAGGATTAATAGTGATTTTTGGTGGGGCCTTGATCAAGGTCTGGTTGCAAAGCGCGCATGCCAATGGCGCCCTTATCGATTTAGCGCGGTCAACATTTTTCCTGGGTATAATTATTATGGTCCTCGGTCTTATTGGGCGAAGAAAAAAATCATAATCCTACGTTACTACCATTTCGCCATCGGGTATTGTTTACGATGGCATTTTTATTAAAGGCATTATAGATGAA
>CAIMPC010000009.1 GCA_903843285.1 Candidatus Omnitrophota bacterium
CACTAGCATAATAGGCCTGGGAGCAGGCGCTCTCATAGGTGCCAGTCTCAATGGTGTCAAAATGCCGATGTACGACAGTGCAGGCCAGATCCTAAAAGACAGCGCAGGCGAAGTCATGACATATACCCTGACCGGCCTTGACGCCATCAACCAATCACTCTCTACCACGATCCTACCCAATATGACCTCCGAACTCGCTTCATACGGCATAAACAAAGCCTGTGAGTTCCTCGGAGTGGATCCGCGGATAAGCCAATATATAGGCCAGGCAGCATCATCTCTGGCATCTTCACTTATATTTAATGCTCAAGCCCTGGGCAGTGATTTAATAACGTCCATAAGCCGGGCATTAAGTAGCGCCGTCGTGTCGGTGACGGCTAACCTTATAGACAACTCGATCCCCGGGCTCTCAGGTGTGTTAAGGTCGACAGGCCTGATGGGTGCTGTAGAGAATATGTTGAATGAGAGCGGTTTATTCGACAGCGTGTTTAATACGCTGGGCAGGATAGTACCGACGGCCTTTAACACCGCTGGTGAATTTGTTACAAACGTCTTTAGCGGCGCTAAGACATTCGTGGAACTTTCAACTGAAACAGGCCCCCTCGGAGCCATGAACTCCGCCTTGAATTCGATCTTCTCGCGTAAGACCATCGAGGCTGTCGTGGCACAAGGCGGCATGGAGAGCGTACTATCGAATCCGATCACTCAGGAGATGCTACCTGACGGCAGGGTTGTTGACAAAATAGCCCTGACTTCCGACGCTTCGATGTACATAGGGCAATCCGGCGAGATCGTCTCAATAGAAGAAGGCGGCATTAAATCTACAGGCACT
Source organism: Candidatus Omnitrophota bacterium (assembly GCA_903843285.1). GTDB lineage: Bacteria > Omnitrophota > Gorgyraeia > 2-01-FULL-45-10 > 2-01-FULL-45-10 > CAIMPC01. The sequence goes on from CAIMPC010000009.1 coordinate 833, forward strand.
TTCGTATGGACCGAGGATAGCGGTATCAGTTTAAAGAATGGCACTGTAGAGGGCAATATGGAGACCGGTTACAGCATAAAGGCTGATGTGGATAATGGAAAGGCGAACAGTATCGAGATAAAGGATAAGGATGGTAACCAGGCCGTTAAGATCGATCCCGAACGCCCCGGCGATAACATAAAGATCAATTCCGTATTCAATCCCGCAATCTCCGAATTCACGTTCACGATAGCGAATGCGCTATTGTATTTTGCGAACAGCTATACGGCGAAGATAAACAATGATACGGTCGAGTCTATAACCCAGAAGGTGAATGCTATATCCGCAGGGTCATTGTTTAACGATACTAATAAATTCCTTTACGCGCTTGCCAATGGAATCAGGAACCCCTCAATAGATCCAAATACGCCACCAGCCTATATATTTAATCTTGAGCAGGATATTCAAAATCATAGCAATGATACGGTATCTGCTGTTGATATTTTCCCGATTGCACTTTACCAGGGCATGGTATCTTCGACGACAACCAATGGCGCTATGGACACAGTTAACGGGGCTATAGACGCTGTTAAATGGCTCATAGAATCGCAAACAGTTTACAGCAAATCCCTCGTGACAAAAGTGCAAACGGATATGACTAAATATTTTGCCGGACATGTTGCCGATTGGAACCGTCCAGTTGTCGGAATGGGGTACTCAGGTGGTTTTATACCGCTGATTGAAGGCGTCTCTTCTTTGATGTATAATGTGAAGACTATTGTGGGGCTTGGAGGCCCCAGCGCTTACTTAAAGTCAGAGACCCTACAAGTCATTGTAACAGCGCTAAAGGCGGTATCCGATGGCGCATTAGGAACCGTGCAGAATGTATTAAAAGCGTTAGGATGCGAGGATTCTTTTATCGGTAACTTTATTTCGGCGGCGCAGGTTTCAAGTGATGCCATTTATCCATTCATAAAAGACATATATCAGCGATATGGGTCGCTCGAAACATTTAATTTTTCTCCCCAAAAGACGGATCTTATAGTCAATGTATGGGGGACAGAAGATATTTTCCATAAGCTTGGGGTGGTTGATGCGAGGACGAACTTCCTCGGGAAGACCACATATAATATAGAAATCGTTGGGGCAGGGCACACCGACTACATCAGAGGAACAGATCCGAATAATCCTAA
>CAIMPC010000010.1 GCA_903843285.1 Candidatus Omnitrophota bacterium
ACTTTATGCGTAAAAATACAGATTTAATTGATAATAACACCGGCCTCATAGGCCGTAATAGACACGTTGGGGGCAGCTCTCACTGATCCACTACGATTATTCATATTGAGAAAAAGCCCCACCAAGTCCTTGACACAGACCCAAAGTCAGATAATCTTGAATTTATCTAAAATGTGTGGTACACTTTAGTTGAGGGCAGGGAGAGAAGGAAAGAAGGTGAATGCTCCAAGGCCCTCACGAGATTGCCCATCTACCCAGTAGGTACTTAGAGGTAAGTAGGTAAAGGTAGATGGGTTTTATTTTGTCTTAAGTAGTACTAATTTGTGTCATTCCCATTATTGTTAAAATATACAAAAGAAAAGGCGAAGCTGATGCCGAACCAAAAAAGAAGAAAAGATGTGCGGAATCTCGCGATAGTTGCGCACGTTGACCACGGAAAAACAACGCTGGTCGATACCTTGCTTAAATATACGGGTGCTCATAAGTTTGAGGAGGGCGAGACTACCATTATGGATTCCAATCCCCTCGAAAAGGAGAGGGGCATCACGATCTTTTCTAAAAATGCCTCCTTTAATTATAAAGGCGTGCAATGCAATATTGTCGATACTCCGGGACACGCCGACTTTGGAAGCGAAGTGGAGCGCATTCTGGAGATGGTCGATGGTGTGCTTCTTCTCGTAGATGCCGTAGACGGGCCCATGCCCCAGACAAAATTCGTTCTGAAAAAGTCTTTAGAATTACATCTAAAACCTATTCTGGTCATCAATAAGATCGATCGTCCTAATGCGCGAGCCGGCGAAGTCGCCAATATGACGTTCGATCTATTCTGTGAGCTTAATGCCTCCGATGAACAGCTCGATTTTCCGATAGTCTATGCCTCCGGCAGAGATGGGTATGCCACGCTTGACCTCGACGAACCGAGCGATAACATAAAGCCTCTACTGGATACGATCCTGCATAGAGTACTGCCGCCGATCGCTAATCCGGATCTTCCCTTTCAGATGCTCGTGACGATGCTCGACCATAATTCGTATTTTGGCCGCATCGCGATCGGGCGCATAGTTCATGGCGCTATCCATGTCGGAGATCCCGTCGCCCTTGTGAAACGCGATGGCACGATCACCACGAATAAGGTGACCAAGATAATGAAGTATAAGGGCCTGACTCCCATCGAGGCGAACGATGCGATGGCGGGCGATATTATTCTAATAACCGGCATCGAGGGCGTCTCGATCGGTGAAACGCTCGCAAGTGTTGATAACCCGAAGGCTCTGCCCGCCGTAAAGATCGATGAGCCGACGATATCCATGAATTTTTCCCATAACACGAGTCCGCTTGCCGGTAAAGACGGAGGTGTATTTCTGACATCACGCCATATCCGCGAATATCTCGAACATGAGGCGATGGTGAATGTCGGCATAAAGGTCGAGGAGGTTGACCGGGGCGAGAGGTTTAAGGTCTCAGGCAGGGGCGAACTCCATCTCGAGATCCTTATAGAGACGATGCGGCGTAAGGGGTATGAACTGGAAGTTTCACGCCCACAGGTTATCTTAAAGAAGATGGGTGATCAGATCCTTGAACCTGTAGAGGTGGTGGTTATAGAAGTGGATAGCGCGTATCAGGGCGCGGTTATGCAGTCGCTCGGAGAGCGCAAAGCCGAGATGAAAGATCTGAAGGTCATATCCTCGGGAGCCATGCGGATGGAATTTATCATTACCTCCAGGGCGCTGATAGGATTCAGGAGCGAATTTCTGTTGATTACCCGTGGCACCGGCGTCATGTGCCAGAATTTTCTCGAGCACCAGATATATAAAGGCGAAATGCCGTCGCGTCAAAGAGGCGTCCAGGTCTCCAACGGCGACGGAAAAGTGGTCGCGTTCGCCCTGTGGAACCTGCAGGAGCGCGGGGAGATGTTTGTCGGCCCCGGAGATATTGTATACGAGGGTATGATCGTGGGCATATATAATAAAGGCGTCGATATAGTGGTGAATCCGCAAAAGGAAAAGAAATTAACCAACATGCGCTCTTCGAACTGCGACATGGCGATTCAGTTGGTGCCTCCGAGAAAGATCAACCTTGAATTTGCGCTCGTCTTCATTGACGACGATGAACTGGTCGAGATCACCCCTCTCAATATACGGCTAAGAAAGATGCAATTAAGAGAGATAGATAGAACGCGTACTAACAGGAAAAGCAGAGTGGAGATCGCGTAGTAGACCGTGATTTAGTTAAACATATGACCAGCGATATAAAAAGAGACCTCGGCGAACAGCCAATAGCGAAGATCATAGCTATCCACGGATTAAAGGCCTCAGACTTAGTGGCGAGCTCGACCAGGCAAATCACCTATAAGATGATAAGCCGTGCAGTTAAGGGCAGACGGTTGACACCGAATGTCCAATCCAAGATTCTTAATGCCCTTAATAATGCTGTCGGCAAACAGTACCGGATTCAGGATATTTTTAACTACAAATAAAAGGAACATATGCCTTTAGTAAGTTTGCAGGAGATCACGCTTGCGTTCGGCGGGCCCAGCCTATTCGACCGGTTGAGTCTTCAGGTGGAGCCGAATGAGAGAATAGCGCTACTCGGCCGTAATGGCGCGGGTAAGACTACTCTGATGAAGGTCATCTCCGGAGCGCTCGGCGTAGATGAAGGCATAGTCTATGTCCAGAAGGGGATGAGGGTAGCTTATCTTCCCCAGGAAGTGCCGCTCGATATTAAAGGAAACGTATTTGATATCGTCCTGTCGGGACTCGGCACTCGCGCTAAGCTATTAAGCGATTACCATCATGTTGCGAAGCTTCTCCAGACAGAACACACACCTGAATTAATGCGAAAGCTCGACGTTCTTCAGTCGGAGCTCGACCATACGGGCGGTTGGGATATGAGCCACGAAGTAGATAATGTCATCACGCGCATGAAGCTCGATCCGGATCTGGACTTCGCGACTTTATCCGGCGGACAGAAGCGGCGCGTTCTGCTTGCGCGGGCGCTTGTCCTGAAACCCGAGCTTCTCCTTCTCGACGAACCTACGAACCATCTGGATGTCGATTCGATGATCTGGCTCGAGGGATTTTTAAAGGATTATCCGGGAGCCGTATTTTTCGTTACGCATGATAGGGTCTTTATGTCCCATCTGGCGACCAGGATCGTTGAACTTGATCGAGGCAAGATCTGCAGTTGGGCGTGCGACTATAAGACGTTTCTGGAGCGCCGACAGGCGATGCTCGATAATGAGGCCTCCGCAAGAGAAGAATTTGAAAAGAAATTGGCTCAGGAGGAGATCTGGATAAGAAGGGGCGTCGAGGCCAGACGCTGTCGGAGCGAAGGCCGGGTCAAGGCCCTGGAGCGTTTACGCGAAGAAAAGAAGGCTCAGCGCCAGGAGGTCGGCCAGGTCAGAATGCATGCGCAGAAAGCGGCTATCTCAGGGCACCAGGTAATAAAGGCGATCGGATTGAGTTTTAGTTACGGAGATAATTGCCTCGTAGACGATTATTCTACTCAGATCATGCGTGGAGACAAAATAGGTGTGATAGGGCCGAACGGTAGCGGTAAGACGACATTGTTGAAGTTACTCCTGGGATCTCTCACCCCACAAAAAGGCAAAGTGAAGCTGGGGACTAATCTGGAGATTGCATACTATGACCAGCTTCGCGAACAACTGGATGAGGGCCTGACGGTCGCGCAAAATATATGCGGGGGAAGCGACACTATTACTATAAATGGTCAACCCAGGCACATAATCGGTTACCTTCAGGAGTTTCTGTTTTCCCCGAGCCGCGCCAGGACACCGGTCAAAGTTCTCTCGGGAGGCGAGCGTAATCGTCTCTTACTTGCCCGGCTCTTTACTAAACCGTCCAATGTGCTCGTGATGGACGAACCAACTAACGACCTGGACATAGAGACCCTGGAACTCCTGGAGGAGCTACTGCTGACATATCAGGGGACGCTTCTTCTGGTTAGTCACGATAGGGCGTTTCTTAATAATGTCGTGACCTCCACAATAGTCCTGGAGGGTGATGGTATAATTAATGAATATCCGGGCGGCTATGATGACTGGATACGACAGCGCCCGACAAGAGTTCTGCCGGTAAAGTTTAAAGCGAGATAATAAGGACGGGTGCAATGCGTAACGACAATAAAATTATAGGAATATAAGAACAATGGCCGCTGTTTTTATGTCGGGATTTGTCGCTATCCGGGATCCGGATGATGCTCGCTTATCGCCGTACCGGTCCCTTAAGGGAAAAGAGCTGGAAAGAGACGGTATCTTCATAGCCGAGGGAGAGAAGGTAGTCAGGAGCATAGCAGAAAGCGGATGCCGTATAGCTTCGTGCCTGACTGCCGGCGGCGCTGTCGCCAGATATAAATCCCTCCTTAAAATAATGGTGAAAAAGGGAGCTACAATCTACGTTGCCCCCGATGAGTTGATAGAGGAGATTATAGGTTTTCGTTTTCATAGGGGGATCATGGCCGTAGGGCATTGTCCCAAAAAACTTTCGGTCTCTGAAGCTCTGAAAACGTCCGGGCGACCGCTATTTATAGCCGCGCTTAATGCCATTAATGATCCGCAAAACGTAGGCTTAATAGTGCGTAGCGCCGTGGCATTCGGTGTCCAGGCGCTTATAATCGATAATGCCACATATGACCCGTATTATCGAAAAGCTGTCCGCGTCTCTATGGGTACGATATTTGAACTGCCTGTCTGCTATGAAGACGATCTCGCCTCGAGCCTCGTCGGGATCAGGAAAAAATATGGAACACGCATTATTGCCGCCACTCTCGGGAGAGGCGCGGGTGATATAGCTGATGTCGAACTCTCCGGTGATATCTGTTTTGTTTTTGGCAATGAAGATAAAGGTGTATCACGTAAAGTGTTAAGTATCGCTGATTCCAAAGTTCGCATACCGATCTCGAGGACCGTAGATTCATTAAATGTTGCAAGCGCCAGCGCTATTTGTCTTTATGAAGCGTCGCGCTATAGATCTCCGCTAAAGTCAGGATAACCATGATATCTGTAAAGAACGTGACTAAACAATATGCCGGCCGAGAGCTATTCTCCGATGTGAGTTTCGATGTCCTCGCCGGTGAAAAGATCGGACTCGTGGGCCGTAACGGCCACGGGAAGACCACGCTCTTTAGAATTATTACCGGCGAAGAAGAGCCCGATGAAGGCAAGATTTTTCAGCCGAACAATTATTCCATAGGATATCTCGGCCAGCATCTTAAATTTACCAAGCCCACCGTACTGGAGGAGGGGTGCCAAGGGTTGGGCCCGGACGAGATAGGCTCCGAATGGAAGGTGGAGAAAGTCCTGTCCGGATTGGGTTTCCGCGAAGAAGATTTTAATCGTAACCCTTCGGAATTTTCCGGAGGGTTTCAGATGCGCATTGCTCTAACTAAGACTCTGGTATCCGAACCCAACATGCTCCTCCTGGATGAGCCTACAAACTTCCTCGATATAGTATCGATACGCTGGCTCGAGAAGTTCCTGCGATCGTGGAAGCAAGAGCTGATCGTTATAAGCCACGACAGGGATCTCGTCGATAGCGTTACTACACATATCGTAGGCATACACCGCGGGACTGTAAGGAAGATAAAAGGACCGACCGCTAAATATTACTCCCAGCTCCATGCGGACGAGGAGCTGTATGAGAAACAACGTGTACAGGATGAGAAGAAGCGTAAAGAGGTTATGGAGTATGTGAACACATTCCGCTCGAAGGCAAGCCATGCCAAAGGCGTCCAGTCGAGCATTAAGAAGCTCGAAAAGATGGGGAAGCTGGACAAGCTCGAAAATATTCGAACGCTTTCATTCTCATTTAATTATGAGCAGTTTCGCGCTCAGCAGATCATGGATGTGAATGACCTCACTTTCTCATACGATGGCAAAGAACCCTACCTGATCAATGGCCTGAATTTTACCGTAAATAGACACGACAAGATCTGCGTTGTAGGTAAGAACGGTAAAGGCAAGACCACATTATTGAAGTTACTTTCCGGCCATCTTAAGCCTGTAAGCGGCAGTGTTAAGATTCACCCTGCGGCGGTTCCGGATTATTACGAACAGGCAAATACAGCCGATCTTAATGATGAGCTTACCGTGGAAGAGGAGATATCCCGGGGATGCGCTTATATTGATAAATCTCGCGTGCGCGGTATATGCGGGGCGATGATGTTCTCGGGAGATGATGCCGAGAAGAAGATTAAGGTCCTTTCCGGAGGCGAGCGCAGTCGCGTCCTTCTGGGGAAGCTTCTCGTAGCGCCGTCCAACATCCTTTTCCTGGATGAGCCGACACACCATCTGGACATTGAATCCTGTCAGGCGATGATGGATGCCGTAAGAGATTTCGAGGGCGCGGCCCTCGTGGTAGCGCATGACGAACATTTTCTGCGCGAAGTGGCGACGAAGCTCATCGTGTTTAAGAGCGGCAGAGTCTTTCTATATTCGGGTAATTATCAGGAATTCCTGGACAACATCGGATGGGAAGAAGACGAAGAATAACAAAATAGTAGCTAATTTCACATATCTCTGATATACTGCTACACGAACAAAAACTCTTCAACAGGCTTGGAGCTTGAGTGAAGACCGAAAAAGGAGTAACATGGGATATCAAGGTGGTGGGTTTAGCAGCGGGCCAAGAGAGATGCATAAGGCTACCTGCGCGGAGTGCAAGAAAGAATGCGAAGTACCTTTCAAGCCCAGAGAGGATCGTCCGGTGTATTGCAAGGACTGTTTCTCAAAACGCAAAGACAGATAACCGACGTTAAATAATCGAGTTACCGATAGTTGAATGGGGACGTAGACAATAGTTTGCACGTCCCCATTCTCTTTTTAACATCAAATATTCACATCCGAAATCCTATGGCCCACATCTATCGAAGTGATTACAATAAAAAGGAAATATGAAATATAAACATGCTCTATTTTTAAACCCTTATATCGAAAACACAGCGACAAGCGTCATGGGGTTATTTCCGCCCACAGGCCTTGAGTATGTGGCCACCAGCGCCGAAGGCTTCGTGGATAAAATAACGCTTCTCGACCTGCGATATGAAACGGATCTGCGCGATACCGGAAAACTGATCGATTTTATACTTAAGGAGATCGACATCATATGTGTCAGCGTAGGATGGGATCGCCAGTATGAAGAGATTTGTAAATTATTGAACCTACTACCGGATAACATACCTTTAGTGGTGGGCGGATATAAAGCTACGGTGGAAGTCGATGAGCTATTTCGCGCGGTGCCAAAAATAGATATTATCATCAGGGGAGAGGGTGAAGAGACGATAAAAGAGGTATTAAAAGGTGTGCCGTATGAAAATATTCTGGGCATCTCATACCGAAACGGCCGGGAGATAATCCATAATGCCAATAGGCCGTTACCCGATGTAGATGTCATAGGCTCACCGGATCGGTCCTTAAGGAGAAATAAGTATTTCATGAGGGTAAACGGTATCGGCGTGGCAGACCTGACGTTCGATTCGGTCTTAAGCGCCAGAGGCTGTCCTTTTAACTGCAAATTTTGCACGTTTAATTTAAATCCGCTGGGCCAAAAGAGGGATTATGCGGCGCGTGGCGTAGAATCCGTCGTAACCGAGATAGGCCAGATCCGTGCCAACACCATATTGTTTAGTGACGACAACTTTTTTACGGACGTAAAACGATCGGAAGAGATTTGCGACCTGATAATCGCGCGCAAAATAAAAAAGCGCTTCCTGGCGCAGGCTCGTATCGACATTGCCAAGCACCCGAGGCTTCTGGAGAAAATGGTGAAGGCGGGATTTAAGATGCTATTCATCGGCATAGAATCTCCGCATGACCGCATACTGGCCGAACTCAATAAGGGTTTTGATTCGGCTGAGATAAGAAAATGTTTTGCTGTATTGAATAGATACCCCATCTATTGTCACGGCTATTTTATTTACGGTAACATCGGCGAGGTCGAAAGCGAAATGCTATATATAGCGAAGTTCGCAAAAGAGATAGGCGTCGATTCCATAACGTTCCAGAAGCTAAGGATAGAGAAATTCTCGCCGCTCAGAAAGATCGCTGAAAATACGCCCGGTTATCACGTTACTTCCAGGGGCGAACTTTATTCGGATACCTATAGCCATGCGGCTCTTAAAAAAATAGGCAGACAGATCAAATTTTCATTCTATACACCGCTTCAGATAGTAAAAATACTCAGGAAATTCGCCGTAGTGAGGTTCTTTACCATTAAAGAGATCTTCGTATTCATGATGGCCGGACCGAGCCTGTTATGGAGTGTATTGGCGCGGGAGGTGAAGAAAAAACGTCTTGGCGACTCTCTGAAGCGCATATTTGTAAAAAATGCGTAAGAATTTTAGTGCCTGTCAGTAGCGCACTGGAAAAGCAAGAAGTAATCGACTACGACAAAAAATAAAAGAGGAGGCGGATATGATGATTTTGGCTTTAGCAGTTGCGATTGCAGCGTTTATGTTTCTTATGGGTATCAGGATCGTGCGTCCGACGCACAGGGGTTTGATCGAAAGGTTTGGAAAGTATAATCGCTTTGCTAACCCGGGATTTAACTGGGTCCTCCCGGTAGTCGAAAACCTGTATCAGATTAACATCACTGAGCAGATGGTGGATGCCGAACCGCAGGAAATTATTACGAATGATAACCTAAACGCCAAAGTGGACGCGCAGGTCTATTTCAAAGTAAAAGCGACCGAGACCGATGTCAAGAGCACACAGTATAATGTAAATAATTATCAGTGGCAGATTGTGAATTTGGCGCGCACTACCCTAAGAAATATTATCGGCACCCTGACATTAAAATCCGCCAATAGTGAAAGAGGCAAGATTAATGCGGAATTGCATAAAACGCTTTGTGAAGAGACAGCCAGCTGGGGGCTAGAGATTGTGAGGACTGAGTTAAAAGAGATCGATCCTCCGAAAGACGTGCAGGAGACGATGAATAAGGTGGTGAAGGCTGAAAATGAGAAGATCGCGGCCATCGATTATGCTACGGCGACAGAGACCGTTGCCGACGGTCAAAAGAGAGCGGAGATTAAAAAGGCCGAAGGTATAAAACAGGCGCGCATTCTGGAAGCAGAGGGCGAATCGGCGGCGATAAAATTAGTTAATCAGGCGGCGGAGGAGTATTTTGTAGGCAATGCGCAGGTACTGCGCAAGCTGGAGGCAGTGGAGAAGTGCTTACAGAATAATGCGAAGATTGTGATTCCGGCAAATACTGAGCTGGTAAACGTAATCGGTGAAATGGCCGGTTTTTTACCTATAAAAAATAAGGAAGACAAGCAGGCGAAGTAGGTAATGTAATTTGCATTTTGCTATAGTTCCATAGCGAGGATTTTATGATACGAAAGACAATGTTTTTACTCATCGCTGTCATTTCGATAGTATATTCTGACTCCTGGGCTATTTCCTGGCAGAACGATATGACGCTTGCAATCGAAAAGGCTAAGAGCGAAGGTAAACCGGTAATGGCCGACTTCTACACCTCCTGGTGCGGATGGTGTAAAAAACTCGATAAAGATGTTTACGAAGACCCCGAGGTGAATACGCTCTCCGAAAGGTTTGTATGCGTGAAAGTGGATTGCGGCATACATAAGGACGCATCCATTAAATATGGGGTAAGAGGATACCCTACGATCGTATTCTTTAATTCCGACGGTGGTGTAGAGGAAACAGTTGTCGGGTATAGAGGGGCGCAGGCTTTTGCTGAAATCATGAAAAAAGTTATTTACAAGATTCCGAAGCCGGAAATCAGGCAGGTTCAGTCTGCCAATGAGCCTGTTATTAAGAAGCATATCACCGAAGGCGAATTTGAGCTTACGGGCATAATGGGCTCTAAGGCTATCATAAATGACGTAACGGTATCGGTTGGAGATAACATTAATGGCGCGAAGATCATTGAAATTACCAGCGAGCGCGTTAGGCTGTTGTATAAAGATAAAGAGATCACATTGAGTTTAGCTGGATCATCAGGCACCGACTCGCACCGTTCCATGGATATCGTAGCGCGGGAGGCCGCATCTTATGATGATCGTGAAAAACGTTTTAAGGGATATAGTGAGTGGATAAAAGAGACTGCCGGTAACAAGTCTAAAGTTAACGAAAAAGGCGAGGTTGCTATAAAGCGTGACCCGCAATCGCATAGCGTCCTTGTCGAAGCCGTTTTAAATGATGGGACAAAGGCAATCCTTATTGTCGATACGGGTGCCGATATGGTAGTATTATCAAAGAGGATCGGAGAAAAGTTAGGCGTCGATGTATCTACGGACACGGGTAATGACATTGCCGAGATGCGCCTTGCCGGAGGAAAATCGGCCAAGGTAAGGATGACGATTCTAAAGAGGGTGAGCATTGAGGCTGTAGAGGAGAAAGACGTGAAGGCGGCCGTGTTACTCGAAGATGAAGACGGAAGCGGGTTTAAAGATGGTCTCCTGGGAAGATCTTTTTTAAACAGGTATAATATCAGTATAGACTTACAAAAAATGAAGATGCTGATGGAGAAGATAAAGTAGTCACTCGTATCCGGGATAGAGCGCGAGGTATCGACTGAACAATGGGGGGGGCTCACGTGAATAAAGCGCGATTATTTAAGGTAGTGAATGCAGCACTTATATTATCGGCCATCGTACAATTTACGACAGTAGTTATGATCATGGCGCATATAAAAACACCTAACGCGCGTATGGTTTTCGAAATCCATGAACATAACGGCATTGTTATGTGTGTGCTCATCATGATGCACGTCATGCTTAATTGGGGATGGATCAAGGCGAATTTCTTAAAGGTACATAAATAAGGGATAGAGATCATGAGCGTAGAGAAAGCGAAAGCGTACTATACCGACAGAAGCGGTCCAGGAAAACTCAATTGCGGCCAGGCTGTGATAGCCGCATTCAAGGAAAAATTCTCCCTCAGCGATGATAGCGTTAATCTTTTTGCCGCATACGGCAGTGGCAGGGCTCCTGAGAACGTCTGCGGAACACTTTATGCCGCGCAGTATCTATTGAAGGGTAAAGATCAGGAGAAGCTCGCTCAGTGTGAGAAAATATTTATAGCTAAGGCCGGATCGACCAAGTGCAAAGAGATAAGGAAACTGAATAAGCTTTCGTGCGTAGGGTGCGTGGAGACGATAGCGGAATTTTTAGATAATATAGAGACTAAAGTTTTATGATGAGCATGTTACTAATGAAGCTTCCGTACAATAATATTAAGCGATCTAAGGTAATAATTATTGCAATATTACTTAGCGCCTGGACGCCGTTCGGAATATTGCAGATTTTGCGCGCCGATACGACCAATAAGATCAGCGCTTCAATAGTTACGCACGATGAGGGCGTTAAGGGCAAGATCATTGCGGATAAAGCTAAGATAGACGAGGAGCGGAATGCGATACTGGCCGCCGATAAGAGACTGCAAGAGGCAAAAAAGACTCATGATAAGGCAAAGATAGAGCAGGTGAGTAAGGAAGTGGAACAGGAGATTAAGACAAGGAAAGATACCATTAAAAATATCAAGGCGGATATAAGAAATAAGGAGAATGGCGCTGGATCATTTGGGCAGGGAAGTAAGCGACATCGCGTAAAATGATAAAGGGGGCTTACGTGAATAAAGGTATAGTTTTATTAATAGGAGCGATATTGTTATTGGCAGGTTTATTATATGCGTCTGATGAATATGCAGGCTCTGCTAAATCAGAGTTCGGTAGAAAGACGGTTGATACTGTGACCGACACTACGAAATCAGCTGTAAGCGGGACAGAAAAGATAGCGACGACTTCAGTCAGTGACACTATAGCGATGCCCGGAACTGCCATTCAGGCCATTAAGAATACCGCGAATACAGCGTTAAAAGGTACTGATGCGGCGATGAAGACGCTTACGGGTGAGGACAAACAATAATTAATCTACCCTATTAACAGGATGTCAAAGATATTCCCAATAGTTAGCCATATGGCCAATATGGCACCACCTATAATAATATGAAGAGTCATATATTGAGAAATACCATCGTAGTAATTATTTATAATCTGGCAATAATTGCGACCTTCTTGTTGGCCTGTGAGCTATACGCGCGGCATGTTTATAATTATCCCGGAGCCGCCGGCTTCATGACGAGGGATTCCATATTCCATCATATTCCACCGCCTTACTGTAAAGGCCGCATGGCCAGTAAAGATGACTTCGACATTCCGTTTACGCTCAATAATAAAGGCATGCGTGGTCCGTCGGACTACGTATACGATAAAAATAAAGATACCTTCAGGGTTGCGATTCTGGGAGATTCTTTCACTTTTGGTATGGGTGTAGATAGTAGGCAGACCGCATCTGTTATTTTGAACAAGCTGCTTAATTCATCGGGTAAGAATAGATATGAGGCATTGAATTTTGGAGTATGCAGTTATTCGCCGCTTCTGGAGTATATATATCTTACGCATGAGGCGGTGAAATATAATCCGGATCTCGTAGTATTGATGCTGGACGAGAGTGACGTGCAGGATGACTATTTTTATGAGCCTCACATCGTTCGCGACCGGGAAGGCAATATTGCAGGATGCGATCCCATGGTCAGAAACGGCCGAGCGGATATCTGGGAGTGGTGCCTTAAACATTCACGCCTTCTCTATATATTAGACCAGAAGATGTTTGAATCCCTCAGAAAGGTTCAGGCCATAGGTTTCGGTAATTATATAAAGAATAAATTAAGGAAGAAACGTAATAAGCAGGAGATCATCCTTAATAAAGATATAGATAATGTCAGGTTCGATAAATTTATCATGCATAGGGAAGGCAAAAATAAAGACGTAGTAATGCGCCACTGGTCGAGGACCGCAAATTATATAAAGATGATAAAGGAATATCTGGATCGTAAGGGAATAAGGATGGTGCTTGTCGTATATCCTTATGGGCATCAGGTTTCGGAAAATCAATGGGCGAAGGGACGATCCTATTGGGCGTTTGAACGTAATAAGGTATATGATCCGACCGAAGGGTTCAATATAATCGCCGATTTTGCCAGACTGAATAATATCGATTTCATAAATCTATACAGCGCATTTCGACTTCATAAGGACGAACCGCTCTTCTTTAACACAGACGGCCACTGGACCGTTCGGGCCCATGAGGTGGCCGCTGATGCCATATTTGCCGATGATGTATTTAAGCGGAACCTGCAGTAGTAATCTTAACGGGAACTTTTTACTAAGTATCTTTGTCTAAGTATGGCGGCGGCACATGCGTGTCAAGTTAGACTCGTCTTTTCGAATCATTACTGGATAATCGGTATAATGCATATTCGCAGGTGGATATTTACGTTCATAATAATTACGCTTCTATTTGCCAATAACGTTATGGCAGAGGAATCGGTTATCTGGTTAAAGTGTGTCAATGAGGCGAAGAATAACCATCCCGATCTGGTATCGGCCTTGGAAAAGGTGAGCCAATATAAGGCGGCCAAAGAGGTTACCAGGAGCGCATATCTGCCGCAGATAACGGGAAATGCCAGCGAAGTTACCTCTAAAGGCGCTACCTTCGGAAGCACCGGCGGCGATAATGCCCAGAGCGATGTCCAGGTAGGCGCCTCCCGCAGGCAATCCACGTCATACGATTACAGCGTAACGGGCCAACAGCTCATGTTCGATGGCTTTAAGACGTCATTTAATCTCTCCACCGCCGAAAGAAACATAGTAGCTTCGAAATATAATTACGATGTTACTTCATCCAATGTGCGGCTCAGGCTGAGGACGGCGTTTGTTAATTTATTGACCGCTCAGGAACTGCTGAAAATCTCAGAGGATATACGTGATCGGCGAAAACAAAATCTGGATCTGGTCAGACTGCGATACGAGGGAGGCAGGGAGCATAAGGGATCGCTCCTTACTTCCGATGCGGATCTGGCGCAGGCGATATATGATGTGAATTCGGCCGTGCGCAGTATATACCTTTCCGAAAGGCAGCTTACCAAAGAGCTCGGTCGCAGTAAGTTCATACCTATGATCGCTCAGGGCGACTTCGAGATACATGACGCCGCCAGACAGCGGCCGGATTTCGACATGCTTTGCAATACCAATCCGCTATTACAACAGCTTGTAGCCCAAAAGGAGGCCGCGAAGTATGGAGTGCAATCGGCCAAGGCGATGTTCTTTCCTCAAATATATGCCTCCGGGACTTTAGGCAATACGAATGTGAACGCATTTCCGGATAAGAATGAATGGTCGGTCGGGACTAACCTTACGTTCCCATTCTTTGATGGTGGCAATACGATAGCCACTGTCGCCAAGTCCAGGGCTGCCCTCGGCCAGGCTGAGGCGGACGAGCGTAGCGGCCGAGACGGCGTGATCTTCACGCTTTCGAACACATGGACGGTTATGCAGGATGCCATCGATAAAGTATTTGTGGCGAAGAAGTCGCTGGAGGCCTCTCTGGAGCGCGCCAGGATTGCGGAGGCAGAATATTCTATCGGACTTTTAATATATGATAACTGGATAATAATAGAGAATAACCTGGTTACGGCAAAGAGAACTTATCTGGCCGCCGAGCGCGATGCTTTAATTGCGGAAGCCAACTGGGTGCAGGCAAAAGGGGGGACATTAGATTATGATCAGAAATAAGCGGCTGATTTTCATCGGTGTATTTATCGTTATCATAGGAGCCGTTATCTTAATAAAAGTTAGCAATAAACCTTCGGCAGAGATCGTGCAGGAGATAAGCCCCGTCTATGGAGATATTCAGACCGTTGTAACCGCTACCGCTACGGTACAGCCCCAGAACAGACTGGAGATAAAATCGCCGATAAATGGAAGGATAGAGAAGATATTGGTAAAAGAAGGCGATATGGTAAAAGCGGGGCAGATGCTGGCGTTGATGAGCTCTACCGAGAGAGCGGCCCTTCTGGATGCGGCCAAGTCGCAGGGCCCGGATGTCATAAAATATTGGGAAGACGTCTACAAACCGACACCGCTCCTATCTCCCATAGATGGAGAGGTGATTGTGAGTAAAGATTATCCGGGGCAGACGATCACATCTAATGATGCCGTAGTGGCTTTGTCCGATCACCTCATAGTCCAGGCGCAGGTCGACGAGACGGACATAGGCAAGATCAGGCTTGGCCAGGAGGCGACTTTAAGTTTGGATGCATACCCTCAGATAAAGATAAAAGGCAAGATAAACCATATATATTATGAATCGCTTATTGTGAATAATGTAACTATTTATCAGGTGGATATATTGCCGGAAAGCGTGCCGGGTACATTTCGTTCCGGTATGAGCGCTACGGTTAATATATTAGTGGAGGCCAAAGATAATGTGCTGGTCCTGCCGGTCAAGGCGGTCAGGCGAGGCAGTCAGGGGGCATATGTTCTTTTGAGCCAGGCACCGGGTAAAAAACCGATCGAACGTGTGGTAGGGCTCGGCAGTAGCGACGATAAAAATGTGGAGATAGCGTCGGGGTTAACTACCGAAGATAGAGTAATATCAGTTACTCAAAAGTATAAGGCAAGTACAGCTAAGACCAATGTCAATCCCCTAAGTCCGATGTCGAGGAAAAAGCAGTAAGCCGGGAATAAGATGAGCATCATAGAACTGAAAAATATAAAAAAGACCTACTCTACCGGTAAAGCGGCTGTGGCAGCATTGCAGGGTGTATCCATAACGATCGAGCAGGGAGAGTTTGTAGCGATCATGGGCCCTTCCGGTTCCGGAAAATCAACGCTTTTACATTTACTGGGATTTTTAGACAGGCCCGATTCCGGAGAATTTATTTTAGGCGGCACAGATGTAACCAGCCTTACGAATAATCAACTGGCTTTACTCAGGAATAATCTGATGGGATTCGTTTTTCAGCAGTTTCATTTACTTCCCCGGATAACTTCGCTGGAAAACGCGGAACTGCCTTTAATATATGCCGGCAAAAGGCACATGAAGTCCGATGCAATGGCCAGAATAACCGAAGTGGGCCTCGCCCAGAGGGCCCTGCACAGGTCGAACGAGCTTTCCGGCGGTGAACAGCAGCGCGTAGCTATCGCCAGGGCCCTTGTGAACGATCCGCTGGTCATATTTGCGGATGAGCCGACAGGCAACCTCGATACTAAAAGCCAGAATGAGATAATGGCGATCATTGCCGAATTAAACAGAAAAGGCAAGACCGTTGTTATGGTCACCCACGAGGAAGAGGTCGCGGAATACGCCAAACGAATTATACGTATGAGGGATGGTAAGATCATTGCTGACGAAAAGAAGCCGGGACGCCCGGCAGAGGTGATCGCGAAACCTGTAAAGATATCTATCGATAGTATAATATCCGCCTCCCACACCGAAATAAAACGCGCCGAACTTACAGACCATTTTCGGCAGGCCTTTTTTGCCATAGTCTCGCATAAGATGCGGGCACTGCTTTCCATGCTGGGTATACTCATAGGCGTAGCCGCGGTAATAGCTATGCTTGCGCTGGGCTCAGGCGCCCAGGAGTCTATTCAAAAGCAGTTGGCTTCTCTGGGGTCGAATCTTCTTATGGTGCGTCCGGGTTCCCAGCAGCTGCATGGTGTGTCGCTCGGGGCCGGATCGGTTACGCGGTTTACATTTCAGGACGTAGATGCGATAGCGAAGCTGAATGGTGTGGCGCGCGTCTCACCTTCAGTCAGCGGCGGCGGCCAATTAGTCTATGCGAATAAAAACTGGAGTTCTCAGATCCAGGGCCAGGGCGTGAACTATGCCCCGATACATGCGGCAGTGCCGACCATCGGCCGCTTCTTTGCGGAAGAAGATGTGAGGATGCGCACCAGAGTCGCCTTGCTGGGAGCGACCGTATTAAAACAACTTTACGGAGACGTCGATCCGTTAGACACGTATATTAAGATAAACCGTATAAGTTTTAAAGTGATAGGCATTCTTCCCGAGAAAGGCGCGACCGGCTGGCGTGACCAGGATGACGTAGTGGTGATACCGGTGACAACGGGCATGTATCGGCTTTTTGGAAAACAATATATCGATTCCATCGATGTGGAAGTTACGGATCTTTCTTTAATGGATGATGTGCAAAAATCTATAATGGACGTGCTTATTAAGCGTCACCGCCTGTCACCGACCAAGGAGTCCGAAAATACTTTCGAGATCCGGAATATGGCCGATATTAAAAATACTTTAGAGGCCACTACGAAGACCATGTCATGGCTATTGGGATCGATCGCGGCCATTTCGCTTCTCGTAGGAGGTATAGGTATTATGAATATCATGCTCGTTTCGGTCACGGAACGGACAAGAGAGATTGGCCTCAGAAAGGCCATAGGCGCGCGAGAGTCCGACATTATGGCGCAGTTTCTTATAGAGGCGGTTACGTTGACATTTGTGGGCGGCATTGTAGGCGTGATATTTGGCGCCAGCATCGCGCTTCTCCTAGCCCTGATAGCTAATTGGACGATAAGGATATCGATATTTTCAATCCTTTTGGCAACCATCTTCTCGATTGTGGTAGGAATAATTTTTGGATTATGGCCGGCCCGCCAGGCCGCAAAGCTTAACCCGATAGAAGCGCTCAGATATGAGTAGTCCAAATATGCGTAAGTATGTTACAATAGATCTTCTTTCATTGATTGATATACCGTCGAGGAGATGATGGAAATATTTTTAAATGCCTTTTTTGAGACCGCGCAACTATTACCGATACTTGCGCTGGTATATTTTCTTATAGGATTTCTCGAATATAAATTCGGATCTCATATAAACCAGTTCATGGCGCATATGGGAAATCTGGGGCCTGTAGTCGGAGCGTTATTTGGCTGTATACCTCAGTGCGGGTTCTCGATAGTGGCGTCGGCTTTATATGTTAAGCGCGTGATATCTGTCGGAACTCTATTATCGGTATTTTTATCAACTTCGGATGAAGCGGTTCCCATTTTATTATCGATGCCCAACAGGACCGGTATGGTGGGGCTTCTTATAGCGATTAAGATATTCGTAGCTATAGTTGCCGGCGTTATGGTTGATTATATAATACGCCGATATAACACGCATAAACAAAATCAACAAAACGCATCAGATGGAGCTTGTGGATGCGATATTGTTAATGCGCATGAAGGATGCTGTGCTCACGGGGTATATGGTGAGCAATCGAAGCTAAAAGTATTGCTTCTACATCCCCTAAAGCATACGCTCAAGATTTTTTTATTTCTACTATTTTTGACCATGGCGTTTGATTATGCGATAGTGAGAATGGGGGTACAGAAGATATCCTATGTCCTCATGAAAGGCACTCTATTTCAGCCGGTTCTGGCTTCTCTGATAGGACTAATTCCTAATTGTTTTGCTTCAGCCCTGCTTGTAGAGCTATTTGACAAGACGGTGATCAGCTTCGGATCCATGATGGCGGGGCTTTGCGCAGGTACGGGGCTCGGACTTCTGGTCCTTATAAAAGAAAATAAAGATTATAAAGATACTCTGCGCGTGATAGGGCTACTTATGGCAGTAAGTATTTTTGTCGGAGTTGTAATTCAGTTTATCGGACTACCGCGGTAATTAAATTTTAATTTTATTTATGGAGACAGGCAAATGTTAAGATCAAATATAGTTCAGATAGTATCTCTTTTAGGAATACCCGGAATATACCTATATATCTGCAGACGTCTTAAGATTAGTCCGATGCGCATAAAAATTCCAATATTCGGATATGTGAAGACATTTCATGAGGTAAGAAATATATTTGATAACTTTGGCGGTTCGGGGGAATTAAGGGACAAGTCGGTGGAACGCTTCATCTCGAAGAAAGCCGAGCCATGCGTGATAGATTGCGGTGTAAATGTGGGTATCACGGTAAGATGGTGGTTTCATCTTAATCGCGGGGCGAAAGTATATGGGGTAGATATGATGAAAGAGGCGCAGGAATTTACGGTGAAAGCTATAGGATCGATCGGCGTGTCCGAGGACAACTATACTCCGATTGTGGCCGCGCTATGGAGCGAAGATGGTAAGCAGTTTAAGGTCGGCATAGGTGATCCTCTATACGGCGATCACGGCTTATATCGTAAAGGTAAGGAAATATCGGAAAGGACCTTTATTACAAATAGGCTGGATACGATCTTCGACCATAAAAATATTATCTGTGTGGATCTTTTAAAGATTGATATTGAAGGCGCCGGGGGCGAGGCGTTAAAGGGCGCGGGTAATCTGCTAAAGAAGACCGGTAACATTTTTCTCGAGACCCACTCTATAGAGGAAAGTAATCTGGCAGGAGATATCCTTAAGGAAAATGATTTTATCCTAAGACGAAGCTCGGCCAGACATCAATGGTGGGCTCGGGCATCACAGCGGGAGATTATATGATAACAGCATTGTGGGCGATAGCTATTCTATTGATATTGAGTGTAATATACCTGCAGAAATTCATGCGTGATATGGCGGTAGTGGAGAGCGAGCTTATTAAAGAGCTTAAAGAGATGAAACAGTACTTAAAAAAGATAAGCGAGAAGCAGCTATAAATAGTTTTGTGACAATTTTAATCATAATTAAATTGATACGTAGACAATAAGGTGATATGATTCAACTATAACAAAACAGAAAGGGAGGGCGGAAGTAATGAAGAAGATAGTAATGATTTTGTTGGCGCTGGCATTTATTGGTTCGGTCTCTTTTGCCGAGGGCGGAGATGTAGTTAAGTCTATTACGGAAAAGACAAAGACAGTTATTGGCAAAGTGGTCAATGTCACAGTGGCAGAACCCGCAAAGGGTATTAATGCCGGGGCTGTAACAATTACTGACGATGTGGGAAAGGCCACCACCTACACGGTAACCTCATCGGCAAAGATTCTCGGTACCTCTTTGGATGTCATTACCCTGAATCAGCTTAAGATAGGCGATAAGATTAAAATAAAGCCTACGGAAACGAATGAAGCTAAGTCGATAAAAGTCGTAAAGTAGAGAAGATAGCAGTACATGAAATCCCCGCACTCAATGAATCGAGTGCGGGGATTTTTAATAGACCGCGCGCGAATAAATTTACTTCTATCTTATTGATTTGCAGAGTATAATGAAGGAGTTTAGCAGGCCTTTTCGAGAATAGGGATTTCCAAGCAATAGCGGGGTTATATTGAACAATAAGTTAATAGCTGTAGCGCTTAGCATAGTACTCTTATTATCAGGGTATTGCATGCCTTCTTTCGGTCAGACTGCTAAAATCCCGGATGATATTAATGGGGGATGCTTAAGCCTGAGTAATGATATGCAGTATTATAAAATCATATCGACACTTTCGAACCAGGAAGATTACGCCGCTTACTCCCAGATGGTGCGCGATAGGATAAAGCAGAAGCTCGAATCACATTATAAGCATTACCGCAAGAATGGCGACATCAGCTTATTCTTTGTAATCGGACCCGATGGCAAATTAGTCCGCACCGATATTGATCTTCAGAATTCCACGAACGATAAGAAGCTTCTCGACATAGCGATAGCCAGCCTGGAGGCCTCATCGCCGTTCCCTCCCATACCGCAGCGGTTATCCAGTGAAGAGCTTCCTTTTTCCGTTACGATATCGTTTCAGGAAAAGAGATGACGCCCGCTCGATAGTCGCTCAAAATATCTATTCCGTTTACCCCATACAGCATAGTATAATATTGTTTTAGCCAGTATTGTTGCATAACACGTAAAAAGGGGTTATTCATAATGTCTAAAATTAGAGTTGCGATAATCGGTGTCGGCAATTGCGCCTCATCGCTTGTGCAGGGCGTTGAATATTATAAGAATGCAAAGGACGGTGATTTCATTCCGGGATTGATGCATGCTAACCTGGGTGGATATCGCATAAGTGATATTGAATTTTCTGCCGCCTTTGACATAGATAAGAATAAAGTGGGTAAGGACCTGAGCGAGGCCATATACACCAAACCAAACAATACCAAGGTGTTTGCGAAGGTGCCTTTTCTCGGCGTGAAGGTCCATCGTGGGATGACGCATGACAGCCTCGGAAAATATCTATCGAAGGTGATCACCAAGGCTTCCGGCAAGACTGACGATGTAGCCGGGATATTGAAGAAGACTAAGACGGATGTAGTTATTAACTATCTTCCGGTCGGATCGGAAGAAGCTACTAAGTGGTATGTCGAGCAGATTCTGAATGCCGGATGCGCGTTTGTTAATTGTATTCCCGTTTTCATTGCCCGCGAAGAATATTGGCAAAAACGTTTTAAGGATAGAGGCCTGCCTATAATAGGCGATGATATTAAATCTCAGGTTGGAGCTACCATACTTCATAGAGTCCTGACGAACTTGTTTCTGGATAGAGGGATGCCGGTAGTCCATACCTATCAGCTAAACACCGGAGGAAACACAGACTTTCTTAATATGAAGGAAGAAGAGCGATTGGTCTCGAAAAAGATATCTAAGACAAACGCCGTGGTCTCCCAGATACAAAATAGGGGCCTCAGCATCGACAAGGAAAACGTGCATATCGGCCCTAGCGACTACGTTCCATGGCAGAAGGATAATAAGATCTGTTTCCTGCGCATAGAGAGCAAGCATTTCGGAGATGTGCCAATGAACCTGGAATGCCGGCTATCGGTAGAGGACTCGCCTAACTCGGCCGGCGTGGTGGTGGATGCTATAAGGTTGATTAAGATAGCCCTCGATAACGGCATCTCGGGAGTCCTCCTGGGGCCGAGCGCATATCTTAAAAAATCTCCCCCGGTACAATATGACGATAACGTCGCCCAGAAGATGGTGGAAGATTTTATCGCAACCTACGGATGGAAAAAGGGATTGGGAAATAAGAAGGCGCGTTCATGGAAATTTAATTCTAAGAACAAAAAGCGCTCTAAGAATCGATCTTAAGATGGCCGATCCGTTAGGTAAAACTATCCGTTTCATGGCACGATATCCGGGACGTCTCCTGGCAAAATCTAAGATATCTCCAAATCAAATAACGGTTTTCGGTTTGTTAATAAACTGTGCCGTCGCTTATTTTATAGCTTCGGGGCGTATTAATTATTTAGCCTCCGGTATGCTCATATGGGCGGCCGGTTTCTTTGATGCGCTGGACGGCAGTGTGGCTCGGATAAACGGGCAGGTTACAGTTTTTGGCGACTTTCTGGATTCGGTCCTGGATAGATATTCGGACTCGGTCATATATTTAGGCATAATGGTATATTTCTTAAGAGCGGGAAGATCGGATTGTGTAATATTGGCCGTTATCGCGACCATCGGGTCGTTGGCTGTAAGTTACGTCAGGGCTAAGGCAGAGAGCCTGGGCCGGAAGTGCGAAGTGGGACTACTGCCGCGCACCGCGCGCATAGTTATACTGGGGCTATCATTCTGCGTATCCCAGCCATTTTGGGGTCTTTTGATAATCGCAGTGCTCTCAAACCTGACGGTTCTGCAGAGAATCATCTATGTACGAAAAAACATCTCAGAATAAACGACTATGAAACTGATATTCTCCTGTCTTTGGTATCTTCTCCCCGCCGCGCTGGGGAATCACAATGCCTCATGCGGTAACCGCCTTTGGATTCCGGGAATATTTAAACGCGCATTAGCTAAGATGGCCGTGCCGATCGATGGCGGCAATAAGTGGCGTGGCAGAGAGATATTAGGGAAGAATAAGACGTGGAGAGGGCTTTTGGTCGGCAGTATAACCGGAGTTCTGGTCGCTCTCGCTCAGGCGCTCTTATATTTCAATTTTGATTTCTTCAGGCAGAATACATTCATCGATTATGGAAAAATAAACTTTGCGGTATTCGGATTTCTGATGGGCGGCGGCGCCCTGGTCGGCGATGTGGTGAAGAGCCTTATAAAGCGGATGCTCGATAAGCCGTCCGGTAAACCGTGGTTCCCGTGGGACCAGCTCGACTGGATAATGGGCGCTATGATCCTAAGTTCATTGGTCTACATTCCATCGGCCAAATCGGCCGTGGTCACAGCGATATTATATGTTGGAGTTCACCTTTGTTCCGACAGAGCAGTGGTTAAGATGGGCATCAAGACCAGGAAGGAAGTTAATTAAGAGAGATGTTTGGACTCCTCCACAGCGTGGTATTCTGGATATTAGCCTTAGTCTATAGCGTCATCATAGGTATGTACTCAAACGTCGCGGGACTATTTATTAAAGATGCCGGTAAGAAGGAAGCGTTTTACCGCGCCAACGCGAAATTATGGGGGCGCCTTCTGATGAATGCATCGCTTATAAAAGTGAATATAGATGGGCTTGAAAATATCCCGCCCGATACAAACGTAATATATACACCTAATCACCAGAGTTACATCGACATATTTATTCTGCTTAAGTACCTGCCGGGCACCTATAAATTTGTAATAATGAGAAAATTATTTAAGGTCCCTGTGATCGGTAGTCATATAGCGCGCTCAGGATATATATCTTTGGACCGGAAAGACAGAAAGAGATCGGTTAAGACGATTCATGCCATTATAGATGATCTTGCCGCCGGTGAGTCGTTCGTAATATTTCCTGAGGGGAAGTTGACGCCCGATGGTGAGATAGGGCAGTTTAGCCGGGGGGCATCTATAATTATTCAGCGCAGTAGAAAGCCCGTGGTTCCGATAGCGATCGATGGAACATTCGAGGCCATGCCTAAGGGGGCGTGGCGGATTAAACGAACGGCGGTTAAGGTAAAGATCGGTAGGCCTATCATCTTTGATGAACATTTCGGGGATATGGACAAGGATGGTTCTTACAAGCTCGGCCAGCGGCTTCGTGAAATAGTCGTCGATCTCAAAGGGTAGGGATAAAACAGTACCATGTGGAATAGAACAGCCAGGATAATACATTCTACGATATGGTGGGCAAATTGGATATTGATATTGCTATTGGGCCTGATATTTGATTCCGTCATCTGGCCCGGCAATAGAAAGATGTACAGGAAGAGCGAATATTTCTGGGCCTGGACGCTCATGAAGATAGGCGGCATAAAATTAAAGATAACCGGAGGGCATAATTTACCTGAGAATGAGACGGTTGTCTACATGGCAAATCACCAAAGCGATCTGGACTGGCCGATTATATTTATGGCGGTTCCGGGATATTACCTGTTTTTGGCTAAGAAGGAGTTATTCGATGTTCCGGTCTTCGGAACATACATGAAGCTTCAGAATTACATTCCGATTGAGAGGACAAGCCTCAGGAGATCGCTGAGGACTTACGATAAGGTGGCAGATCTTATTAAGAAGGGCAATTCGATCGTTATCTATCCGGAGGGCACACGTTCCCGGGACAGGGATCTGCAGAAATTTAAATCTTTCAGCTTCTCATTCCTTCAGGAGGCAAGAGTCAGGGTCGTCCCGATAGCTATTGATGGCAGTATAAATATTCAAAAGAAGGGAAGCGGGCTTATAAGTCCGGGAGAGGTGAGCGTAAATATTTTACCCCCCATAAGTTTCGATGATATATATGATCTGGAGGCTAAGGATTTCTGCCGGAAGGCATCGGATAGAGTAAGGGAGTCATTGCTTAAAATTTTAAAGAAAATATAGGAGAATCGTGATAGGAAGATTATTTAAAGAGACCTCCGACACGGTGCATGTGCAGGTCTTCCGTTATATTTTAGCAGGTACTGCGGCATACGCACTTGACTACAGCGCGCTGGTCGTCTTTACGGAAATAATAGGGTTATATTATCTGACGTCCGCAGCATTGGCATTTCTGTTGGGTGCCATTGCAAGTTACATTATGAATGTAACGTGGGTATTTAATGATAGGGCATTTAAGAACAGGCGACTGGAGTTCACCATATTTATATCAATAAGCATAGCGGGGCTATTTTTAAACCACTACTGCATCAAATTTTTCACAGAGAGCGTTAATATGCACTACCTGACATCGAAACTCATATCTTCCGTCTTAGTCTCTGCGGTCAATTTTTCCGCGAGAAAATATATACTGTTCAGGTAATGGCTCGTCGCATTTTAGTTTGACATACCATAATCGTTCATATAGAATAATTTTACTATAATAGTTACATCAAAATAAAGCGTGCGGAGGTAGTATTATGTCGGGATTTGGTGCTGGAGAACTCATATGGCTGGTAGTGGCGGTCCTTTTGGCGTTGGGAGTGGTTATAACCTGGATAATGAAGGCCGAATCGAGCCGTAATGTGTTTCGGGCAGAAGTTAATAGACTTAAATCGCAACTTGATGAGCTTGAACGCGAAAAGATGGCCATGGTGGAAGAGGTTGAGGCATTTAAAGACTTCATGGATTCGTCTTCGGTTACACCAGGCCAGTCAGGAGCTTCCTCCGGAAATGCGATAGTGGCCAAGATGGCCGAGAAGGTCGGTGAGCTCGGGAAAGAGAACGAGAGACTTAAGAAGGATCTCAATGAAGCCAGAAGCTCCCTGGAAGAAGTTTATAAAGCGATGTGCAGTAAATAATGTTTGAGTACTAAGGATAATCGTATGAACGAAATATTCGATAAGATGAAAAAGACGGATGTGGTAGGCGCCTCTGGTACGGTAAAAGAGGGCGTGTGTATGGATATAAGCGATATGAAGAGACAGATCCTCGAGAGGCTGAGGGAGAAGAAGGCCTTGGCCTCTGTATCAACCGAAACCCTTAGACCATCAGTGAATAAAGAGGATCTGCTAAAGGCCGTTAATAAAGGCGAGACATCTACGGTCGTAGTGGAAAAGATCGTGGAAAAAATTGTTGTAAAGCAGGACGAGGAGGTTGTGAGACAGCGGGATTCGCTTAAGACAGAGCTTGCCGATAAGGAGGCTGTCCTTCAGGATATACGGAAAAAATTTGCCGAGGCTAAACAGACATTGTCGGTCCAGGAAGGTGTTTTAAGAGCCAGGGATAGCGCCTCTTCCGATGCCCCCAGGATATTGCGCGAACTCGATGCGGCAAGGAAGAAAGCCTCCGATCTTCAGACACGGGCCGAAACTCTCCAGGTTGAGCATAAGAAGATGTCCACCGAACGAGATGAGGCTCTTAAGCAGTTCGAAAAGATGCGCAGAGATTTCGAATCAAAAGATAGGGCCACACAGGATCTCGATAGACGGCTTAAGGAGGAGCGGGACAGATCCTCTTCGATGAATGAACAGCTTAAGTCCAGGGATAAGGGGATAGCCGAGGCACAGAAGATAGCCAGAGAGCTCGATGTGGCTAAGAAGGCCACAGAGACAGAGCATGCCAAATACGAGAATCTCACTATTGAACACAGGAAGGCATTATCTGACAGAGACGAATCGGCAAAACTTCTTAAAATACTGAGAGCGGAAGATGATAAGAGGGAGAGGTTGATCAGCGACCTGCAGAAGAAGGTTGCCAGGACGAGCGAGCTTGAGGCCGCCCTGCGCATAAGGGATACCAGAGCAAGTGAGATCGATAAATTATCTAAAGAGCTGAGCTCTTCCAGGAATTTATGCGAGGAATACCGCTTGAAGTTCGAGGATGTGCAGGCTGAAATTAAGCGGCTCATCGCAATGCAGGCCGAAGCGGCGGGCCATCACGGCAAGCTTAAAGATGAATTTGCCGCCAGGGAAGCGTCTTTACGACAGGAGCAGAAAAAGCTTACGATAGAATTGGACGAAGCGATTAAGGATCGCGATAGGGTTACATCTAATGTAGAGTCGCTCAGATCTAAGCTGTATACTGTGACCAAAGAGACTAAAGAGCAATCTTCCAGGATCACGACCCTGGAAGAGTCATTGAGAGGAAAAGATAAGAAGATTCAGGAGCTCGAAAAGCTGAACACCGATATAGCGGCATCGAAGACAGCCGTAGAATCAAAGTTGATTGCAGTCGGGGGCGAGCATAAAGCCCTCAGTGAAAATCATGCGAGGCTTAACGATGAATTGGCCGGCGCCAGAACTAAGATCGCAGAGATTGATAAATCTCGTAAAGAGATAGAGGTATCCCTCGGCGAAAAAGATCTTCAGTTGCAAGCGAGCCTGCGTGACAAGAAGGAGCTCGAAGCTAAACTGGGACAGATACGTCTGGAGCTGGAGGCGAAGGCCGGCCGAATGTCCCAGGCCGATAAGTTATATAAGGAGCTGGAGGCCGCGGCGCAGGACATGACTTCCAAGCTACAGGTAAGTCAGCGGGATGCCAAGGAGCTCGAGGCTTCTAAGGGTGATCTCACATTACAGCTATCGAATGTTCATCGGGACAAGAGAGACCTGGAGATGCGGATCTCCGAATTAGGAATGGAGATAGAGGCGAAGTCCATACGGCTGGAGGATGCGGATAAGCTTTATAAAGAGACAGAGACGCTATTGAGCGACCTTGCGTCTAAACTTCAGGTAAGCCAGCGCAGGACGGAAGCCTTAGAAAAAGAGGTCTCCGGCCTTACAGAGTCGCTTAAGAGCACAACGCATAAACTGAAAGAGACCGAAGACCTCTCGAAGAGCGAGATTGAAAGGTTAAGTTCTGAGCTTGCCCTGGCAAAGGGCACCGTGAAGGATAAAGAAAGAAAAGAGCTTGAACTGAGAAACACGGTCGAGCATCTCGAGACCGAGATACAGGTAAGGGACGAAAAGATCGAAGGAGATATCAGGTATACTGACAAGGTTGTGAAGGAGGTCGGGGAGCTTCGTAAAAAAATGGCATCCCTGGATCGCCATAGCGACAGGACTAAGAGTGCAGGCGCTTAATGATAGAGTAGAGAAGATGTTCGGATGGCTTAGAACCCAGGGCGCCACCGCCATAAAAGGGAAGACCGCCAGAAAACAGCTCTTTCTGAACTATAAGGGCGGAACCGGAAAGACCTCTATATCTGCCGCATATGGATACTATCTGGCAATGACGGGTAAGCGGGTGCTTATGATAGATCTGGATGCGCAGGCGCATCTGACCACATGCTTTAATCACGAAACCGTCAGACATGAAAAGAGCCTGTATAGCGTACTGATACGTTCCGCGCGCTTGTCGGAGGTCATCGTCGGAACGTCTCTTCCCACATTAAAACTGGCCCCATCGTCGATATCTCTCTCAGCCCTCGAGATGCCTTTATTTAAAATGCCATACAGAGAATTCAGATTGCGCCGCGCCCTGCGAGAGGTCGAGGGAGATTTCGATTTCATAATAATAGATTCGGCTCCAAATATAGGCCTTGTAAGCCTTAATGCGATACTCGCTTCAGACGAGATATTAGTGCCGCTACTGGCGGATTTCCTGTCATTCCACGGGCTTAAGATATTGATGGAGACCATATCGTCGGTCCAATCAGATTTCAATTTCTATTTCAAGAAGATCAATATTTTCCTGAACAAGTTTAATCCGGAATACTCTATATGTAGAGAGTGCCTCGAAGCCGTCCGTAAACACTACCCAAGCTATGCGCTTAAGACCGTAATTAAAGAGTCGCACGAAATAATGGATGCAACCAGCGTGGGTAAATCGATATTTGAGTTCAGCCCTGATTCAAAG
This sequence comes from Candidatus Omnitrophota bacterium, assembly GCA_903843285.1. GTDB lineage: Bacteria > Omnitrophota > Gorgyraeia > 2-01-FULL-45-10 > 2-01-FULL-45-10 > CAIMPC01. The sequence goes on from CAIMPC010000010.1 coordinate 28,366, forward strand.
GCCGCGCAGGATATTAAAGACCTGGTGAAGGAAGTCAACGGTATTTGATAAATAAGAAGGCTCATCCCGAGCTTAAGGAGGATTTACATGAAGACCAAGTTCGACGAAAATGTAGCGCATGATATACCTGTTACAAAAAATTCATCCGAACCCGAGCTTCCGTGGAAATTATCCGAATCTGAGCTTACAAAGCTAGAGGCCGCCGAGGAGGGTTTAAAAGATGCGGTATCCGCGCCTCCGCTTCACGTCAGAGCAATATTTGTGGTACTGCTTGTAGCCACTATATTCGTTGTTATATTGAATAACATGGTTAATATGGCTATAGACAATAATCGTATGCAGATCGATATATCTAAAAAAGAGAAGCAGGTATCTACGGTTCAGACCCAACTGGCTACCGTTAAGAATGAAAAAGAGGCCCTGACTGATAATGCCTCGAAGATGGAGAAGCGCATAAATGACCTGAGCGCCCAGAAAGAGCTCTACAGCGCTGTCATTGAGACGCTGACGAAGAAGACGGACGACGCCCCGGGTAGTTAAAGAGAGATGAAGAAATCGATATTTATGCCATTCATTAGACATGCGGTGCTTGTAGTAGCGTTAGTTTTATTGCCCTCGGCGGTATCCTGCCAAAACCTTTCATGGGAAGACCTGAGCAAGCAGTCGTGGGAATTAAACAAACAGGGTAACTTCTCCGGAGCCATCAGCACGGCCAAAAAAGCGCTCGAAGCGGCTACGGAACAATTTGGCCCAAAACATGCAAATGTGGTGATATCCCTTAACTCCATAGCGGCCATGTACAAAACCCATGAGAAGTATAAGGAATCGGAAGCCTACTATAAGAAGGCGCTTGCTATGCGGACTCTCTCAATAAGCTGTCCCGTTATAAAACAGGATTACCTGGACATATACACGGCGATGAAAAACCTCTATTCCGTATACAAGATTCAAAATAAATTACCTCAGGCCGGAAAAGTATTGAGACGCGCGTTAACTATTGAAGAAAAAGTGACGGGGAAAGATTCTCCGGAAGTAGAGAGAGACATCAGAGACCTGATCTCCATATATGAGGCCCAGGACAAACCTCAGCGGACGGAGCCATTATATAAGAGGATTATAGAGATCGAAGAGAAGCGCCATGGGCCAAACAGCGCTGAGGTGGCCAATACCATGAATAGCCTCGCCGCCGCATATCGGTCGATGAAACGATATGATGAGGCCGAGCCGCTATTAAAGAAGATAATAACCCTGGCCGAAAGCACGCATGGCGCCCAGGATGGCACTTTACCGACATTTCTGAATAATCTGGGTACCGTACACTTCTACCGGGGGAAATATCAGGAGGCCGAGGAGCTATTTAAGAGAGCGCTGGCTATGGATGAAAAGATGTTCGGGGTAAATAGTCCCGAGATTGTCACCGATCTTAATAATCTCGCGACACTGTATTCTTATGAAAAGAGATATCAGGAGGCCGAGGAGCGCTACCATAGGGTGCTGGATATAAATGAAAAGTCATTCGGACCCGAAAGCGTTAATTCTATAAAGTATATGAATAATCTTGCGGCTATATTTGCATATCAGCGAAAGTATAATGATGCAGAGAGCCTTTACAACAGAGTGATAGCTATAAGCGAGAAAGCGTATGGGCCGGATCATCCGGCTATGGCATCCGCTCTTAATAATCTGGCGTTTCTATACCAAAAACAGGCCGATTATGCAAGAGCCGAACAGCTCTATTTACGCTCCGCGCTGATATGCGAGAAGGATCTGGATAAAAATTATTCTATAATGAAGACCGCTATAAATAACCTGGTAGCCATATACAGGATTCAGGACAGGCAGGCCGAAACGGCACAGGCGCTAAAAAGATTGATAGATATGAGCGATAACGCAAAAAAAAAAGAAAACCCTGACTCGATCCCCGCACTAAAAGATCTTATAACGATATATACCACCCAGAATAATTTTAAGATGATGGAGGAAGTGTACCTCAGGCTGATCCTGGTGGAGGAGAATGTATTCGGCACCGATAGCGCGGAGCTGGCCGATACTATGAATAAGTTGGCCGGCATTTATAGATCCCAGCGAAAGTTATCGCAGGCCGAGCCGCTCTTAAAAAGAGTGGTTCAGATAGCGGAGAGCGTAGACGGCCTGTACAGCACAAGCCTTTCCAGCTACCTCAATAATTTAGGGGTCCTATATTTTTATCAGGGAAAGTTTACAGAGGCCGAGCCGCTCCTAAGAAAAGCGCTTACCATAGACGAGAAAGCGCTGGGAAAGAATGATCCGGGGATAGTAGAAGATCTGAATAATCTTGCCGTAGTCTATTCGTTCCTTAAGAAGTATAAGGAAGCAGAGATCCTTTATGGTCGTGTTATAGGGATATCTTCGAAGGTATCCGGCGAGGATAGCTTAGCGGCGATATCGGCGACCAACAAGCTGGCGTACGTCTACGAGTCGGAAGAAAAATATGAAGAGGCGGCAAAGCTTTACACCAAGGTTATAGAGATATGCGCTAAGGATGAGGCCAAGAACTATCCTGAGCTCAGGATTTCGCTAAACAGCCTCGCTAATATTTACAGCGGTATGGGTAAGCATGAAGAGGCTGAGCCATACCTTAAGAGGGCGCTCGCTCTCGAGGAGAAGATTGCCGGTAAAGGCAGTATGGATTATGCCGAGACGCTGAACTATTTGGCCAGGATCTACAGGGCCCAGGGGCGATATTCGGAGGCGGAGGCGGCATTAAAGCAAGTTATAGAAACCGGGGAAAAGATGATCGGTTCAGATAACCCGGTGATGAGGCCATATTTGGATAATCTGGCTACAGTATATTTTTATCAGAAAAGATATGAAGAAGCCCAGCCGCTTATGGAAAAGATATTGAGTATAGATGAAAAGATTGGTGGGAAGGAGAATCCTGAGCTGGTAAAAGATTTGAATAATCTGGCTACGTTATATTCAAAGTTAAATAGACTCGAGGATGCAGAGTTGTTATATTCCCGAGCCGCATACCTATGCCAAAACTTTAGCAGTGATCCTAAGGAACTCGCAAATATTCTCGAAAATATGGCAAACATGTACGAAATGGTAAATAATTCTGAAAGAGCCGAAAATTTACGTTTGCAAGCAGAATCAATTCGTAAACCAGCCAAGCCTTGACAATAGTATAATCATTAGGTATACTCGGTAACAAAAGTTAGTTACTAACGTTACGGCATTATTTCTTTATATGTATGATGGGGTTAAGAAAATGAAAATAGAGAGAAATTTTATATTTACCTGCCACACATTAAATGATAAAGAGAAGAGAAGTCTTTTGATTTATGATTTAATAAGGAAAAGAGGAATTATATCGAGATCGGAAATAACGAAAGCCACCGGGATAAACGCCGTATCAGTCTCTAACTATATAAATAATTTTATAGAAAAGAAGATGGTGCTGGAGAAGGGATTTGATATTTCGACGGGTGGTAGAAAACCTGAGCTTATTGAGCTTAATACTGAGGCGAACCATGTAATAGGTATCGATATCGGTAAAAGAGAAATAAGAGGAGCGATCGCGGATCTGGGGATTAATATAAAGGTAAGGAAACAGATCCATAGGCCTGCCGACAGAGAAGTTTCATCCGAGGTAGTTCGTTTAGTGGAGGATATGATAGCGGCATCGAAGATCAATATCACCGATATAAAGGCTGTCGGGCTGGGGCTATCCGATGAGAAATTCATTAATGTAGTGGCGGCTATAAAAAAGAAGACCGGAATCGATGCGTTTTACGGCCCGTCCGCCGCATGCGCAGCGTTTGCCGAGAGACGTATTAATCAAAGCGCGGATGTGGATAACCTTCTCTACATATATTCTGATGTCGGCGAGGGCGTCATGATGCACCAGGATATATATCTGAGCGCTTCGGAAGACGAGAGCCTCATGGAAGGCAAGCTCAGATACTTAAGGCCGTGGGACGACTATCTTAGTATTGCTGAGAGCGCCAGACGGGAAGTGGCCAGAGGCGTAGGGACAAAGATGGTGAGCCTCGCTAAGGGCAATGTTAATAATATCACCAGAGAAGATGTCATGGCGTGCGCCAGGGCAGACGACGAAGTTGCTCTTAATATAGTGCTTAGCGCCGGCATTAACCTTGGGCTCAGGATAGCATACCTGGTGAATCTTTTTGCTCCGGAAATAGTAGTTATAGGCGGCGGGGCGCAGGACGCCGGTGATATAATATTGATGCCGCTTAAAAAGACGGTGGACAGACTTGCGTTCCGCGACCATCTTAAGGGATTAAAGATAATTACCAGCACGCTGGGAGAGGACGCAGTCGATATCGGCGCGGCTTCTCTGGCCATAAGAGAAGTATTTATTAAAGCATAGGGGGGAGTGTCATGTCAGAAGAGAAGATGTGTAAGTTATGTGGAAAACCGTTTCTTGCAAACAAGTACAGGCCAAACCAATCGATCTGCTCTTCTTTAGAATGTCAGTATCAGAGACAGCTCGAGAATATGAAGCAGTGGCGTGATCGCAACCCTCAATATTTCAAATATAAAGCGAGTCAGGACTCATCATGGAAAGAGACATGCAGACAGCGTTCTCTCGAGTGGCGCAGGAGTCACATGGAATATCTGAAGCTATATAGAGAGGAACATAGAGAACGCCATAGAAATTACATGAGGGATTATATGAGACAGTATAGAAAGACGAGTAGTGCGAGTGAGACGGCGGAGCCGGGAGTAATATAAGTCTACGTATGCGTTCACTTAAGCCTATAGGCAAGATTTTTTTAGTGGCGGTATTTATCTTTGGTTTCACGGCAGGCGGCATAGCTATAGCCGAAGCGCTTGGGACCAAGGATGAGCTGAATTTTGAATTTAATCCGGCTGAAGGTTACGGCACTGCCCCGGAGAAGCCTACCACCCAACCAGAGATACCCGCAAAAGAGACTAAGAGTACGACGGCTCGACAGATAAAGACGTACCCAATAAAGGTTGAAGATAAGACCGCCTTGCCGGCTAATAAGCCCGAAGAGAAGAAAGCCCAGCCGCCGAAATTATTGGAAGTGAAGAAAGAAGTGATTAAGCTTCCTGAGTCCGCCGGGGCCGCGCGGCCTTCCGGTAAGGATGTCAGTGTGCTTAACAGATGGTTTGGCCTCGAGACCGGCGTGGAGAGCATGAAGATGCGGCGCAAGGCAGGGACCGAAACAATATCAGGTAGCGGCCCGGGAGGTATCTTTAGTCTGGATGACTGCATAAATATTGCCATAAGAAACAACATACCTTTACAGATAGCTGAGAAGAATGTGAAGCTTGCCCAGATGAGGATTATGGAGGCCAGGCGCAATATGCTTCCATCAGCTACGGTGGTCTGGGAGCCCTATACAGGAGTTATGAACGAGCAGAGATATTATGGCAGAAAACAATATATCGAGGGCAAACAGCCTGTGTTTCACGGAGGTGAATTATTCTTCACTCTGAAACAGGCTGAGGTTAATCTCGAGATCTCGAGAAATGAATCAAATAAGACTAAGAATGAGCTAATCCTTCAGGTTAAGAAGGCATACTATTCGCTGGCGAAATCTGAGGATAACCTGAAATTGCAGTCGGAACTCTCAGTAGAGGTTGAACATATATTCAATATGGTAAATGAGCAGTATGACGCAAAGATCGCTTCTAAGTTGGAGCTTTTAAATGTGAGCTCTCAGGCCAGCCAGACAAAGTATCAGCTCGCCTCAGCTGATGGCGATGTGGGCGTCGCCGAGTTAATATTGAAACAGGCTATGAATATAGACCCTGAGGCAACGATTAAGGTAAGGCCTAAACTCGAATTTAACAGAGTGGAAGTAAAATACGCAGATGCGCTAAAGGCCGCGTTTGCGAACAGGCCAGAGGTTATCATAAATACTCTGATGATAGATTATTATATCTACGGAAAGAAGGTGGCTTTATCTAAGGGTTTGCCAAAAGTGGATCTCATGGGAAGCTGGGGTCTGGCCAAAGAAACATATGTGCTGGAGGATAACGCGTTTAGCAATACTGGCGCGACCAACGCCCCGGGGTTTAATACACCGACCATAGCTGATGAAAAAGTGAAGGCACAATGGTATGCGGGGCTTAAAGCGTCCGTACCGGCCTGGGGATCTACAGGTGAATACTCATTCACCAGAGAACAGTGGGTGCCCACTGTGGCAACTTTCCAGGGCACCGAGGCAAAGACGAACTCGTTTAAATTTAAAATCCTGGATAATCTGGCCATGTATTCCGAAAAGCAGTCCGCCGAAATCGATTTCGATAGGGCGCGGCAGGAGCTTAATAAGATAAGGCAGGACGTTAATCTCGAAGTCAAAGAGGGATGTTTTAATTATCAGAAGGCGCTGATTCAGCTCGACACAGCGGTGTATAAAGTGAAATATCAGGAAAAGGATCTCGAATTTACTAAGATGAAACGGTCGCTCGACGAAGCGCAGGATTCGAGCGTAATCGAAAGCATGATAAAGCTTTCCCAGGAGAGGTTTGGATATGTGCAGGCCCTGACGGACTGCCACACGGCCGTCGCCAGTATAAATAAAGCTATCGGAGTAAAAGATTATATTAAGGACGAATAGGTCTCGACGATAAAAAAGGGGCATTGAATTTATGGATATAAAAGCCAAGAGAAAATTTATTATTATCGGCATCATAGCAGTGGTGGTGGTGCTCATCCTGGTAAAGACGACCGAGAATATTCAAAAGGCTATATTTAAGAAGAAGCCGGCGGCGGGAGCCAAGATCCCGGGCGTGACGTTAGAGGAAGAGGCGGTCCCGGTGAAAGTAATAAAGGCTAAAAAGATAGACTTTAAAGACACTTTACCATCGATCGGAAATGTTAAAGGTTTTAAAGAGGTCGATCTGCGTTTTCAGGCGGCCGGTGTCATAGAGAGCATGAACTTTGAAGATGGAGAGAAGGTCCAGGAGGGGGATATAATAGCGAGTCTCGTACAGAGGGATGCGCTTCTTAAATTAAAGTATGCCGAGGTGGAATTAAATAAGAATAAGAAACTCTTTGAAATAGGGGCTATAGCTCCCATGAAGATGGATCAGGCCAAATTAGAATACGAGTCGGCCAAATCAGATCTCGATAAGACTAATATATACGCGATGTTTAACGGGCTCATGGGGCCGCGGACGCTGGATGTGGGTAGCTACGTTAACCCGAGCACGAACGATAAGGTGGCGACGTTTGTGGTTACGGATAAGGTTTATGCCGAGTTCAATATAATCGAAAAGGATATGCCGAACGTGGTTCTGGGCCAGAAGGTAGAGATATTTGCGGATGCTTATCCCGGAAGGTCGTTCAATGGAACCGTGGATAGGATCTCTCCTATTATAGAGGGACGCTCGCGCACAATGAATATTAAGGCCGAGCTTGAAAATAAGGACGGGGCGTTGAAGCCGGGACTCTTTGTGCGGGCGCTGATATATACGTACGATAAGAAAGATGCCATCGTATTGCCAACATCCGCGATGAAGAAGAAGGATGCGGATATATTTGTGTACGTCGTTAATAAGGAAGAACCGAAGAAAGATATAGTCCAGGAGAAGCCGGCGAAGAAGGGCGGGCTGTTCGGGTTCGGTAAGAAGAAAGAGGAGCCTAAAAAGGAACCTACCGTGAAAGAAAAAGAGGCCCAATACGGCACCATTGAGATTAGGAAGATTAAGCTGGGGCACACGACGGCCGATATGATGGAAATAAATGAAGGTATAAAAGAAGATGAGCTTGTTATTGTAGAGGTCCAGGAAGAATTTAAGGATAAGGCCCGCGTCGAGATAGCCGAAATACAAGAAGGACTGTTATGACAGCAGACAGCATATCGTGATAGGAAGCGAATGATTAATTTATGAGTTTACCGCAACTCTCCGTAAATAGGCCCGTTACCGTTATGATGGTGGTAGCGGCCGTTTTGATATTTGGCACAGTCTCATTAGGGCTGCTGCCACAGGAACTATTCCCGCAGATAGTATTTCCACAGCTTACGGTTGTAACCCCTTATGAGAACGCCGCCCCGGAAGAGATAGAGACCCTTATCACAAAACCTATAGAGGAAGCGATAGGCACCGTATCGGGTATTAAGAAGATAAGCTCTATATCTAAAGAAGGCTTATCGATGGTCATAGCCGAATTCGGCTGGGGTCAGAATATAAATTTTGCCGCCCTCGGAATGAGGGAGAAGATAGACCTGGTAAAAGAGCGCCTTCCCAGGGAGGCCGAGGAACCGATAGTTCTGCCATTCAATCCTTTTGATAAACCTATCCTTATACTTAGCGTGACCAGTTCAAAAGATCGCCAGCCGGTAATTTTCCGGGAACTGGTACGTAAGATGATAAAAGATTCGCTCGAAAAGGTGGACGGAGTAGCATCCGCAAATATATCGGGTGGAATGGAGCGCGAGATCCAGGTGGAAGTCGATCAGGATAAGCTTCGCGCAAGAGATATCCCAATACTGGATATCTCTAAAGCCATCTCCAATTCTAATATCAATTATCCGGCCGGCACTATAAAAGAGAGCTTCTATGAATACCTGATAAGAACGCTTGGCGAGTTTTCCGCTGTTCGCGATATAGAAGAGACGGTCATAAATACGGGCGCAGATCAGGAAGGCGCCCAGGGTGGAGGCCAGGGCAGCGCGATAGCCAGAAATAATAACCTCATATATCTGAAGGATGTGGCTAAGGTAACAGATGGCCTGAAGGAGAGGACGAGCTACTCCCGATATAACGGAAAAGATAATATATCTATTCTTGTGCAAAAACAGGCGATGGGCAATACCGTCAGGATAATCGACAGAGTTAAGCAAAGGATCCGCGAACTTAAAGATGACTTACCCAAAGATATAAATATCGCCATAGTTTATGATCAATCCGAATTTATAAAGAGCTCTATTAACGGTGTCTGGGAGGCCGCATGGCAGGGAGCGGTGCTGGTATTTCTGGTGCTCTATTTCTTCCTGCGAAATATCTGGAGCGCGCTGATAGTCACCCTGACTATTCCGATTTCCGTAATAACTACATTCTCGCTTATGTTCTTCTTTGGAATATCGATAAATATGATGTCACTGGGAGGCCTTGCATTTGGTGTCGGACATCTCGTAGATTACGCGATAGTTGTAGTGGAAAACATATTCAGGCATACGCAGATGGGTGAGGATCAGAAAAAAGCGGCAGTCATCGGAACCGATGAGGTCTTCATCGCGGTAACAGGATCGGTGCTTACGAATATCGTCGTCTTCCTGCCTCTCATATTCATCGTCGGTATATTCGGACAGATAATTAAAGATTTTGCCCTGACGCTTACATTTTCGTTCCTTGCCGCATTAATAGCTTCCATGACTTTTATACCGCTTCTTGCTTCACGCGGTAAGAGCCTCAGTATCGGAGAGTCGGAGGGCAGTGCGGCGAAGTCCGGAGGAAAAGGGTTCTCCTTAGATAAGGTAGCGAAATTCTATGAGAACCTTCTGGAAAAATACATTCATCAGAAGGGCAAGTATCTGGCCTATACACTGCTTCTCTTTTTAGTTTCGGTAAGCGTATTTATATTTCTCGACAAAGAGCTGATGCCAAAGGTTGATCAGGGACAGTTTACGATTAAGATAGATATGCCCGCCGGCACGAGGCTCGATGTCACAAATTCGATATCCGAAAAAATAGAAGGCTTCCTTTTATCTATACCTGATGTTTCGTCCCTGAGCGTTACGGTGGGATCTACGAAAGAATCTACCACGAAGAGCGTCATTGAACGTCTGAGCGCTAACCAGGCGGAGATAATCATTACTCTTAAAAAGAAGAGAAAGATTAAGAGCTCAGAAATAGTTCAGATAGTTAAGGGTAAGATATCGTCGATGAATCTGGGAGGCGCCAGGACCGAATATGTCCTGCAGGAGAATGTCTTGTCGACCGGCGGAACAGTGCAAGCACCTGTAACTATCGAAGTCAAAGGCAATGACCTGGCAGCCCTCGAGAGATTGACTCGCGACATACAGAAAGGGCTCGAGAAGGTTAAGGGAGTGTATGGCATAAAGAACAATCTTGCGGAGCCGTCTCCCGAGGCCAAAGTATTTATAGATAAGGATAAGTCCTCGATATACAACCTATCGGTTACAGATATCGCACAGACTTCTTTGATCGGATTGAAAGGCTACATCTCTACAAAGTTTAAAGAAAAGGGCGAGGAGTTTGATGTAAGGGTCCGGCTCAGGAAGCAGGATAGGGATAGTTTCGATAAACTCGGCAGGCTGGAGCTTCAATCCCCGGGTGGCATGAAAGTTCAGCTATCCAGCGTTGCGAATTTCGGTAAAGGTAAGGGGCCGAGCGAAATAAAGAGATTGAACCAGGAGAGGGTGGTGCTCGTCTACGCCAATATCTATAACAGGCCCCTTAAGGACATAGTTTCCGACGTTACGGGGATGCTGAAATCACTCAAGACGCCGAAGGATTATTCCGTTAAGCTTACGGGTGAGACGGAAGACATGAAGAGCTCTTTCGAAAGCATGAGAAATGCCATCATAGCCGCCTTCTTGTTGGTCTACATGATCATGGCTGCGCTATTCGAATCCCTATGGCAGCCGTTTATAATAATGTTCACTATACCTCTTGCTGTAATAGGCGTGGGTTGGAGCCTTCTGATAACCCGCACGAGCGTTAACGCGTATGTTCTGATGGGGTTTGTTATGCTCTGCGGTATAGTCGTTAATAATGCCATAGTGCTTATAGACTGTATAAACCTATTCCTTTCTAAAGGCATGAAGCTCGAAGAAGCTGTCGTAAAAGCAAGCAATGTAAGATTAAGGCCGATACTCATGACGGCCCTTACCACTATATTAGGCCTTGCGCCAATGGCATTTCTCGGCGGCGAGGGGGCGGAACTGCGCGCGCCTATGGCGATCACCGTAATGGGCGGACTTCTCGTGGCTACATTTCTCACGCTGGTCGTTATTCCGGCCCTATATCTGATGTTCGTCGAGACCGCAGAGAAGATTTTCAAACGAAAAAAATAAGATGAGCCTTCCATCTTTTTCCATAAAAAGACCTGTATTCATGCTCATGGTCTATTCCGTGCTGATCATGTCCGGCGTGATCTCCTTGACCCGTCTTCCGGTCGAACTGTACCCTAATATAAGCTTCGGCGAGATAAGCGTAATAATATCGGTGCGCGGCGGTATGCCGCCCACGGAAGTGGAATCGCTTGTCTCTAAGCCCGTGGAGGATGCTGTCGGAACAGTCAGTCATCTTCAGGAGATGCTCTCCATCTCTAAGGAGGGTGAATCTACCGTAGTCCTCAGTTTCGATCCCGGAATCAATATGAACTTCGCCGCCCTCGATGTGCGCGAAAAATTTGCCCGCGTAAAGAATAAGCTCCCGAAAGAGATAGAGAAACCTGTCATAGCGCAGTTTAAGCGTTCCGACGTGCCGATCATGATTCTCGCCGTAACCAGCTTAAGACGAACCACAGAAGATATCCGTAAGATCGTAGACGAGAGCGTCAGAGAGGCTATAAAGCGTATATCGGGTGTCGCTGATGTCGAGGTTGCCGGCGGCAGGGAGCGTAAGATACTTATAGAGGCCGATCAGAGGAAGATGGCCGCATGCAATCTTTCGCTCGACAGGGTCATATCGATGGTGGGCGCCAATAATCTTAACCTGCTCTCCGGCGATATAGAGCGCGTTAAAGATAAGTACCTGATAAGGACCATCGGATTATATAAGACGGTCGACGATATAAAGAGCATCCCTGTTTCGAGCTCGCCCGACGGGACTATAGTGCGCCTTAGGGATGTGGCGACCGTGCTCGATTCATATCTCGAGCCTGCAGGCTATGCCCGCGTTAATGTGCGGCCGGTCGTCTCCATATACGTGCAGAAAGAATCGAATGCCAATACCATTAAGGTCGCAAAGGCAGTGGAAGATGAGGTCGAGAAGATTAAAGAGCGCCTGCCAAAAGATATCCAGGTGGCTACGACGAGCAATCAGGCTAATTTTATAAAGAGCGCTATTGAGAATCTGAAGGATGCGCTCTTAAAGGGCGCGGCCCTGGTCATGATGGTTTTAATACTCTTCCTGATACGCCTAACCAATAAACAGATAGCGTTGATGGTGGCCGCGCTGGTGGCTATTGCCCTGATGCCGGTCATCTTGCTTTACCCGGTCCTCATCATAGTCATTATAGCGTTTATACTTGTACACAGGATACGGTCTGTCGCGATAGTGTCGTCGGCCATCCCGATATCCGTTATCATAACATTTACCTTCATGCTTGCCATGAAACTTACGCTGAATTTCATGACGCTCTTTGGCCTTGCCCTCGGAGTGGGAATGTTGGTCGACAACGCCATCGTAGTATACGAAAATATAGTGCGTAAGCACGAACAGGGACTGAGGGGCATTCCTGCGGCTATCGCAGGCACCGAAGAGGTTTGGGTAGCGATCCTGGCCGGCACGCTTACGCATGTGTGCGTATTCTTCCCCATGGTATTCGTAGGGTCCGAGATAAAACTTTTGTACGGGGGCGTGGCATGGACCGTTACGCTATCATTGCTGGTCTCTCTCTTCGTAGCCATAACCGTAGTGCCGTTATTCTCTTCCAGAATCCCGATATCGATAGAGCACATAAGCTTTCTCGAACATGTATACCGGATACAGCGCAAAGGCGTTATCTATTTTATGAGAAATTCAAGACGCATATTTATTTGCGCCATAGCGTTATTTCTTGTTGCGCTATTTTTCTTTACAAAGCTCGGAATGGAATTCCTCGGCACGACAGAGCAGGGTAAATTTACAATATTCATAGAACTGCCTACGGGCGCAAAACTTGACGCTACGGATGTCGTAGTGAAAAAAGTAGAAGCTATCGTTAAAGAGATTCCCGAGGTTAAGACATTCTCGTCCAGGGTAGAACCGTGGTCGAGTAAGGTCTACGTGGAATTGGTCGACGTCAATAAGAGAAAGAGGTCTGTGGCAGAGGTCATCGAGAGCCTTCGTCCTAAGACCGAGAAGCTTAGGCCGGCATTCATCTATTTTGAAGAAGAGCAGGAGGTCGGCACTAAGGAGATCATAGTGGAGCTCTTCGGTTACGATTACACCACACTAAGAGAGGCCGCGATATCGATCGCCACCCGTCTGGGTTCAGTGAAAGGTTTCGCGGACACTAAGATAAGGATGAGAGAGGGGCGTCCGGAACTCGGATTGAAGGTCGACAGAAAGAAGACCGGAATATTCGATATGACAGTTACCGATGTCGCAGATATGGTGCATGCGCAGATGAGGGGCCTGCGGGCAACATTGTTCCATACGGCATCCAGCGAGGTCGAGACGATCGCCAGGCTGGACGAGAAATATAGAAAGACATTTAAGGATCTGCACAAGCTCATACTTAATAATAAGAACGGCGACAGAGTGTACCTGGACCAGGTGACGGAATTTAAATACGGCCTCGGTCCCAGCGAAGTATGGAGGAAGAACAAGGCCAGGATGATACAGGTGAGCGCTACCATCGGAAAGATCCCTCTCAGTAAAGCCGCCGAGGAGGCTAAGAAAGCATTGGGCGACCTGAAACTGCCGGAAGGTTATTACTACAGGTTCGGTGGTAATTATCCTACAATGGTAGCCACCCAAAAACAGATATATCCGATACTATTACTCACAGTGGTGTTGATCTATCTGGTATTGGCGTCTCTGTTTGAATCATACTACCAGCCATTTATTATCATGGTGGCAGTGCCGCTGGCGCTTATAGGGGTGGTCATAGCGTTGTATGCCACCGGAAAATCTGTAGGTATGGGCGTCTTTGTGGGCATGATAATGTTGGGAGGAATTGTCGTCAATAATTCGATTCTATTGATAGATCATGCCAATAACCTACGCAAAGAGAAGATGAATCACATTAAAGCCATTATCCTCGCCTCGCGAGACCGCCTACGACCTATACTCATGACAACTTGCACGACCCTATTTGGTTTACTCCCAATGGCTATAAGCACTTCTGAAGGATCCAACCTGTGGAGTCCGCTCGCGATAACGGTTATGGGCGGGCTTATAAGCTCGACAATATTAACGCTTCTAATTGTTCCCAGTGTTTACGTGGCATCCGAGAACGCCGGGGCCCGCCTCAAAGCATTTATGGAGAAAGTTCGGATATTTCCCCGCCGTCCGAAGGGATGATTCACTCATGTTAAGCACAAAAAAGTTAGTCAAATAGTATTGACATCCCCTGCACAATATGGTATCATCCACCTAATACAATAGAAAGTTAGTAGCGATATTAACCATGTTCGCAAAATATTCCCAAGGAGAAAACATGAGATTCTGGAAAAAGACCGTTTCGATTCTTTTGGTTCATGCCTTTTTGCTGTCTGGTATTACGACCGGTTTGATGCCATCCGCTATTGCCACAACTCTCGACAAAACTTCCCCTATAATAGAGGTAGCTACAACCCCCGATAGCATCGTCATTCCTAAAGATTGCGGTATGATTAAGTCCAAATTTATCGGTAAGGGCGACAAGCTCATAGTTCATATCCAGGATGCCCACTGTAATTACGAAGCCCAGTCCAATATAGCCGGTATCATAGAGAATCTGGTGAAGAACAATGGTTTGAGCCTCGTATCGGTGGAAGGCGCAGATGGCATGATCGATACTTCGTGGTTTAAAGCATTTCCTGACGCTGAGGTTCGAAAAGAAGTAGCCAACTACTTCATGAAGAAGGGCGAGATCACAGGCCCGGAATTTCTTTCAATAACCACAGACTATCCGATAAAACTTTTTGGCGCAGAAACGCGCGATTATTATATTCAGAACCTCAATGCATTTACGACCAGCTACCCCCTTAAAGGCGAGACCGAGAAGTATCTTAATAATATCAAGGCCGCATTAACTAAACTCCAGGCACTCATCTACAATGCCGATCTTAAAGCTATGGCCGCCAAGTCAAATGAATATGAAGCTAAGAAAATGCAGTTCAACGACTACGTACGTTTTTTGCAGGATGAGGCTCAGAAGCATAAAATTAACTTAAGGCAGTACGAAGACCTGTTTAAGCTGATCAACGTCCTGATATATGAAAAGAAGATAGATTTCAGTGTAACGGATAAAGAGAGAAGCGCTCTCATAGATGAGATGAGTAAGGCCGTCTCAAAGGATGTGCTCACAGAGCTTGTAAATAAATCCATAGCTTTTAAAGTTAATAAGATTTCATCTGCGGAATATTATGCTTACGTCAGAGGTCTCGCCCAGAAGAATAAAGTGGATTTACTCGAGAAGTATCCCAACCTCTACAACTACATCATATATAATTCAGTCTACTCCAGGATCAACAACGAAGGCCTGTTTAACGATATAAAGAAGCTCGAGATCGCGATAAAAGAGAAGCTCTTTGAGAACGAAGACCAGAGAACCCTCGAGAAGCTCTCCCGCCACATAGATACGTTAATAGGTCTGGTAAATATAAAGCTTCTTAACGATGACTTTGACTATTACAAAGCGAATAAGGCCGAATTTGCCCCAGAGGCATTCTCAGATTTTATAAAGGCAAAGACGATACAGTTTGGACTTGCCTACGAGATGGATCCTCCAGCCGATGCTATCGCTAAAAATATTGACAGACTCGAAGATTTCTATGCCATCGCGATAAAGCGTGATAAGGCGATGGTCGATAACACTCTCGAAGCTATGAATAAGACGGGGAGTAAGATAGCGGTGCTGGTCACCGGAGGCTTTCACTCGGAAGGCATGATGAAGCTCCTCGAGAGGCAGGGCGTCTCCCATATGGTCGTATGCCCGAGCATAACTAAGGAAGCGCAGACGCCGTATATCCAGATACTTATGAACCAGCGGACATCGTTCGAGGATATTCTGACCACCCCGAAAGAGGCTGTGAAAAAGAATATGCTGGCGCCTCTGCCGCGTACATGGGCGACGGGAGAAGTTTACGCCGAATTAAAGGGAAAATCGGATATTTTGAATGATGGAGATTTGGAGAATTTCAGAAACGAATGGATAGAAAGAAACGTTTCGGAATGGCTTAGTGCCCGCCGCAATATTGTATTTGGAAACAGGGCTTCTACCAGGAGTGTTTTAGAAGATGCCTTTAAGCTGGATTTCATGAAATCCGCCACGGAAGTCTACGGAGTAGACAGAACTGCAGAGGCCCAGGCACAAAGACTTTGCGCGGAAGTAATGAAGTCTTCGGCATTCGAGAGAGTATTTAACAGCATGATGCCCGCTACCGGCGTTATAGGCGTAATGCCGCCGACACGGCCGACCAGCGCTCAGGGTGCTGTGATGGTGGTAAACGGAGAGCTTAGCCCGGAACAGACAGCTCTCGTTAATCAGGCGATAAGAGATGACTTTGAAACAGTCCTTGTTAATGCGAATGAACCAACGTATACGTATAAAATTCCATCAAGTGAAATTACGGTCGAGATTTTTAGAATACCATCTCTCGAAGCTTGCGATAATTTTCTTTTTGCTCACCCCGGTCACGGCGGGGCCGTGCGCGCCATCGGTAGGAATCGTATATATATGTCTCCTTTAAACTATGAGAGACTTCGAAGACTCAAAGAGTTCGCGCCAGAGGCCTATTCGTCGTTCTTTAACCATGAGGCATATCATCTCGTGAATCCTAATGCCACCGAAGCGGCCGCAGAAGCAGCGTCTAAAACAAATAATGTCAGAGTGGCGCTTGAGAATATGGCGAAAGCTGATGTCGCAGCGGTAAGAATGAATTTAGGGCAGACCCCTATCGGTGAGACGATCTACAGATTCTCTAATGCGTTAGTGCCTTCGGCCAGAGGGCTTATAGGCCCCACCAACACCAGGGAAGAACTCCCGCGGCGTTTATCGGCTCTCTTCATAGGTGCTAATGGTCGAGGAACCGATAGCTTATATAAAGCTTTAATGGTCCTTGAATCGCAAGGTGAAGTTAAAATAGAGATGCTTAAAAGCGGCACTGCTATATTCAGCAAATCGACGCCTGTCTCGCTCGCGGAAGCGTACTCTTCACCCGAATCATTCGAAGCTTATATGACACAGCATCTGGCCAGATTAAGTGTGGCCATACCGGAACTATCACAGCTCATGGAAGGTTATAATAGCTGGAGAAATGAAATGATAGCGCCCAAAGAAGCGCAACTTAACCTCCTGCAAATACAGCCGGGCAAAGAGCAGGCAGTAAAGGAACTAAGAGACGAGATTGACAATCTGATAAAACCAAAAGTTGCGGCAATGGAAGACCTTATTGCGACGCGTTTTAACCAACCACTCGCCGAAGGATATGTTGGTTTGCTCAAAGGCATTACCAGTGAAAGAAACTTCCTTAGAGAGATCCCAACCCTTGAAGAGTTTATGAAGTCACCAGCATATACGGAAACTCTCGATAGAGCCCGGGAACTATTCTTGAGTCCTACATGTGGAGACCTCGATGTGTACGCAGGCGCGGCCTCAAGACTTTTTGGTGAAGGTCAAAGAGCTGATACGACCAGGTCTTTTGCCGCTCATGATGTTTATCAGATGGCGGCATCCATGGGCAAGGCGATACCTTCGCATGCCATTTTGGGTGAGAGCATCATGACGCGCATGGCTGTACAGAAATGGATCGATATCGAAGCTGATTTGAAGGAAAAGTATAATGGATCCAAAACTCCTGAGGCTATTGTAGCTCAGAGGCAGGCTATTATTGCTACGAAGCCCTGGATAATAGTGATCAATGATGAAAGCGGTGTTCCGCTATTAAAAGAAATGGTCGAGAATAACCATTATGGGTATAATCCTGAAAATGTTGTATTTGTGGTTCAACCTACTTTTAATGGATACGGATACGATAATAACGGAAAGCCGGTGATGCTTAAAAACACGAAGCCGAATCCGGCAGGTCACGGATCTGCCACTCTGCAGTCCATGGCTCCGGGGAGGGCATTCTGGGTAGGTTCGAATGGAGCGATTCATAATATAGAGGAAGATGCCGAGGCCTATCTTAAAGGAAGGACTGGTGCAAACTTTTGGATACAGGGGCGAGTTAACGATATGATAAAACTCGGATACACTACCAGGCCCCACCAGCTATTTTCTTCAACTCACGAACTTGACATGGGTGTTATGGCTTTGGCCTTGAGTAGAATGGGAAACATTGACAAGCTGGAGGAAGGTAAAAATGCAATACTGGAACAGGTAGCCCCCGATAGCAGAATAAAAGGCGGCACACCTTTAGTCACTACCTCACGATCTGATGGGTTTTTAATAGAAGGTGTGGCTATGAATCCGGAGACTAAGAAGGTAGTTCTGATTCCAGATAATCCGCAGAACAGGTTCTATATTTATTATAAGGGCCTTGCGCTACGGGAGATGAAGAAGCAGGGCCTACCTGTATATTTCAGGTTCCGCGATGGAGCTATTTACCCTGAGACTGTTACCGGGGATCTGACTATGCTGAAGCGCGTTAATCCGGGCTATGTTATGGCTAAACGTCCGCTCGACGACTATAAAAATGAGGCGACAATAGATAATGGCCTTAACGCGGCGGACCACCAGGATAAGAATCCCAAATTTCGGGCCGCCACAGAAGAGCTCAAAACATCCAGAAAGAAAGATGTGACTATAACGGGCCTTAATAAGGTTCCAGACTTTGCTAAACATCTTGAACCGGCTCCTGAAGCTCCATCTGCGCGCGCGAAAGTTAATGCCCAGAATCGCGTCGCCTTAAAGGCTGTAGAAAAACCGGCGTCCGGACTTACGCGAGAAAAAACCGCTGTTCTTGTCCCGCCCTCGTCAGGGACTTTGGAGGCGGAAGTATACGCGGCATATATGGCCTTCGAGAGACCGTATGATGTTACGGTAAATGCGTTTAGGGGTAGCATAAATAAGCCAGAGCTCCTGAGGGCCCTTATTGCAAAATTTCCAGGAACAAATAATGTCAGCACTTTAAACAATATGGAGAGATCAGGTATTGCCGTTGTTACAAATATGAATGAAAGTAGCTATGATCTCACCGACAACTTCTTCAAATCTGATGTATTAAATAGGTTCGTAATGCTTCAGGCCGGCAGGGAGCAAATAACGGATATTAAGGCTCAAGCTTCTTCCATGTCGGATGTAGAACGGATAATAGTTGATTCTATGAATGCGGAGCTCTTTGTAAATGCATTTATGCCGGAAGGCGCTAATGTATTGCCGCCATCTGAGAAGATAGAGACTCAATATGAAGTGGTCATCGCTTTAAGCGAGGGTTTTAGGGATAAGGGCGGTAGCTCAGAACATTCCGTATTCCCATCGGTAATAGATAGATGGCTACAAGCCAATAACCCCGAAGAGTATTGGAAATATAGAAATATAGGAAGATACACGAAAGAATTAAGGCAGAGGCTTGAGGCGCTCAGGGTCAGCGGCAATGCCATGGAAAATAAGGCTATAGTTATTCTCCATGATAGAATGATTGACTCTACAGGCGTAGCTCAGGCCGCAGAATTTGCCGTGGAGAGATACCTTGGTGGTTCGGTTATCGTGGTTCGCGGGTCCGGAAGCATGCTCATTAGTCACGGCATAGAAGAGTATAATAACCTGATCAGAAATACTAATGCGCCTAAGAATGCCGCCATAATCGCCCTCACCGGTACCAATAGAACATCGATCACAGGAAAAGATAGGGCAGATCTGTTGAGGGTAATGATGGCCGGTAATGCGGCGGCTGAGAAGATCGGCGGCCTTCGGCCTCTAAGCGTCTTACTGCAGGTGGACGACTCAGAGGGTGAGATGTCTACGATAGAATTATATAATGCGGCCGTGACAATAGGATTCAATCTGGGAGCTCAAAATATTTTGGATTGCCTGAGGCGCATAGCGTTGACAGATAGCGGAGAGAGATTTACCGATGCCGTTATGGATGAGATAATCAAAACAGGTTTTATCAGGCTGAAACCGATAGCACCGATCAATCCTAACCAGATTGACGAAGTCCGCCGAGCGGAGGCTGTGGCATTAAGATCGCTGTAAAAAAATGGGGGTCATGTCTTCACACTTCACACTTGACAGTTGCTATTTATTTTGATACCCTCTCCTCACGGCCCTATTAATAAGGAACATAACATGCTATTGGCATTAAGAACATTCTTCGGATCCAGGCTTGGTATATATCTGTTTTTATCGGTAGTTTTATCCTGCCTTTGGTATATAGCAAAGCATCTTGATTTGATTGAAGTTTCGGAAAATTTATCGGAAAAGCAGGACGTATAGAAGAACCATTGTGGTATAATCTTCCCATGATTAAATTCACTGTCGATATTTCGGAATGCGTTAGTTGCGGTTCGTGCGTAGCGATATGTCCGATCAAAATACTGGAGCTCGATGCCGAGAAACATCCTAAGGCTATCGAGGGACGTGAAGAGTATTGTATTAATTGTGGCCATTGTGCATGCGTTTGCCCGAAGGGCGCGCTGTCGCTCGAATCGATGCCTATAGACGAGCTTAAGGAACTGCCCGAAGGCTGGCGCCTCTCACCGAAAGAGATAGAGCCATTCTTTAAAGGCCGCAGATCTATTCGTGCTTACAAAGAAGACCTGGTCGAGAAACCCGTAATAGAGAAGATTATAGATATCGCCAGATATGCACCGTCCGGTATAAACCGTCAGTCGGTATATTGGGCTGTTGTTCACGATCCTAAGAAAGTCCAGGAGCTATCAGGGCTCACTATGGAGTGGGTGAAGACGTTTATAAATGAGAAGTCACCGATCGCCGAGTCACTGCGATTCGAGGGATTGGTTAAGTCTTGGGAGTCGGGTGAGGATCCTATCTGCCGCCACGCACCGCATGTGGCTATGGTATATGGCCTTAAGGAAGATATGCTTGCGCATGCGGCGTGCACCATCGCTATGGCCCACTTTGAACTGGTAGCGCTGCCGTTTGGGTTAGGTGCTTGCTGGGCGGGATATCTTCAGATGGCTTTGAGCGCGTATGCGCCGGCGCGAAAATCGGCCGGGCTATCATCTAAGATTACCTGTCACGGTGCGATGTTATTTGGAAGACCGAAATACGAATTCAACTGCATACCCTCGAGAAACGACCCCAGAATTATCTGGCGCTGACAAAAGCGGGATGTAATCCTTGTCAGATATGCTGTAAGAGTAAGTAGTGGCAATTCAATATAAAAGACCCTTACGTTATTTCGTGTGAGGGTTTTTTGTTTACGAAATGGTTGAGACTATGATCCCGGCGCTATTGATTTAATGAACTGCTGTGTTATACTTAGCTCATGCCGAATATAATCACCAATAGTTATAAGATATTTGAAGAGAGTCTTCTTATTTTTCTCCTGGCGATTGTATATAACGTGATTAACAGCATATATGTTGCCTCACTATATCATTTTAAGACCACCGGAGAAGTGAGTGGCGGCTATTCTGAAGAGACCATCCGGAATGCCGGATTATCTCGAAGATCTCGAGATTAAACAATGGGGGTATATGAAGAAATTATTTGCGCTCCTAATAGTATTGTCAATACTTCAGTCTGGCGCGATCTGCGCTGAGATTGCTTCTCCATCGGAGAAGGTAATGCAGCCGACAGCGGAGGAGTTTAGAAAGATATTATCTGATTTCGACGGATATGCGGCGAAGGCGATGGTCGATTGGAAGGTTCCGGGAATGGCTATCGGGATAGTCAGGGATGGTAATCTCGTATTTGCCAAAGGTTATGGCGTAAAGAGATCGGGCGGCAAAGATCCCGTTACGGAAAATACCATCTTCCAGATAGGTTCGACCACGAAAGCATTTACCGCGGTGCTGGCCTCCATGCTCGTTGATGAAAAGAAGTTTAAATGGGAAGATAAGGTCGTCGATCTCACGCCTGATTTCATGATGTACGATCCCTGGGTGACCAGGGAGTTCCAGGTCATCGACCTGATGTCTCAACACAGCGGTATGCCGGCGTACGCAGCCGATTCACTGTATATGATGGGGTTTGACCGCGCATATGTAAGGAAGTCGGTACGCTATATCAAACCCGTAAGCAGTTTTCGTTCTAAGTTCGCTTATGTGAACAACTTATGGCTTGTGGCGGAAGAGATAATCGAAAAATACAGCGGCAAACCCTGGGAACAGCTGCTCAAAGAGCGCATCTTCAATCCGTTAAAAATGACAAATTCCTCTGCGGATATGCAATCTTTTCTTAATGCGAAAGATGTCTCTTCACTGCATGAGTTGTCCGGTGATAAGGTGGCGGCCCTGCCTAAAAATTGGGAATTTCTTAGCTGGAGCTATGTCGCCGGACCAGCGGGATCGATCAACTCAAACATCGTCGACATGGCAAAATGGCTGATCTTCCAGATGAATAACGGAAAAGCCGACGATAAACAGCTCGTCTCCGTAGAGAATATGAACGTGATCCATTCGCCGAAGACTGTGATAGGCCTGGGCGGTGAGGTGCAAAAGAATATATATTATTGCATGGGGTGGATATATCACGAGCACTCGCCGTATCCGATCATCTGGCATGACGGCGGCACCACTATGAGGACGATGATCGCATACGTCCCCGAACAAAAGATAGGTATAATAGTGCTCTCAAACTATGTTACGAATCTGCCGAATCTTCTGGCCTTCAGGTTTATCGACCAATATGCGCTAAAAAACCCGAAAGATTATAGCTCTGAAGGATTGGCCGAGATGGAGAAGATGAAGAGGGAAGAAAAGGCAAAGAGTCCTGTCCCGCCGAAAAGACGCATTGCACCAATAGCGCTGGAAAAGTATGCCGGAGCGTATTCCAGCGATATCTACGGTGATATAAATATCTCAGTCGTTGAAGGAAAACTGAACCTGGTTATTGGCCCCAAAAAGGTAACGGCGGTCCTCGCGCCATGGAATAAGGATATCTTTGCTGCAAAATGGCCGTTCTCCGAATCGGATACCGAAACAGCATTCGCGATCTTTCATGTCGATCTGTGGGGCAATGTAACAGGTGTTACCCTCGATTCTTTAAATCAGGACGACGATCTCGGAGTCTTTAGACGAAAATAAAAAAGGGTCTTAGAAGTTAGATAAAATAATCAACGAAAGAGGTAACATCAATGTCAGATTGGCAACCCCGAGTTCAATGTCCTAAATGTGGGAGCACCGATACCCGTTTTATAGAGCCTCACCATGAAATATCCGTATACGAATGCAATGTTTGCGGGTGTAGATTTGAGGTCGAGGAAGAGCAGTAGATAAGGCTATTCTTAGGATGGCGGGTTGGCAAAAAAACCACCCCCAAATACCAAACTGAAAAAATAGATACATCATGAAGAAACTGGCAATATTTTTATTGTGCATCTCCCTCCTCGCGTGGCCGACTGTCCTATTTTCAGCCGAAGAAGTTGTAAATATGAGTTACGCATGCCGAGATCTGAAAGGGGTCATCAGGTGGCGGGCCGAGGCCCAGATAAAAA
Organism: Candidatus Omnitrophota bacterium; assembly: GCA_903843285.1. Classification (GTDB taxonomy): domain Bacteria; phylum Omnitrophota; class Gorgyraeia; order 2-01-FULL-45-10; family 2-01-FULL-45-10; genus CAIMPC01. Next base: position 51,795 of record CAIMPC010000010.1, read on the forward strand.
ATATCAGCCCCGGCATTTATCTTATGACCGAGAAGGTCCAGGGGATTTATTCTTCCTTTAATGGACAGATATCGTGGGTGGCCGAGATGAAGTTCGAACGTACGAAAGACAAGGTCAGGCCTATCAGCCTGGACAAGCGCATCTTCGATCAAAAAGGCAATGTGATCAGGCGCGAGAAACAGGATTTCGATCTCGCCGACAATACAGGCACCTGTACTCATGATGAGCCCCTCAGAAATATCTCTCGCACGAGAAAGTTTAAATTTAATAAGGATGTCGTAACGCGACTGTCTTTAGGGTTTTACGCCCAGAAATTTCTCGAAAACGGTAAGACGAGTGAAAAGCTCCAGATGGTGAGTGAGGAACCAAATCTTTATAATATCGAGCTTAAGCGTATAGGAAAAGAGACTATAGAAGTTAAGGGCCGTAAAGTAGAGGCATATCGGCTATGTGTTGATCCGGATCTCGGGGCGCTTAGTTTTGTTAAAGTATTTCTGCCCAAATCTTATGCATGGCATTCGGCCGTGCCGAAATATGAATGGTTGGGTTACGCGGGGTTGGAGGGCGGCATCAACTCCGAAAAAGTGGAAATATTTATAGAGAAATTATAGTAGAAAAACTTTCTGATATAATGGCGCCCTGCAAGATAGCGTAACGTCGTCAATCGTTATATAGATGCCCGCCAAATAAATCAATAATAAGAACCAAATTTTAATCATAATCTCCTTGCAAATTTCCGGTATAGAGTATATACTTATTGGCAACAAGCTAAAAAAGGGGGTACGCAATTATGAAGAAGATAGCAGTGGTGTTAGCAATAGCGGTGCTCGTAGCATACGCGATGCCGGTGTTTGCGGATGACGCATCAGGCGCGAAAAAGGTGAAGGAAAAGTCATTGTTCCAGATTTTCAGTAACGAGATCAATAGCAGTAAGATGCCCACCAGATTCGCTGTGAAGCCTGTCGCAAAAGATACGACAGAAGCAGCCAAGTACATCAGCGATAAAAAGGTAGGAGTGTTCCAGGATACGGCTAAAGCAATAGATGAACAATCTGTAAAAGCGAAGAACGAGTCGGCTCGGTAACGGTAATTTTAATAATTAATCTTATAAGGGCTCTGCCTATAATATTTAGACAGGGCCCTTATCTATACGACTAAAGAGGGGACGTATTAGCTTATGAGGAGACCGTTGCGAAATACAACTTCCGTCATTCTGAGGGAGGCTATCTGCCGACCGAAGAATCTAAAAGCGAGATCCTTCGTCGCTTCGCTCCTCAGGATGACAATGGTCGCTTCTATCGTCATATTTACGTTGATTAGCACTAATTATTATGGAGATATTCAGGCAATGGAAAACACGGTAGTAGTATTAGATACCACCCAAGGCGCCATAGAGCTAACCCTTATGCCGGATGTCGCGCCGAAGGCTTGTGAGAATTTCGTAAAGCTGGTAGATAAGGGTTATTACAATGGCATTATATTCCACCGCGTAATTCCCGAGTTCATGATACAAGGCGGGGATCCCACCGGAACGGGTAGGGGAGGATCGTCGGTCTGGGGAAAACCATTCGTCGATGAGGTGCGAAAAGACGTACAGTTTGAAAGAGCCGGCGTCCTGGCCATGGCTAACTCCGGGCCGAGCACGAACGGCAGTCAGTTCTTCATTACCACAGCCGAGACCTCGTGGTTAAATATGCGTCACACGATATTCGGACGCGTTACAGCAGGCTACGATGTGGTGCAGAAGATAGAGAATACTCCGACCGGTCCCGGGGATAAACCTTTAGCCGAGCAAAAGATAATAAAGGCGCACGTCAAGACGAAGTAGGATCAATGGATATTAAGCTGTCTAAAGAAAAGGCCGCTATCTTAGATACCATCTTGACCTGTATGCGCATTGCGGTAAAGAACAGCTCTCTATTTCCTCCCGGCCACCCATCCTTCGATTCCTCTATGAAGTCCTTCAAATCCGCAATTGACAAATGGCTTATTTCTGAAGAGAGATTTACCATAGGGGTATCTTCGGATAATATTCTGTTAAACGGCGAGTTTGTAAAAGAGGGTAGTGATCTCTATGGAGAGATAGCGAGTTATCTCCATCCGAGGGGAATAATCGCCATCTCGTTTTTAAGAAATATAGATATCGACGAGATTTCACAATTCTTCGCCTTCCTTAAGAATGATGTTGAAGTGCTCTCCAGAAGGGGTGGCGTGGCAAAGAATATTCCGGCCTCCCCCCACCTGATCATTAAGGAGATAGATTACAGCTCCATTCTTACGAGCGCTAAATCAGACAGTGGATTAGATGAGAAGGGGATGTGGAGGGCGCTTACCGGTATAGATCAAGGCCTTAAGGGTGGTAGTCTTCCTGAATCAAAAGTCGAATTCATAAAAGATTTCTTAAAGGATCCTAAGGCCTCCGCGCATGTTATCAATAAAATTTACAGGCAGGCTATCGCCGGGCTTAATGAGAGATCGTCTGCCGATGAGATTAAGGGTGTCCTGGCCCGGATAAACAGGTATTTTGAGGCGCATCCTAAGGATGGTCTGGAGGATGCAAAGAAAGGAATCGCCGGTATAATATCGAAGCTCGATCCTATGCTTGTGGCCGGCCTATTTAAAGAGTCCGGTAACAGTGAAGACACGGGTGAACTATCGGAGGAGCTTTTTAGGGGAATGGGCGATGAAGGCATAGCCGACTTCATAGTGTCGCTTATCCAGAGTGAAAATACGGTTAACGAAAATTTTATAAAATTGTTCAATAAATTATCGTCGAAGAAAGAAGCTCCGAGTGCCGTGGCCGGACTGGTGGCGGACAAGATGTTCGATAAGGGGCTTATCAATCCGGGCATGCTATTGGCTCTTCAATTATCGATTAAGGATCTCTTCGAAGATCATCCCGAAAATGATTTCATCTCGCAGATATATAAGATGACTGTGAGTGCACTGGTCGATGATGGGGTCTCCGCCGGCGAGCGCTCATCGACATATTCTCAGATGGCTAAAGAGTATGAGGCATTTATTCAGGATGAGAATTTAAAATGCGAAAGAATAAGGCTCCTGCTTAATATCTTATGGTACGAGAACGATCTGTCGGGATTTCAAAAGATTTGCGCGATGATTAAAGATTGTTTATATGAAATAATCGATATTAAACATACCCGTTACCTGCGTGAGATGTTCGAGCTATTTACCGAAAAGTTAAGACCCGAGCAGTTAAACGATAGTGCGATAGGCTCGGAAGTGAAGAAAATATTAGATGAGATAGGTGATGCCAAGGTTATAGACAGATTAATTTCGTTTATTCCCAATGCGGAACATGACGCGATAAAGAACATAGGATTTATTCTTAGCAAAGCCGAAGATCGAGCTATAGAGCCGCTATTGGACTTATTTTTTGCCCCGGAGGGAGTTGAATGCAAAGAGAAGATAGCGCAACTTTTATTCAGCTTAGGTGAAAAGGCAAGATCGGCATTCACTGGTAGGGTCGGTAATATAGTGGCCGGTAAGCCGGTATCAATTATGGTGCAGGAGATGAAAGATATATTAAAGATGATGGATGCGCAGTCGGCTTGCGCTTTGAGTTCTGAGACGATTGATAAATTATTCAATAAGTTGGACAAAACTTTTGGCGGCAGGGCGCATATGCGTGACCTGATAAAATTATGCGGAGATTTTAAGATCCCGGCGTCAATACCCCATCTCGGAAAGATGGTCGCAAAAAGACATTTCTTCAATACAAAAGCCGTCGATCGGATACGTCTCGAGGCTGTCATCAGCCTGGGCAGGATAGGAACTCCCGAGGCATTGGAATATGTGAAGAAGGCATCCGGCGACAGAAGTCGATCGGTAAGGGCGATGTGCAGTGTAGTATTAAGATCGTTTCAAAAAGGTTTATAGATGGAACGAGATGATGTAAGGACGATAGTCGGGGATTTCATAAAAGAGCTGGTAGGCGCTATACAGAAGAGAGGCTTGTATGGCGAGCGCCACGATCTGACTAAGGCCGCTATGGCTGAGCTTTATGTAAAATTACGGGAAGCATTGTCGCTTATGCCGGAGATAACTATAGGTGTAATAGGTAATGAGATAGCCTTCGATAAAGAACCGTTTTACGAGGATAGTAAAAATATTTCCGGCCTGATCGGACGTTTTCAGAAGATGAAGATTGAGAAGATCAGCTTCCTGAATGCCGTAGAGAAGAGCGAGCTCGCATCCTTCGTTGAAATAATTGCCGAGCCCGCCGATGGCATAACGAAATCCGTATCCTTAACGGAGGTTTTCGGATCTAAAGGAATAGTCAATATAGTTATCGGGGTGATAGGCGAAGGGGATAAAACAGCGGAGGAGACGCACACAGAAAATATATACGAGGCGGTTAAGGACAATTTTCGCGATGGCATAGATTATTTAAAGAGAACAATGGATGACATCAGTAATAACCGGTCCATCGATATAAGGGCGGCGCGTTTCTTTGTGAATAAACTCGTAGGCAACCTGCTAAAGAATAAGAACCTGCTTTTAATCCTTACCACGCTTAAGAAGAGGGACGATTTAACGTTTGTACACTGCATGAATGTTTCCATACTTACGCTGGCCCAGGCCGAGACGCTGGGCATAGATCAGTCGCTATTGCCGGACATAGGAGTGGCGGGGCTTCTGCATGATACCGGAAAGCTGGCCGTAGAGGCGAGTATATTAAAAAAGGGCGGGAAGCTCGATTCCGATGAGATCGAAAAGATGCATTCTCACTCTATTGACGGGGCAAAGATATTGCTCGAGACCTCGGGGCTTTCTACAATGGCCGCAATATCTGCATTTGAGCACCATGTACGTTACGATATGCAGGGGTATCCTACCAAACTATTCGGCAAAAAAATTAACCTCGCAAGCATGATGATAGCGATAGCCGACGTATACGATGCGATCAGAAATAAGAGGCATTATCATGTGGCGCGCGCACCTGAAGAGGTGTATGATGAAATGATTAAACTCTCCGGCACCCATTTTCATCCGGGACTCCTGGAGATGTTCTTTAAGACCGTTGGCGTGTATCCTCCCGGGACATTAGTAGAGCTGGATACGAGTGAGACGGGCATAGTCATTAAAGAAAGTTTTGTAGATATTATAAGGCCGCAGGTGGAAATATTGTATAATAGGCAAGGAAGAAAAGAGCTCGCGCCTTATATCGTTAATCTATTGGAAAAGGGTACCGGAAGCGCATATAAGAGGACAATAATCAGATCTGTGGCAATCTCTGATGAGCATCAGATTCCGGCGAACTATAATCCAAATTAAGTGTAATGGATTATCATAAGAAAGGACCAATTTGTCATTCTGAGGGAGGCTATCGGCCGACCGAAGAATCTAAGCATTCAGATCCTTCACCCGCCACTAAAGCTTAGGCGGGTTCAGGATGACGTAATTTGGGCGGTAGTGAAAATAATTTTAACTCATGAAGGGGGTTATGAAATTACTATTATCATTATGGATATGGGCCGCAGGCATATGCGTGACCATAGTTACATTTCTCGTTAGCCTGATTCTTTCGATAGCGCTCTGCAGGCATCCGGATAAGGAGAAGATAGTACACGCCCAATGTTACTGGTGGTCGGATTGGCTAGTGGTCCTAAATCCTTTCTGGAAGATAAACGTGAAAGGGCTTGAGAATATAGATAAATCCGAGACTTATGTAATGGTTGCCAATCATCAGAGTCTTGCCGATATAGTATTAATATATCAGATACGCACGTATTTTAAATGGGTAGCGAAGGAAGAGCTGTTAAAAGTACCGTTTATCGGCGGGCTTCTAAGAATTAATAACCACATAATGCTTGCCAGAGGAGATTTTGGAAGCATAAAGATTGCCTACCGTAAAGCCGCCGAATATCTGCGCTCAGGCATATCCATGATCTTCTTTCCCGAGGGGACACGAAGTGAAACGAACCAGATGGGTGAGTTTCAGAACGGGGCATTCAAGCTTGCCATACGAGAGCGGAAGAGGGTTTTGCCGATATACATAGGCGGGTGCAGAGAGGCTATTCCAAAGGGCGGATTTATCTTCAATTCTAATGTCGTCGGAAGGGTAGAGGTCCTGCCTCCTATAGATACGGCGACTTTAGATATATCAGAGTACGGTGCATTAAGGGACCGTGTACGTAGCGAGCTATTGAAGGCCGCCTCAGCCAAATAAGAGAGAAGAAAATTTTTCTCTTGAGGGTGGATTTAAAAAAAGCTATTATAAGTGTCTCGAGGCACTGATAATAATATAAATTCGAAGGAGCGACGAAGATGAAGAAGTTGGTTTTGCTGCGTCATGGCGAGAGTACATGGAACAAAGAGAATAGATTCACCGGCTGGACCGATGTCGACCTGTCTGATAAGGGTAGGGACGAGGCGGTGAAGGCGGGAGAGGTGTTGAAGAAGGAAGGTTTCGTATTTGATGTGGCTTATACATCGGTATTAAAGAGAGCGATATTTACGCTATGGTCGGTGCTTGGCAAGATGGATCTCATGTGGGTGCCTATTTACAATTCGTGGAGGCTTAATGAACGGCACTACGGCGCTTTGCAAGGACTCAATAAGGCGGAGACAGCAGCAAAGTTCGGTGAGGGCCAGGTATTAATATGGAGAAGGAGCTATGATGTACCGCCGCCGCCGTTGGAGAATAACGACCCGAGAAATCCACGCAATGATCCGCGCTATAAGGGATTATCGGATAAGGATCTTCCGCTTACCGAGTGTTTAAAAGATACTGTGGCAAGATTTCTGCCTTACTGGCATGAGACTATTGCGCCCATGGTTCTTAGCGGGAAGAGAGTGATCATAGCCGCTCACGGTAATAGCCTCAGGGCGCTGGTTAAGTATCTCGACAATATTCCGGACGATAAGATCGTGAGCTTGAATATTCCTACGGGGCTTCCTCTGGTATACGAACTGACGGATGATCTGAAGCCGATAAAGAGCTATTATTTGGGTGATCCCGAAGAAGTGAAGAAGGCGATGGAGGCAGTTGCTAATCAGGGGAAAGCGAAGAAATGAAGATAAGAAGGGCTCTTATAAGCGTATCCGATAAGACAGGGCTGGAAGAGCTTGTGAGGGTATTAAATAAATTTGGAGTGGAGATACTCTCCACCGGAGGTACGTCTAAGGCGATAGCCGCCCTCGGCATACCGGTTAAGGATGTCTCGAGCTATACGGGTTTTCCGGAGATGTTGGATGGGCGAGTAAAGACGCTTCACCCTAAGATACACGGCGGTATATTAGCCTTACGCGATGATAAAGAGCATATGGACACCGTCCGAAAATACGACATAGGGCTTATAGATATGGTAGTCGTTAATCTGTATCCGTTTGAAAAGATCGTGTCGAAGCCATCCGTAAAACTGGAAGAGGCCATAGAGAATATCGATATCGGCGGGCCTTCGATGCTGAGGAGCGCGGCTAAGAATTGCAGGTCTGTATGCGTTATATGCGATATAGGTGATTATAAGAGAGTTATTGAAAATATGGAGAATACATCCGGTAGCGTGGCGGAGGAGCTCCTCGCAGAGCTCGGAGCGAAAGTATTTGCCAGGACCTCATCATACGATGCGGCTATTTACGATTATCTGAAGCCGCATACCGCATGCGCCCGGACGCTTACGGATGGTTTTCCTTTGGAACTCAAGCTGGATTATAAGAAACTGCAGGATCTTCGTTACGGCGAAAATCCCCACCAAAAGGCGGCGTTCTATAAGGACGTTACGTCCGATGAGCCCGGGATGGCCTCTGCTGTTCAGTTGCATGGAAAAGAGCTCTCGTTCAATAATATCATAGATCTTAATGCCGCCATGGAAGTGGTTAAGGAATTTGATCGGCCTGCCGCAGTTATTATAAAACACACAAACCCCTGCGGCGCAGCCTCGGCGGATACTTTGAAACAGGCTTACCTCGACGCGCTCGATTGTGACCGGCAGAGCGCATTCGGGAGTATCGTAGGATTTAATGGGCCGGTGGATATGACGCTGGCTAAAACCATACTCGAGGAAGCCGATTTTGTGGAATGCATAATCGCGCCTTCTTACGATGCCGATGCGGTCGAGGCATTTAAGAAAAAGAAGAATCTGAGATTGATCGAAGTGAAAAATTTTGGCCGAAAAGAGGCTAACTCATCTCCTGATATGAAGAAAGTGACGGGCGGGCTTCTGATACAGGATCGGGATATGCGTGGGATTGAAGAATCGGACCTTAAGGTCGTTACTAAAAAGAAGCCGACTAAAGACGAACTCAATTCGCTTCTCTTCGGATGGCTTATTGCAAAACACGTGAAGTCGAACGCCATAGTCCTGTGTCGTGGTACCAAGACTATCGGTATCGGCGCAGGCCAGATGTCCAGGGTGGGTTCGGTTAAGATAGCCGCCGATAAAGCGGGCGGGCGGTCGAACGGTTCGACCCTTGCAAGCGACGCTTTCTTCCCGAAAGATGATGGCATCGCTACAGCCGCGCGCGCAGGTGTCACGGCTATAATACAGCCTGGCGGATCGATAAGGGACCCTGAGGTTATCGGGAAGGCCGATGAACTCGGCATCTCGATGATATTTACCGGAGTCAGGCACTTCAAACACTAATGCATGACCTACCAAGAAGCTTTACAATATCTTAGCCAATTCATAGATTTCGAAAAGAAAGATAGCTACTCATATAACCTTTCCTTCAAGCTCGACAGGATGAGAATGTTGTGCTCTCTTCTGGGCGATCCTCAGGTCGGGATGAAGTCCATACATGTCGCGGGCACTAAGGGTAAGGGTTCCACCGCCGCAATAATTCAATCGATTCTTATGGTTTCAGGATTCCGTGTCGGGCTCTATACATCTCCGCACCTTGTATCGTTCCGCGAGAGGATAAGAATAGGAGACGAAATAATATCCGAGGAAGATGTCTGCGCCCACCTGGGCACAGTGAGGATCGCTGTGGATAAGATGGGCCAGGATAAACCCTCATTCTTCGAGGTGTATACTGCGCTGGCATTCCTTTATTTCAAAGACAAAGATATCGATTTTGCCGTTTATGAAACCGGCCTGGGGGGAAGATTAGATGCAACCAACGTTATAGACCCGTTGGTATCGGCAATTACCCCTATAAGTTTTGATCATACGCAAATCCTGGGGGATAGCCTTGCAAAGATAGCCATGGAGAAGGCCGGAATTATTAAAGAAGATGGTATATGCGTCTCGGCTCCGCAGGAGGATGAGGCGCTGAAAGTTATAGATGACGTATGCGCCGAGAAAGGTTCCCAGCTGATATTGGTCGGCCGCGACATAATTTTTAAAGACCTGAGTGCCAGCGACGAAGAGATGGTATTTAATCTGACAGGATTGTTCGGTAAGCATGCAAACCTGCATCTGAAACTTCTCGGATTTCATCAGATGGTAAATGCCGCGGTGGCTATAGGAGTGGTCGATTCACTCCGCCTGAGCGGGATATCGGTAGGGGATGACGCGATAAGGAAGGGCATCGAGTCCGCCAGATGGCCGGGCAGGCTCGAGGTGGTGAGAAAGAGAAGCCCGCGCATTATACTCGATGGCGCCCAGAATAAGGCCAGCGCCGATCAGCTGTCGCGATCAGTCAGGAGATTGTTCAAGTATAAGAGATTGATCCTCGTCCTGGGAGTATCCAAAGATAAAGACATTAAGGGTATATTGAAAGAGCTTGTGCCGATAGCAGATTCTATAGTACTGACAAAATCGAAACTAATCGAGCGCGCTATGGAGCCCGAGCGGATAAAAGATTTGATAACACCAAAAACGAAAGATGTCGCTGTCACTATGAGCACTAAAGAAGCGCTCGATAAGGCGATGTCTCAGGCAAGCCCGTCGGATCTTATTCTGGTGACGGGATCGCTATTTGTGGTGGGTGAGGCGCGGGAAATTCTGGTGAAGAATGAGTAGCGCAAAGAATATGATAATGGACCGGACCATAGTGGCGATATCCACGCCCATCGGCGAAGGCGGTATAGGCATAGTCCGCTTAAGCGGTCCGTCGAGCTTCGCGATAGCCGATGAGATATTCTCACCCAGCTCCGGCAATAAGCCGTCAGAATGCCCGACGCATACGATCCATTATGGCAGGATCAAAGATCCCGGGACATCCGAGGTCCTGGATGAAGTGATAGTTACGTTAATGCGCGCGCCTAAGAGCTATACGAAAGAAGACGTTGTAGAGATAAATTGCCACGGGGGGATCCAGTCGGTTAAGAAGATCCTGGACCTTACGGTAAAGTGCGGCGCCAAAATGGCCGAGCCGGGCGAGTTCACTAAGAGGGCATTTCTAAACGGCAGGATAGACCTGGCCCAGGCGGAAGCAGTCCTCGACGTCATACGCTCGAAAACCGATGGCTCTCTGAAGGTTGCCATGGCTCAGCTCGATGGAGAGCTCTCCAGAAATATAAATGAGATAAGAGATCAAATATTGGATATCACATCGGAGATCGAAGCCGCGATAGATTTTCCGGAGGAAGAGATTAAAGATACCGAGCGAACGACGATATCGGAGGCCATAGATAAGGCTATAGCGCAACTGCACAAATTGATCAGTACTTACGACGAGGGCCAGATATTCAGAGAGGGAGTGCTTGCAGTAATATGCGGCAGGCCGAATGCGGGCAAGTCGAGCCTGATGAATCTTTTACTCAAAAGAGACAGGGTTATAGTCTCCGCCATACCAGGTACGACGCGTGACGCGGTCGAAGAGATGATCAGTCTGAGAGGTATCCCGATAAGGCTCGTAGATACAGCAGGTATAATAGATACTAAGGATCCTCTCGAGAGGGAGGGTATAATCCGCAGTAAAAGATATCTTGCCCGGGCGGATATAGTCATACTGCTTCTTGATTCCTCGGTCTATATGGAAGAGGCAGACAGGGATATCATAAAGATATGTGAAGGTAAGAAGGTCGTGGCGGTGTTGAATAAGACGGACCTTCCGAGAAAGATAGATATTAAATCCGTTTGGGATATTTTACCGGGAAGCAAATTGATCGAGATATCGGTCGAGAAACGAAAAAATATAGAGATGCTCGAGAAAGAGATAGCTGACGTGATATGGTCCGGCGATTTCACGCAGGGGCAAGGCGCGATATTGAACAATGCCCGCCATAAGGAGCTCCTTGACAAAGCTCTTTCAAATATGCTATCTGTTAAAAAGGCTTTTAAAGAGGACCAGCCTGAAGAGACATTGTCTATCGACCTGAAGGAAGCGATAACGGCCTTGGGGCTTGTGATAGGTAAGTCAATTTCAGACGATATACTGGATAGGATTTTCGAACGATTTTGCATAGGGAAGTGACAGGAGAATATAATGGATAAGAAGCGAATTGAAAAAGCTGTCAGGGAGATACTTTTGGCCGTAGGAGAGGATGTCACGCGGCATGATATAAAGGATACGCCGAGCAGGGTTGCAGATATGTATGAGGAGATACTCGGCGGCACTAAGGTTAATCCTGAGAAAGAGCTCGAGGTGGTCTTTGAGAAAGAACACGACGAGATAGTGCTCTTAAAAGGCATTCCGCTATATTCCATGTGTGAACATCATATGCTGCCATTTATCGGTACCGCGCATGTGGCGTATATACCCAGCCATAATCGCGTAACCGGTTTAAGTAAGATAGTAAGGGTGGTCGATACGTTCTCCAGGCGCCTACAGGTACAGGAGCGGCTCACCACCGACATCGCGGATCTTATCATGAGGAAGCTGAAGCCGAAAGGCGTACTGGTGGTCATCGAGGCCGAACATCTCTGCATGAGCATGAGAGGTGTCAATAAGCCGGGCGTTATGACCGTAACCAGCGCTGTGCGCGGAATATTCCTGAAGAGCGATAAGACCAGATCCGAAGCCCTCGCGCTAATTCGCAGTTGATGAGGGGCGATTGCGCCCGATATTAGTATTGAATTACCCCGCACCATATAATATAATATCCGTATTATAATATATGGACCCATTTTTCGAATTCAGCAAAAATTATATATTTTTCACGTCCTTGGCGGCCTGGGCGATAGCTCAGACCATAAAGGTCGCGCTTGGCGTGATCAGGGAGAAGCGCTTTAACTTCAGGTGGTTTGTCGGGACCGGAGGTATGCCCAGCGCGCATGCCGCAAGTGTCGCATCCCTATCCACTTCGATCGGAATAACCTACGGTTTCGATTCCGCGTTATTCGCAGTAACCTTAGCGTTCACCCTTATAGTTATGTTCGATGCCCAGAGTCTTAGATACTCCTCGGGCAGACAGGCCGAGATATTGAATAAGATGCTCGACGATATATATTGGAAACATAAGCTGGACGATGAGAAACTCAAGGAATTTTTAGGCCATACGCCGATACAGGTATTTGTCGGGGCGGGCCTTGGGATAGTCGTATCGTTACTGCTTTATAAATAGGATACATTGTGCCTGACCTGAATTTAAATAAGAAGATCACGATAATCGTAATAGGCGTCATTCTCCTATTAATAGCATCCATTGCGCTATATCAGATAGTGGCCAATATCGTATCTCCTTACCATGGGCCGCACGTGACTATTCCGGAGCCGCCAAAAATAATCCAGAAAGTCGCAGACCAGCCATCCGATGATACCGTTATTAAGTCCTCCGAAGCCGTCATAGCCGCCAATCCCGAATCGGTTAAGGCCGAAGACGCCTACTGGCGCCTGGCCTCCACGTATGAGAAGAAGCAGGATCTGTTAAAATCGAGAGAGATATATCAGAAGCTGGTCGAGAAGTTTCCATCTTCTGTGAATGTTGCGAAGGCGCAAAATGCCCTGGAAGAGATCAATGTAAGGCTGTTGTTTTCCGGAATACCTACAGAGGATTCTATCGTTTACGAAGTCCAGAAGGGTGATAACCTGGCCAGGATAGCTAAAAAGTTTAATACGACAGTGGAGCTTATTTCGAAATCAAATGCCCTTAAGGCGGACTTCTTACGATACGGTAAAAGACTTAAGATCGCAAAGCATAAATTCAGCATAGTGGTAGATAAGTCTCAGAATATTCTGACGCTTAAGGCAGATGGCAACCTCTTTAAGACGTATAATGTATCCACCGGGAAGAATTCTTGTACCCCAGTTGGTACGTTTACGATTATCACAAAGATCGTCGATCCTCCATGGTATCCCCCTAAAGGGAAGGTCATAATGCCGGGAGACCCTAAGAATGTGTTAGGGGCCAGATGGCTCGGAATATCCAAGCAGAGTTACGGTATTCATGGCACGATAGATCCGCAATCTATCGGGAAGAGCGTTACCGAAGGTTGTGTAAGAATGAAGAATAGCGATGTGGAAGAGTTGTTTGCGATCGTTCCCGAAGGGACAGAAGTCGTTATAGTCGATTGACATTAAATGAGGTGTTATGGCTACGATGCTCGGGCTTGAATTCGAAAAGCCCATCATAGAATTAGAAAGAAAGATAGAGGAGCTTAAAAACCTTACTTCTCACAAAGGTATAGATATATCCGGTGAAATAAAGACGCTTGAGGGCAAGCTCTCCCAGATTAAGAAAGACGTCTATGAAAATCTCACTCCGTGGCAACGCGTACAGATAGCGCGCCATCCGCGCAGGCCTTATACGCTCGATTACATCGAAATGATTATGACGGATTTTGTCGAGATACATGGTGACAGGCATTTTTACGATGATAAGGCTATGATATGCGGCCTGGCCAAGATCGACGGTGAGAGTATAGCTATTATTGGCCATCAGAAAGGCAGAGACACAAAGGAGAACCTGGAGAGGAATTTCGGTTGCGCCAATCCCGAGGGTTATAGAAAGGCTATGAGGGTTATGCGTATGGCCGCCAAATTTAACCTTCCGATAGTCACATTTATAGATACGCCGGGCGCATATCCGGGGATAGGCGCAGAAGAGCGCGGGCAAGCCGAGGCGATAGCTTATAATCTCAGAGAGATGACCGACCTTAAGACACCGATACTTGTCTTTGTTATCGGAGAGGGCGGTTCGGGGGGCGCGTTGGGCATAGGTGTCGGCGACAGGGTTTATGTGCTGGAGAACGCATATTATTCGGTCATATCTCCGGAAGGCTGTGCGGCGATATTATGGAAAGAGCGCTCGCGTTCTCCCGATGCTGCCGCCTCATTAAAACTTACCGCGAAAGACTTGATCGAAATGAAGATAATAGATGGTATGGTGAAGGAACCGATTGGCGGAGCGCATAGGTACCCCAAAGAGATGGCCGCAAATCTGAAGAAGGCCATTAAGAAGGACCTCGCGCTCTTAAAAGCGATACCGAAAGATAAACTGATAAATGCAAGGTATGATAAAATTAGATCCGTTGGCGTTTATAAAGAGCATTCTTAGTTCTCCGTCCGGGAAGGTCTCGATAAAAATTCCCAGCGAGATAAAATATTTAAGGAAAGCCTCTTCTAAAATATTATCCGCGCTCGAGGGCCGGAATGTCGATGAGGGCAGGATATTTGATATAAAGCTCTGCATCGAAGAGGCCGTCAGGAATGCCATGGTCCACGGCAACCACTTCAATAAACAGAAGATAGTTAAAATAATGTACTGGATCGGTGGAGATACCCTGCACATTGAAGTTGAGGATGAGGGTTCGGGTTTTGAGCATGCCGCTATAGTTGATCCTACCGACCCGACCAATATAACTAAGAATTCCGGCAGAGGAGTTTATCTCATAAGAAAACTTATGGATAAGGTTGAATATAACGATAAAGGTAATAAGGTAACCATGACGAAGATATTAAACCAGAGGGGGAATATAGTATGCCCGTGAAGATAGGCAATAGGAACGGATTGACCATATGCTATGTCGAGGGGGAGATAGATATTAATACGAGTCCGGATGTTAAGAAGCCATTTGATAAACTGATCAGTTCTAAGACGCCTAAGATAATCGTGAATCTCTCGAAAGTCACATACGTCGATTCCTCCGGCCTGGCCACGCTCGTGGAGATACTGAAGAATATGAGATCCTACGGCGGAAAATTAAAGCTGTCCAATATGTCGTCAAAGATAAAGAGCCTCTTCGAGATAACTAAACTCGAGAAATTATTCGATATAGTAGCCGACGAGGAAGAGGCTATTTCGACGTTTGTTTGATCCACATCTGTCTGATGATGAATTTTACTGCTCGTCATCCTGAACCCGTCGGAGTTTTAGTGGCGGGTGAAGGATCTGAATGTTTAGATTCTTCGGTCGGCCTTTGGGCCTCCCTCAGAATGACGTGAGAACTTCTATAACTAAGGTAGGTGAGATGAACCTTTTCGCCGGCATAGGTAAGATAATAATAGGGACCTACAGGCAAGTCGTTGATGTCTTTGCGCTTTTATTTGATACCATCGCATGGCTGGTGATGGGCCCCTCAAAGCATAAGTCGGTCAAGCGCGAAGGCATATTCCATCAGGCCGTCTTCGTAGGTGTCGGATCTCTCGCCATAGTCTTCTTCGTCTCCCTATTCACGGGTGTAGTCATAGCGATGCAGAGCGCTTATCAGCTCGGTAAGTTTGGCGCAAATATATATGTGGCGCCAATGGTCGCGGTAAGTTTGGCCAGAGAACTCGCGCCTGTGCTCACAGCCCTGGTCGTGGCGGGCAGGGTTGGCGCCGCTATAGCGGCCGAACTCGGGACTATGAAGGTGAGCGAACAGATAGAAGCGCTCGAGACGATCGCCCTTAATCCCGTAAGATATCTGGTAGTGCCCAGATTCCTCGCGCTTCTCATCATGCTCCCGTGTCTGACGATATTTGCCGATATGATGGGTATATTCGGCGGGTTCCTCGTCGGAGTATTTAACCTAAAACTCGATCCTCACAGATATATAACCTTCACGTTCCAGTATATGATGTGGAAGGATGTCTGGACGGGAATAGTGAAGAGCGTCGTATTTGCGATCATAATTTCTATGGTGGGTTGCTACATGGGCCTCGGGACGAAGGGAGGGGCGGAGGGCGTAGGCAAGGCCACCACCCTCAGCGTGGTCACGAGCTTCATATTAATAATACTCTTTGACTGTATATTGACCGGCGTCTTCTTTTTTGCGAACCAGTGAACCATAGGCGATCGATATGATGGAACCGGAGATAGTAATAAAAGCGGATAATGTGGTAAAGAGTTTCGGGGATAGGACCATCCTGGACGGCATCAGTCTCGAAATATATAAGGGTGAGACTTTCGTTATTATGGGCGGTTCGGGCTGTGGTAAGAGCACATTTCTCCGCCATGTAATAGGTTCGCTTAAACCGGATTCGGGCAAGATATTTCTCCTCGGGAAAGACCTGAGTAAGATCGATGAAAATGAGATGGATAAGGTAAGAATGAAAATAGGGATGTGTTTTCAATCATCGGCCCTGTTTGACTCCATGACCGTGGGAGATAATGTAAGTATCGGCCTGAGGGAGCATACAAAGCTCGATAAGAGCGTAATAGATATAGTCGTGAAGATGAAGCTGGAGATGGTGGGCCTGAGAGGATTCGAGAATTTAATGCCTTCTGCGCTTTCCGGCGGAATGAGAAAGAGGGTCGGACTGGCGCGGGCGATATCGATGGATCCCGAGATTGTATTCTATGATGAACCTACGGCGGGGCTCGATCCCATCGTGGCAGGCGTGATAGACAAGCTCATAGTAGACTTGTCCAAGAAGCTGAATATCACGAGCGTCGTAGTTACGCACGATATGAAAAGCGTATTCTCTATCGCCGACAGGGTGGCGATGTTCTACGAGGGCAAAGTGCTTGAGATCGGGACGCCGGAAGAGATGAAGAGATCGAAGAATCCGATGATTCAACAATTTACCAGCGGAAGTCCCGATGGGCCTATAAGGTTCTTTCAGCAAAAAGATGATTATCTGGAGCGCCTGGTCGCTTAGCGCCGCAATGAGAATAGGACTGTTGTGAAATAACCAGTTTTATGTCATCCTGAGGCATAGCCGAAGGATCTCGTTTTTTAGATTCTTCGGTCGGCCTTTAGGCCTTCCTCAGAATGACGGAATCCATATTTCGTGGCAGTCTCATAATAGGAGAGGTGAAGAGATGAAGATGACCAACGAGATTAAAACAGGAATAATAGTGGTATCTGCGATATTTGTAGTCATGTTATTTTATGCCAAGACCACAGATTCTACCGCCGGCCGATCGTATAAGGTAAAGACTTATTTTAATTACGCCGAAGGTATAAAGCAGGATGCCATAGTGAAGCTTGCGGGCATAGAGGTGGGCCGCGTCGAGAAGGTTAAATTTCAGTACACACCGGACACGAAGATAGAGATCGTGATGTCGGTTAGCGACAGGGCCAGGATACACGAAGATTCGATCGCATTCATAGCTACTTCCGGGATGATAGGTGATGCGTACATAGGCATAACGTCGGGGTCTGCGGATAAACCTAACGTGAGTAGCGGAGGGACTATCGCCAGCGAGGATCCGGTAGAGATGCGCAAACTGTGGAAAAAGGCCGATAGTATCGCCGATAATCTGGACAAGACGCTCATCGAGGTTAAGGCCCTGGCTGAAAATGTTAATGGAGTAGTAAAGGATAATAAGCCGCGCATAGACGGTATAGCGGCTAATCTGGAGAAGACGAGCGCAAACTTCAAGGACTTCAGCGCGGATATTAAGGATCATCCGTGGAAGCTTCTAATGAAGGGAAAGGAGTAGAAATGAAGTTAAACATATTATTAACGGCGGTTCTGCTGCTCTCGGCGATAATGGTGCCCATGGCGCATGCTTCGGAGGATGGAGCTTTGGTAATTTCTGTAACCGGGGACCCTAAGATAATGAAGAAAGGCGTCGATGCCTGGACGAGCTGCAGCATAAATCTGGCGCTCGGTACGGGTGATCGGATAAAGACTTTGGCCGGGGAAGATGTTCAGATATCATTTTCCAAAGATGCCAACTTCGTAAAGATAAATGAAAATTCGGATGTTGTGCTTCTGATTAACCAGGACGGTGGTTCCATAGATTTATTGAATGGCGAAGCGCTGGCCCTTATCAATAAATTACCCCAGGGCTCTACTTTCGAGATGAAGACTCCGTCGGGTGTCAGTGGCGCGCGCGGCACAGGGTGGGGCGCTAAGACCGATGGCCTCAGGTCTACGTTTAATTCTTTCGAGCGATCGATTTATGTAAAAGGAATAGATAAGGCCGGGAACGTGATGAAGGACGAGCTCGTAGTAAGAGAAGGTTTAAGGACAATGGTAGATAAGTTTGAAAGGCCGGAGAGGCTCGAGAAATTATCCTCTCGCGATATGGAAAGATGGAGCGGGTGGAAGGATAGTCTGAAGGAACAGCCGAATCGCCAGAGGGAGGGCGGGTCGAAGGCCCAGACATCTCAGGCAAAAGAAGTCGTTGCAAAAGACAAGACCGACAAAGAGACTCTTCCTGAAAAGACGGATAGGGATAATGCAAGGGACAAATTTGAAAAGGTGGAGACGTCCAGGGATCGTGTTATGGACAGGCGTGAATCACAGAAACAGGATATGGTCCAGAACAGAGACGCCCAGAGGATGGAGCGGCGTATGGAAAGAAAAGAGCCTCGGAGAGAACCGGAGCCCCCAAACGGCGATAGATATAAGACGAGCGAAGGGCCTAAGTAATAAAGTTGCATTTGTAGAAAATGGTAGCTGCTTAGTTCCAGAAGAAGCTTGACCAGAGATTGTCATCCTGAGCCTGCTGAAGTATTAGTGGCGGGCGAAGGATCTCGCTTTTAGATTCTTCGGTCGGCCTTTGGGCCTTCCTCAGAATGACACACGCACTTCTATGACTAAGCTACTACAGAAAATAGTATATTATGCGCACAAATGATAAGCGGATAGCCTGTTTCTTTGCGGTCGTTATTTTATCGTCGTTCATGGGTTATGCCGCATTGGCAACACCCAGAACTGTAACCGACCAGGTACAGCCGACTTATAAGTATAGAGGGTCACAGTTACAGCAGACATTTGCCCAGCCAACCCCGTCAGACAAGAACCTTATGACCGATCTCTCCGCCGGAATATCTCAAGGATTGGACACGAATCCCCTGCTGGATTCCACGCATAAAGCGGATAATTATAATCAGGAAACCCTCGATATGCGGTATGAGTATAAGCTTCCCGATAACAAATTGGGCGAACTGAATTCGAGATTTGGCATAGATGTACTGAATATTAATTATTACAGAATCAACGACGTAGATGTATTTGATGGGACAGCCGATATTAATATAGACCAGAAACTGTCTAAGGATTTCACGTTAAGCGGAGGATATGTCTATGAGACGTTATGGTATCCTCACGATACCACTGGAACCTACTTTGGTAATGAGGTAAATGTGGGCTTTAGGCAGAATCTTACGAAATCGATCTATCAGAAGGCTGTCTATCGCCTGCAATTCAGAAATTATCTCGATAATAAAGTTATGCTGGGGAATGGCACGACCAACTCTGACCTTAGATTCGATGTCAGGAATATATTCAGGCATGAGATCGGCATCTACATAAGTGAGAAGGTAAAGGCCAGGTTTATAAACGAGCTCCTGATCAATAATTCCAACTATCAGTTTCTGGATTTCTATGATTATGATGCATATAGGACGGGCTGTTCGCTTATAGCCATGTTCACTAAAAAATTCTATGGAGTCGCCGGTTTTTACTACCAGAGGCGGTGGTACATATCGAGAACTGTAAGCGTCGGTGATTATTCCCAGAGAGATAATCTCTATACAGCGACGGGATCCCTCTCGTATGATTTTAATAAGAATGTGTCGATGTTTGTTAACTACACTCATATGGAAAATCATTCAAATGAACCTCTCGAGCAATATGTGGATACCCTATATTACGGAGGATTTAACTACACGTTTTAATGAAACTCAAAACCGCTAAGGAAAAAGTCGGAGCCATTCTCCTCGGTGCGATAGCGCTGGCTATCCTCGCCGGGTCGTATTTTCGCATTCTGGACAGCTATGAACTGGAGACCCTCGATTTCCGGTTTAAACTCAGGCCCCCGATACCCGTATCGGATAAGATAGTTATCGTGGAAATAGGCGATGATACTATTAAGAAGTTAGGAAGATTCCCCTTCGACAGAAGTTACCATACCTTACTTATAAAAGCCCTCTCTGATTCCGGCGCCAGGATGATATTGTTCGATCTATTCTTCAGTGAGGCGCAATCGAGTGACCGGGAATTTACAGATGCGATCGCCAAAGCGGGGAATGTATACCTGCCGGTGGTCTTTGACCTCGATCTGCGTAGACTGGGCAAAGTCCCGGCCGCATCCGGCTATGCCGCCCAATGCCTCGAAGGCTTCCGCTCCGGCGCCAGAGGTATAGGGCATATCAACGTAATACCCGATATTGACGGCAAATTCCGCAGATCTCCGGTGTATATAAAATATGACACGGACATGTATAAAGGGACTGTTGCGAAATGCAACTTCCGTCATTCTGAGGGAGGCCATCGGCCGACCGAAGAATCTAAAAGCGAGATCCTTCCTCGCTTCGCTCGTCAGGATGACAGACTCTCTTCACTTCACCCTTCGGCCCCTTCGCTTCAGAATGACATGGAATTTGGCATTTCGCAACAGTCTTATAAGCCGTATCTATCTCTACTTGCCGGCTGTGACTATATGGGCATATCCCAGAAAGATGTGAAATTCGTTCCCGCAAGATATCTGGACCTGGGCCGCGGCATAATCATCCCTCTCGATGATAATTCCAATATAATCGTTAACTTCTCCGCCGGCTGGGGGAAATCATATCGGCATCTATCTTACGTGGATATAATCCAATCCTATCTGACTAAGGTAACCGGAGGCAAACCCAGCATTGATCTGTCTGTGCTTAAGGATAAGGTGTGTATAATCGGATTAACGGCGGTTGGCACGGTGGATCTGCATCCGAACCCGTTCGATTCGCTATATCCGGCTGTAGGCATGCACGCCGAAGTATTGAATTCGATCATTAATAACAGGTTCATCGGCAGGGCTTCGCCCGAAGCTAATTTATTGATATTGTTACTATTATCGCTGGTGGTGGCTTTCATTGTGTTGAAGACCAAACCGGTTAAGGGCCTGGCGTATCTACTGTCGCTGGTGGCCATATTGATCTTATCCGGGATGACAGTATTTAATATGCGCGGAATATGGATAGATCTCATATATCCGATCATTGTCATGATGATATTGCACGTCTCGATCACACTTTACAAATACATATTGGAATGGAAGAAGAGGCTCGTTATGGAGAATGAGCTTCAGATAGCCAAAAAGATCCAGGAGAGTTTCCTCCCGAAGTCCATGCCATTGATAACCGGCCTCGGCATGAGCGCGACCATGTCTACGGCACGTCAGGTAGGGGGAGACCTATATGATTTTGTCACTTTTTCCGACGGCAGGCTCGGGGTCATGATAGGGGATGTCTCCGGTAAGGGTGTTCCGGCGAGCCTCTTCATGGCGATGTGTGTCGGCGCGTTTAGGACGTTTGCGCTTTCTGAGGCAAAGCCTGAGCAGGTATTAGCCGATATAAATATAAAGCTGTCTAAAGAGTCGTCATCGAATCTTTTCGTAACGATGTTCTATTCCATATTTGACATGAAGAATAATATTTTTATTTATGGCAACGGCGGACATCTCCCCGTGTTATACTTCAGTAAAGAAGGCAGATCCGAGTTTTTGGACGTGGAAGACGGCGCGCCGCTCGGGTTAATGGAAGGCGCTTACTCCGGACGGGAAATTAAGTTCGCATCCGGTGATACGTTCATATTTTATACCGATGGCGTAACAGAAGCTATGAATTCCAGGTCTGATATGTATGGAAGGGACAGGTTATTAAGCGCAGCCCTAAAGAGCATTCGATTATCGCCTGATAAGATGATCGATGACATAATGAAGGACGTGCGCCGCTTTGAACCGAAGTCGAGCCAGCACGACGATATAACAATAATAATCGTAAAGGTGGCATAGGTGGCCGAAAAACAACATAAGTATGATGCCGGTAAGATACTTCTCGACGTGAGCCGTGCCGTAAATTCATCTCTGGATCCGGATGAGGTGGGCAGGATAGTGCTGAGAGAGTCGCGCAAAGCCATGGGCTCGGATCACGCTTCCTTATTCCTGGTAGATGATAAGTCCGGACATTTTATATTGGCCGGAGCGGATGGGTTTAGTGAAGATGAGATGGATAATATAAAACTTCTCAGCGGATGGGAGATGATTAATGACCATCTATTGAAGAATAAAGAATCGTTAGTGGTCAACGATGTCCATAAAGACGCAATATTTAAAGATGAGAAACTGCCTTCGTCGGGCGAAGAGTTTCCCATGGAGTCATTTCTGGCGGTTCCCCTGGAGACCAGAGGCAAGGTGGTAGGAGCGCTGATGATCAGTAACAGGGAGCGCCCGGGCCATGCGTTCACGGATGAAGACAAGGATCTTCTCATGGCGATGTCCAATAACATTGCCATCGCTCTATTGAACGCCAGATTATATTCCAGGATGAAAAATTTATTCTTAAGCACTATCACATCATTGACCAGGGCGATAGATGCGAAGGACAGCTATACGAGCGGCCACTCTGAGCGCGTGATGAAATATGCCGTTGCCATAGGTAAAGAGATGAAGTTTGATGAAGAATTCCTCGAAAATTTGCGTCTGTCCAGCCTTCTGCATGATATAGGTAAGATCGGCGTAAAGGAGAGCATACTTATGAAGCCTGCAAAGCTTCTGGGGTATGAGCGGCGGCAGATGAGGATGCATCCGAGTATAGGCGCCAGGATAATCGAGACTATGGATGACTCCCGCATTATACAACGCGGAATACTCGAGCATCATGAACGCTTTGATGGTAAAGGTTATCCTAATCATCTTAAGGGCGAGCAGATATCCATCGAGGCCAGGATCATATCTGTGGCCGATGTATTCGATGCCTTAACGACAGATCGCCCGTATCAGCAAGGTGATTTGAGGGATAAGGTGTTTCAAAAAATTAAGGATGAGGCATCCTCGCAATTTGACCCTCGAGTGGTCTCCGCGTTTGTTGATTCCTATAATAAAAATCCGGATATCTGGAACTGTTAAATATAAAAAATCCAGTTATTAGGTATTGACAGTATGCTTTATTCGTAGTATACTTTAAAATGTACGATAAGGGCAAAGCCATCGCAAGGTGGCGACATCCCTTTAGAGGGATTACGGCATAGTTAGTAGGACCGTTGCGAAGCATCCAACTTTACGTCATTCTGAGCGAGCCCTCGAAGGGCGAAGTGAAGAATCTCGTTTTTCGCGAACGATCCATTGATTTACCGCCGTAGCAAAGCCAAGGGTCTATAGTTATTAGACAGCCTGGTTACCGAAACTAAAAGTTAGGTGACCGGGTTTTTCTATTTATTGATGCAGGATAACTAAATGAGGATCCTAATCATGAAGAAGATAATTTTAGTCACATTATCTATTGCTACGATTATGATGGCGTGTCCGGCTTTTGCAAGCCAGGAGACCCTTAGGCAAGAGCTTATATCTGCAGGTGTGCCCGCCGGAAACCCGACCTATTTGGCCGATTATTGGGCCAACGTGATTTATAATAACATAAACAATAAGCAAACCGATTGGCAAAATGCGGAGTTTTTAACAGTACTTAATCCATTTGATGTAACGCTGACCGCATATGGCCGCCTGGCAATATATGACATGATCATAACTTTAAAGAGCCAGCTGAGAGCGATCAATAGCAACCTCGATAGTATAAGCGAATATCTGTATACTGATAGCGCTAAACGCGATCGCTGGGTTGCTTCCGGGTATCTGGCAGTTACAAATTACACTGGCGCTAACCCCGGTAATGGGAAGCCGATTCAGATCAGTGTAACGGGTATTGGCGTTACAGCGATTGCCAATATGTACGCGCTCAAATTATCTCTGGAAGGTGTTGGCATTCCGATGGGAGTATCCGACGCGTATGCCGACCTGATATTTACCGATTCGGCGTTCCGACAGAATTGGATAAACGCTAACTTCATTTCCGTTTCAATGACAGGGTCCGTCATCACGAACGTCTCTCTTACCGGATATGGTCAAGTGGCCGCCGGAAAGATGTATCATCTCATCCAGTCGCTCCAATCGTCAGGCTTAGGGCTTTGGGTCGCTGAAAAAGTGGCTCCGAGTTTATATGGAAATTCCACCATGCGTGCTCTCCTGGCGTCGAAAGGTATGGTTAAGATAGCTACGTCCTCTCAGGGTATGAGCATCTGGGGTATCTCTTCGTGTACTGATCCGTCCGATGGCACAACTTATCGTAATTATTATGCGCCGCTCGGCATGAGCCATAGCGCATGGGTTCTGAATGAGGCTGGCGTTATTGCCCCATACGCTAGTTTCATGGCTCTGGATGTCGCTCCGCATGCGGCTATGCAGAATATAAATAATATTATCGCTAACTTTGCCGCGGTTAAGAGCACGTACGGATTTCTGGATGCTGTCGATACGGATAACGGAGACGTCGCCCAGCTATATTCGACTTTGCCGCAGGGTATAATACTGGTATCGATAGCTAATGCAGTCCAGGATGGTGTCATTCAGGACTATTTCATGGGATCGGACCCTATTGTTATTTCCAGGTCGCAGTTAAACGAGAATTTTTCTACCGTAGTTACGGATCCGACATTGGCTCAGCTCGACACCTCAGCGCTTTCCGATAGTGAAAAATCTGCGTTAAGAGCTATCGCAGTGGATACCTGGAGTTATTTTTCATCTATGACCAACGCCGGCACACATTGGCTTCCGCCGGACTACCATCGCGTCGGAACCGATGCGATCGATTTCACTACCCCGACAGACATTGCGCTCTATCTTATGGGTATAGTAAGCGCTGAAAAGCTCGGCATCATCGACTCGGCCTCCGCCCAGCAAAAGGTTACAGATACACTGGCAACGCTGGCCACCCTTGATAAGTGGAATGGGTTGTACCATAACTACTATAAGGTAAACACGTTATTAGCCGTAACTCCTACAGAGAAATTCATTTCGACCGTCGATAACGGATGGCTTGCTTCAGCGCTTCTCGTAGTACGGCAGGCGTATACCGGATCTATCAGGACAAACGCTGATGTGCTATTTAACGCTATGCAGTTCGGAAAGCTATATGATTCAGTATCAGGCCTTTTAGCCAACGGATTAAACCCAATAGATTCGACTACGGGTACTCGCACCAGTGCTTGCTACGGCAATATATATACCGAGATAAGGCCGACCGTGCTTTTGGCGATAGGCAAGGGTGATATACCTGCCTCAGTTTGGGACAACATGGTTACAGCGTTTCCGTCCGACTGGACATGGCAGGCGCAGGCATCGCAGAATGGCGCATATACATATATGGTCAACGGCACTCCTTTTCATTATATCCCCACATGGGATGGCACTATGTTTGAGGCGCTCATGCCGAATTTGGTTATAGATAATAAGACTTTTTCCTCATCCGGATTTGCTATACAGGATAAGGCATATGTTTTCCTGCAGAAACTATACGCCACGGGCGCTATCGATGCCGGTTACACCAAAGGATCGGACTCCATAACTCTGACCACTTATGGCCAGGCGGCGTTCGGTATCATCAATAATCTTATCAATAGTTTTAAAGGTATGTCAGGGGTCAATGACAATACCGCGGTCCAGGCGGCGATGTCAATATTTACAGACGACGCTATGCGAACAGACTGGATAAATAAGGGTTATATAACTGTAGTTTCCAGCGGATCGCAGATCACGGAGGTCACTATCACCGGTGCCGGTAATCTGCAGCTGCCTAACATACTTTCCGGCGGTGATGGCACAGCGATGGCCTTGCAGGTGCATCAGGCTATCGGTGATAATAACCTTCAGAACGCTTTTCAGCTTATGTATGGCGTTCCCGTAGCTAATCAGTCACTCGATATAGAAGCCTATAAAAATTTGCTTATTGGCATAGGCGCATACATTATCCAAAATAGCTTTTATACGATGCCCGGCTATTACACGGTATCGGATTTTGTCAGTGAATTGACTAAAACTGCGCAGCTCCACGGTGCTCTGGTTGCGCAAAATCTACAGAGTGTATTTGAGGTAGTTACGGGAATACCTGTGAGCCATCAGGATCCCGTGGCATACCCTAATGAGTATCGCGCATATCTTGCCGGAGTGGTGAACGGACTCACATATAATTTCACGAACTATGTCGCTTCGCTTGCAGGACCGAGTAATGTAGACAGTGCCATTAATAATCCGACTTCACTGAGAACGCAGTTTGCGATTATGTACCGGGTTCCAATATCCGAGCAGCTGATGAGTAACCCAACATACTATAGCTTAATACAGGGCATCGCGGGATATATGTCTGAGCATCCCGACTTTACCATTGATAAATTTCGCTCGGAGCTATCAAACTCGGCCGATCTCCATGCGGCTCTCGATGCCAATAATCTGCGGGACGCTTTTGCCTTAGCATCAGGTATCTCAGTAGCAGACCAGCTAGCTGTAACAGCTAACTACAGAGGGTATCTTGCGGGAGTTGTTAACAATGGCTCGAATTATTCGCTGGATCGGTACATAATATTGCTTCGAACTACCGATAAAGCAATTAAGATAGATCGGGCC
Source organism: Candidatus Omnitrophota bacterium (assembly GCA_903843285.1). GTDB lineage: Bacteria > Omnitrophota > Gorgyraeia > 2-01-FULL-45-10 > 2-01-FULL-45-10 > CAIMPC01. The sequence goes on from CAIMPC010000010.1 coordinate 78,400, forward strand.
CTGGGCGCGGACTTATCAGGTGTGTTGAGAGCGGATTTTGCGATAATATATGGTATCGCTTCCGTTGATCAAACGCTTTCAAACTCAAATTACCTTTCACTTCTACGGGGTGCAGCAGATTATATGATACATGTTAATCCTGAACTCACAATATCTGTCTTTACTGCCCAGATCAAAAATACCGTTGACTTGGATGCGGCGATAGGCGCCAATGGCCTACGTTTGGCATTCGATACGATGTATGGTGCAGATACTCAAACATTTAATAATAAGTTCTATATGGATTCTCTTAGTGGCATATCCTCATATATGTATTCTCATCCTGAGTATACTGTCTTAAGCTTCATTAACGAGTTGGCCAAAATTACCGAGTTGCATAATGCCATTGTCGCGCAGAACTTGCAATCCGCATTCGAGTGTGCCTCAGGAATACCAATAGGTATTCAAGTTCCATATCGACCTCCATTATTCGAGTACCGTAGCGCATTGGCGGGCATAGTAAATGGTACGTCATATAATCTCACGAACTATGTCGCTTCGCTTGCAGGACCGAGTAATGTAGACAGTGCCATTAATAATCCGACTTCACTGAGAGCGCAGTTTGCGACTATGTATCAGGTTCCAGTATCCGAGCAGCTGATGAGTAATCCAACATACTATAGCTTAATACAGGGCATCGCGGGATATATGTCCGAGCATTCCGAATTTACCATCGATAAATTTCGCTCGGAGCTCTCAAACTCTGCCGACCTTCATGCGGCTCTCGATGCCAATAATGTAAGAGCTTGCTTCGCGGCAATATCTGGTATTTCGATTGCAGATCAGTTAGCGGTCACAGCCCAGTACAGAAGATACTTAGCTGGGACTGTTAACTGGCCGGGATATACGCTGAACGGATATTTAACCAATACTCTCGGAGTATCTCCGAGCGACCTCTACGCCGATTTCGGCTCCCAAGGCTTCTGGAAGTACTCGAATAATAAGTGGACACAAATTTCCACAGCCAACGCCGACAGGTTTATGCTATCGGAGCCTAATAACGGTTCCAACGATGTCATCTCTGACTTCGGATCAAGCGGTCTATGG
>CAIMPC010000011.1 GCA_903843285.1 Candidatus Omnitrophota bacterium
ACCCTTCAGGTTACCCACATCGCTTGGACAACCCTTTGGGTTGCCCACACTCTCCACAACACTACTACTACCTTATCCAAGAAAGGACTTCAAGTAAACTTCCTTCTCTATTTTATGACACTATAGCAGATTTCCTGGGGAATCATAATAATTATTTCCTCGCTGTTATTGTAGGACTGATTGAATGAATTACTTCGTGATATACGCCAGGGATTCTTTGGTGCGCCGATCTTCCCAGTCTTTCTTGAAGTTTTCGCTCTTATTGGTAATGCTTGCTGTATTAAGAGGCGGCTGGACGGCATTCACTCCGGGTATTAAAGGTATAATGCTGTGGGTATGTTTAATATTGCAGAATAGAAATGCGCTAATGACTATCATGAATACAAGCGCTGAAGCGCCTGCTATTTTCGTCTTATTATGAAGAGGCCTGGTAACGCATTTCACATCAACGCCGGAGACAATGTTTCCAGCGAGATATTCCTCTACGACTTCCAGTGCTTCATTCTTATTTTTTGCATCCGAAACTAATTTGATAACCGTTTTGAATCTCATAACGAACCACCTTATTTTGTCTATACGCTTTGTTATGAGTTAGTGTACATTAATATAGGTTATCTGTCAAGAGAATATATCTACCTATTTTATATTTAACGTGAAATGAATTGTGTATAGCTATTCTTTTATACCGATCACTCATCTGACTCAATCAAACCCTTTCCCATCGCATACGCTTTATTCATAGCGTCTTCGTCCTTCCCAATGTCCAAAGCCTTCACCATGCCGCCACAGAATATCTCACCCGCATACTCCACATCCAGTGTAGCAAAAAATGCTCTAATTATCTGTCTGGCGTTTTCGAAATGATCCTTCCTGTAGGAACCTGCCACGCTTAAGAATATTCCCCGCCGCTTCCTTGGACTTTTTACTGTATTTAATACATACTTGGCAGTCCAAGCACACTGGAACCGGTCGATCATCATCTTTGCTTGGGCACTCAGACTTACGAAGAATATCGGGGAGGATAATATTAAAGCGTCGGTATCGGCTATCTTCCTATATATAGCGTCCATGCCATCGTGAATTATGCAAACGCCGCCCTTATCACAGCCGCCGCACTCCTGGCATGGTCTGAAATTGATTTCGTTAAGAACGATCTTTTCTACGACCGCTCCCGCCGACCGAGCACCTTCTAATGCCCTATCCAGCAGTATTTCACTATTGCCCAGACGCCTGGGACTGGAACTTATTCCTAAGACTTTCATCTAAACTCTATATTCACGCTATTTATCTTTGGGGATTTGCAGACCGACCTTGGACGCTATATCCCGAAATTCTTTTGCATTAATCTCGTCGAGCGTCTTGTGCTTCTTATCGAGCTGTTCATTGAACTTTATCGCCTTCTCCTGCATTTCATCGTGAGTCACTTCACTTCCGCCATACAGGCGAAAGTTCTTCCCCTTAGTCACGCGGACATGACCATCTTTATTATCGAAACCTAACCCTAATAATATCTTTTTACTAATCCTTGCCATAATTATATCCTGTAGACGCTGTCTCCTATTCTGACGCGTGATTTAACGAACAGGCCTATCTCCTGCCCTTTCTTACCTTCCGAGATGGGCTGATGATCGAGCTGGATAGATCTGACCTGCTCTTTAAAGTCGGTGGTGTGCCCTTTTAAATATATATTATCGCCGATCGATAGCCCGCTCTTTAGTAATTTTACGGCCGCGGCATTAACGTGCGGAAAATAATGCGTTATCTTGCCTATCTTTTCGAGCGATATTTCAATATCTTTAGCAGTCTTGGTTTTCCCGGCCTTAGACTTACTCTTCAACGCCTTACGCGGCTTAGCCTTTATCTGTTTTGGTTTTGCACGTTTAATAGCCTTCTTCGCCTTAGATCCTGCCGTTTTCGAAGCCTTACGAGCAACCTTCTTTTTCTTCTTAATCATAATTGCGCCTCCGATTTTGGTAATATTATATTATTGCCTTACTCTATATGCAAGGCAATTAAATACCTTTTAATGGGCACAAATCACAACGGGGGCGAAATTTGCAGTGCGTTTTCGCGAGCCTGACTATTAACGCATGATATTCATTGAAGATCTCACGGTCCGACGGCAGATTCCCCATAAATAGCTTCTGAATATCATGGTATTCGAGACTGTCGCTAATAATATTGTGCCGCGAAAAGATCCGCTTAGTATACGCATCCACCACGAATATGGGTCTATTGAATGCATACAGCAATATGGAATCGCACGTCTCCGGACCTATGCCGCTGACATCCAGTAATTCTTTGCGAAGCTGATCCGTATTCTGGCTTGCCATTCTGCGCAGGCTGGAATCGTATCTTGAATCCAGATACTTCAGGAAATTTTTTACCCGTGCGGCCTTAACATTATAGTAGCCCGCCGGCCGGATCCTCTCGGCGAGAGCCCCGTCATTTAATTTAAGGATCTTCCCGGGCGAGGAGAGGAGCTTCTCATCTTTTAGATTCGCTATCGCCTTTTCGACATTTGACCATGCAGTATTCTGAGTTAGAATGGCGCCGACTATTATCTCGAGCCGTGTATCTCCGGGCCACCATGACTGAGGGCCAAAACGGCCATACAGCCTATTATATATGGATTTTATTATACGCAAAAACTGATCACTCGAAATATTCGTCGTCGCTATATTTGTACTTACAAATTCCGCGCTTCGACGTCCGGATGAAATCCACCAGATGGCTGAGTTCGGTAGAAGGCTTAAGCTTATTTATCCCCTCTATAGCCTGAGAAGTATTCAGGTTTGACATGAATATAAGCTTATACGCTTCCCTTATCTCGCCTATAATCTCCCTGGGAAATTTAAGTCTTCTCAGCCCGATGAGATTGACGCCGCGAACGACTGACGGCCCCCTAACCAGCATGTATGGAGGCACATCCTTATTGATTCCCGTAAATCCGCCTATCATGGCCACCGTGCCTATACGGCAATATTGATGGACGACTACGTTGCCCGATATGAATGCGTAATCTCCCACGCTCACGTGGCCGGCGAGGAGAACACCATTAGCTATGATGACATTATTTCCTATAGTACAATCGTGGCCTACATGGCACAGCGCCATCAGATAGGAGTTGTCGCCCACCACGGTAGCGGAGCCTTCCTTCGTAGCCCTATGAACGGTCGCATATTCTCTGACAACCGTATTTTTACCTATCTTAGTATACGACTTTTTATTCTTATCGAACCCTAAGTCCTGCGGAATTCCGCCTATGCATGCGCCTATATGTATCTGCGCATTATCCCCTATAGACGTTCCACTGGATATATATGCGTGCGATGATATCTTTACGTTAGCTCCTATATCGACGTCATCTTCCACCACAGCGAAGGGCCCTATCTCGACTCCTTCACCTATCCTGGCATTCTTACTTACCACTGCAAGCTCGTTTATATTGCTCATTTACACTGCCCCTCTATTTTATCTAAAAGTTTATTAATACAATCGGCGACCGGTTTAACATCGTCATGCTTACGTAGAGTTATGCGATGCCTATGCCTTTTATCTTCGTATATTTCGTTAAGCTCTTTCTCAAGCCTTTCCAGTGGGCCGGCGAATCTGTGCGAGAGTATAACACCCCAAAACAAGAGAAGCAGGGCTATTGGCGGAACGCCTATCAATAGCATCGCATTGATCTTATTCACCACAGGAAATATATTATATGCGATATATTCCGGAATCCCCACCTGTTCTGCCATAAGAGTGAATATGAGGTAATACATGCAGAAGCCGACCAGCACCAGCGGAACGGCCATGGAAACGAAGAGGAGCAGTAGATACTTAATCTGAATATGGCTTCCCGTAAAATACTTGGTCCTGAAAAATTTTGCGCGCATAGTCTATTTCTCCTTATATCCCAGGTCTATCTCATCATACAATGCATCGGCGTTCGTATTTGTATGTTCGGCGTTAGTCATGAACGCCACAGCCCCGATATTATGTTCGGGCGCAGTTCCGAATGCTTTAATATAGTCCGCGACTATATCCCTGTCTTCCCTAACAAAATTAGCGTCTTTTGCTTTACCGCTTTCGAGAACAATAAGTTTTATATTCTTAGAATAATGACTATCGCCGATCGAGCCTACCGGTAAGCTCTCAGCCCAAAGATATTCCAGCACTTTATAATTGGTTATGAACATCGCCGGAAATATAACATATACCCTGGCCGCAAAGTCATCCTCGTTTTCCGTGCCCAGGCTTTCCGGATTTGCCTTTACAGGAAACCGATCTACATGCCACTTCCAGCTTAAAGTAGGCGTATTATTTTTAGCATCCAGTTTTATCTTATAGTAAAGAGCGGATGCGCTTCCGACGCTCTGGGCTCGGACATACGAAAGGTCTTGATCTTTTTCCACCGTATATACCACCCGGCCCTTAAAGACCTTCTCCTCCCACTCTTTTAGCGGATCATTGTCCGAGAACGAGAAAAGCTTTACCGACTTAGCGCTATATGCGGGCGTAGCATCGGCAACCGGACGCATGGTCCATATGACAATACTACCCAGTATAACCAATGTAATAATTATAAGTATTATCGGCCTTTTATGCATCTTGATTTCTGATTATATTTTGACTGGTCAAAAAAGTCAATAAGAAACCCCCGTCCCTTAAAAAGGAGCGGGGGTTTCTTATTAGATGTTCGACTACTTAGAAGCTTACCTTTACCGTACCGACGAGGTCCGTAGCTACGTCGTTGTTACCGCCGTAGTAGATATCGCCGCACGGAACAAATAAGCCATAGAGGACTCCGAAACTGACATCTTCGGTGTAATCCCATAGGGCCTGGCCATCGAATTCCGTTCCGATGTAACCGCTACGATATGCGTTGCTGTTAGCACCCGTTATATTTGGTGCACCGTTAATTGAACGTGCTACGAAATAATCGTTATAGGTCCAGAACATGTTCATATTTCCCTTTAACGTTAAGCTATCGATCGGCTGAACGCTACCTGAAAACACGACCTGGCTCTGGTTTGTGAAAGATGCATCCATGCAGGTATTTCTCGACAAGCCATTTGCAGGGTATGCATACGATGCATAGTAAGTCCCAACGAACTCACGAATAGCTGAATCGAACTTGCCTCTGAACATCGGATCCCATCCGGTATATGTTCCCATCTGACCGGAATCCCTGTTCGGGCCATTAACATCCGAAACCCTATCGCCTGAGTAAAGAATGTACTCAACTCCGGCTTTAGGCTTCCAAGCGAACTTATCCATCAGGCCTCTCCACTCAGCTGAGAAGTCGAGAGCGTATGCAGAGCGAGCTCTGGCATAGTTATCAAGCCTACTGCCTGAATAAGAACCGAACTGATAAGCACCTTCACCGGCTACTGTGACGGTATCGATAGGATCAAAACTACCTCTCATACCGACCGTATGCACATCATTATTCTTGCTGTTCTTATTGTCTCCCCACGTCTCCATAGAGCGATCGTACTTAAAGAACCAATACGCTTCAGCTTCTGCTTTATAATGATCGAACTTGTAACCGACGTTTAAGCCGTACAGATCGACATCATCATCTATGGATACTGAATTTGTCCATAGCTTCGAATATACGCCCGTGATGGTCCATGGATCGTAATCCAATACTGCCTTCACTGAATCGAATGCAGTCTGTGCGGTATATTCTGGAGCGTTAAGCTTAGTGTAATAAAGACCGTCTGTGTTCACACTATTGTTCGCCCAGTTATTGAACACATGGTTCGAACCAACTATAAATCCCTTACCGAACCAGAGATCCTGGCGACCGATCGTAACGGTAAGAGGGCTATAGATGAAGTTTTTCAACTTCACATATGCGAGATCTAAGTCTATAGCGAATTCATTAGCATCAGGAGCGTATCCACCGAGGCCGTTAGGGGCAAGGGTGGTAATTGTACCGCCTGGTCCTGGCAAATTTCCACCAGCAAGATTGCCAATATTTTTCGACGTCTTATTCCAATCTCTCTCGTTCAATATCCTGATGCAAGTAGATACGTTATCCGTAAGATCCGCATCTATCTGCACTTCGGTGGTGCTCATGAACCATGACTGAGATGTCCCAGGAGCAGAGAACCCCACTGCGCCAGTGCCCATACCAGTGGTATCGGCAGTCATGCCGGTTCTTGGGGCTGCTATAGTCCCAAGCGGCTCAGGTGTCTCCGACCTGTAATCATATCCACTTCTCCATAAGCCTCTGACCGTGAGGTCTCCGCTTACTTTTACGCTCTGCGTCTCAGCGTATACGCTCGCCGTGAGGCAGAGTGCAATCGCTATGACTAAAGCAAATTTCACAAACTTCATGTTACCTCCTAAGGTAATTTTTTGAAGATATCTATTATATTTAATTGGGGACCGAAAACTATCATTCTAAATCACAGCCCCCTGTATATATTGCTTATTGATTCTTTATCTACATCACCACGTCTTGATAACCTACGGCTATTTGATCCACCACCTCCTCTTTCGCCAAGATTTAAATTATCTATGGTGTTATAGGCTCTTTGGGTACACTTTTTTACAATTCTTGCTAAAGTATATCACATGTACATCTCTTGTCAAGATGGAATCAGCTTTTTTATTCCTAACCTCTTATGTGCTTAATCTTTAACCTTATTTACCAATTCACGCGAATTACCGAATACTTCCTCTATATCAACCTTATTCATACCTATACTCTTAAGTAGTTTTACAGCCTGGCCATAAGTCGCCACATCGCGCTCATCGTGCGCATCTGTGTTCAGGACCAGCTTGGCGCCAACTTTTTTAGCCATTCTGTATAGGCGTTTATTGGTCGTCGAATGGTTCTTTCTCGTTGTCAGCTCCAGGGCCACGCCCTTAACCTTTGCTAATCTGACATCCTCCATAGATATTACGCCGGGATGCGCCAAAATATCGCATCCGGAATCAATAGCCGCCCTATTTGTGCCTTTCAAGACCGGCTCAGAAACGGTCTCTCCGTGCACCAGAACTATCTTTGCCCCGTTACGCCGCGCAAATTTAACAAGCCGCTTTATCTCCTGAATTGGCGCATGAGTGATCTCTACTCCGGGAATAGCGAGAATATCCCAGCTTTTGTTAAGCGCCTTACAAACCTTAACTATACGCGGCAGAACAAAATCGATATTAGAAGAGTCTACGTGATCGGTTAACGCAAATGCTGTATAACCCTTCGTCTCGGCGCGCCTTATAAGCTCGCTCGGCAGTAGCGCGCCATCGCTGAATAGCGTGTGAGCATGCAATCCTATCATCGGTTTTTGTTTTTTCATACGGTATCATCCAGCTTAAGTGGCGCCCCTGGCCTGAGTCGAACAGGCGACACCAGGTTTAGGAAACCTGTGCTCTATCCATCTGAGCTACAGGGGCACATATAAATCATTTACCCACCGTCATTCTGAAGGACCCTGAGCATAGCGAAGGGGACTGAAGAATCTACACTCCTTAGATCCTTCCACTTCCTCTTCCCCCTCACTTCGTTCAGGGTCAGAGTCAGTGTCAGGATGACGTAAATCTTAGCAGTATTCGTCTTTGATCAGAGAGATGATCGGATAGCCTTTGAGTTTCTCGCGGCCTTTGAGAGCGGTCAGTTCTATTAAAAATTCTATCGTCTCGATCTTACCGCCCATCTTCTCGACCAGCTCTATGACTGCGCGGCATGTGCCGCCGGTGGCGAGCAGATCATCGACTATCACTACTCTATCGCCTTTTTCAAAAGCATCCTGATGTATCTCGAGGGTGTCCTTACCATATTCTAAGTCGTAAGTGATTGAATGCGTCTTATGCGGAAGCTTGCCTTTTTTACGAATGGGCGCTATGCCGGCACCGAGCTTATAAGCTAACGCGGCGCCAAATATAAACCCGCGAGCCTCGACGCCCAGCACCACGTCTATCTTCTTATCTTTTAAGCCCTCGGCAAATAGGTCAACTGCCTCCCTGAACTTCTTACCGTTTTTTAATAGCGTGGTAATATCCTTAAATATTATCCCCTGCTTTGGAAAGTTAGGTATATCCCTAATACACGATTTTAAATCGTTCATGGATCCCTCCCTACCTCTGTTTGGCGATAGCCTCTTTGTCTTGTTCTATCATATGCTCGCGCATCTTACGCATAGCGGCCGCTTCTATCTGCCGCACCCTCTCCCTCGTTATTCCGAAATGTTTCGCAGTATCTCTTAAGGTATGCGGAACTCCGTCTTTCAATCCAAATCTGATACTGAGTATCTTCTGCTCTCTTTTGGACATCTTGGCCAAAAGCACCTTCAGTCGTTCCTGCGTGAAGAAATGGGATAACCCGTCTATGGCTGTCGGCGTATTCTCATCCTCGATCATGTCCATAAATTCCGTCGAACCTTCTTCGCCCACCGGCGTATTAAGGCTCGTAGTGCCCGTCACCATCTTACTGAGCTGTTTAACCCGCTTCATCGGAAGCTTCATGCGTTTGGCAATCTCATTCAGCTTCGGCTTTCTCTTTAGAGAGGTCGTCAGATTTTCAGTGACCTTCTTATAGCGCATCAATAACTCAATAACATACACCGGCATCCTTACGGTCTTGCCCTGATTAGCTATGGCCCTGGATACATATTGCCTTATCCACCAAGCTCCATAAGTGGAGAACCTATATCCTTTTTTGGGGTTAAATTTATCCACCGCTTTCATCAGGCCCAGATTACCTTCCTCTATAAGGTCCATCATCGACACGCCAAGATGGGAATATCTCTTAGCGATACTGATGACCAAGCGAAGGTTGGCCTGTATCATCTCATTGCGGGCTTTCTTATCACCCTTCTTAATCCTGTTGGCCAGAGATATCTCTTCTTCGGGAGTAAGTAATTCGAGCTTCTTTATATCTTTAAGGTAAAGCCTTATAGCATCCATCTTAGCACCCCTACTGAATGTCTGGATGCCCGGAGGATTTAACGCCTCCAGGCATCCGACACATTAACGGCTTACTATTTCTTTTTGCTCTCTACGGCTGCCTGAGCGGCGGCCAGACGAGCTATTGGAACTCTGAACGGTGAACAGCTCACATAATTCATTCCGACGCGATGGCAGAATTTAACGCTTTCAGAATCTCCGCCATGCTCACCGCATATACCTACCTTAAGGTCCTTACGCGTGGCGCGTCCGCGCTTTATCGCTATGGTCATAAGCTCACCGACACCGTCCTGATCGATCGTCTGAAACGGATCTGCCGGCAGGACTTTGGCGTTGAGATAATCGGGAAGGAAGCTTCCTATATCGTCACGACTGAACCCGAAGCTCATCTGCGTCAGGTCGTTAGTGCCAAAAGAGAAGAACTCCGCCGCCTCGGCCATCTTCCCCGCCTGCAGTGCTGCGCGAGGTATCTCTATCATAGTGCCATACATAAACGGTAAGCTCTTCATTCCGAACTTAGCCAGGACCTCTTTATATACTTTATCTACCAGCACCTTCTGATTATCAAGCTCATTCTTAGTGCACGTGACCGGTATCATTATCTCCGGAACTGTCTTCTTACCGGACTTAATGAGCTCCGCCGCGGCTTCAAGGATAGCGCGCACCTGCATCTCGGTTATCTCGGGATACGTAACACCCAGACGAACTCCGCGATGCCCTAACATTGGGTTATTCTCCCTGAGCACTTCTGCGCGCTTATTGAGCTCTCCCATGTCCACCCCAAGCTCCTTAGCAAGGGCTTCTAATTTATCCTGGCTATGAGGAACGAACTCGTGCAAAGGCGGGTCGAGAAGCCTTATGGTGACCGGATATCCCTTCATCGCCTCGAGAGTCGCTTTAACATCGCTCTTTACGAATGGAAATAACTCATTTAAAGCCACGACCCTCTCTGCGACATTCTTAGACATGATCATCTTACGCAGAAGGAAGAGCGGCTTATCGGCTCCTTCTCCATAGAACATATGCTCGGTCCTGAATAAACCTATACCCTCGGCGCCAAATTTAATTGCCTGAGTGGCATCCTTTGGGGTATCCGCATTGGTCCTGACCTTCATGGTTCTAAACTTGTCGCCGAGCTTCATGAGCTCTCTGTACGACTCATTATGTTCAACATCCACGTCCACCAGAGAAAGCTTTCCCTGATATACCAGGCCTGTTGTTCCGTTTAAGCTTAACCAATCGCCTTCCTTAATAATAATGCCCTTCTTCGTGGTAAGCGACTTATTATCATCGGCGATTTCGAAATCGGTGCAACCCACTATACAGCACTTCCCCCAGCCGCGCGCTACTAAAGCGGCGTGCGAAGTCATTCCGCCTTTCAGTGTCAATATAGCTTCTGCCTTATGCATACCATCGACATCTTCAGGAGAGGTCTCTTCTCTGACTAAAATTACCTTTTCGCCTCTGGCGGCCCACGCAACAGCATCATGGGACGTAAAGACCGCTTTTCCTATAGCACCACCCGGGCCTGCGGGTAAACCTTTGGCAATAGAACCGGCGGCCTTCTCAGCCTTAGGATCGATCATGGGTAATAGTAACTCTACCAACTGGTTCGGCGCTACGCGCATGACAGCCGTTTTAGCGTCGATCAGCTTCTCTTTATACATATCTACTGCCATACGGACAGCGGCCACGCCATTACGTTTTCCAACGCGGCACTGCAGCATGTAAAGGGTGCCTCTCTCGATAGTAAACTCAATATCCTGCATATCCTTATAATGCTTCTCGAGTCTCTTACGTATCGAATCAAGCTCTTTGTATAATTTCGGCATCAGATTTTCAAGCGCCGTGAACTGCTTACTCTGATCGTTCTTTGAATATTGATTAAGTGGCGCAGGCGTACGTATACCCGCCACGACATCCTCGCCCTGCGCATTCACCAGATACTCCCCGTAGAATTGGGCTTCTCCGTTTCCCGGATTACGACTGAAGGCAACGCCTGTAGCGCTATCGTCACCCATATTACCAAATACCATCGACTGCACAGTAACGGCCGTGCCCCATTCATCCGGAATATGCTCTATCCTGCGATACTCAAACGCTCTCTTTCCGTTCCAGCTCGAAAATACCGCGCCGATGCCGCCCCAAAGCTGTTCATTGGCATCATCCGGGAACGCCCTGCCAAGCACGTCTTTAACGGTATTCTTAAAATCGGCCACCAAAGCCTTTAGATCATTCACCGTAAGATCGGTATCGGCCTTATAGCCCTTAGAATGCTTTATCTTCTCCAGTTTCTCGTCGAGTACTTTCCTGATACCCTTACCGCCCTTAGGTTCAATGCCGGCCGCCTTTTCCATAACCACGTCGGAGTACATCATAATCAGCCTGCGATAAGCGTCGTAAACGAAGCGCTCATTTCCGGTCATCTTTATCAATCCCGCAATAGTCTTCTCTGTGAGGCCAACATTTAATACAGTCTCCATCATTCCGGGCATCGACTTACGCGCGCCTGAACGTACGGATACCAGCAGCGGATTCGTCGGATCACCAAACTTCTTACCCATAATCTTCTCGACCTGGGCCATCGCCTTATTGACCTGACCGGCCAACTCTTTAGGATAAGTTTTTTTATTCTTCAGAAATGCAATACAGACATCCGTAGTAACTGTGAAACCCGGAGGAACCGGTAATTTTAAACTAGGATGCCCCGCCATTTCAGCCAGGTTAGCACCTTTACCTCCGAGTAAATTTTTCATCGATTCGTTGCCATCGGCTTTTCCACCGCCGAAGAAATATACGCACTTCTTAGCCTTACTGCCCATTGTTGCACCTGCTCCTTTCATTTTAGTCTTTCTACTACATACTCTTTTATCTTTGATAAACTTATTCTGTCCTGCTTCATCGTATCGCGGTCGCGGACAGTTACCTTATTATCCGTCAGACTGTCAACATCCACTGTGATGCAGTAAGGTGTCCCGATCTCATCCTGCCTTCTGTAGAGCCTGCCAATGGACGCCGTGTCATCATATCTGACCTTCGCCTCTTTCTTCAGATCATCGGTAATCTTATGGGCCATCTCCACTATCTCCGGGCGATTTCTTAATAGCGGCAGAACCGCCGCCTTTAAAGGCGCAAGGCTATTGTGCAAGCCGAGCACAACACGCTTCTCATCCCTGACCTTTTCCTCGCGGTATGCATCGAATAGAAATGCCAATATCGACCTATCTATACCACCGGAAGGTTCGATTACATAAGGAATGTACCGCTCATTGGTCGCATCATCGAAAAACTCCATATCTTTACCGCTGAGGCGGCCATGCTGAGTCAGATCGAAATCGGTCCTGTTGGCTATTCCCTCCAGTTCGGACCAACCGAATGGAAATTGATATTCAATATCGGTGCAGGCCTTCGCATAATGCGCCAGCTCGTGCTTCTCATGTTGACGCATGCGAAGATTATCTCTCTTCAGTCCGAGTTTAACATACCAATTAAACCTCTCCTCGACCCACTTAGAATACCACCCTTCATCAGTGCCGGGTTTAACGAAGAATTCTATCTCCATCTGCTCAAACTCGCGCGAACGGAATGTGAAACTTTTTGTGGTTACTTCATTGCGGAAAGACTTCCCCATCTGCGCGATCCCGAATGGAACTCTGCGCCTCATGGAATCGACAACGTTCTTAAAATTTACGAATATCCCCTGCGCTGTCTCCGGCCGCAAATAAGTAAGGCTGGTGGAATCTTCGATCGGCCCGAGATGGGTCTTTAACATCATGTTGAATTGGCGAGGCTCGGTGAGCTCTCCGTCACACTCGGGGCATTTTTTACCTGTTACATTTTCGACTTTGAAACGCTTATTACAGGATTTGCAATCTACGAGGGTATCTTCGAAATTCGACACATGGCCCGACGCCATCCAGGCCTCAGATCTCATTAATATAGCGCAATCCAGCCCCTCAATATCATCGCGCTCATATACGTTAGAACGCCACCAGGCTTCTTTAAGATTACGCTTAAGCTCAGCGCCAAGAGGGCCGTAATCCCACGTAGCCGCCAGGCCGCCGTAAATCTCGCTGGACTGGAAGATGAAACCGCGCCTTTTACAAAGAGAGACCATCTTATCCATCATATCCGGCTGGGGTTGATTCTTTTCAGGCTGTTGCATTTAATGCTGTATCCTAAATAAATATTAATAATTCCATTGCTACGAATTTTGGTATCTTAACACATGCCTTTATTGAAATCAAGGGAAAAGGCTTAACTTAGGTCATATAAGTGCGCGTGTCATTCTGAGGAGAGCTTTAGCTCGACGAAGAATCTAAGCCTTCAGATCCTTCACCCGCCACTAAAGCTCCGGCGGGTTCAGGATGACGAGTCCTGGAAATGAGTTGTTGTAATGGAAAAGCAAACCCTTAAAATATTACGCTATTTCTTTTATAAATTCAACCGTCTTCAGGCGTCGTTCGACATGGTAATCCAGGTACCTTCTGAGTAACCTCTCCAGCTCCTTCCCGACCTCGGAGGCGACCTTCACCATAGCCGCCTTCTCGAATGGCGACGAGCGAACATGGACCATATATTTCACGGTTCCGGGTAGTATGGAAACCGCCATCTTATCCACGTCCAGACACTTCCTGCATATAAGCCCGCCATGTCGCAGGCTAAACCTGGGAGGATTAGCTCCGGAGTTGTCTCCGCAATTCACGCACTCACTCATATTCGGCATCAGCCCAAGTAACCCCAGCAGTTTAATCTCAAATATACGCGCAACACGTCTGGGGCTCGAATCACCCGACAGCAGATCTAAGCTTTTTAAAATAAGGTCGAAGACTTCGCCATTCTTATCGGAAAGGCTCGTAACGGAATCGAGCAGTTCTACTATATATGAAGCATATGACAGCTTATCGAGAGAGGCCCTTATCGGACTGAAATAGTTAAGCAGGTCGCATTGGGATATGGTAAATATCTCCCTGTCCTTTCTCTCGTAGAATACTATTTCATCGAGAGCAAATGGCTCGTAGGCGGCTCCTACAGATAAAGCCCTCGACCCGCCCCTTACGCCCCGGACTATCCCTTTTACCTTACCGAAGTCCTTAGTGTAAAAGGTAAGTAATATGCTCGTCTCCCTTAAATCCTGGCGTCGGAGTAAAATTCCCTCGTTCTTCTGTATAGGCATTTTATTATCGGAATATCTGGAATATTAGCGTCGTGATAAGGACTCCCAGGATGGCCCCCACCACCACTTCCCACACCGTATGGATGGCATCCTTAACGCGATGGCGCGCAATAAGTATCGCCATTAGTAGGGACAGGATTATTACTACAGAATTATTTGTAAAGAATACTATAACGGTCCATATCGCGAAAGCTATAGCGGAGTGCCCCGATGGCATCCCGCCCCGGAGAGGAGAGCCTTTATGAAATAATATTTTCCCGAGTATGGACATTCCGAAGACCAGGATCAACGCAATAAATGTCATATGCCATGGAGATGTGCGTATATTCATGAGGTGGTTGTCGATATTGAACGGAACTTTTTTGGCAAATAACATATAGCCGACCACTACAGCATTTATCGAGACGAGCAGAACGGCTCCGGCCGAAACATCCTTTATCACTCGCGCTATTGGATGAAATTCTGCTTTTATCATATCTACAGTTAACTCTATGGCTGTATTAATCATCTCTACCACTAGGACAAGGGTGATGGTTATGACCAGCGCCATAAGCTCATAAGATGAAAAGTTTGCGTAGATCCCTGTGAGGATAACGAATAGAGCCGTAAGGAAGTGCGCCTTCATGTTACGCTCCGTCTTAAGAACGTATATGAAGCCTTCTACAGCGGCATTAAAACTTTCGACAAATTTTTGGAGCAGCATAATTTATCCAATATCTGCTTCTGTTTTACAGCCATTCTACAGCTGTCGCGCCTGCATCCATCATCATATCCAAACA
This sequence comes from Candidatus Omnitrophota bacterium, assembly GCA_903843285.1. GTDB lineage: Bacteria > Omnitrophota > Gorgyraeia > 2-01-FULL-45-10 > 2-01-FULL-45-10 > CAIMPC01. The sequence goes on from CAIMPC010000011.1 coordinate 14,869, forward strand.
GATGTAAGATGCCATGGATAACGTAGAGCACAGCCTCGTCGGCAAAGCGGGTTTCATAAAGCCCGGAGTTTCTAAGGGCCATATCGAGCGAAATGATTATGTGGCCCACCGGCGTCTTTTGGCCAAACTCGCTTCTATCTATTTTGAAACTCAATACATCTGTGGCCCTGTCCTCAGACTTATATTTTTTATTATAACTCTTCATCGATTTATCATCTAAAAATATAAGCTCCAGGTCTATCGCTTCTTCTTTACCGATAATCCTTAAAACATCACGGGCCAAACTCCGAACAAAGGACTCGTTCAGCTTATATGATTTGTGCAGATTTGACGCTATGATCATGCTCGCCATCCGAGTAATGCTTTTATTTCTTTATCTTTATGCTAAGTTCGTTCAGCTGTTTATCATCTACGACGGAAGGAGCGCTCGTCATGGGACAGAATGCTTTCTGAGTCTTAGGAAAAGCTATGACATCCCTTATGGAATCGCATCCCACAAATAGCGTCATGAGCCGATCCAGTCCGAATGCCACACCTCCATGAGGCGGAGCCCCATATTTAAATGCATCTAAAAGAAACCCGAATCGCACTTTTGCCTCATCCTCACTTATACCTATCGTTTTGAATATCAATTCCTGCATATTCCTGTCATGGATCCTTATACTTCCTGACCCTATCTCGCTGCCATTTACGACTAAATCATATGATCGCGATCTGATCTTATCGAGCGAGTCCCCTTTTTTCAGAAGCTCCAGATCGTCCGGATGTACCGATGTAAAGGGATGATGCTCGGAGACCCACCTCTTATCTTCCTCGCTATATTGGAACAGCGGAAAGTCGGTAACCCATAAAAATTTGAATGATCTTTCGTCGATGAGATTTAATCTCTTACCGAGCAGTTTGCGTAAATTTGACATTGCATCATATGCGATCTTCTTTTTATCGGCTACGATAAATAGCATATCTCCATCCGAGGAGCCCAGCGCAGACCTAATAGCGTCTAGCTCCTCCTCGGAGAAGAATTTATCTATCTGCGATGTGAGTTTACCTGCTTCGCACTTAAAGTTTGCCAGGCCTTTCGCGCCATGCTCTTTCACAAACTCTATAAGCTCATCGACGCTTGAGCGGGAATAGGAGGCGCACCCTTTCGCATTTATCGCAATCACCTTGCCTGCTTTCTCGGCAACATCACGGAATATCTTAAACTGTGAATTCTTCACGAGATCCGTTATCTCGACCAACTCCAAACCAAATCGTATATCGGGCTTATCACAACCGTATCTTGTCATCGCCTCGGCATATTTGAGCCTCGGAAAAGGCGTCTCGAGATCTACACCGATAGCGTCTTTAAATAGTTTCTTCATCAGCCCTTCTGAGATCTCGTATATATCTTCCTCCGTAACGAATGACATCTCTATATCAAACTGCGTGAACTCAGGCTGTCTATCCGATCTCAGATCCTCATCACGGAAACATTTTGCGATCTGGAAGTACCTGTCCAGCGACGAAACCATAAGTATCTGTTTAAATAATTGCGGAGACTGCGGGAGCGCATAGAACATACCCGGATTAACACGTGAGGGCACCAGATAATCCCTTGCGCCCTCGGGCGTAGACTTAGTAAGTATCGGTGTCTCAACCTCGATGAAGTTCCTCTGATCGAAATAGTCGCGGGCACTCTTACACGCCTTATGCCGTAGCCTGAGATTCTTCTGCATGACCCCGCGCCTTAAGTCGAGATATCTATACTTCAGCCGGCTCTCCTCTGTCACTAATGCATCGTCGGCTATTTCAAACGGCGTAGTCATAGCCATATTCAATATCTCAAGGCCCTCGGCGGCAACCTCTATCTGGCCGGTCGGAATCTTCGGGTTCTCCGTGCCCTGCGGACGTCTCCCGACATGACCGATTACCCTGATAACAAACTCCGACCTTAGCTCTTCCGCTTTCTTATGCAGATCCTGAGACGATTTAGGGTTAAAGACCACTTGTGTAATGCCATACGCGTCACGAATATCTATAAAAATAAGGTTACCGTGATCTCTACGGGCGCCAACCCAGCCGCATAGCGACGTGGCACCGCCTATATCCTCTCCATTTAACTCACCGCAGGTGTGTGTCCTCAGCATAATCTTCTGACTACCTCCTTAACTATCGATCCTATTTCGACCATAACCTGGGGCTCTTTACCGCCCATGTCCTTTATAGTCGCTTTATTTTGTTTTAACTCATCATCCCCCAGCATAATTACAATTTTTGCCTTACTTCTATCGGCACTGCGAAGCTGGGACTTAAGAGAGGTCTCTCCGACATCTGTAAGAACCACTATATTGCCTAATCCGATATGGACCCTGATCTCCCTGGCAATCCTCATCCCCTCGAGTTTAGCGTCATCCCCCATCGTAGCGATATACACTACCGTTTCAGGCGTCTGCTTAATACCTTCGGCCTTAAGAGCGATAATAAGCCTCTCTATGCCAATAGCATATCCTACCGCGCCGAGGGCGGAGCCGCCCATATCCTTAACGAGATTATCATACCTGCCGCCTGCCGCCAGAGCATCCTGGCCGCCGAGAGCAGAATGCGTAAGCTCGAAAACGGTCGCTGTGTAATAGTCCAGTCCTCTAACGAGGTTCTTAGCCTCCTCAAATCCTATTCCGAGCAAATTTAAGCCATCCTTCACTTTCTTAAAATGCTCCGCGCACCCTTGACAAAGGCTATCGACCACATTTGGCGCATCTTTCACGATCTCTCTGCACTCGGGATTCTTACAATCGAGCACTCTTAAAACATTCTTATCCATCCGCGATACGCAATCCTCGCAAAGGCGCGGACGTTTATCTTCCAGATAATTTTTCAGGCTTACGGCAAATTTGGCTTTATCGTCCCTGCATCCGAGGGTATTCAGTTTTATCTTAAATTCCTTGAGTCCGAATAATGTCATCATACTGCTTATCTGCGCTATGGTTTCAATATCCGCAAATGGTGAACCGGATCCTATGACTTCAGCGCCAATCTGAAAGAACTGCCTAAATCTACCTTTTTGCGGGCGTTCAGCGCGAAACATAGGCCCTACATAATATAGCCTGCTGATGGGCGCTATCGCCAAAAGCGCATGTTCTATATATGCCCTCACTATGGGCGCCGTTCCCTCCGGCCTCATAGTAAGAGAACGCTCTTTTCTATCGGTAAAGGTAAACATCTCCTTAGTGACTATATCCGTCGTATCGCCTATACCGCGCACGAAGACCGCTGTATCCTCCAATATGGGGGTCCTTATCTCTGAATACCCGGATGCCGCGAACTCCTGTCTGGCCCTGGCCTCAATATAGTGCCAGATCCAGGCATCCTGAGGGAGCATGTCCTCCATTCCTCTTACAGACCTATATTCCACTCTATCCTCCAATGATCGATTCGCAAATCGCTTCTACTTAACCTTCTTCTTCATGACCATGCCGACCTTAAATGAGACGACCTTTCTCTCGGGTATCGGTACAGTCTGTCCGGTCTTCGGATTTCTTCCTATGCGGGATCTCCTCGACTTAACCTTAAATACTCCAAAATTTCTCAGCTCAACCGTTTCGCCGTGAGAAAGCGCGGAGACAATCAGGTCGAGAGTCATCTGAACTACCCTCTTCACATCTATCTGTTTTATTTGCGCATCTTCCGATATCTTCAGCACAATATCTTTTTTTGTCATTTTACGTTCTCCTTACCCTGTCGGGTCACAGCTGTTTGCAGATTAAAAAAATTCTTTACTATATCACCCTTATTATCCATCAATCTCTTAAAAAATACTGCCATAGGATTAAATCCCTCTAAGCGCTTTCTCTTATTCTTAAGGTGCTCGCTTATGCTGTTCAGAAATATGTACGAATCCCTCCAGTCATCATTCAGCCTCTTAAGGCCCTTCTCGCTCATAAGCCTTATTCCGCCTATTAACATAACTCCTTGTACGGGATCAGTGTTTCGTGAACGCGGAGCATATTTAAAGTCTAAGCCATTGATCAAGGTATCATATTTGACTCTAATTATATCCCTGACGCCGAGAAACTTAGCCTCATCCTCATTCGATATTGCATCCTTAGATATGATTTCATTAAATATCGAATGAAATTTCGTCCAGAATTCCAGAAAGCTGTTGATAGCTTTTATATCCTGCGTATTCTTTTTATCTTTCATAACATTCTATTTTTCAAAGGGTTATGTTAACACCTGCTCGGGATAATGTCAAGGATGATAGCGATGGGCTATGCTTTAAAACTTACTACATCGGTTCCGAATATCTTTTCAATGTCCCGGACAAGGCCTTCGTGAGGCTCTATAAGAAGACTGTTGCCCATAGTTACGACGGCTTTCGTGCCATCAGGCTTAATGAATTTAAGGAAAGCAGGCACCGCGCCCGGATACCTGGAGAGTACCTTTTTAAGCTTATCCAATGCGCTCACTTCGAGTCCGGCCGTAAGCAATTCTATGCATACAGCCTTAGTGTATTTCATCTTTACGGACTCCAGCGCGGAGGCTTCATTGACGATTATTTTAGGCTCGTCCTCCCTCAGGCTTAGTCGACCGCTAAAGAAGACGATTGCATCGGGTTTTATAAGTAGCGATGCCTTAGCGAAAGCGCTCGGAAATACCAGGGCCTCCACAGTACCGTCGAGATCCTCCAGCGTAACTATAGCCATCTTCTCATTAGTACGTTTCGTTACCGTAAATTTGACCTTTGATATGATACCGCCTATCAGCATCTCATCGCCGTCCTTACGACCCCTGAGGTCTGTCGTTGAGCAGGTCGAGTAAGTACGTATAACTTTCTCGAATCTTGCCAGCGGATGTTTTGATATATACAAACCGAGCATCTCTTTTTCATGTGCCAGCAGCTGACTCTCGGGCCATTCGGGTATATTGGGTATCTCCTGAAACGTCTTCTTAAATTTCTCCTCATCTTCAAAGCTGTCGAAAAATGACAACTGTCCGCTCATCCGGTCCTTTTGGACACCGCCTGCCACATCGAGAGCTTTATCTATCATCGCCGATAATTGTGATCGAAACAGGCCCAGTGAATCCATTGCACCGCACTTTATAAGGCTCTCTATAACTTTTCTATTTACAAGCCGTGAGTCGATCTTCTCCGTAAAATCATATATGGATTTAAATTTACCGTGTTTTTTTCTTGTGCCTATTATTGATTCGATCGCTCCCTCGCCCACGTTCTTAACAGCGGCCAGGCCGAACCTTATAGAATCACCCACGACCGTGAAATTCGCATAGCTCTCATTTATGTCGGACGGTAATATCTTTATATTCATCTTATGGGATTCATTTATATACTGGGCGATCTTATCGAGATTATCTTTTTCACTGGTCAGAAGCGCGGTCATAAATTCTATCGGAAAGTTCGCTTTCAGATATGCCGTGCGATAGCTTATCAGAGCATAAGCCGCTGAATGTGATTTATTAAACCCATAGCCCGCAAAATATTCGATCTGGTCAAAAATGCGGTCAGCACTGCGTTTATCTATCTCGTTCTTCAGGCATCCCGTCACAAATAAATTCCTCATCTCGGACATGATCTCAGGCGTCTTTTTGGCCATAGCGCGCCTTAAGTTATCGGCCTGGGCGAGTGAGAAACCGGCCAGGTTGCTTGCGATCCTCATCGCCTGCTCCTGATATAATATCACTCCATATGTCTCTTTCAATATCGGTTCCAACAACTTATGGTCATAACGAAATTTTGACTGTCCGTGCTTACGTTTCATGAAATCGTCGAGCATACCCGACCCTATCGGTCCCGGCCTGAATAATGCAAGAAGCGCTATGATGTCTTCGAACTTTTCGGGATTCAGCTTCTTTAGAAGATCTCTCATGCCCGAACTTTCCAGCTGAAAAACTCCGCTCGATGAGGCATCCGCCAGCAGTTTATAAGTCTTTTTGTCCTCCATAGAAATATTGTCGAGATCCAGATCTATATTCTGCGTGCGTTTTATAATCTTCACCGCCTCATTGATGACAGTGAGAGTGCGAAGACCGAGCATGTCCATCTTCAGCAGGCCTATCTTTTCGAGAGACGTCATAGGATAAGCTGTCGTGATTTGCCCTTCTTGTATTTTGTATAGAGGCACGTAGTTTACGAGGGGCTTTTCGCTTATAACTATACCTGCGGCGTGCGTCGAAGCGTGACGAGTCAGTCCTTCCAGAACCAACGAGACGTCGATAAGCTCTGTGATAGTAGGGTCATTCTTATATAAACCTTTTAACTCAGGCTCCTGATCCATAGCCTGGGCTAAGGTAATACCTAATTCCGTGGGAACGAGTTTCGCTATCTTATCGACATCGGCATAAGGCATGCCCAGGGCCCGCCCGGTATCTCTTATAGCGGCCTTAGCCATCATGGTTCCAAAAGTAATTATTTGCGCGACGTTTTCCTTAGAATATTTCTTAACTACATAGTCTATGACTTCGCCTCTGCGCTCGAAGCAGAAGTCTATATCTATATCTGGAAGGCTTATTCTCTCCGGATTCAGAAATCTTTCAAAGAGAAGATCGTATTTTAGCGGATCAATATTTGTGATGCCGAGGGCATAGCTTACAACGCTTCCTGCAGCGCTTCCGCGGCCGGGGCCTACAGGTATACCCTTCTGCTTCGCATAATTGACAAAGTCCCACGCAATTAAAAAGTAGCTGGGATATCCGAACTTCTCGATAACTTTAAGCTCACGGTCAACGCGTTCTTTAACAACCGTGTCCCCATCGGGATACCTTTTTTTAATACCTTCATCAACCAATTCTCTTAGGTAACCTTCCCCTGTCTTCCCTTCAGGCGCTTGATAGTTCGGCAGATGGTGTTTCTTAAAATCCAGCTCGAGATTACACTTCTCCGCAATAACCATTGTATTTTTTATCGCATCGGGGGCGATGTTGCCAAAAGACCGGATCATTTGGTCTTTAGACTTAAAGTAGAACTCCTCCGTCTGTAGGCGCATCCTGTTGGGATCGGCCATCGTAGTTTGAGTCTGTATACAGAGAAGCACTTCGTGCGCCTTAGAGTGCTCCTTCTCGATGTAATGAACGTCGTTGGTAGCGACAAGTCCGACGTTCATATCTCGCGCTATCTTAATAATCTCCTCATTGACCTTATCCTGCTCCGGTATCAGGTTATCCTGAATCTCCAGATAGAAGCTATCCTTTTCGAATATCGATTTATACTCGTCGACTACTCGCCTGGCCTGCTCTGTGCGTCCGGTATTTATAAGGTGAGGAATCTCGCCTTTAAGGCACGCGGATGCGCAGATCAGGCCTTTTGAATTTTCGGCCAATATCTCTTTGTCTATCCTGGGACGGTAGTAGAAGCCTTCGAGGAAACCACTGGAGACCAACTTTATAAGATTTCTGTAGCCTGTTTCATTCTTGGCAAGCAATATCAGGTGATATGCCGCATCCTGAATGCCACGGCTTGACTTTTCGAATCTGGAGCCCGGAGCGATATATACTTCGCTTCCGATTATAGGCTTTATGCCATTCTTCATCGCAAGGTCGTAAAACTCTATCGCGCCGAACATGTTGCCATGATCTGTTATGGCACAGGCGCCCATGCGATATTCTTTACATTTAGCTATAATGGGTTCCAACTGGCAAGCCCCATCCAGCAGGCTATACTGAGAATGGAGATGAAGATGGACAAAATCGGAGTGAACCATTGCGTAGCAACTCGTATCGGCTTATAAGCTAACGACTAATCTATTTTCCCATTCCAACTCGCTGAGCGACCTGGAACACTTTACCTTCTGTCTGGATCGATGGCGCAATTATAATCTCGGTCCTCTGCATCTCTGCTATACTCTTAGCCCCGACGCTACCCATCGAAGTCTGTAGTGCTCCCATGAGATTCTGAGAACCATCATCCACCTTTGCAGGGCCAAAGAGGATCTCCTCCAGATTACCTGTCACACCTACCCTGACCCTCGTACCCCTCGGAAGATTTGCATGAGGCGTAGCCATTCCCCAGTGGAAACCTCTGCCGGGAGCTTCTTTGCTTCTGGCAAAAGCAGAACCCACCATAACCGCATCGGCTCCGCAGGCAAATGCCTTACATATATCTCCACCCGTAGACATGCCGCCATCGGTGATAATTGGAATATATTTTTTTGTCTTTTTGTAGTATGTGTTTCTTGCCGCGGCGCAATCTACGGTAGCTGTGACCTGAGGCACTCCTATACCGAGAACCCCCCTGGTGGTGCACGCAGCTCCCGGTCCTATACCTACTAACAGGCCGCTGCAGCCCGTACCCATCAGTTCGAGCGCCACCTCATATCCCACACAATTACCTATAACTACCGGAAGCTTGGTGGCCTTGCAGAACTTTTTAAAATCGAGTGACTTATATGATTTGGAGATATGTTTTACCGTAGTGACCGTGGACTGCACTATAAAGATATCGGCTCCCGCTTCCTGCGCTATCGCGGCGAAACGTTCCGCCCTCTGAGGTATTGCGCTCACAACGGCCGATGCGCCGAGCTTCTTTATCTCCTGAATACGCCTGGCAACTAATTTTTCTTTTATTGGGGCAAGATATATCTCCTGCACGAGCTTCGTAGCCTCTTCAGATGTAGCGCTTGCTATAGAATCCAGCACCTGTTCGGGATTCTCATATCTGGTCTGTACGCCCTCGAGGTTCAACACTGCTATTCCTCCGAGCTTACCCATCGCACCGGCAAATTTAACATCCACCACGCCGTCCATTGCCGCGGCCAATATAGGAATACGATAACGCTTTCCACCCAGCTCGAAGGACGTATCCACCTCTCCCGGATTAATGGTGACTCTCCCAGGGACAAGAGCTATCTCATCGAAACCATAACAACGCCTGACTTTTCTGTCTACACCTATATAGAACTGCGCCATGTCATTCTCCGTAATTTTTAATTAAATACAAACCGTAAAAAAACAACTCGAAAGATAATATAAGATTGCATCTTCTTTGTCAACGCCAAAAAAATATCTGGTTTATATTTTACGCGACAGGACCGATCTTATCTTTGCATCCAAATCATTTAGAAGAACCGGTTTAACTATGTAATCTTCATCATATAATCCCAGGGCCTTTTCCTTAGCCTCTTCACTGCCCACCGCGGTGAGCATGACAACCGGTATCATTGTCGTCTCTTTGATGTTCTTCAGTTCTCTGAGAACATCAAACCCACCCATGCCGGGCATTATGATGTCGAGCAATATGAGATCCGGTTTATGGTGTAATGCCGCAGATATGCCGCTCTTACCATCGGTAGCTATCTCTACAGAATAATCGCCCTTCATCTCTAAGTTTTGTTTAATAACCATACAAAATTCTTTTTCATCATCGATCATCAATATTTTCTTCATGCCCTGCCCTCCTATTTTTTTACCAGCCCTGTACCTGAATAAATATACATCAATCTCCAAGAATAGGCAATACAACTTTTACGGAAGTACCATGCCCGGGTTCGCTGTTTACCAATAGCTTTCCCTTATGTTTATCCATTATAGATTTACCCATGAACAACCCCAGCCCTGTGCCGGCAACACGAGGTTTTGTGCTAAAAAAGGGCTCGGCTATCTTAGCAAGATTTTCCCTTGAGATGCCGGAGCCTGTATCTTTCAATTCTACAACACAAGATGGAAGTGAATGAGATAATTCCGGCACTATAGATTTATAGGTCTTAATGGTAAGCTTTCCGCCTTCCGGCATGGCTTCGATCGCATTCTTAATAACATTGAACAGAACCTGATGTAGCTGATTCTTATCGACCGACACGCGCATATGCTCCGATACAAAATCTCTTACAATACTGACACTTGACTCTTCGGCACGTTTTTCGAAAAGCGGCAACACACCGTTTATCAGCTCCTCGGGAGTAGCGATCTCGACTTTAAGGTCGGAAGGCCTGGCATACTGTAACAATGAAACCAGAATGGAATTTGCCCGAAGAGCCGAATCCTTTATTTTCTCCAATGTATCCATCGCATCTATGTCATAGTGAGGTATCTTATTCTCTAATAGTTCGGCGCAACCTACTATGATAGCCAGCGGATTTTTTACCTCATGAGCTATTCCAGCTGAGAACCTTCCAATCGCAGCCATCTTTTCAGATTGCACTAAGTCGGCCTGAGCTACCTTGAGCTCATTATATGCCTTTTGTATAGATGTTTCCGCGCGCTTACGATCGGTAATATCAATTAACAGTACCATTGCCACATCCTTGTCGTCTATCTTCATCTTCTTTGCACGAATCAGCACGGAGACCCTGACACCATTTTCTCTCTCTATCTGGCCTTCGTAATCACCCAGCATGTCCTCGTTAATGTGGTCGAGAAATTTCTTTTCATGCTCCTCAGATTCTTCCTTTGGATGCAGCTTTGCATATTGCATACCTATCAATTGTTTCCTGCTGTAGCCCACCAGGCTTTCGGCCTGGCTGTTACACTCCACTATCCGGCCAGTCTCAACGTCAAATATAATTATAGCTCCGGCGGAATTTTCAAACACGGTTTTAAACTTTGTCTCCGACTTCTTTATCTCTTCCTCCATCTTTTTACTGGCAGTCACATCTCTCATCAGATGAACATAGCCCAATAGATTGCCGGAACTATCGCGCATAGAATCAACGGAAATAAATAGCCATCCATCGCGATCTGGAATAAAGATCGTCTCCGTAATCCGATCGACCTTTGTCTTCTTCATTTTTGCCAGAGGGCAAAGCTCCATAGGATTTTTTGCACCATGAAATATCTGATAGCAAAATTGGCCAACCATTTGATCTATCGGAACATTAAGAAACTCTGAACAGGCGCGATTTGCCTTCACTATGTGCATATTTTCATCGAGAAGCACTATCATGTCGCGCGATGAGTCAAAGGTAGTCTGCCAGTGATTCACCGTTTCAATTAGCGACTTTTCCATATACTTGCGCTCGGAGATGTCATTATATACCCCTAATAGTCCAACAACATTACCCATAGTATCTCTAAGGGGAGCTTTGCTCATCAGAATCACAGCCTCTCTCCCATCAATCTGATGCAGTGTCTCCTCGACGTTAAGAATTGGCGCACCGTTTTCCATAACCTTCATATCGCTGGAGACGATCGCATCGGATTCGCTCTTAGTCCAGGGAAGGTCGTAATCCGACTTTCCAAAAACATCTTCAGGGCTTTTCATCCCGACAATTCTGGCAAAATTTTCATTACACCCGTAGTATATCGAGCTTCTGTTCTTCCAGAAGACGGCATAGGGTATGTTAGCAACAAGATTTTTGAATAGGTTCTTTTGGCTCTCGCTTTCCTCTTCCGCCTTAACCCGAGCGGTTATATCGTTATATAACGCGACGACCTCGCCGGTCTGCAGTTTATATATCCAGTTCTCCCTCCACCCTTCACGGTTTTCATCTCTATATAGGGCCTTTGGCAGATATTCGGATTCTCCGGTCTTCCATACCCGCCTCAAGACCTCGATCAACCCGAGCTCATACGCGCCCGGGAATATTTCATCCACGCGCCTGCCGATTATGTCGGACTTTCGAACATTCTCTATCATCTCCGCCGCCGGATTGATATCTGCAAAGACAAAACTATTTCCGCCGTCCGTAGCCCTGTATACTGCGACACCGCTCGGCATATGCGCAAAAAGGCTTGCAAACATTTCTTCGCTTGATGGAATATTCTTATTATCTTTTTTTGAGGGATTAAAGTCGTCTATCATATGCACATATTATTGCATAAAAATATTACTATTAAAACAAGTTTTTAATGAGTGTCTGTGTCAAGGACTTGGTGGGGCTTTTTCTCAATATGAATAATCGTAGTGGATCAGTGAGAGCTGCCCCCAACGTGTCTATTACGGCCTATGAGGCCGGTGTTATTATCAATTAAATCTGTATTTTTACGCATAAAGT
>CAIMPC010000012.1 GCA_903843285.1 Candidatus Omnitrophota bacterium
AAGCCTTTTATCCACATATTCACACTATTCACAAAGAAAGAAAAAGAACCAAAAAGAAAGAAACGACCGCTACTATTATTTCTCTCTTCTAAGCACCCCACTAAATCTTACACTAACTTAATGAGTTTATTGGCAATAGATTAGCGTAAATAAGCGCCCCATTCGTCTTTGAGACTGTGTCGCAATAGCCGTTTTCGTCGCGAGGACGTCGAGCGAAGCGAGACGGACGAAGCGATCTCTCTTGCGACAGCGTAAAAGACGAGACTGCCTCCTGCTTCTCATGATCAACGCTGATTATTGGTGCCATCTTCAAAAGTGCCGCCCTTGAAAACTAACTACCACTAAACGGTGCGCAGACCTAATAAATTACTTATATTTTGAAGGGTGGCCCCTGTGAACATGGCACTGATTTTACTGAGGGTGCTCGTGCAGATGTTTCTTAATCGGACATGGCACAACAAATTGACTCTGACCCCTTTTCCCGAGAGAGTACTTAGCTGCTTTTTGAATATCCTTATTTTTATCATTGCATTGAGATTTTAGAAAATCTATTACTTTTTCGCCCTTATAGCTACCTAATGAAAGGACAGCGGCCATCCTAACTTGGGGGTGCCTATCGTTCTTGGCCATGTCCATAAGAGCTTCCAAAGATTCATTTGAACCAAAAACCCTTAATCCAATGGCCACACCAGCCCGCACGCCTGCATTGTTATCGTTTGCATATTGTAGCAATATTTTTTCCGCCTCGCTCCCGCCAATATTTGCCAATGTAGCTATTACGATACCTTGGCGCTTAGGGTTTCTACTTTTGGATAATTCTTCGGCTAAGATCGGTATCGCGTCGTGACCATAGGATGCCAACTTATTTACATTATCTGAAGATAGTTTCCTGCTTACCGGATTTGATGAGTATCTAATTTTTTCTGTTTGATTGAGCAAAGATATTATATTTCTCTCCGGGGGGCTGCGCTTATCGTAACCACAACCACTCATAAGACAGAAACACAAGATTATACTCATCATGTAAGAAAGATATTTTAGACAGTTTTTTATTTTCATTTAAACTGTTCCTTTACTCGTGGGCGAGTAAATAAAATAATCCCAGTGATATATATAATAGCGCAAACGATCCGCGGTAAATTGAGAAAGGCGCTAAAAACAACAAACGCCAACGGCATGGATAACGGCGGAGGTTCTTGTCCTTTTTGCTTATACCGTTCGACTTGATTTTGTTTAAACTTTTCTATAAATTTTGGAGTTTGGTATATAGATTGGATAATAGTGGCACCAAGAGCTAAAATAGTGACAATAACTGCAAATATAATAAAAACTTTTCTTGCTGTATTATTTAATCTTAACAACAAGATCGCCATAACTATTGCAAGTGAATTGATGATAAGAAGCCTACCGGCGTTATCTATTGCTTTAAATAAATAAGGCACCGAAAAATGGGCTATCGTCAAAATATATGTTATCCACCCGATAATTAGGCTGGAATACAGAATTAAGATCCAGCAGAATATTGTTATGCTTTTTGATCTTCGCCTCATTTTACCCTTTTTAGATTATTTTACCACTTTCACGCTCTTCACCTTATCATTTTCTAGCTCTATCCATAGCCCCGCAGTTTGGCTTCGCCAATCCTTATCATAAATTGTTAGATCTTTATACCCCATCCTTGTATCATTCTTAAAAGCTCGCGAAGTCGAGGGCAATATCTTTTCTACTTCTGCAATAGTCATCCCCTTTGCTATCCTGCCGTAGCCAGTATCAACTTCTTCCAGTGTTTCTCTGGCTTCTTTTTCAGCAGCCATGTTCTTTTTTACTGTTGCCTCAAAGCCGCCCTGTTTTTCGATATCTGCGATAACCTGGGGGTATTTATTTACCAAGGTTTCGATAGTAGCCGGGAAGGTATTCAAAAATCTCTCGCCCATTGCAACCAACGCTTTTTTCAGTGTGTAACTAAATAGATTCTGATATTCGTATCCTTCTTTTTTACCCTGCTCCTCAACCGCGTTTGCCCACATTTCAGCCATCTTATGAATATCTTTAGATTTTTGTTCCGTCTTCGTCCTTAACTCTGCTAACTGACTTAGGCTAGTGGTAAATTGAAACACGCTTCGCGCTGATTTGACAGGCGCTTTGTCTTTCGCCGGAAACGAAAAAGCCAAGATAAGAACATTGTCATATTTATCGTCTGCTATCTTTTTAACGGTTACTTCAAGGGAGATCGCGCCTAACCTTGTTCGTCCTTCAGACAACTTTCCATTTTTGCTAATGATATATATAAGGTCCGCTGTTTCTACCCTTGCCAATCCAATAGGGCCTACAGCACTCGCTCCTTTTTCGGATAAGGCAGAGTTAATCCTAATATCGCTTTTTAGATTTTCAAGCTGGAAATTATCTGTCTGTTGCGCCGACACACAACCACTTAAAAACATCAAAAGTCCAATAATTAAAAACATTTTTACTATCTTCATCTCCCCAGGAAATCTGCTATAGTGTCATAAAATAGAGAAGGAAGTTTACTTGAAGTCCTTTCTTGGATAAGGTAGTAGTAGTGTTGTGGAGAGTGTGGGCAACCCAAAGGGTTGTCCAAGCGATGTGGGTAACCTGAAGGGT
>CAIMPC010000013.1 GCA_903843285.1 Candidatus Omnitrophota bacterium
ACTTTATGCGTAAAAATACAGATTTAATTGATAATAACACCGGCCTCATAGGCCGTAATAGACACGTTGGGGGCAGCTCTCACTGATCCACTACGATTATTCATATTGAGAAAAAGCCCCACCAAGTCCTTGACACAGACAAATTTGGCCCTACCCTTGCCAAATTATTATTACATGGTATAATACTGTCTAACGATGTCATTCTAAGGTTCATAAGCGTCATTTATGAGCTTGGGATTAAGACAAAATAGGGAGGTGTTGGATGGAAAACTTGAATGTTGTAGTGATGGAGCCGATAAAAGTCATGGCCATCAAGATATGGAGCTATATTCCGGCCATAGCCGGGGCTATTATCATCCTGGTAGTAGGGTGGTTACTGGCAAAGCTGATAGAGGCCGTCGTGGTAAGGGTTCTAAGAGCCGTTCGCCTGGATCAGGCGAGTGATAAGGCCGGTATTGCCAATGTCCTAGCTCAGGGCGATATACGTATCTCTCTGTCCGAGTTGATCGGCGGGGTGATATATTGGCTGGTGGTATTAGTAGCCATAGCTACAATGTTGGATGCGCTGAATCTGAAGATGGCTTCCGATCTCATCTCGAGGTTGGCGGAATATGTGCCCAATATAATAGCAGCTATATTTATTCTGATAATAGGATCTTTTCTGGCAAATTTTATCGCTACATTAATCCGCACGGCCGGTTCCAACGCGGGCCTGAAAAATGCGAAATTGCTGGGTCAGATCTTTCAGGTCATACTGATAGTGTTTACGATTATTGTAGCGATTGAGCAGTTAAAAATAGCTACCGCATTATTAATTCTTACGGTAAATATAATATTGATATCGATAGGTCTCGGTGCCGCAATTGCTTTCGGCCTTGGCTGTAAAGACATCGCCGGCAAGTTCATGCAGGAAACTATTAATAAGATGAACAAGTAAGCTGAAAAATTAATAGATATAATTGAAGGGGGCGCAGGTCAAATGCGCCTCCTTTTTTTCGGAGACAATGAAAACTTCATTATATATACACATACCGTTTTGCAGACGCAAATGCCTGTACTGTGATTTTTACAGCATGATCTATGATCGCAATACCGCATCGGCTTATGTGGATGTCATTATAGATCAAATAGGAAAGCTGAAAGAGTGCTTTCCTACCGTGTACATAGGAGGAGGGACCCCCAGCGTTCTTGATATGTCCGACCTCGGACGTCTATTGAGTGCGTTGAGGCCAAGGCTGGATGGGTCGAGCGAATTTACCATCGAGGCTAATCCGGACAGTCTCGATAACGATAGAGTAAAATTATTTATGGATTATGGCGTGAACAGGCTTAGCATAGGCGTCCAGTCGCTGGACGATAGAAAGCTTAAACGGCTCGGCAGAATCCACAATATGACGAAAGCGCGTGAATCTGTAAATATTGCAGCCAAGAGAGGGTTGTCGAATATAAGCATAGATCTGATGTTTGGTATATGGGATGAGAAACCTGGAGATTGGAAGAAGGAGCTTGGCGAGGTAGTTAAGCTTCCGATCAAGCATATATCATGCTATTCGCTGACATATGAAAAAGATACGCCGCTATTTAAGGCACTATGCAATAACAGTATTAAACCTATCGGCGACGACATCGCCTGTGAAATGTATGAGACGGCGATAGATATGCTGGCATTGGGCAGATTTAAGCAATACGAGATATCGAGCTTCGCGATGGAAGGATTCAGATGCAGACACAATGAGAGCTACTGGGAAAATAATCCGTATATAGGCCTCGGCGCCTCCGCCGTATCATATATAGACGGGGTTCGCTCGCGCAATATCGCGAGCGTTAAGGAATATATTAAGCGTTGCGAGTCTCTTGATAGCCTGGTAGAATCGAGTGAGAAGCTGTCGAGCGAAAGACGAGCGAAGGAGACGGCCGCCGTTAAGATCAGGACGAGAGACGGGATCGACTTCAAATGGTTTAAAGATAGTACCGGATACGATCTTATGAGGCTCGAGCGTAAGGCTATAGACGATCTGGTCAAGAAAGAGCTGATCAAATACAAGAGAGAGGGAGATAGTATCTCCGGCATTACCCTTAAACGCCGCGGCGTGCTTCTATGTGACATGGTATCCAGTGAATTTTTGTAGATGAAATAACGATCTTTAATTTGTAGATAGGCAATGAGCAGTAACCCGCAGAGGAGGAGCGATGCCGCTAATTCAAAAAATATTATTTTATATACCCATAGTCCCTTTGGGTGTGATCATGGTTTTCCTTGCAGTGGCCTTGTCTATGGCGGGGCTATTGATCGTATGGCGGTTTGTTCCGCGTCAGATGTTTAAAGCGCATAACGATATGGCCAGCGCAATATTTCAGGCGATCGCGATGGCCTATACGGTATTATTGGCATTTGTAGTGGTTATAGCCTGGCAAAATTTTGATAAGGCTGTAGCTCATACGGAAACGGAAGCCAACTGCCTGGTGGATATTTACAGGAGCAGTGTAGTCTTTGCAAAACCGTTCGAAGATGAAGCCCATTACCTTATAAAGAAATACGTGGACGTTGTTATTAATGAAGAATGGGCATCTCTTGGTCGAGGTGAGGAAAGCGCAAAAGCTCGCGCAATATTGAGAAATATCTGGAGGCTTTATACGAGCTATGAACCAAAGACGGACAGGGAAAAGATATTTTTTGCAGAATCTGTGCGCAAACTCGATGATTTGCGCGAAATGAGGAGATTGCGTATAATAGATTCAAGGACAGGTGTGCATCCTGTATTATGGTTCGTTCTGGTGGCAGGAGCAGTAACGACCATAAGTTTTACATTCTTATTTGGTTCGGATAAATTTGTTAATCATGCGATAATGGCATCTACGTTGGGCGTTTTAATAGCGCTTATATTGCTTACGATATTATCATTCAGCTTTCCGTTTACCGGAAGCGTGCGCATAGAGCCAATAACATTTCAGCAGGTTATAGGTTTTTAGAAGATCGGAGTATAGCAGTCAGCCATGGCGAAAATAAAATTAGATCTGCATGATATTTTTAACAAATCCGGAGCGATCGAATCGGAATTAAATCGTGTTATTACGGAGGCGATGCAGAAAAGAATTGCCTTGGTGGAAATAATTTCGGGTAAGGGAAGCGGACAATTAAAAAAACATGTGCTACGTTTCTTAGAGCAATCGCATGTAAAGAAACTTTATCACCGAATAGAAAAAGATGATAAGAATTTTGGAAGGATATTTGTTCATTTTAGACATTAGATAGTATGATCCACGAGCGGTAATAGCTCAGTCGTAGAGGCGCCTCAGTCAAAGGCCTAGACGAAGAATCTATGTGGCAAGGTATTTATCGATAATATGAGAGCAAGTAGGATAACAACAACTATATTAACAACCTTCTTAATATTGACTAATATCGAAGTGGCTGCAGCATTCTCGCCTACTCCACAAGGATATAAGGATAGTAAGTCAGCGGCTTTATCTGCGGCAGACCAGTTGTGGCTTAAGTCGGATGCGATCGAACTCAGCAGAATTACGAAGGTAAAAGTTTTGGTTAACAGGCTCACCAATAAAGTAGAATATGTCTATGCCCCCGCTTATGGGCGTTACGTGAGGCCTAAATTCGTTATGCCGGACGCCCAAAAACTTTACATTAAAAATAAATAGGGAGCGATTTAGGGAGTGGTTTAGGGAGTGGTTTTTTATTGTAAATAAAGGTAAAGTTTGCTAATATAATCAATTATGAAGACACTTATTACATACTATTCATTTAGTGGAAATACAGACAGAGTCGCAAAGATATGCGCAGATAAATTTGGCACCGAAGGCGAAGCGATTCTCCAGAGGCTGAGGCCTTACGAAGAGATAACAGGTTTTGCCGCTCAGTGCCGCGCCGCGTTCACGCGTAAGCGCGCGTTACTTGGATCCGATGTTAATTTCGATGCAAGCCCTTACGACATGATAGTGCTGGGATGCCCCGTCTGGGCATTTGCTCCGGTACCGGCCATGAACAGTTATCTTGATAAGCTTAACGGCCTCCACGGTAAAAAGGTTGCGATTATATTAACGTCGGGCAGTGGGCTCGGGGTCAATAAGTGTTTTAAGAATATACGAGATATACTGCAGGGCAAGGGGGCCTCCTCCGTAGTCGAGATCAATATCCCCGATCGGAAACAGGGCGACAAAGACTTCATAACCTCATCCATTTCAAAACTCCTGTAAAACAGAAAGAACGATTAGAATAATGCGTGTAGCGATGTACTATTCAAATAATGACGTCAGGCTGGAGGAGATGGTTATTCCGGGCGTAGGAGATGGCGAAATCCTTGTAAAGATCGAGGCATCCGGAATATGCGGTAGTGATGCCATGGAATGGTATAGGATTAATCGCGTCCCTCTCGTGCTCGGGCATGAGATAGCTGGGACGGTGGTGGAGGTCGGTAATGGCGTTTCACGCTTCAAGATCGGGGACAGAGTGGCCGTGGCGCATCATGTACCGTGCGGAACATGCCGTTACTGTAAGGCCGGCCACGAGACAGTGTGTGACACCCTGCGTAAGACGAACTTCTATCCCGGCGGATTCTGTGAATACGTTAGGGTGCCGTCGATAAATGTCGAAAAAGGAACTTTTCTACTGCCGGATAAGATTTCGTTCGAAGATGCTACATTCATCGAGCCGCTGGCGTGTGTTCTGAGGGGGCAGCGCCTTGCAAATTTTAAGGCAGGCGGCACCGTTCTTATCGTAGGCAGCGGGATATCAGGCCTGCTGCATGTTAAATTAGCTAAGGCAAATGGCGCAGGCCGAATATTTGCGACGGATATTTCAGGTTTTAGGCTTGAAGCGGCGATGCGCTCGGGTGCGGATCATGCGATCAATGCTAAAGAGTACTCACCCGATTTGTTGAAAGAATTGAATGGCGGATATTTAGCAGATCTTGTGATAATATGCGCGAGTGCCGAAAACGCTTTTCGGCAGGGCCTGGGATCCGTGGAGCGCGGCGGCACCGTATTGATATTTTCGGCCTCGGGCAAAGATGCGCAACTACCGGTAGCGACGAACGATATATTCTGGCGCAGTGAAGTTACCATTACGAGCTCCTACGCCGGAAGTCCGCAGGATCACTTTGAAGCGTTAGATAAGATATCCTTTAAAAAAATAGACGTTTGTGATATGATAACGCACCGGTTTGGGCTGAAGGACACAGGCATAGGATTCAAGCTGGTTGCCGAGGCAAAAGATTCTATTAAAGTAATCATCGAACCGCAAAAATAATTACAAAATTAATTTTTTAAGAACAAGGCGTAAATATGGCGACATCTTTAGAAAAATGGGTAGATGAAGTAGCGAAGCTGACAAAGCCCGTTAAGATATATTGGTGCGATGGCTCCGAAGAGGAAGCGCACCGGCTTATAGAGGTTGGCATGAAGGAAGAGAAGATAGCCGGAGAGCCCATATTCCACGAGTTAAACCACAAGACATTCCCGAATAGCTACTATCACAGAAGCCACTCTACCGACGTTGCCCGCACGGAACATCTGACGTTTGTTTGTCATCCCGATAAGGAGATGGCCGGGACGAATAATAATTGGATGGATCCGAATGAAGCCAAGTCGAAGATGACAAAACTCTCGGATGGCTGTATGAAGGGACGCACGATGTATGTGCTTCCATATACGATGGGCAATCCTATGTCACCTTACTCTAAGGCATGTATACAGCTTACGGATGTATCTTATGTGGCCGTGTCGATGAGGATCATGACGAGGATGTCGAAGGATGCCATCGCGAAGATAGGTAGCAGTGAAGATTTTGTGAAGGGTATACATTCCGTAGGAGACTTCGATCCCGAGAAGAGATTTGTAATGCATTTTCCTGATGAGCATCTGGTATGGTCGATAGGGTCGGGTTACGGCGGCAATGCGCTCCTCGGTAAAAAATGCTTCGGCCTGCGCATAGCTTCTTGGCTCGGAAAGCAGGAGGGATGGCTCGCAGAGCATATGGTAATAGTTGGTATCGAGGATCCATCCGGTAAAATAACTTACATCGCCGCTGCGCTTCCGAGTGCGTGCGGTAAAACGAACCTCGCGATGTTAGAATCTGCGTTACCCGGTTACAGGGTTTGGACGCTCGGTGATGATATTGCCTGGATGAATGTCGGAGACGATGGCAGGCTCTGGGCGATAAATCCCGAGGCCGGATTTTTCGGAGTCGCACCCGGCACATCAATGAAGACTAACCCAAACATGATAAGGACGCTTAAAGCCGGCAAATTCTACCCGACGCTATTTACCAACACAGCCCTTAATACAGATACGAATGAACCCTGGTGGGAAGGCTTGGACGGCATGGCACCAAAGAATATGACGGACTGGCAGGGTAAGCGCTACAATCCTGCCTCAGGACAGAAGGCGGCGCATGCGAATTCGCGTTTCACGGCCTCGATCTCTCAGTGTCCCACATTGTCTAAAGAATTTGACAATCCAAAAGGTGTGCCGATATCCGCCGTGCTATTCGGCGGAAGGCGCGCACACCTGATACCTCTGGTGGCCGAGTCGAGAGATTGGGCCCACGGCGTCTTTATTGGCGCACGCATGGCTTCCGAAACGACTGCCGCCGCAATCCAAAAAGAAGGAGTGCTGAGGCGTGACCCGATGGCGATGTTGCCTTTCTGCGGATATAACATGGCGGACTACTTTGCTCATTGGCTTTCGATCGGCAAAAAACTCAAACATCCGCCGAAGATATTTTCGATCAACTGGTTTCGCACCGATGATGATGGAAAGTTTATGTGGCCGGGATTCGGAGATAATATACGGGTCTTCAAATGGATCATAGATAGGGTTAACGATAAGGTTGGCGCCCGTGAAACTTCGATAGGTAAATTGCCGCGCATCGAAGATTTGGATCTCGACGGGCTTACGATAGAGAAAGATATTATAGAGAAGCTTTTTGAGATAAATCCAGCTGAGTGGGAGCAAGAGGTTGCCGATAGTGAACAGTTTTTCGCGAAGTTCGGTGCGCGCATGCCGAAAGAATTAACGGATCAGCTGAGTGGCCTGAAGTCCAGGCTTAAGATTGGGGGGTAGATATATGGATTGGGGAATGAAGAACAGGCTATCCAGGCTTATTAAGCCGAAGACGGGGAATGCCGTCTGGCTGGCCATAGATCATGGATATTTTCTCGGACCTGTTTCGAAACTGGAGGAGCCGGCAAAGACAATAAAGCCGCTCATACCCTACACCGACGCGCTCATGTTGACGCGTGGCATCTTAAGAAATTGTATCGACTCCGATATAGATATGCCTTTTCTTTTAAGGGTCTCAGGCGGTAACTCTATCGTCGGGCCGGCGCTTTCCAACGAAACGATTCAAACATCTATGGAAGACGCGCTTAGATTAAACGCATCGGCAGTCGCATTCTCCATATACATAGGGACAGAGCATGAGAACCAGACTCTCTCATGCCTCGGGGCTCTGGTTAATGAGGGGCAGAGATACGGCATGCCGGTTTTGGCCGTGACGGCGGTGGGTAAGGAGCTCGAGAAAAGGGATGGGCGTTACTTAAGTTTGTGCTGTCGTATAGCGGCCGAGTTA
The DNA here is from genome assembly GCA_903843285.1 of Candidatus Omnitrophota bacterium. Taxonomy (GTDB): domain Bacteria; phylum Omnitrophota; class Gorgyraeia; order 2-01-FULL-45-10; family 2-01-FULL-45-10; genus CAIMPC01. The sequence goes on from CAIMPC010000013.1 coordinate 7,583, forward strand.
GGGGCGCAAGTCGTGAAGACATATTACTGCGAAAATTTTGAGAAGGTTGTAAAATCTTGTCCTGTGCCGGTGGTCGTGGCAGGCGGCCCTAAGCTCGAGACGGAGATGGATGTCCTTAACCTGGCATATAACGCGATTCAGTCGGGCGCCAGGGGCGTCGATATGGGACGTAATATATGGCAGTCAAATAACGCGGTCGGCATGATTAAAGCGGTTCGCTCTATTGTCCACGAGGGAGCATCAGCCAAAGAGGCTTCGAAATTACTTAAGAACAAGTAATTATAAAGAGCAGAGTATTAAATTTAATTTGCATTTTAGATGGTTGTGCCGTATAATTTTTATAACCAATTTTAAGGAGGAAGGCAAATGTTTAGGAAGAGTTTAATTTGTATCAGCGTGGCGTTCTTAGCTGCGTTCATGGTGTCCGGATGCGGAACATCTCAGAAGAAGGTGCAGTCAGAAGTCACAGGAATTAAGACGCGAGTGGAAACTCTTGAGTCGAGAGTAGAGAGCGTTGAATCGAAACAGGCCGAAGCTGAACGAACGACCGCCGAACAAGCGCAGGCTTTAGATGAAATGAAGACTTCAGGTACGTCGAAGGTAAAGACGAACATCAGCGTGAAGTCAAAAGAGAATACACACGCCGGTAGGATTAAAGATGTACAGCAGGCCCTTAAGAATGCCGGTTACTATAGCGGCAGTATCGATGGTGTAAAGGGTAAGTCGACGAAGAAGGCCATTAAAGATTTTCAGAAGGCGAATGGACTTAAGGCCGACGGTGTAGTAGGCCGAAAGACATGGGAGATATTAAGCAATCATCTTTCGTCTCCGTCCACAAGCGCTGCCCCGGCCTCTGCCAGTCCGGAAGAGGGGATCAAATAGCAGCGTCTCGATAGATTTAAGATTCGATACTAAGGATGGTTGAAGGATCGGAAGAGCTAAGAGCCATAATGGAATATTTTATAAAAGGGGTGTACCCTCGAAATTAATAGGGTGCGCCTCTTTTAAATTTAACAGGACGAGGAGAATAAAATGAAAGAAATACTCGAGATACTCGAACACGATGCGCGTGCTACTCCCGAAGAGATCGCTAAGATGCTCGGCAGGACTCCAAAATCAGTAATGCTGGATATAAAGAAATTGGAGAAGGAGGGAGTAATACTAAAGTATAAGACGATAATAAACAGAGAGATATCCAAAGAAGATCGTAACGATGTGCGCGCCCTTATAGAGGTGAAACTTACTCCTCAGAAAAATGTTGGGTTCGATCATCTGGCGGAGCGTATATACCAGTTTCCGGAGGTAACGAGCTGTTATCTGATGTCAGGCACTTACGACCTATTGGTTGTAGTGGAAGGTAAGAATATTCACACGGTCTCCGGCTTCGTAAGCGAGAAACTATCGCCCATGGACGGAGTCAGAGGAACAGTGACTCATTTTATATTGAAAAAATATAAAGAGGATGGAGATATATTGAAACAGCCGGAAAGGTCGAAGCGCCCGGCGATAAGCTTATAAAAATATGAAACCAGCAAAAGTAGTAGACCGGATACCACCCTCGGGCATAAGAGTATTCTTTGATCTCGTTCTGGGGATGAAAGATGTTATATCCCTGGGTGTCGGCGAGCCCGATTTCGTTACTCCGTGGAATGTCAGGGAGAGCGCTATATTCGCGCTTGAAAAGGGATTCACATCCTATACGTCGAATAAAGGTTTGGTCGAACTCCGTCAGGAGATAGCGAAATCGCTTAGCCGCAGATACGGACTGGATTACGATCCGGAAGAAGAGATATTGATAACGGTCGGCGTAAGTGAAGCATTTGATCTGGCGATGAGAGCCATAATTAATAAAGGCGACAAGATACTGGTACCGGAGCCGGCGTACGTTTCTTATAAGCCGATTGCGACGCTGTGCGGAGGCAGGCCAATATCTATAAATACGAGCGCGGAAAAAAATTTTAAGATCACACCATCTGACGTATCTAAGCTATGTGATCGCGATACGAGGGCATTGATATTAAATTATCCAAATAATCCGACCGGGGCATCATATTCTAAGAAAGAGCTTAAAGCCATATCGGATGTTGTCTTAAAGAAGAACCTTATAATGATCAGTGATGAGATCTATTGTGATCTCACGTATGATTTTGAGCATACGCCGTTTGCCACGCTTCCCGGAATGAAAGAGAGAACTATATATTTGAACGGATTTTCGAAGTCGTATGCGATGACCGGATGGAGAATAGGTTACGCCTGCGGTCCGAAGAGTTTAATTGCCGCGATGACTAAAATACATCAGTACACGATGCTGTGCGCGTCCGTCATATCGCAGATGGCGGCTATGGAGGCCTTAAAGAGAGGCGGGTTATCTGTCCAGGAGATGAAACGCGAATACAAAAGAAGGAGAACGTTCGTTATATACCGCTTAAATGAGATCGGATTAGCGTGCCATATTCCTGAGGGCGCGTTCTATGCATTTCCGTCGATAAAGAAGACAGGGCTGTCATCGCTCGAATTTTCTCAGGAACTTCTTAAAAAGGAGAAGGTGGCGGTTGTGCCGGGCACGGCATTCGGTTCTCTGGGGGAGGGATATCTGAGGATATCCTACGCATCGAATATGGATAAACTCAAAGAGGCCCTATTGAGAATCGAGCGCTTCGTGAAGACGTTATAGAGAAATACGAAATATGTTAAGACGGTCTTATAGATATAACTTGACAAAGAAGAGCGTGGCGGTATAATCACATAAATGAATGGAAAGGAGTCGGGAAATGAGTAAAAAGTTTTTAGCGGTGTCATTAGTTGTAATTGCAATAGCTGTATTACCGATCGCCCTATTCGGATGTAAAGGTAAGGTTGAAAAGCCGGCCGAGGAACCTAAAGTAGAGACGACCGAAAGATCAACAACATCACTTCCTACGGAAAGCATGACGAGCGCGCAGCAGGCCGCGCAGAACGTTATCGTGGAGCCGGCTCAGAGCGTAGCGTCAGAGCCGATCCCTGCTACCGCAGTGCTTCCGAACGTAGCCGAGAAGGCCGCTACTACAGTCGCAAAAGTATCGCAGGACAGAAATAAGGATATTCAGACAGCTTTAAAGGCAGCCGGTTTCTACACGGGCACGATAGATGGTAAGATTGGCGCCAGGACCAAGAAGGCTGTCATAGATTTTCAGAAAGCCAACGGCCTGAAAGCGGATGGTAGGGTTGGACCGAAGACTATGGCCGCTCTCGATAAGTATCTGACACAGCAACAACAATAGTAGGGTAATTTTTTAAGGAGGAGTAAAACCGATGAAGGCGTTAAAAGTAGTTGGGATGTGTCTTACGGCCGTTTCCCTGGCTGCTTTGTTAAATGGTTGCGGAGTGCCTAAAGATAAATACGAAGCTGTGCTAAACGATAAGATTGTTCTCGAAGAGAAGGTTAATGTTTTAATTAAGGCTAAGGATGCGTTGAAGAACGAATATGATGCGCTCCTAAACGAAAAGATGGATGTTGCTACCAAGCTTGAGACTGCTATCAATGAGAAGGCTGCATTAAAGTCTGAATACGATAAAATTCTCGATGAGAAGATATCGCTTAGGGCCGCTTATGATAAGTTACAGGCTGAAACTAAAGCCGCGCAGGAGACTTTAATTAAGCAGTAATCGAGTGAAGATATCTCTGAAAGCATCTGAAGATTTATCGTTGTGTTTTTACGGGCACGTCTTGGAATATAGCGTGCCCGTTATCATATCCGTAAGAGGTTGAATGTGTTGAATGGCAAGAGGATAGTCGTTGTTATGCCGGCTTACAATGCCGGGAAGACGCTGAAACGTACATTCGATGAGATTCCTCGGGACATAGTGGACGATATACTGCTCACCGATGACAAATCTGCAGATAATACTGTTGAGCTTGCCAGGACACTTGGAATAAAAGTTTTCGTGCATGATAAAAACCTCGGTTATGGCGGCAATCAAAAGACATGTTATCGAGAAGCCCTTAAAGCCGGTGCCGATGTAGTCATAATGCTGCATCCGGATTACCAGTATCCGCCTAAGCTTATAATACCCATGGCGGCGCTGTTAACCAGTGGCATGTTTGATGTGGTGCTTGGATCGAGGATCCTTGGCAATAAAGCATTGAAGGGCGGAATGCCCCTCTATAAGTATATAGCCAACAGGGCGCTCACCTTTTTAGAAAATATTATTATAAAACAAAAGCTATCAGAATACCATACGGGTTACAGGGCTTTCTCTCGAGAAGTATTGCTCAGCTTGCCACTGCTGGAAAATTCGAATGATTTCGTGTTCGATAATCAGATCCTTGCACAGGCGCTCTACTTTGGATACCGCGTAGGAGAGATAACCTGTCCCGCGCATTACGAAAAGGACTCCTCATCCATTAATTTTTCGAGGAGCATCATCTATGGCCTCGGCGTGCTAAAGACAGCTATATCGTATATGCTCGGAAAATTAGGATTAAATAGATCTCGAATATTCAACACAAATGGTCATAGGCTTTCCGTTTGATAGTATGTCTGCAAGCATATTGGCATATTCGGCGGTATGTAAATAGTTGACTTTCGGAATAGTATTTGGTATAAGAGGATACAGGAGCTTTTCTAACCAATAAAGGAGGGCCATAGCATGAAATCGTCCAATATTAGAAAGCTGGTAGCTATCACATTTTTAGTCTGCCTCACAGCAGTCCCCGCATTTTCTCAAAACTCAAGCAATGTTTCATCTCCGGTACAAGTACCTGATACCGTTTCCCAAAATAAAGAGACAGCCATTTATGGCGAAGTCCAGACCGTTAATGGTCCTTCCGGCGTGTTGGCCGTTCAATATTATGATTATGATAGCGATAGTGAAAAGACTACTGATATTGCTACTGGCCCCGATACGAAGCTCGAAAATGCCTCTGCTATAGGGGATATTAAAAAGGGCGATTGGGTTGATGTTACATATATCGTAAAGGATGGCAAGAATACCGCGAAGATAGTTACTGTGGAAAAAGAGGAAACTCCGGCAAACGATGAAGAGTCGCCGCAGGCAGTTGCTCCTGCAACCGTACCCTCCGAACAATAATGACTAAGAGAAACAAGAAGCCTAAGAATAAAAACAGAGTGGCTGAAGAGCGAGTGGCTCAGCCGATCGATGTGCTTGTTCCTGAGCCAGAGGTCGCTTTGATGTCCAATAAAGCAGAAGCTGTACAAAGTCATTCTGATGCCAGTCCTCACAGAGAATTCCGTTTTCCACCCGGGTATGGTGATAATAAGATAGTTATACTTGCCAGGGATCCCTGGTGGATATTTTCCTATTGGGAGATACGCCGCGACAAGGAAGAAGAAGTTCTGCGTAAGATAGAGTCCGACGCTGACCAGAAGCAAAAGTCCATACTCAGAGTTTACGACGTAACAGATATTAATTTTAATGGTAGAAACGCCCATACGTATTTCGACATCGATTTAAGCGACTCGGCCCACAGTTGGTACATTAATGTAGGTAAGCCTGACCGCGCGTGGATTGTCGATATAGGCATAGTAACAAAGAAGGGCAGTTTCTATCTGCTTGCCCGCTCCAATGTTATGAGGACCCCCAGGTTTGGAATGTCGGATCAGCTGGATGCCGAGTGGATGATGCCCGAGGATGAATACTGGAAGATGTTCTCGCTCTCCGGCGGTTTTGGTCTGGGTAAGGGATCTTTGGAGGCCAGAGAGCAGGTGAAGAGGCAGTTGGAAGAGCAACTCTTCTCCGGAGCATTATCGAGCGGTGCGTCCGCTTTTAGAAGGCCGTCCGAGAGAAAGTTCTGGATGGTGGTTAATTGTGAACTTATCGTATATGGAGCTACCGAGCCTGATGCTAAGGTAACGATGCAGGGTAAGCCTCTTGCGCTTCGTCCGGACGGTACGTTCTCCGTAAGGTTCACTCTTCCGGATGGAATGCAGGTGATCCCGGTGGAGGCGACCTCCAGTGACGGGATTGACACACGCCGCATTACTCCTATAGTTACGCGAAAGACAGAATAATAGCTTATGGCAAAAGGTTATCTTGCGATAGTTCTCCATGCGCACCTTCCCTTTGTACGCCACCCCGAGTTTGAAGATTTCCTCGAAGAAGACTGGTTATTCGAAGCCATCACAGAGACCTATATACCACTGATAAAGATGCTGCAGGGCCTGGAGCGCGATGGGGTTGATTATAAACTGACGATATCGTTATCCCCGACGCTTATGGCTATGCTTATGGATGACCATCTTCAAAATAAGTACGTCAAACACCTTTATAAATTAATAGAGCTCTCCGAGAAGGAAATAGACAGGACTAAGTGGGAGGGACAATTTAATTCGCTCGCACACATGTACCACGATCTATTTCTCGATGCCCGGCGTATATTTGTAGATCAATACGGCCGTAACCTGATAAACGCGTTTAAGCATTTCCAGGAAAAGGGTAATCTGGAGGTAATCACCTGCTGTGCTACGCACGGGTATTTGCCGCTTATGGAGGCCGAGAGGCGCGCTTCAGTGAGGGCGCAGGTGAAGACGGCGACCGATATGTACCAGAAAGTTTTTGGGCGTAAGTCTGCCGGCATATGGCTTCCGGAATGCGGATACTTCCCGGGGGATGAGGAGGTGCTAAAACAGGAGGGCATTAAGTATTTCCTCGTAGATAATCACGGCATCCTATTCGGCACGCCCAGGCCGAGGTTTGGAGTCTTCAGCGGTTACCTGACCAAATCAGGTGTCGGCGTATACGGTCGTGATATAGAGTCATCGAAGTCGGTCTGGAGCGCCGTCGAAGGTTATCCGGGAGATTATAGCTACAGGGAGTTCTATAGAGATATCGGATTTGATCTGGATTACGACTATATCAGACCGTATATCAATGCCGACGGAGTGAGGATAAATACAGGGATAAAATATCATAAGATAACCGGGCCTACAAATTCTAAGGAGCCGTATAATCCCGACCAGGCGCGCCAGACTGCCGCGGCGCATGCCGCTAATTTCATATTTAATCGCGGAAAACAGATCGAGCATCTGGTCCATGCGATGGGTGACAGAAAGCCCATAATAGTCGCGCCGTACGATGCCGAGCTCTATGGGCATTGGTGGTATGAGGGTCCCATGTGGCTTGATTTTCTTATACGAAAGATACGATATGATCAGGATACGATCGCGCTTACCACTCCGGGCGAGTATCTTAAGATGTATAAGAAGTATCAGGTGTTACAGCCTGCATTCTCGAGCTGGGGATATAAAGGGTATAGTGAATTTTGGCTGGAAGGCTCCAATGACTGGATATACAGGCACCTGCATAAGATGGTTGAGCGTATGGTAGAAGCCGCTAATTCCAATCGCCATGCAAAAGGCCTATCTTTACGAGCTTTAAACCAGATGGCAAGGGAGTTACTGCTCGCCCAATCGAGCGACTGGGCATTCATTATTAAAACGGGATCGCACTCGTCTTATGCAGTTGAACGCTTCAGGGGACATGCGGAGAATTTTACCGGTCTTTACGAGGACATTAAATCCGGTTCGCTCGATGAAGAGTATATTAAGCGTCTTGAGTGGAAGAATAATATATTTCCCGATATTGATTACAGCGTATATTGCACTTAATAACAGGTAAGCCTCGCCATGGATACCAATAAGAAGCTGGGGGTCACGTTCCTGTGGCATATGCATCAGCCTTTTTATAAGGACCCTTTAACCGATAAGTACATGATGCCATGGGTAAGGCTTCACGGTATTAAAGATTACTTTCCTATGGCGGCCCTCGTCGATAATTTCGAGAATATCAGAGTAGTCTTCAATCTCGTTCCATCCCTCGTAGAACAGATCAATGATTATGTTCAGAATGATGCCTCCGACTCTTACCTCGATCTGACAGTAAAGAAGGCCAGCCTCTTAACGCTCGAGGATAAAGTAGAGATACTGAACCATTTCTTTAAAGTAAATTTTAAGCAGTTCATCGAACCTAATCACAGATACGCAGAACTGCTGATTAAAAAAGGCATCAAGCCTCTTTCTGGAACCGCGCTTAAGAATACGGTCAAGACGTTCTCTAATCGTGATTTTCTGGATCTTCAGATGCTATTTAATCTATCATGGTTTCACTCTATCTCTGTCGATGACGACATGCGTCTTAGCGATCTTATAATAAAAGGGAAAGATTATACAGAGGAGGATAAGGAGTATGTCGTAGGGAAGCAGAAAGAGATAATGAGCCAGATCCTGCCTCTATACAGGAGGTTGCAGGATGAGGGCCGTATAGAGATCACCACTACGCCATTTTACCATCCGATACTACCGCTTATTTGCGACACATCGGTCGCTAAGGTTTCACTGCCTCACTCGCCGATGCCCAAAAAATTCTCGCATCCGGAAGACGCCGAGTGGCATGTGAAAGAAGCCATTAAATACCACACGGAGCAGTTTGGCACCCCCCCTCGCGGAATGTGGCCGTCTGAAGGCAGTGTATCCGATGCTATGATGGATATACTTATAAAAAATGGTATAGACTGGGTGGCCACTGACGAGGATATATTATTTAACAGCCTCTCCATGTATGACAAGAAGTATAAAGGTAAAACGGATTTTGACCGGCGTATAATATACCGTCCGTATAATTATAAGGTAGATTCACGGCATATAACCATGGTCTTCAGGGATAAGAACCTATCCGATATCATCAGTTTTAACTATAATTCATGGAACCAGGATGAGGCCGCCTGGGACCTGATAAACCATTGTAAGAATATAGGGGAGGCCATGCGGCGTGATACGGATCGGGGATTATTGGCGGTAGTCATGGATGGTGAGAATGCGTGGGAATATTTTGACGATAACGGCAGGCTCTTCTTCGAGACGTTGTATGAAAATCTCGATAAACAAGAATTGATCGGGTCTACTACTGTAAGCGATTTTCTGGATCTGGAAAAACCGAAAAAATCCATAAGCCATATATATCCCGGATCATGGATAAATCATAACTTTGACATATGGATAGGGCAGGAGCAGGACAATATGTCATGGGACTACCTCGGGTGGGTTAGGAAGGATCTGGTTAAATTTACAAAAGAAGCGCAGGATGATCCGACAGCTAACGCTGATGGCATCGCGAAGGCCTGGCGCGAGCTTCACATAGCAGAAGGAAGTGACTGGAATTGGTGGTATTCCGGTAAAGCCCATTCCGGCAATGATAATCCGTTTGATAGTTTATATAGAACGCACCTTAAGAATATTTATAGGCTTTTGAAGAAACCTATCCCTGATTTCCTGAAGATTTCTATTGCGTAAGAAAATCACCGGATGTATAATGGCTTCAAAAATACAGGAAAGGAGGTAAGTTATCATGGCAAGAACGACTTTCAAACTTCCGAAGTCTTCTAATCCGACTCTATCAAAGAATGATGTCCAATCGTTAATAGCGAAGAAGGCATATGAACTTTATGAAAAGAGAGGTCGTAAGGCAGGTTATGCCTTGCAGGATTGGATTGAGGCGGAAAAGATAGTAAGAGGAAAGCTCCCCAAGTAATCTATCTCACCCCATAAAAGATATTGTAAAAATCTATAAGGCCGGACTATATACGCCCGGCCTTATCGTTTATCACGATTCTCCCGAAAACCGGCAAAGGGTTAGTGTAAGATTTAGTGGGGTGCTTAGAAGAGAGAAATAATAGTAGCGGTCGTTTCTTTCTTTTTGGTTCTTTTTCTTTCTTTGTGAATAGTGTGAATATGTGGATAAAAGGCTTGTTTATAAAAATAAAAAAGTGTA
>CAIMPC010000014.1 GCA_903843285.1 Candidatus Omnitrophota bacterium
CACTAGCATAATAGGCCTGGGAGCAGGCGCTCTCATAGGTGCCAGTCTCAATGGTGTCAAAATGCCGATGTACGACAGTGCAGGCCAGATCCTAAAAGACAGCGCAGGCGAAGTCATGACATATACCCTGACCGGCCTTGATGCCATCAACCAATCGCTCTCTACCACGATCCTACCCAACATGACCTCCGAACTCGCATACTACGCCGTAAATAAAGTTGGCGAGCTACTGGGTGTAGATTCAAGGCTCAGTCAGCTAGTGGGTATAGGAATACGCAGCTCATTGCAAGCGGGATTGAATGGGGGCAATCTTGCTGATATTTGGGGTTCTGTCATGAAGGGAGTTACTCAAGGGGCCTTAAATATAGGGATTGAGTATGTGGGGCAAGCGCTTAAAATAGACCCGATTTATACAGCTCTTGCTGCAAGGGCTATTAGCGGCGCTCTCGAAGGACTTGTAACGCCTATAAATTCAGACGATCCTGAGGCGGCTAAAAAAGGCGCTTTACGAGGGGCGATAGAGGGCATATTTGATTCCGGTAAAAACTTCTTAATATTAGGAGGTACTGCTACTGGAAATGACTCATGGGGTCAGACCGCATATATAGCGCAAGTTTTAGATATTTCGAAGTCCATCCAAGAACAAGGTCTTGCGGAAACACTTAATACTTACGCAACAGGCATATTACAGCAAGACGCAATATCGTCTATAATTAAAACGGGTTTAACCATATCAGAGTATGTAAATCAGAAGAAGGGTGACAATGATGTAGAAGAGGTTGTGGCATCCGATGGTGGGGCCGCAATGTTAATGGAGCTTGGTGACGAAGGTGCATATTTGGTTTACAGGGAAAACGAGGCTGGTGAAGATGAATTGCTTGTTGTGAAAGATGGTAATTCATATAGGGAGGCGGATATAGGCCCCGATGGTAAACCTGATTGGACTAAATATACCGAAGTGCTACAACATTGGGACGGCTCAACCAGCGTAACCAGGGTTGAAGATGGTCAGGTAGTAAGTTCTGATATTTATACCATTGACGGTGGTAGTTATACAGCGTATGGGACTAGCGAATATAAGTTAGTCTCTAACGGTGATTCATATAGTGCTACTGTACTAGAAAGTGGTATAGTAAAAGATAATCTAACTGGTGATGAGAGTTACTTTAAAGACGGTATAAAGGTTAAGGACAAGTTTGTTACCGGCTCATTTACCATTAAGCAGGATACCGAAGGCAATGTTCATGTATACGCCTTAAGAGATGTTGAGGGCAATGGTGCCGGATATTTTGAACTTAATTATAATTCCGAAGGAACCATTATAGGGGGAAGTTATAAATCTAATCCAAGCCTTTTAAATAACACCGTTGAAATCACTGATCCCATCGAGAAGGCTAAGATAGTCCAGGATGCTAATAGGCTTGTCCAGCCGGATAATCCAAACCCACCAGACGATCATCTGAATATGGGTATGGGCGCGCCTGGGAATCAATTCTACGAGGGAATGGTGCAAATAGGCGCGATAGTGCCCGGAATTGGCAATGCCGGCAGAGCTGTCGCAGGCCCAGGCGGGTTGGTTTTAACGGGCTCATATTACAATTCAACCGGCGTTAATGTCCCTGTCGTGGTAAAAGGAAGCAAGCAGACCGGCGATGACGATCCGTGGTGGAAACAGACGTGGAATAAGTGGTTTAATAAGAGCCCAAAATATTCACCATCTCCCGCTAGAGATAATCAAGTTGAGGCGACAATTAAAGATGAGGTTTTATATAGGTACAGCAACAAAAACGATTCTCACATAAGTAAAGATGGTAGGGTTGAAGAGGGAACCTATTTAACTCCAGAGAAGTATTCATCGGCGAAAGAAGCTAAGGATAAATTGGACGCATTTGCGGAAATCAAAGGATACTGGAAAATACTTGTCAAGAAAGGGACTATCGTGAAGAGAGGAACAGTCCCGGGAGGCGAAAACGGTGGAGCCGGAGGAGGCAGAGAAATTATTTTGGATGACAGCTTAACTAATGCAGCAGCGTGGGAGTTCGTGCCTTTTGATGATTAACAAGGAGACCCATGAATGAGAAGGATTAAGTTATCGGAGAAATGGAAGAATTATTTACTAAAACAGCCAGAAACTGGAATGGGGCATCAGGTGGTGGCTATTACAACGAAAGATAATCACGTTTACAGAAATATTGCGATAACTAACTGTGAATACATAGACGGCATCTATAATGCAAGTCTCCCAGATTTTTTTAAGGAGAGCGATATTGTTGATATTAAGGTTACGCATTTAGAAAAAGATAAGGATTTCAATCCTAATAGATGGAATCGCTTTGGGAAATAGGGGATAGTCCTCTTTTCTCCCGAAGAGGGAAAAGGGGTCAGAGTCAATTTATTGTGCCATGTCCGATTAAGAAACATCTGCACGAGCACCCTCAGTAAAATCAGTGCCATGCTCACAGGTGCCACCCTTCAAAGTATAAGTAATTTATTAGTTGTGCGCACCGTTTAGTGGTAGTTAGTTTTCAATACACTACGGGACGGTTCTGGTATTTAATCGGGAGCGCTAAATAACGAAAGGAGAAAAACGTGTTAAAGAATATTTTTGTGGCTGTATTGCTTTTGAGCGCGTTATTGGTAGCGGCGAGCAGTGTGCACGCATGGGAGTTTTCATTCGAAAATTACGCGGCAGAGGCGGCTTATGGTGAAAATGCTTCTTCGGGCGGGACGTCAATAGATAGCGACTGGAACGCTTTTTATTATAAAGGCACTGGCACGCTGTCGAAATATAATCACGAAAACATACAGGGAGAAGTTTTTTATGGGATGTTCCTTACGCCCAAGGAGAACGAATCCTGGGATATGAATGGCGCGGATGTGCAGACAAACGACATGAGCTTTTGGGGTATTGATACGGGCATGCTGCTTGGATGGGCTTTCCCAATTTTTTCTAAACCGGAGGATGATTTTAAAACATCTATTACGCCGCTGGTAGGTTACGAATGGAAATTCGAACGTTTTACGAGGCAGAACTTCGTTATCCCGCGAACCATAACGATATCAGATATCGTGGATGAGGATTACAATATTCACAGCCTGGATCTCGGCGGCAGAATAGATGTCGTTCATGGTAAATTTACCGTTTACGCAAAACCTATTTTCGGCATCGTTTTATACAACTCCTCGAAAAATAGCCTTATTGACGGCAGTATCAAAGGAGACGGAGGGTTCTTATTCAATCTCGACGCCGGAGTGGATTACGAGATAGTGCAAAACTTTACATTTGGCCTGGCCTTCAAGATGGAGCTGCAGGATTTGAACGGTAGCACAAAAGATAACATCATCTGGCCGGATAGTACACTGCAAACTTACGGCGGCACGGCCAGTATCAGATACAGGTTTTAAAGAATAACAAATACTTAAATGGTAAATAGAGGGACGCCTTACGAGATAAATGGTGAGTTGCCTTTAAAAAAAGGAGGAGTTGTGAAGAGATTTGGCGGCGGATTTTTATTGGTCTTGTTTGCGGCTGTTGTATCTTTGATGCCGGGTTGCGCATATAACGCAAAAATACTAGATACTAGTAATGTTTATAACATGCCAATGATTCAAGGCGCGCCAAAAATTATTTTGGCGGATTTAAACGATAATAGGGTAGATAAAAAAACAGTGGGGCAGATAAGTGCGCTTGTTCTCAAGTCAGAAGCATCCATAAGTACTATTCTCACTAACAGGGTTGCTACGAGATTAAGAGATGAAGGATTTAACGTCCAGAAGATCAATCTTTCCAAATCAATGGATAAAGGTGAAATGCTGGAAGTGTTGAGATCTAATAGCGGAAAAGCCTTCTTGTCAGGAGGATTAGACAACTTTTTTATAGCATCATTCGATGCCGTTATGGAAAAAGCTAAAGGTACAGCTACTTTTTACATAAAAGCATTTGATAAGGATGGGAATACAATTTTTAACAAAAATTATTCGGGCTATGCTGAGAATTGGATCGGCTTAACCGGCCAATTTGGGGCGGAAAAGCTAATCGAAGAAAGTATCCAAGCAAGCGTTGAAGAGGTATTCAAGGACCAAGAATTTAGAAATTTGCTCGAGAAAATCAAGAGATAGCAAGTCCAAACCAAAAGGGATTTTTTATAGTCCCTGATCGGCTGACTATGAGAACGGGAAAAGGGGTCAGAGTCAATTTGTTGTGCCATGTTCGATTAAGAAATATCTGCACAAGCACCCTCAGTGTGAAGTGTGAAGACACTACCCCTGTGGCATTACTCCGACGATAAATAGGGAATAATTATGCCTTAGTATAGCATAGCTGAAAAAAATCTTTACATAAACACCTTGGTATGGTAAATTTACTTTTGTAAACGGAGGAATTATAGATGAAAAAGGATGACAAGGCATCCAAAATTGATAAATCGGATCTCGAGCAGAAGACCAGAGCATTACTTGAGAGTGTGAGCTCTGATATTAAAAGGATCGCAGAGGCTCAATCTTCTACCGGTGCGCAGATTGCCGAGATTAGAGCAAATATGGCTACGAAGTCCGAAGTTAATGCTATATCCATGGCTGTTATAACGCTAAGCGGTGATCTAAAAGCTCTGGATGATAAAGTCAAGGCAGTGGATAGCAAAGTCAACATACTAGATAGTAAAGTAAATGCCGTTGATAGTAGATTAAAAGCGGTTGAGAATAAATTAGATAAAAATCTTTCTAATCACGAGACGCGCATTACGAAGCTCGAAGAGAAGGTCTTGGTATAAGGTCGGTTTCAGAAGAATTGGGTCACGTCTTCACACTTAACAGTTAACAGTCGCTATTTATTTTAATATCCTCCCCTCATTACTACATATCTAACCAGGTTAGATATTGTGAAAGACCCAGCAGGCTATAAGATAAATTCCCCCGTTAATAAATACATCCAGTATCAGGCTGTTCTGCAGACATCGGATATTTACCAGACACCCTCTATATTACAGACAGGTGACTATGCGATAAAGCTGAACTGTTCCTATAACGTAACATTCGACGCCACAGCTCCACCTGAAGATGTGCCATTTATAGATCATTTAACGAACACATCCCTCTCTATCCCAGATTTGCTTCGATCCATCGATTTAAATAACCTGAAGTTTGACCTCTCTGAAATAACCCGAGACAATGATCTCATAAAAGCCAGCACTCTCTCAGGCGATACGGTTTTGAATACGATCAGTGTAAGTACCGGCGTCCTTTCGCAGATAATCATGCCGGATGGCACAGCGATCAAATATTTTAATAATAAGCCCACATCTATAACCAGGCCTGATGGCTCGTGCGTGAACGATATTCTCCTGGAAAAA
>CAIMPC010000015.1 GCA_903843285.1 Candidatus Omnitrophota bacterium
CTAAAAAGATATCCACATATTCACAGGGCGTAGTAAAGAGAAAAAAGAAGCAAAAAAGAGAAAGCTGCTACTACTGATATGATTTCTCTACGAAGAACCACGATGATTATTATTGGTATCGTTCCGGTGATTACCTACAGGGAGACAGTGCACGAAAGATAAGGTCTATGAGTACCTTAGGCGGGCAAGCATGGCTGTTTTAGATGTCGCGCTAACCCCTCATTACTTTCGGCACAGATTCTTTACAGAATGCGCGAAAAGTCGTGTTCCAATGACAGATGCTATGAAGATTGCCGGCCTAAAGACTGTCGATATAGCCCTTGAGCACTACAGCCATAGTACTGATGAGGGGATGGCAAAAGTGCTTGAAGCAACAAGGATATGATGATATGATTAGTTCAAAGAAGTGTGGTGGAAAATGTGTTGAAATCAAATTTTCCGTCGGAGATACGGCACCATCCCTATCTCTCCGCCAAATTTTTACAGAGACCTTCCCATATACCTTCGGGAGGGTCCTCTTTTTGTCCCAACCTCTATATTCCACGATCTTACTCTTATCGCGTATGATGGGGATGACGGATGGGTTGAGAAGACTATTATCGATGCACATACTTGTCTAAGGTCTGAAAATGTCCCGCCTGCAAGCGCCGAATGCGATTATTGTGCTTACAGGAAGGCTGCGGGTAAAGCCATCGCGTGCATTGAGCCTTAAAAAATCCCATAAAAATATCCTTGACTAATCCTGTGAGTCTAATATAATAGACAAGTGTCTAATATATTAGACGAAAGGATATAATGAAAAAGTTAAAAACCATAGATATATTTGGTGCGACAAACTCGCTTAAAGTTCTCTCCTATCTTGCGGAACATCCTGGAAAGGAATTTTTATCCAGCGAAATTCAGAAAGCCATCTCTATAAGTAGGGCGGGGGTATATATTGCCCTTGGTGAGCTGGCAAGGCAGAACCTTGTCTCAAAGGCAAAGAAGGGCAAGTTACTTTTCTACTCTATCATTTATGATGACTCTGCCATAAAGCAGTTTAAAGTATTGAAAAACGTCCTTGCATTACGACCTCTTATATCAAAGCTAAAGCCCTTATCCAAGAAGATAATCCTTTACGGAAGCACAAGCCGTGGCGAGAACGACCCCACAAGCGATATAGACTTATTTGTCCTCTCGCAGGAACCGGAAGAGGTGAAGAATACAATAGCCTCTATAAAGACAAGACAGAAGATGCAGTCTGTGATTAAGACGCCATCGGAACTCGCTGACTTTAAGGGGAAGGAAAAGACCTACTATGCCGAGGTTGATAGAGGCATTACTCTCTGGGAGGAAAAAGAATGACACTCGAACACGATGAATGTATGAAGAAGGGTAAGATAAAACCATTCTCGAGAGGGATCGCGCTATCGCCTAAAGAACTTGAGACAGCGAAAGCCGATCTGGAAACAGCCAGAAAGACCCATAAAGAGGGTGATTATAAATGGGCAACCATACAGATATATTACTCGATGTTTCACAGCGCAAGAGCCCTTCTTTACGCAAAGAATTTGCGGGAGCATAGTCATTACTGTCTTATCGCTGCCATCAAGACGCTGTACGTTGAGACAAAACAGATTCCCGTATCTTTCCTTGAAGGTCTTCAGGAAGCGAAGAACCTGCGAGAGGAAGCGGATTATTATAATAGATGGTCACAGGCGGGTTGCGAGAAGTTGCTAAAGCTCGCCGAAGAGTTTTTACATAAGGCTGAGAGTTTAATTAAAAATTAGTAAAAAAACGAGGTCAATTACGCCGCAAGGCTCCGGCAGGTCACTTTATTACGTATTGGAATAGCAAAGCGGTTGATGGTTAGGTTGATGGTTAATATGAAGACTCGACCCCCAATGGACTTATGATATAATAGGTCGTCTGCACTTTTGCAGTTTCAATGATTACGACTAATTATGGAGAGACAATGAAAGACATTATAGAAATTCTGAAATTTCTTCTGGGATTTGCCTCCTGGATCGTCTTCCTTTTTTTATCCGGCAACACGTTAACCAGCCTTGAGCGAGCTCTGGTTACCAGTTTTATTATCAGCCTTATATTGGGCTATCGGCAGCTACGCAACGGTTTTATTCTGGAGTGGGGTTCGGTGATCTTTTTTGCATGGTGCATAATAATGGTGAATTTTTTGCAAAACGTGACGATTGCGAAGAATATGGGGATTATCGCTAACGGATTTCTCGCATCCATTATTTGGATGACCATTCTGATCGGGAAACCATTTACGCTTCAGTATGCGCGGCAGGACCTTCCGAAGGAACGGTGGAATGACCCGGGGCTTGTGCAGAGCTGCCGGTTTATGGCGATAGTCTGGGGATTATTGATGATGGTTTCAACTTTTGTCGCTTGTTTTAAAGTCATGCGACCTGGACTGTATCCCGAAATCGTCTATTCCAGTATTAGCATCGGCACAATAATGGGCGGAACGCTATTTACACAATATTATAAGAAATATAAAAGGGCTTCAAGGACAGAGAGCACATAGCTAATCTCTCGGCATATAATGTCTTATCACGGATATTTTCAATGACTACAGCGCATCCTCATTCATTACACAGACACTCGATATCAAAAGATGAAATAAGCGCTCTGCCGCTTAGATCGTACACCGGCCACATACATGTAGTGGACTCGGATGCGAAGATGTACGCGGCCGTGCAAGCTCTCGGGCGTGAGGAAGTCCTCGGTTTCGATACGGAGACGAGACCTGCCTTTAAGGTAGGCGAATCTTATCCGCCCGCCCTCATCCAGCTTGCCGGGCGCGACAGCGTATACATATTTCAGTTGCGGCATATCGCGTCCTATGGACCGCTCGCCGGAATTCTGGCCGATAAGAAGGTCCTGAAGGCGGGTATCGCGGTGCGCGATGATCTCAATAAGCTGGGGGGCCTGTTTTCTTTTAAGCCGGCAGGGTTTGTCGAGCTGGCGGAGATGAGGGCCAGTCTCGGAATAAAGAACGCGGGGTTGCGCGGCCTGGCCGCGCTTCTCTTCGGGTTTAAGATATCCAAACATGTGAAGATCTCCCGATGGGACTCACCGAAACTTACGCACGAACAGATAGTGTACGCGGCTACCGACGCGTGGATGTGCAGGGAGATATATTTCGCGCTACAGGCAATATTGCGCGGAAAGAAGCGCGCATGAACGCAGATGTGGGGACTCGACCCCAGTAAACTTTAAGTAGGAGTAAGGATGAAAAGGAACTTGATTTTATGTGTTCTGCTCTATATTTTCGTATCGGGCGCTTATGCGGAGGAGTCAGTACTTGAACATCCTGCTTACGCCTATGCCGTCGTCGTCTCAGCGGCTACCTATAGTGATCCGGAGTGGCAAAAGGTCGCTGAAAAATTGGTACAAAAACATAGTGCAAAAATCATAAAATGGGATGAAAGTGTCGAAGAGGCAAAAAACGAATTGGCCGAGATTATGCCTAAATATACCGCGTTTCTCGCCAGACCCGAGGAGGCTGGGCATGCCTTTGTCGTCCAAGTATCAAGGATGTGCCGGGAGCTGGACGACGATCCTTACGTGGATACATTCTGGGGCATCGTTACCGGATATTCTGCTGAGGATGCGCTACGCATAGTATCGCGGGAAGAGCCGCTCATTGTAACGCGTGTTCTGGATGCGACAGGGAAGATCGACCTTAACAAGTTTGATCAAGGGACATGTTTTGACGAATTCGATCGCGGTTTCGTAAATGAAAAATTTACCGGTAAACCCGTAGCAAAACGTCCATGCGACGATGATGACACCCAGGAATTTATTGCGGCCATGAGGCATCTTAACCCTCAGCTGATCGCAACCTCCGCACATGCAACCGAACGTGACTGGCAAATGGGTTATAAGAGTCCGAATATGAAGATGGACCACGAGGGCGGACAATTATTCTGCACTGATACGGACGAAAACAGATCTTCTATGACAAATGACGAACCGAAAATTTATATCGGCTCCGGCAATTGTCTGATCGGCGATATTGATCAGGCAGATTGCATGGTGACGAGCTGGATGCACTCCGGTGGCGCTTATCAGTTTATCGGTTACACGGTTCCTACCTGGTTCGGGGAAATGGGATGGGGAACACTTGATAAATTTGCTTCGCAGGGAGGTGTCTATACTGCCGCGGAGGCCTTTCATTTCAACAACACGGAAATAATTCGCATGATACAGGATAAATATCCCCAGCATGTAAAGACCAATTTAGAAAATTATGAAGCCGACATGGATGGCGATGAAATATACCGGACTTTGAATGTAGAAAAATCTGATCCTGATGCAGCAGATCTGATCGGACGTCTTTACGATCGGGATGTCGTGGCTTTTTTTGGTGATCCGGCTTTCGAAGTACGTGCCAAGCCAAGCGTCATAGTATCAATCAGCAAACTGAAGGCCGGAAAGTATGCCGGCTGCTGGCAAATTAAGATTGATGCCGTCTCGGATGGCGCGTGGAGCGATAAAGGGGAAACATATTTCGCGCTACCGTATTCAATGAAATCCGTAAAGGTTGTCGACACCGATCTGACCGGCGATATTGATTATGCCGATAACTTTATTGTTGTTGCTCTGCAAGGGAATTATAAAAAAGGCGATTCCTTCAGAATAATTCTTAAAGAGTCGGCAAATTAGCCATCTCTAAGAAAGGATTTATGATAAAGAATAAATTCTATAAATTACCAACTTTAGTTCTCTTGGCACTAATTTTTATCGGTAATTTTTCAACCTTAGCCCATGCCAAGGAGATCCCCCTTATCGAACCGTTTGAGGCAACCGACCGCGTTCTTATCATCTCTCCTCATCCCGACGATGATATTATAGGCTGCGCAGGCGTAATTCAGCGCGCTATTAAGGCGGGAGCTAAGGTAAAAGTGGTATATATCACCTGTGGAGATAATAATCCACTTTCAATTATTTCGTATAATGACCTGTTTTCCCTCATTATCGGCAACAAGATGTTTTGGCTCGGCGAACTTATCGCATCCTGGAAAGAGCGCTTTATCGCCCTAGGGCAAACGCGCATGCAAGAGGCAATAAACGCCGAGAAGGTCCTCGGGCTGGAAGAGAAAGATCTTTCATTCTTAGGCTATCCCGATCACGGGACAGACCAGATGTTTATTTTTAGCTGGGATCACACTAGGCCGTACAGTAATTCCTTAGCCGGGCATTCATGCGTGCCATATGAAAAAGGTATAGGCTGTGACAAAGGATTTACCGCGGACAACCTTATGGAGGATCTGAAAAACGCCATATCGGAATTTAGACCGACCAAGATATTCGTAGGGCACCCATCGGATGCAAACGGCGACCATTGGGCATCTTATCTATATACGGTGGCTTCCCTCTCTGATTTAGGCAGTACTATCCCCAAGCCAAAGACATATTCATACCTCATTCATGTTCCGGGCTGGCCGCTTCCCCGTAATTATCATCCGGGCCATGTGATGACGCCGCCGGAAAAATTCTTTGGGGATATTTTGCAGCTCATAGATTGGCATCAGCTCAAACTGACCCCTCAGGAGATAGAGAAGAAGCATGAAGCTATATTGAGGCACGATAGCCAGGCTCGCGTAAGCGCTTTTTATCTGCTGTCTTTTGTGCGCCAGAATGAGTTGTTTGGGGATTTTCCATATGTGGTGTTAAAAAAGCAGAGTTCTTCCGGATTATCCGGCAAAGATTTATTTACGGCTGATATGCGATGGTTCGCTTACGCCGCTGTGGACGATTCTCTCTGGATCAGGGTGAGCCAGCCGGCAGATTTAGATCAGGGAATTAGCCTATCCTTTATTATTGACGGATTCAGGGATGATGTACCGTTTGCCAGGATGCCCAGCATTCTGGTCTATATCGAAAATAATAAGTTCTATATATTCAATGCGACAGAAAATAAATACGTTTATCCCGAGGACGCATCTCTTGAGATTTACCAGGACTCGATGATATTTAAGATACCGCTTGAGGTATTAGGAAATCCGCAAGGCTTATTCTTCGGTCCCGAAACGACTGCGAATTATATGCCCGAAGGCGTAACTGCTTTTCGTGTTATAAAGTTCGAACAAGACGGATCAGTTCATGCCGAAAAAAAGCCTTAAAGAGATAATAGCGGCTCTGGTTAGTACGCTTAAAGAACATCATGACCCGCATGGGATCGCGCTGGGCGTAGCCATAGGTTCTTTTATCGGGATCACTCCCTTGTATGGCCTTCACACCATACTTTGCGTGGTCGCTCTGTTCTTAATACCCCGAGCCAATAAACTAGCGATATTGTTAGGCACCAACATTTCTCTGCCTCCGACTATTGCGACTATCACCTGGACGTCCTATGATATCGGACGAATATTGCTTGTTAATAAATACTATCCGCCTCTTTCATGGGAATATCTTAGAAATTTCAAAATTTCAAGGTTGAGCGAATTCTTCTATCCCTTACTCGTAGGAAGCATAGTGCTGGGGTTGCTGGTCGCGATAGCTCTATACTTTATTACATGGATGATAGCCAATCAACTTGAGAAGAAGCATGCCCTTAAAAGATGACCCTGCTTTAATAATCAGAAAGTATGAGTCCCGGGACCGGTCGGCAGTCCGCCGTATATGCTGCGAAACGGCATTGATGGGCGAACCGAGCGCTCTCTTTTTCGATGACGATGAGATATTCGCTGACGCATTAGCAGCATATTTTACCGACTACGAATCCGAGTCGTGCTTTGTGGCCGAATACGATAATAATGTTGTTGGCTACCTGCTTGGCGCGAAGGACGTAAGGCGTATGGATAAAATATTTACCGGCAAGATCGCAGCGCCTTTATTCATCAAAGCGCTGCGGCGAGGCGTATTTTTTCGTAAAAAAAATGTGAAGTTTCTATTGCGCGTGTTGTTCAGCTTAATAAAGGGTGAATTCAAGACCCCTATTTTCTCAAAAGATTATCCTGCGACATTGCATATTAATATTATTAAGGAATGCCGCACCGCGGGAATAGGGTCAAAACTGATCACTTCGTATCTGGGATATTTGAAGGCTCAGACAATAAAAGGAGTGCATCTCGCAACGATGTCCGATAAGGCAGGCAAATTTTTCAGCAAGCTTAACTTTCAACTGTTGTTTCAGGGAGAGAGGTCTTACTTCCGCTATTTTTTAGATAGGAATGTGCCGGTATATATTTACGGAATGCAAATTATTAACGAAAAACGGGGTCATGTCTTCACGTTTCACGCTCGACAGCTGCTATCTATTTTGATACCCTTCCTTCATGACTCGTCAATTAAGAATAGAATTTCCAGGCGCATTTTATCATGCCTTAATACCGTAAATACCTCGTACGGGGAAGAGCGTATCAAGCTCATCGTGGAGAAACATGCCATTAGCGATAAAAGGATTGCCCGTAGCTTATCCATCTATCTTACACGAAAATACACGCAAAAGACGCTTAATGAAATAGCCTCTTTTTATGCCGGGATAAAATACACC
>CAIMPC010000016.1 GCA_903843285.1 Candidatus Omnitrophota bacterium
CTAAAAAGATATCCACATATTCACAGGGCGTAGTAAAGAGAAAAAAGAAGCAAAAAAGAGAAAGCTGCTACTACTGATATGATTTCTCTACGAAGAACCACGATGATTATTATTGGTATCGTTCCGGTGATTACCTACATACCGAAAGGAAATAAGAGAATATGAATACTTTAAGAAGAGAAATATCTTTTTATTTGACAACTGTAAGTTCATATGATAACTTGCAGTTATCCCTTCTCTGTCCGGAAAGGGGATAAGATGTCAATAGATATAGAGAGGTTGAAGGCAAGGAATTACAGCGGTTTAACAGATGAACAGGTAGAACGTTTCAAGGCGGCCGTCCGCGCCCGGGTGGGTGGTGGTAAGGCTTCGTATGTAACCTGTCAATTGGTATTACAATTTACAAAGATACATGAGGATTCAGTTGCAAGACAAGGCAAGCTCGATCAGCGCGTAGGTTTTGCCGTAGATAATGCCTATAAGAGCATCTTAGGCGATGAGGATTCTAACCCGGCCGCGCCTAATACATATCATCGTAAAGAAACAGTTTGTGGGAGGGTTTAATCATTAGAAAAACCTTAGACATATTGTTGATTTGCATTATAGTAATAGGCCTATGTAGTGCATTAAATTCAGGGTTAAAACTTTTATTACAAGCGCTTATTACTGAAAACTATCACGCGCGCGAGTTACATAAAATACCCGATCAATGGTATTGGGCCGATGTGGTGTATTTTAAATTATATAACGCAGACTACGATTTTTATCATAGTCTATACGGAAGAAAATGATATGGGTGGATCACAACTTAAACCGTTAATCTATACGGAGCATATCGGAACAATGTTACGCAAAGAAACAGTCGATCAACTTGATAAGTTATCTATTGAAAAAGGATATGACCATCCAAATAATGTTTTTGGAAAGACACTTAAACAGCCGAAGCGCGGACGCTCCCGGCTCATCCGAGAAATAGTTGAAGATTACTTGCATTATCAAGAAAAGAAAAAATAAAACTTGCCAAAAATAAAAAGGTCAGGTATACTGGGAACATGAAAATAAACACCCTAAAAACACGCGGGTTTTTTTTGAGGGCATATAGACTGTCAGTCCGCGAATATATCTTATGTTAAGTAGCCAATCTTAAAGTATATAATGTAATATATTGATATGCAATGAGTTACATATTTATACAATTCACCTGTTAGTAAGTCAAATTCTCCTCTGAGCACAAGCGTACTTACCCACAGGATAAAGTTTATCGCCTATAAATGACAGGCTTTTGACTGGAAATTACATTACGATGGAATCTACGGTAAATTCTTTGCTATATAGGATATCAAGGTCGGAAGTATTGCACTTATTGCACTTTGTGGTGGGTTTATCTACTTTAAACCGGTGATCACAGGCTCTGCATTTTATCTCCAACGGAAGGACTTTTACATTAAGAATGACACCATCAAATTCTGTGTCTTTAATCATGGCGCCGAAGGTCTCTACCAGGGTCTCTGGTTTAACGTGGCTTAATGGGCTTAAGGACGCGTTTACGGAGGTAATCTTCGTGCCTTTAGGTACAGCGCTAAGCTTATTCTTTAACGCTGAAATTATCTCTTTTGTGAACATCAGATCGTGCATGGAGAGTCCTTAAACGATTATTTTTGAACGGATATCTTCAGGAATCCCGATCGGTTTTAGATCCCCATTTACACAGGCCCAGACTACCCTGACTGTAACCAATGTCGCCTCTCCCCTCTTAATTTCCTGTGTAAACGTCAGGGAGGCGCTGCCCACTTTTTCGGGCCTGGTAAATATTTGGACCACATCGCCGTATCTGGCAGGTTTTTTGTAATCGAGTTCCAGATGAACCACTGGAAATAGTATGCCATTTTTTGTGTATTCGATCAGATCTACGCCCAGATGATTAAAATATTCCGTACGGGCTTCCTCGAGGTGTTTTAAATAGGAACCATAATATACGACACCCCCGGCGTCTGTGTCATGGTAGTAAATTTTCTTTTCGTAGTGGTATTCGCTCATATCCTCATATCCTTAGTATAAATTTTATGAATAACAGTATAACATTTTGTATCGCTATTATAGCCGGATTAAGTATTCCTGTAAATAGTAATGCGAATATTAATAACAGACCATATGGCTCGATCCTTAATAACGCGATTTGAGCCCGCTGGGGCAATATTCCTAATAATATTCTGGAGCCATCGAGTGGCGGGATCGGTATAAGGTTGAAAGCCCCCAATATAATGTTGATCTTTACCATTACCACGAGTACGATGGCCACCATCTGATTTGCAGATATTACATCGAATTGCAGAAGTAAAGTGGCTATGGTAGCGATCAGGATATTCGTAACGCAGCCGGCTAGCGATACGCATACCAAGCCAAGCCTAAAGTTTTTCAGATTTGAATAAACTACCGGAACGGGTTTTGCCCAGCCGAAACCCACGAGGAATAGCGCGAGCGTTCCGATGGGATCGAGGTGAACCAGGGGGTTTAGCGTGAGTCTTCCATTACGTTTAGCGGTATCATCGCCAAACAGATATGCTACAAATCCGTGAGATATTTCGTGAAGTATTATTGAATACAGAAGCGGTATCGCAAGAAGTAAAAAAGCGACCGGATCCTTAAATAGAAGCGATGCTAGCCCCATCTATAATCGACTCCGCTATTTCTTATGATACTTATCTAAGATCTTTAGCAAAGAATCCGCGCATTCAGGCATCCTCACCATATCTTCAAGAAGTATCTGTCTGGCGGAAAAGTTTTTACCATATAATGCGAAATTACCATCCCATTCCTGGGTAATTACTGCGCCTTCCAATTTTACACCCGCGAACAGTCCGCGAGTTCTGGAGTACGAGAGTATGCCGCCCTTCAGTTGAATATCTGTGGAGGCTTCAGCGGCTCTACCTACAGGGCCTGCCGCGACCGAAGCATCAGCGCCGAGCTTGAATTTACCATCGAGTATGCCATCCACGCTTCTTCTATTCATTACAAGCAGTACAAAGTCCGTTGCCTGTCCGCCTATTTGCCACCCAAAACTTCCGCCGGCGATAGTGAATGCAGCCGGAGGAGACCAATTGCCGGTCTTTTCATCCCTGACCATAATTATTCCCTGCCCGTATTTTCCTCCGAAAACAAAACCGGCAGAAATGGTATTTGGGAATATACATATCGCGTTGCAGCTCTTCATTAAATCCTCGGGTATCGACTGATCCGGCATCTGCTGGAGCTCGCCTAAAACCTGTCCGGCCTCATCAACCAGCCTTGACCACCTGCTCACAGCACACGCATTGGAACACGCAGAAGATGTTAAGAATGCTAGAATAAACGTCGCCATAACAAGTCTTTTCATCAAATCCTCCATTTATTTATCACCGTTTTAAATTAGAAGCTGAATACGCCAGAGCCGAAATAATTGCAGAGCATGGTATGGTTAATATCCATGCCCATACGATCTGTCCGGCCACACCCCATTTTACAGCGCTAATTCGTTTTAATGAGCCTACACCTACGATGGCGCCGGTTATAGTATGCGTGGTGCTTACGGGGATTCCGAATGCGGATGAGATGAAGAGGGTAATAGCCGCGCCGAATTCCGCGCAAAATCCGTCAACCGGTTTTAGCTTAGATATTTTCTGGCCCATAGTCTTAACTATCCGCCAACCGCCGAACATCGTGCCTACGGAGATAGCGCCGTAACACGCTATTACAACCCATGAAGGTATATGATACGCCCCACCCAATAATCCGGCACTGAATAGAAGGCTCGCTATTATACCCATAGTCTTTTGAGCATCATTCCCGCCATGACCCATGCTATAGAACGCGGCTGACACAAGCTGACCTTTTCTGAATATATGGTCAACCTTCATAGGCGAACTATTTCGAAATATCCGATATACCATGATGCCTATGCCAAGGCCGAGGATAAGTCCTATGGCAGGAGAAATAAATATGAAAGATACCGTCTTCAGTATTCCTGACCAGACCAGGGCTTTTGGCCCGGTCTTAACCAGAGCTGAGCCTATCATCCCCCCTATTAGCGCATGAGAAGAGCTGGTAGGAAGGCCAAAATACCAGGTTATTATATTCCAACCGCACGCTCCGACCAATGTGCCGAAAATTATATGTTTATCTATAATGGCTATATCGATTATGCCCCTTCCGATAGTATTTGCGACATGAAGGCCAAAAAACGCGAAAGCGGCGAAATTAAAAAATGCCGCCCATATTATGGCGACACGCGGCGAAAGCACTCTGGTAGAGACTACGGTGGCGATGGAATTGGCGGAGTCATGAAAGCCGTTTAAGAAATCGAAAACTAAGGCTAGTAATATCAATAGTACGATACTGATAGTCATTTTAAGCCTGTTTAACTAGAATGGACTGGACGACGTGCGCTACATCTTCACAGATGTCGAGAACCGTTTCAGCTGCCTGATAGATCTCTTTTCTTTTAATAACGTCGATCGGATCCTTTGATGTTTCGAATAGGTCGGCCAGCACATTATCTCTCAGAGTGTCACCCACATTCTCGAGTCGATTTATTTCAATACAGGATTCGATGACTGATTTTAAGTTCTTTCCATCGCGCAGTCCCTTTACAGCGCACTCCACAGCGTGCGTAGATTCCGATATGATCAAAGCGAATTCGATCAGATTCTTATCGTTAGCGTTAACCTTATAGGTTTTCATACGGTTCACGATGGCATAGAGCATGTCGATTATATCGTCGAGCTCTTTGGCTAATGAGTGGATATCTTCTCTGTCAAAAGGTGTGATAAAGGTCTTATTAAGGCGGTCGAGTATGTCATGGGTTATTCCATCGCCTTGATGCTCAATCTCATGCATCCTATGGAGCGCGTCCGAATCGATTATCGCCGATTTGGTAACCAGTTCTTTAAATAGACTGGCCGCCTCGACCGCGCAAGCGGCCTGCTTTTCGAAGAGGTCATAAAATTTAAATTCTTTAGGAAGAAAGCTGAAACCCATAAGGCTCCTTTTATTATCTGTGATATTTGATTTATCCAATACATTATAAATGGAACGCTTAGCTATATCAAGACTTTTATAAAAGCTTGAGTAGTAAATATATTTTTTAGCGCTCCCTTGTTTACGGTGAATGATGTGATATAATTGGTTAAATAAAAAAAGGATTAATATATGAAACGAGTTGTAGCGCTAATTTTGGGTGGTGGCCAGGGGAAGAGGCTCTTCCCATTAACGGAATATAGGTCTAAGCCGGCAGTGCCCATTGCCGCTAAATACAGACTTATCGATATCCCTATTTCCAATTGCCTCCATTCGAATATAAAAGACATATATGTGCTTACGCAATTTAACTCCGAGAGCCTCAATAATCATATCAATAATACCTATAGGTTCGACTATTTTTCTAGAGCATTTGTCAGGATCCTCGCCGCTGAGCAAACCGTCGATAACACAAACTGGTTTCAGGGAACTGCGGATGCGGTAAGAAGAAATCTTTTTCATCTGAATCTTAAAAACGATGATATAGTACTGATACTCTCCGGCGACCATCTCTATAACATGGACTATCGAAGGCTAGTAAGCTTTCATAGTAAGCATAATGCAGATTTTACTGTATCTGTAATACCCGTGAAGCCGAGTGAAGCCGATGAATTTGGAGTAATAAGGATAAACCGGGAAGATAGGATCGTCAGCTTTAAGGAGAAGCCTAAGTCAAGGGATGAACTTAAGGGATTCGTCTTTAAGGGTGACATGTATGGTGTGAAAACTCTACCCGGCTCATATTGTCTTGCATCTATGGGAGTATACGTTTTCAATGCGGAGGTTTTGAAGAAGGTACTGGAAGGCAGTGACGCAGATTTTGGCAAAGAGGTTATCCCTAACTCAATCAAAAATTATAACGGAGTAGGTTATATATTTGACGACTACTGGAGGGATGTCGGCACGATAAAGTCGTTCTATGAAGTGAATATGGACCTGGCCAGCGGCAAGTCGTATATGTCATTTTTCTATGACGGCTCTGTGTTCACCAGGCCTCGGTTTCTTCCTGTGGCGAGGATATTAAAGTGTGGGATAGAAAAATCTATTATCTCCGAAGGATCCGTGATAACACTCGCGAAGATCTCCAACTCTATTATCGGCCTGCGTTCGATAGTGGGTAAAAACTGTAAGATATCAAGAACTGTCCTGATGGGTGCTGATTACTATGAAGATTTGAGCAGCAGTGATGAGCCGGTAAGGATAGGCATTGGGGATGGTACGGTTATAGACAAAGCGATAGTAGATAAGAATGCCAGGATCGGCAGAAATGTTGTGATAAGAAACTCTGATAAACTAAAGAATTTCGACGGGGATAACTATTTTATCAGGGACAGCATTGTAATAATTCCGAAGAATGCCGTGATTAAGGATGGGACGAGGATTTAGTTTTAATATTACTGCTTAGGGGCAAGTCCCTTCCTTGATAAGATCCCCTTCTTTTTAGGGTCTCCACTATCATCTGTAAAGTCCCCAACTTATCCAGCGCCCAAGCGGGCGCTATGTGGTCCCCCTTACTTCCCTGGGCGGTCATGCGTTGTATTATTATCCCCGGCGAAAGCCTTTCCAGGAAATCACACACTATCTCTACATATTCTTCCTGCCCCAGGGGGTGGATAGCACCATCCCTATATTGCTTCTCGAGTACGCTACCTTTAAGAATATGCAGAAGGTGTATCTTTACGCCATCGACCTGAAGCTCAGTTAATTTCTCGGCAGTCTCAAGGATATCTTTTCTGTTTTCACCGGGTAAGCCTATGATCACGTGGGCACATACAGGTATCGACAGTCTCTTTGTCAGGTTGTAGGCATTCAGAAAATCTTTAAATTCATGGCCGCGGTTTATGTTTTTAAGCGTTCTGTCATGAATGGTCTGAAGGCCGTATTCCAGCCACACCTCATACGTATCTTTGTACGAAGCGATAAGATTTAGTTTTTCGCCGTCAATGCAATCGGGGCGTGTTCCGATCGATAAACCTACTATATCCTTAAACGGTAATATTTGGTCGTAGACATACTTTAGCTTATCCGGTGAAGCGTTCGTATTGGTGAATGCCTGAAAGTATGCAATAAACCTAGATGCGCTCCTGCTCTTTTTTAAATATTCAATGCGTTCGGATATTTGCTTTTCTACAGATTCCCCCGCCGTGGAATACGTAGAGCGCGAACCGTTTTCGTTGCAATATGTACAGCGAAACGGGCATGAGAAAGCTGCATCGATACCTATGCGATATACCTTAGAGCCGTACTTTTCGCGTAGATGGGTAGAGTAGTCGTTATATGGTTTCATACTTAGATTCTTCGGTCGGCCGATGGCCTACCCCAGAATGACGGAAGTTGTATTTCGCAACAGTCCCATAATACATGTTTACTGAATCGGGGCGGTGGCTAAATATTCTGCGGGAGATACGGCAGGAATAGGAGAATTTTTGTAATGCGATGCATCTCTGGTAATTATATAATCGGATTGGCATGCTTGAGCGCAAACTATCTGAATACCATCTTCGAAATCTTTCGACTCTAATTCAAGTCCTTTTTCAAGCGTTTTTCTGTCAACTTCCACAACATGCAATAATTTCAATAAATTTCGAATATAAGCAATGGCCGTCTTTCGATCGCTTCCTTTTTGTATAAGATAGTATATCGTTGCGCAAGAAATCGCGCTGATGTATCCGCCGGCTTTTCTTCTTTCTATCAGGCTTAGAACTCTCTGCGAAGACCTCAGATGGGGTTCCCTCGCCAGGGCTACATCTAAAAGCACATTAATATCAACGAATAATTTATCCATTCAAATGCTTAGACTCTATATGCTTTTTATAGTCTTCCCGATCCACTCTGGTGTGTGAGATAATCCCACTCAATCGATGCACGATAGGAGTGACTTCGTCGCGAGATTTCAGCTCCTTCTTTAGGCGAAGTATAAAATCCGAAAATAATTTGGACAAAGATTCATTATGTTCTTTCGCCCATTGCTTGCCAAATTTTTTAGTGTCATTACTGACCCACAATGTTAATTTGGATTTTGAGACCGTGGTTTGCATTTTTATTTCCTCCATACGTATATAGTGTATATTACAATACGTATAATGTCAAGGGTTTCCGGATCTCCTCTTTGCGTCCAGATATATCATAAGTATGGATATTGCTACCGGTGTAACGCCCGAAATACGCGATGCCTGGCCCAAATTTACAGGCCTTGCCTTCGATAATTTTTCCCTGATCTCCATTGATAGAGAATTAATACTTTTATAGTCCATATCTTGAGGGATCTTTATCCTCTCTACCTTAGATAGCCGCTGAATCTCTTTCAGTTGTCTGGTAATGAACCCCTCATACTTAATTTCGATCTCGACGACCTTGCTCTCCTTCGATATAATAGGCGTACGTTCACTATCCGGCACTGCCTCTTCGTACGATACGCCGGGCCGCTTCAGAATCTTATCAATATGACGGGCTTTTAGCCTTTCGATTTCATTTTGTATTCTAGTTTGCTTGTCGAACGTCTTCTTATATATTTCATCATTCACAAGACCGATCTTATGCCCTACGGGGACAAGTCGCGTGTCGGCATTATCTTCTCTTAATATCAACCTATATTCGACGCGGGATGTGAACATCCTATATGGCTCGGCCGTTCCCTTTGTCACAAGATCATCTATGAGAACGCCGATATAAGCCTGCGACCTGTCGAGCGTAAGAGGCTCTTTGCCCTTAATCTTTAGCGATGCATTTATCCCCGCCATAAGC
Organism: Candidatus Omnitrophota bacterium; assembly: GCA_903843285.1. Taxonomy (GTDB): domain Bacteria; phylum Omnitrophota; class Gorgyraeia; order 2-01-FULL-45-10; family 2-01-FULL-45-10; genus CAIMPC01. Next base: position 8,797 of record CAIMPC010000016.1, read on the forward strand.
CCCAGAGATGCGGCTTCTTCGTATCCGGTGGTCCCATTTATCTGGCCTGCCATATAAAGCCCGGACACAGCTTTTGTCTCAAGCGTGGGATATAGCTCGGTAGGGTCGACATAGTCATATTCGATTCCATATCCAGGTTTTACAATCTTCGCCTTCTCGAGACCATTTATAGAGGCCACTATCTTCTCCTGGACGTCTAATGGCAGGCTGGTGGATATACCGTTGGGGTAATACTGTGTGGTGTTCAGACCCTCAGGTTCGATGAATATATGATGGCGGTCGCGCAAAGGAAACCGGTGCAATTTATCCTCAATAGATGGGCAATATCGAACTCCAGTGCCTTTTATCACTCCGGTAAATAGTGGTGACCTGTCGAGATTTGAAAGAATTATATCGTGAGTTTTCTTGTTCGTATATGTTATGTAGCAAGGCAGTTGTTTTCTATGTATCTGTTCGGTTTCAAAAGAGAATGGATTTATTGGCTCATCGCCCTGTTGAATTATAAGTTTATCGAAATTAATCGTAGTACCATCCAACCTTGCACAGGTGCCGGTCTTCAGTCGGCCCATAGTAAGGCCGAGGCTCTTTATCGAATTCGACAGCCCTTCGGAATTGGTCTCTCCTATCCTTCCCCCAGCCCAATGTTCCATACCTAAATGTATCAGGCCATTTAGGAATGTGCCAGGGGTAATTACTATGCATTTCGCATGGAGTATTTCACCGGATAATGTTTTAATACCCGCTACTCGGCCGCTTTTAATCAAAATTTCTTCTACTACGCCCTCCATGACGATTAATCCAGACTGGCCCAATATAACATCTTTCATATACAGTCGATAAGCTTCTATATCTACCTGCGCCCGGGTCGACCATACTGCGGGGCCTTTTTTAGTGTTCAATGTGCGGAATTGTACGGCGGTGGCATCGGTGGCTTTAGCCATTTGGCCTCCAAGGGCGTCAATCTCTTTTACTATCTGGCCTTTTGCAAGTCCGCCAATGGCAGGATTACACGACATCAGTCCTATGGTATTGATACTCATTGTAATAAGGAGTATTTTAAGGCCAAGCCTTGCGCCGGCAAGACTGGCTTCACAGCCAGCGTGCCCCGAGCCTACCACTATTATATCGAATTCATTATTCATAGTACATAATCCAGATCCTTCTAAATATTTTCATGCACTCTTGTTTTTTGTGTAACATTAGGTATACTTACTACTGGATGACAACGGCTCACTGATCCGTTCTCGGATCCATGGTACAACGTACCGCAAGATGCTGTTGCCATCCGGCAATACTTCCCGCCATTAGTGATAATGGCGGTTTTTTTATGCTTTATTTGGATACTTGTTTTCGCAGCGGCGCCAGAGAAAGCATTATCTGCAATGCCTTCAGCACCTCTTCCAGGTTGATAGGCTTTGTTATGTAGTAATCTGCTTCGAAGTCATATCCCTTCATTACATTGGCAGGCTCTGACAAGGCGCTTATTATTATAACCGGCACCCATCTTTTTGATGATCTTAATTTTTCGATAAAATCCCAGCCATCTTTTTTTGGCATCTTTATATCGCACATGATGATATCGGGATTATCGGAATCGAATTTTTGCAGACCATCCTCACCGTCATATGCTTTGGAAATGGCATAGCCGCGAGCGGTTAAAAAATCCGATAGCATCTCAACTATATCTGTTTCATCATCTATAATCAACACCTTCTGCATAGTGGCGTGTAAATCCTATATTTTATAAAATTTGTTTATGGTTGATACCACTTCCTGAGGCGTGTCTACCAGGTAGAATAACCCCATCTCTTCCGGATCTATCATGCCGTGCGGTATGAGTGACGTTTTCATCCAATGCATCAGTCCCTTCCAGAAATCCCTTCCCACGAGGATTATAGGTAGAGGTTCCATGCGCTTAGTCTGAACTAATGTTATTATCTCAAAGAATTCATCCAGAGTCCCGAACCCCCCCGGAAATGCCACCATGGCCTTCGAATACTTAGCAAACATTACCTTACGGCAGAAGAAGTACTTAAATTCGAGAGACCTGGTTACATATTTGTTAGGCTTTTGCAGTGTAGGTATTAAAATATTAAGCCCTATGGAGTCTCCGTGAGCCTTCTTAGCCCCCTTATTTGCAGCCTCCATTACTCCGGGTCCCGCCCCGGTTATTATAGCATAACCGTTTTTCACAAGTGTGAATGTCGTCTCTTCGGCCAATTTATAATATTTATTCGTTTTAGCCGATCGCGCGGATCCGAATATCGTTACAGCGTTATGGACGTTCGAAAGCTCCTCGAATCCGTCTACGAACTCGCTCATTATGCGGAATATCCGCCATGGATCTTCTTTTGTGAAATCACCTCTTAGCTCTGCCATAAAACTCCTTATTTATTATGTGCTCCCTTTTAAATCCGTTGATAATTCTGTAGGTAAGGAAATATCCGGGCTTCTTTATAGGATTAGTAACTTGGTCTATGATCAGATGCTGGGTTAGACCGATCGCAAAAGCCTTCCATATGTTCGACAATGAAAACAGGCATATCAGCACCCATAGCAATGCGATCAATTCATACGAGTGCAAAATAATATATACCTTTTTAAGCTTAATATCTACGCAAGCGTAATACATGGTTTTAATTTTAAAGGTGAAACCATGGTTTGCATAATAATCTATTATGTGGTCAGAGTCGATCAGGATGCCTGAGAGAAACGAAACAACAGCACATCCGAAAGATTTAAAAAATACCCAAACTAGCGCACTTATAAAACCGGAGGCTATCACATGGCCGAGTGGTAGCATATATTTAAGAAACAACCTTTCTACAAGCTCAGTATTGAATCGAAGGTGCCATGCTGGTTCTGTTCACGCTCTTTATTTATCGAATCAACTACCCACTCACCATCGACTATAAATTTATATTTATATCTTCCATGATCCAGTCCCAAAACCTTCTCCCATCTTCCGTTCTCAAGCCTCGATAGGCGGCACTCCTTACTAGGCTTCCAACTGTTAAAATCACCTACTATATATACATCTCTTGCCTCTGGAGCTTCTATGTTAAATATAAATTCTATACCAAATGGTTTTTTAATAGGTTCTTCTGTCATTATACTAACGGATTCCGATTGTGATCCGGAGATTTCGGGGATTCCTATTGAAAAATCGGAAGCTGTAAGGGTTGTCTCTATAGCCTCAAAAGCATTTGGGCGGAAACCTGATGCCGGAAGGATGGTTTCCGCGGGAACCGCGGGGGCTGTCTCGGAATTAAATACCTTCTCAAATTCTGAGGTATCATCAGCCTTTAGCAGCTCCTGAGACAGGGCTATATAATCTTTCGCACCTATAGAATCCTTATTATAGTGGGTGACGCATACACCCTTAGCCGCAGCTTTTTTAAGGTCGACATTCATTCTTATAGTCGTTGTCAATAGCTGATCCTTAAAAAATGCATGTATTTCATCATACATATATTGGGAATATTTAGTTCTTTTGTCATACAAAGTGGCGAGAGCATTTACCTGTGGTGCGTGAAAAATCTTTATCTTTATGAGTTCGAGCATTCCTAATAATTTTCCTACTCCCATGAGAGAGAATGCGCTCATGTCGATCGGAACTATGACCTGGTCTGATGCGCGTAAGGCGTTGAATGTCAGGAATCCGAGGTTTGGCGGACAATCTATGATTACGTAGTCATAGACGATTCGACTCATGTCCAAGGCAAGGTGTAGCTTCGAAATAGCATCCTCCTTGTCCTTAAGCTCCTGTTCTATAGTGCTGAGCAATATATTTGAAGGGATGATATCGAGGTTTACCATGACGCTTACTATGCATTGATTAATGGGTCGGTTTTTATCCGGGTCATCAGTTAAAACATTATATATTGACCCGTCCATACTGATATTCGATCTGTTCAGCCCGAAGCTGGCATGTGCCTGCGGATCGAGGTCAATCACCAGTGTCTTTTTACCCGCCTCAGCCAGAGCTCCGGCAAGATTTATGGCAGTGGTGGTTTTACCGCATCCACCCTTCTGATTTGTTATAGCTATCTTTTTCATTAGCAACCACTCCTTATTTATGAGACGGTTTGAATAAAAAGACGCTCTACAAGTGCCTTCTGGCGTAACTTACACCATTTTCGAATATAGCGAATCCGTCGCCGGTAGACTCCTTTTTATACCTTCGGGTCCAGTTTGGGTGTTGATAATAGCTGATATGTCTTTCCGGGTGAGGCATAAGACCGAAGATACGGCCTGTAAGATCGCAGATTCCGGCTATATTTTCTATGGATCCGCTGGGACAATGCGGATAGCCGGCCTTGTTCCCTTTTTGGTCCACATACTCAAAGACCACCAGTTTTTTTTCTTTCATTATATTTAAAATATTCTTATCTTTCGGAATAAACTTACCTTCGCCATGTGCGACAGGCAATTCTATTATCTTTTTAATATCTTTAGTCCATATACATCCGGATTCGACATTCTTTAGATACACCCAGCGATCCTCAAACTTATCAGAATCGTTAAGAGTTAAGGTCGATTCTACAGTCTGGCCATCGCCTTTAAGATTAGGCAATAGACCCGCTTTTACCAGAACCTGAAAACCGTTACATATTCCTATGATGAGTTTACCATCTTTTATGAATTTGTGAATAGCTCCCGCAATTTTATACTTCAATTCATTGGCCAGTATCTTGCCGCTGGCAATATCATCGCCGTAAGTAAAACCACCCGGAATCGCCATTATATGGTAATTATCCAGGTTCTTCTCTTTTCGAGTCAGCTCATTAATATGGACAAATTCGGGCTTTGCCCCTGCCTTCTCGAAAGCAAATGCCGTCTCCCTATCGCAGTTTGTCCCCGCCGTTCTTATGACTATTACCTTGACGTTAGCCATCACATATCCTTAAACGGCTGCTGCCATGCGGCCTTGAGTTCGTCCGTATCCGATTTAATAATAGCCTTACCTGTGAAGTCATATATAATAAAAGTATTATCCTTTCGTACTTCGCCCAGCTTCCATACACTATGACCCTTCATTGCCTTAGTAAATTTATCGTCATCCGAGACCTCTACGATAAATCTGGTATTGGACTCTGAAAATAATTGAACATCATTTAGAAGCAGTTCCTGTCCTACCGGCATGGCATATGGATCGAGGCGTATATTCATACCGAGTCCGCCCGCAAAGGACATCTCAGCCAGCGCCACCGCCATACCGCCGTCAGAACAATCATGGCATGAGACCACAAGCCTTCTATTTATTGCCGCGAATAGAGAGTTCATTAGCTTCCTGCCGTTTACAGGATCAACCCTGGGAACATCGTTACCGATACCTCCGAGGATCTTGTAATATTGAGAACCACCCAGCTCATTAAATGTAAGGCCGACTATGTAGACAGAATTGCCGGGGACCTTAGCATCCATGGTTATGGCCTTCGATGTGTCATCCATAATGGATATGGCCGATATTAGAAGCGTTGGAGGTATCGAGATGGTATCTTTACCGGTAGAGTATTCATTGTTCAGGCTGTCCTTGCCTGAAATAAAAGGAACGCCATAGGCCTTCGCAATATCGTAACAAGCGTAAGATGCCCTCACCAGTCCGCCTAATCTGTCAGGCTTATTGGTATTGCCCCAGCAGAAATTATCCAATATAGCGGTCTTATTAATGTCTCCTCCGACTGAGACTATCTGTCTTAGCGCTTCATCTATGGCGCTGGCCGCCATCCAATAAGGATCTATTTTTCCAAAGTCGGGATTTATACCACAGCCTAATATTATACCCTTCTTAGAGCCGAAGACAGGCCTGGTCACGCATGCGTCGCCGGGTCCCTGATTAGGACCCTGGAGAGGCTTCAGGACGCTTCCGCCCTGAACTTCGTGGTCATACTGTCGAATTATCCATTCTTTACTGGCTATATTCAGGCTCGAGAGCAGGTTACACAGATCCGGGGACAGATCATTTTTTATATTACGCGGAGGATCTTTAAAATCAGGTTTATTCCATACGGCTTTACGCTTGACGGGAGGCAGGCCGTCGTGCAGAAACTTCATATCTATATCCGCCACCTGAGTTCCATCGTAGAATAGCTTAAGTTTTTTTGTGTTGGTAAACGTGCCGATAACGGTGGCTTCGACATCCTCACGCTCAAATACGGCTTTGAGTTTATCGATCTTCTTAGGATCTACCGATAATACCATTCTCTCCTGAGCCTCCGATATCCATACCTCGGTGTAGCTAAGCCCCTTATACTTAACAGGAATTGTCTCCAGATAGACTTCAGCGCCCATATTTTCGGCCATCTCACCTACAGCGCTTGAGAGTCCTCCTGCGCCGCAGTCGGTTATGGATGTGTAGAGAGCCAGGTCTCTCGCCTGAATAACGGTGTCGGAGACTTTCTTTTCCTGAATGGGATTGCCTATCTGGACCGCAGAGCCGGATACGTTCTCCGATTCATACGTAAGCTCACCGGATGAGAAAGTAGCGCCATGAATTCCATCACGCCCTGTTCGGCCGCCTACTACAACTATAAGGTCTCCCGGTCGAACAGCTTTGGCGCACTTATTTTTAGGCATTATTCCGACGTTACCGCAGAATACCAGAGGATTACCTACGAAATTTTCATCAAACAGGACTGCGCCGTTAGAAGTGGGTATACCCATCCTATTACCATAATCTCTCACTCCCGATACGACGCCTTTCATTATCCTCTTAGGATGCAATGTTCCCTTAGGTAATTTATTGTACGGATAGTCAGGGTACCCGAAACAGAAGACATTAGTATTGATTATAGGTTTGGCTCCCAGTCCGGTGCCGAGGGGATCGCGTATGACACCACCCATGCCGGTGCCGGCTCCTCCGTAAGGCTCGAGGGCGGATGGATGGTTATGCGTTTCGACTTTAAAGCATATATTATTCTTCTCATCAAACCTGATCACGCCTGAATTGTCCTTAAAAACAGAAACGCACCATGACTTATTAAGTTCATCGGTAACCTTCATTACAGTATTTTTTAGCAAATTATCTATTATTTTGCCTTCATATTCGATCAGGCCCCTGAATGTCTTATGCTTACAGTGTTCGCTCCACGTCTGGGCTATCGTCTCGAGCTCGCAATCGGTAGGGTTCCTGCGGAGCCTTTTAAAGTAGTTTTTTATCGTTCGCATTTCGTCGAGGCTTAAAAATAGCTGGCCTTCTTTCGACAGTTTCTTAAGTTTAACGTCGCTGGCTTTTAATATATCGATGTGCTTTAATGTGAAATGATATGGTGAGCCTTCAGGCTGGATGGTGGATTTACCCTTAACCGCGTGCTGGATAACTTTATTATAAAGGATCTTCTCGGCTATCTGATGGATTTGGCTGTAGGATATATTGCCCTTTATCAGATATTTTTTCGCGGTCTTCAATGCACGTGCGCCGCAGACGCCAAGATCTTTTATAGCTTTCTTAGCGCTCTCCTCTACGGGATCCATTACGCCGGCATTATATGCGACCTCAACGCACTTATATAGTTTTTCATTCAGGACGCTGCCGCGATAATTATACTTTTGAGTGATCGGATCGACCAGAAGATTCTCGCAAATTTTCTTTATGTTATATTCGTCTATATCGCCGTCGAGCAAATAGACCTGGACGGTTCTGACTTCCTTAATCTTCCCACCGAACCCTAGGCTATCGATATCGTGCTTTACGTTTGCGCCAAGGGCATCATAAAAACCATCTTTTTCAACTACTTCAACTCGCCAGATCATTTACTCCCACTCTATGGTTGATGGCGGCTTAGAGCTTATGTCGTAAGCCACCCTGTTAACACCTTTAACCTCGTTAATAATTCTATTTGAAATTTTAGCGAGCACATCATAGGGTATCCATGCCCAGTCGGCGGTCATACCGTCCACAGATGTCACGGCTCTTATCGCAGCGACGTTTTCGTAAGTACGTTCATCACCCATAACACCTACGGATTTTATCGGAAGTAGTACGGCGAATGCCTGCCAAATCTTATCGTAAAGGTTTTCGCGTTTCAGCGTATTTATAAATCTATCGTCTACCTCACGCAGTATATCGCAGCGTTCTTTGGTTACGTCGCCAAGAATTCTTACTGCAAGGCCCGGGCCCGGAAACGGATGGCGGCCAAGGACCTCCTGGGGCATCTTCAGCTCCCTACCCACCTTCCTTACCTCATCTTTAAATAGATATTTTAAAGGCTCAATCAGTTTAAGCTTCATCTTTTTAGGCAGGCCGCCGACGTTATGATGTGTCTTAATAGTAGCGCTTGGACCGCCAAATGCCGACTTGGACTCTATTAAATCCGGATATAGTGTTCCCTGGGCGAGATATTTTACATTGCCGATAGACTTTGCCTCTCGGTCAAATACTTTAATGAACGTTCTTCCTATTATCTTTCTCTTTTTCTCAGGCTCTGTCACTCCGCGCAGATTTGTCAGGAATTCTTCGGAAGCGTCAACACAGCGCAGGTTCAATTTAAAATGCTTCCGGAATATCTCTTTTACGAGGACAGCCTCATCTTTACGTAATAAGCCGTTATCTACAAATATGCAAACGAGCTTATGGCCGATCGCTTTATTTATCAGTATTGCGGCTACCGAGGAATCCACTCCTCCCGATAGCCCGAGAATGACTTTGTCGTGTCCGACCGTACTGCGTATATCCGAAACAGTCTCTGTGATGAAGGATTTCATCGACCAGTCGGCGCGGCAACGGCATATCAATTTTACAAAGTTTTTTATTAGCGTCTTACCTGCCTGCGTATGCTCGACCTCGGGATGGAATTGGACGCCGAAGAAGTTGCGATTGAAATCTGCGAAGGCCGCAATAGAAGTATTGGCACTCTTTGCGATACGAATAAAACCTTTGGGCATCCGTCTCACTTTATCACCATGACTCATCCACGATATGCTGGTCTTAGGGACATCTTTAAAGAGAAGCTTATGGTTGGTTACGTTAAGACTCGCGCGGCCGTATTCTCTGCGATGTGATTTGGCGACGTCGCCGCCCAGCATTTTAGATATTAACTGCATTCCATAGCATATGCCAAGGATCGGGATGCCAAGGGAAAAGAGCCTTCTGTCGCATTGAGGAGCGCCTTTTGAATATACGCTTGCGGGGCCTCCCGAGAATATTATTCCCTTAACCTCTTTAGGATCTATCGATTCGATAGAAAAATCGGGGGGCAGTATTTCGCAGAACACATTCAGCTCTCTCACTTTTCGGGCGATGAGCTGATTATATTGCGATCCGAAATCTATTATGAGTATCTTTTCTCTCGACATTTTATGCTTTCTTAATCCCCATACAGCGGGTTTTCTCAAGTGCTTTCTTCGAAGGAGGCTTGCATATAGATGTCGGATATTTTCCGGTAAAGCAGGCCGTGCAAAATTCCTCCTTAGGAAGCAGCATAGAGTTTAGCATACCGTCTAAACTCAGAAACTTTAAACTATCTACGCCGATGAATTCCCTCATCTCTTCGACAGAATGGCTCGAGGCTATCAGCTCTTTCTTAGTCGGGAAATCTATGCCGTAAAAGCAGGGTGAGATGAGCGGTGGACAACTAACTCTCATGTGGATCTCTTTCGCGCCTGCTGCGCGAAGCGCCCTGACCCTTCCCCGCGACGTAGTGCCCCGGACTATTGAATCCTCCACAATGATTATTCTCTTACCTTTCAGCGCATCTCTGACAGGGTTTAATTTAACCTTTACTTTAAAGTCTCTTATGAATTGACTTGGCTGAATGAATGTCCGACCGATATAGTGATTTCTGACGAAAGCTATTTCCAGCGGTAGCTTTGACTCCTCTGCGAATCCGAGAGCCGCGCATGTGCCTGAATCAGGAATCGGCATTACCATGTCAGCGTCCGCCGGATGCTCTTTAGCGAGGGTATGTCCCAGGTTCTTCCTGGCCAGATATACACTCTGGGTGAATATATTGGAGTCAGGGCGGGAAAAATATATATACTCAAAGATGCAGAACGCGTGAGGCTTAGGCTCTGCGAGCTTCTGCGACCTCAGGCCATTTTTATCGATTATTACGATCTCCCCCGGCTCAACATCTCTGATATAGGTTGCTTCCAGCATATCCAGAGCGCACGTCTCGCTCGCCACTATATATGCGTCTCCAAGCTTTCCTATGCAGAGCGGCCTGAATCCATGGGGATCGCGCATCGCATATATAGCATCGTTTATCATTATGACGAATGAGAATGCGCCTTCGAGACGGCTCATTATCGGTAAAAGTTTACCGGAATAATTATTTTGATGGTCTTTGACCAGGAAATGCAAAATCAATTCAGAGTCCATGGTCGTCTGCAGGATCGAGCCCGAATCTTCCAGCTCGTTTCTTAATTGAACTGAATTTGTAAGATTGCCGTTATGGGCTACGGCTATAAAGCCCTTTTTATGATTAATGAGGAGCGGCTGGACATTCTTTGCCGTCGAGGATCCGGTAGTGGAATACCTGACATGGCCTATCGCAAGAGATCCTTTCAGCTTCTTCAAATTCTCCTCCTTAAATACGTTTCCGACCAGTCCCTGTCCTTTATGCTGAAATATCTTCTTTCCGTCGAAACTTACTATGCCGGTAGATTCTTCACCTCTATGCTGCAATGCATATAACGCCAGATATACCAGACCTGCCGCATTCTTATGACCGTAAATCCCTACTACACCGCAATATTCTTTCATTATGATTTAAGCTCTCTATGGTATTCCTGCAGACTTTTAACGGAAATAACCGGTTTTTTAATCATATGCTCTATTCCATTTACCGAAGCCTGCGCTCCGGAAATGGTCGTGATCAGTGGAATATTATACAAAGTAGCATGTGAGCGGATCTTTACTTCATCCCCTTTTGTTGCTTTACCCGAAGGCGTATTTATGATCAAATGCACCTTACGGTCTTTTATCAGATCGAGGATGTTAGGACGGGCTTCATTCAGTTTCGGCAGAACCTGTACGTCGATATCATTACTTTTAAGCGCATCCGCAGTTCCTGATGTCGCCATTATGTTGAAGCCTAAATCAGCCAATTTCTTCGCTACGAATATGGTATTGCGCTTATCTTGATTCTTAACACTGATAAAGACGTTACCTTTCGTCGGAAGCTTTTGCCCTGCCGCTATTTGACTTTTGGCGTACGCGGCACCGAACGTTGTGTCGATACCCATGACCTCACCCGTGGATTTCATTTCGGGTCCAAGTATAGCATCGACTCCCGGAAATTTTGCAAATGGAAACACGGACTCCTTCACCGCGACACATCCAACCTTCTTCTCTTTGGTGAAACCGAGGTCTTTAAGGCTTTTACCTAACATGATCTTCGTCGCAAGCTTGGCCAGAGGTAAACCTATGGCTTTACTTACGAACGGTATCGTCCTTGAGGCCCTGGGGTTTACTTCGAGCACGTAGACTATATTATTTTTAACCGCGTATTGTACGTTCATCAGGCCTTTGACTTTCAGTTCTATAGCCATTGCGTACGTATTTTTCCTTATAACCTCGAGGGTGTCTTTGCCGAGAGTATGAGGCGGGATGACCATCGCGCTGTCACCCGAATGTATTCCCGCCTCTTCTATGTGCTCAAGTATGCCGCCGATTACACAAATTTCCCCATCGGCGATCGCGTCGACATCGACTTCGATAGCATCCTCGAGAAATTTATCGACCAGTATAGGGCGCTCCGGAGATGCCTCGACGGCTTTGGCCATGTAGTCGGAAAGGCTCTTCTCGTCATATACTATCTCCATAGCGCGGCCGCCCAAAACGAACGAAGGACGCACGACGACCGGATAGCCTATCCTGGTCGCAATTTCACGCGCATCATCGAAGGATGTAGCGGTGCCATTATCAGGCTGAACGAGCTTCAGTTTCTTCAGCATCTGTTGGAATAACTTCCGGTCCTCCGCGATATTTATGGATTCGGGACTGGTCCCGAGTATCTTTAGCCCGCATTCGGATAGTGAGCTTGAAATATTAAGAGGCGTCTGTCCACCGAACTGCACTATCGCACCGATAGGATTTTCGACATCAACTATATTCATCACATCCTCTACGGTCAAAGGCTCAAAATAGAGCCTGTCGGAAGTGTCATAATCTGTCGATACAGTTTCGGGATTACAGTTGACCATTATGCTCTCATAGCCCTCATCGCGAATCGCATAAGACGCATGGCAACAACAGTAATCAAACTCGATTCCCTGCCCTATACGATTAGGGCCGCCGCCTAGTATCATTACTTTTTTGGAATCTTTTTGCAGTTGTTTCATTTTATGACTTCGACGTTAGTTTTTAAGCTTTTCCTAAAGTCTTCATTAGCCATTTTAAAAATTTTCGGGTCTGATTCCCAATCTTTATACTGTGGATGGCCCTTGACCCATTCCTCGAAAAGCGCCCAACGAAAATTAGCCGCTGTCACATCGTTCCTGTCAAATCCGCTCACGCGTGTCTTTTTAACCGTCGAGTGAGTTAGAAGGATAAGGATAACACATGCTGCGACCATGGTTACAGCTATTACAACGACTATTTTCGAGTTCCTATTCACGGGGATCCTCCTTATTCGATTTATCTACAACCTTACCCTCAACATCGATTACATTATCATAATTTTTAGATAACGGTGCTTCAGTAAAAGATGTATTTACCTTAAAGCTGACTTTTGGCGCGAATATCATATTTAGTATGAAGCTTAGAAAGCTGAATAATAGGGCTGCGCAGAATGCACTCCAGAAACTTGCCACAGAAAAACCCGCCACAAACTTTGATGCGAGATAAAACATGAACGCATTTATTATTAGGGTGAGTAATCCAAGCGAAAGGATATTCAACGGTAATGTAAGTAGCATAAGGACAGGCTTAAGGAATGCGTTCAGAAGCCCGATGATGAGAGCTGCTATGATTACGACATTCGAATTGGCTGCGCTGACGCCTGCAATTGTATGTATAACTACGAAGAGGGCTATGATATTCACTAGCCATCTTACGAAAAATGATAACAATTTACTACTCCCCTTCACGACTTTACATTTACCTAAATCGAATCGATTAATTCTATCATCTTTTCGTACTCTTTTACAAGAGATATCTGTCCGCGAACAGCCTTTGCATTCGGAAACGACCTCATATACCATATTAAGACCTTGCGCATTATTCCGACCTTACTAGGTTCGCCGCATTCCATATACTTTTGCATATAGGCCATATGCCGTTTTACGACCCTCTTCACCATAGAAAGATCCCTCGGCACCGATAAACTACCGTCTTTCAGGAAACTATCGATCGCCTCAAATATCCACGGATTACCTAGTGCGCCTCTGGCTACCAAGATTCCGTCACAGTCTGTTTTATCCAGCATATTTTTGGCCAGCTCGGGCGACATAACATCGCCGCTTCCAATAACCGGGATCTTAACAGAATCTTTTACCGCCTTTATGGCATCATAGTTAACAACGCCGGAATAGTGCTGCGGACGCGTCCTGCCGTGGATAAATATCGCAGATGCGCCGCTTAACTCGCACTTCTTTGCAAGGCGCATAATATCCGCTATCGGTTCGTCTTCGTACCCTATCCTCATCTTGACGGTTATCGGGATCGGTAAGGATGAAGCCAATATTTTTATCATTTCACATAGCATGTCGCCATTTTTTAGTAGGTATGCGCCGGCCTTCTTTTTGATCACTTTTTTTACCGGGCAGGCGGCATTGATATCTAGGAACTTCGCATCGGCCATGGGAAGAATTATCTTCGCGGCCTGCAAAATAGTCTGGGTGTCATTGGCTAGCAGTTGAAATGCGATAGGCCTGTCGGATTCGACCGTTTTAACCATTTTTAGCATCTTCCGGTGATGACGAATTACAGAGTGAGCATCGATCATCTCAAAGAAGCAAAACTTCGCGCCGTGCTCGCGCGCTATTAATCTGAACGGAAGGTCTGTACAGCCGGACATCGGGGCAAGTAAAACCTTTGTCCCGAGATCACAGGAACCTATCTTTAGCATTATTTTTTACCCGGCAGGTATATAATCCGTTCTATCTCGAAATTCGTTTCAAAATTGGCGTCCGAGGTTAACTCGGCGAATTTGAACTGCCCCTCCTGTCGGCCGCTGGCTATCTTTCTGGCTCGGTAGGCTTCGAAGGAACCGCTCTTCAGGATCTTCAGCGATGGCGGGGCCAGGAGCTGAGCTTTTCTCACAAAGACATATTCCCTATCTTGCCTGCCGAGCTCTTCCTCTATTGAGGCCAGAAACTTCAAAGCGATTTCATCTGACGGTGCCGGCTCTGAAAATTCCACCAGAAACGCGTATCGCGGCCCTTCAGCAGGTTTCGTTACTGCGCAGAAGAATTCGAGCCGGAAATTCTCGCTCTCCAAAACCTTGGCTAATGCATCATTCACATGAGAAGCGTATAATTTTTCGCCTGCGAGCGATGTGGCGCCAAGACCCTTTTGAACGAACTCTATCGTAGGAGTCTTATTAAAAAAACCAGTAACTTTTATGATATCATCGATGTTATAACGGTATAATCCACCGGCTGTAGTTACGACTATAAAATATTCTTTTCCCACCTCGAGCTCTGTGCATATCAGGGCCCTCCTATTTGCGCATAGCGCATCTTCCTTGGGAATAAATTCGTAGAAATTAGTAAGGATGGCAAGAACACCATCCGACCTGTTATTCTTTATAGGTATGGAAGCTCTGGCTTCCGTGGAAACACATCCGATATCACGCTTTGGAATTGGCCCAAAGTAATCATCGAGCTCCTTCAGGTATAGCTTCATCATACCGCCCTGCCAGCATTCTATAATCTTCATGTTGGGCCAGAAATATTTTGGCAACAGCTTCCCTCTTGTCTTAAGTATGTTCTTTAGTTCATTTGCTCTTTTAGGGTTTTGCCTTAGCCTTTTTGTGAGTGTGGCACGGATCTCAGGAGCGATCGCAAATCGTTCGGACAAGCCTCCGGAGGATATATCATCTATTATCATGTCCTGCCATTTCTCTATCTTATGGAGAAGCAGGATTATCATGTTAGGATTGAGTGTAGCGATATCTGTAATATTCTGCTCAAGGCTTATTCTTAATATAGCGTAATGGCGAGCCTCATAATCTTCAATATCGAACACCTCATAAGGCAGCGCATATAAATTAGCCACGGGTTTCGGCAACGCCTTATAACTGTAACCGCTCTCGGCTCCGAACGGAATACCAGCTTCTGTCTTTCCCTCAATCTCAGGACTTACTATAGCTAATATTTTACCGTCGAGCACATCCGGATGATCTCTGACTATATAGTAGCTCCATAAGCTCATTAGATGGTCTTTAATTCTTTCTGAGTAGTTTGTCGTGGGAATTAATTTGGGCAAATTTGTTGTTCCGCTGGTGGCCCCGAAAAATACCACTTTATCCTTAGTCAGGACACCCTGATCCCCCCGCGCAATTTTATCGATGTAAGGACGAATCTCTTCATAGTTACTTATGGGCACCATCGCCCTATAGTCTTCGATAGATCGGATCTTGGAGAAATTAAACTTACTACCAAATTCGGTATTTTTATTGCGGCGGATATATCTAAGCAGAACCTTTTTCTGTGTCCTGAGAGGGTTATTGGTGCAGAATTCGAATAGCCTGCGTTCGGGCTCGATGTATTTCAGTAGAAAGTTTATAAAATTCATAGGGACTTAAAGTCCTGTAGCCGCGCGTTTACCGGTTATCGTAGGTTGAATAGTAGTATGGTGTGTATGCCTGGAATTCAGCGGCGCAGGTGTCTACTAATTTATAGCCAGGCTTAATATTATGAACCTTTCGCAGTTTATATATTGCGCCCGGGGTGGACCCGGTAATCGTCGCTATCTGACGATCGCTAAAACCGTATTCCTTTGCAGTCCTTAGTAGTGTCGGAGTCATATTATTAGCCTGGCAGATAATTTCCTTTTCGACATCGATTATCTCCTTAATATTATGCAGGAACCATCTGTCTATAGCTGTAAGCTCGAAAATCTTTTCTACACCGATGCCGGCTCTTAATGCATCACCTATATAGAATATTCTATCCGAATTCGGTCTTCTAAGTTTCTCATAAATGATATTTAAGGTATCGTCATCGGCCTTTATGCCACGCATGTTACCTTTGAAGAGCAGGCTTTCGAGTCCGCTCTTTTTTATCTCGAGAGATCTCAGTCCTTTCTGGAGGGATTCTTTAAAAGTCCTGCCTATGGACATAGCCTCTCCGACCGATTTCATGGAAATTGTAAGCGTCGGGTCGGCTGCCGGGAATTTTTCGAATGTGAACCGGGGTATCTTAACAACGCAGTAATCAATAGAGGGCTCGAAACATGCAGGTGTCTCTTTAGTGATATCGTTAGGTATTTCATCGAGTGTGTATCCGACTGCGAGCTTTGCCGCAATCTTGGCTATCGGAAATCCGGTAGCCTTAGAAGCAAGGGCCGAGCTTCTCGAGACGCGCGGGTTCATCTCGATTACCACCATGCGCCCATTGACCGGATTTACGGCAAATTGTATATTCGATCCGCCCGTTTCTACGCCTATCTCTCTTATGCACGCAATGGCGGCATTCCTCATTATCTGGTATTCTTTATCGGTCAGCGTCTGCGCCGGAGCTACGGTAATGGAGTCTCCTGTGTGGACACCCATCGGATCGAAGTTCTCGATGGAGCAGATTATTACAACGTTATCCCTCAGATCCCTCATCACCTCGAGCTCGAACTCTTTCCATCCAATGACGGATTCCTCGATGAGGATCTCGCTTATCATGCTGGAGTCAAGGCCGATCTTAGCAAGATTCCTGAATTCCTCCATATTGTAGGCAACCGCGCCTCCCGTGCCTCCCAAAGTAAAACTGGGTCTGATGATTGCCGGAAAACCTATTTTCTCGGCGACTTTTATGGCCTCATTCAGATTGTATGCCCTGCCGCTCTTAGGAAGATCGAGCCCTATCTTCTGCATCGCTTCCTTAAACAACTGCCTATCCTCCGCCTTCCTAATGGCTTTAATATTGGCGCCTATCATTTTGACTTTATATTTTTTCAATACGCCGGCCTCATCGAGCCCCACAGCGGTATTTAATGCTGTCTGTCCGCCCAGTGTAGGAAGAAGCGCATCCGGCCTCTCCCTCTCGATTATCTTAGCTATGGCCTCGACCGTTATAGGTTCAATATAAGTCCTGTCTGCCAGGTCCGGATCGGTCATGATGGTAGCGGGATTAGAATTAACGAGAATTATTTTATAACCCTCCTGGCGTAATACCTTACATGCCTGGGAACCGGAATAGTCAAATTCGCAAGCCTGCCCGATAACTATCGGACCTGAGCCTATTATAAGTATCTTCTTTATGTCGGTACGTTTTGGCATATTAATTATTCTTAATTAGCTCGATGAATCTTTTAAATAGGTATTCCGCATCCTTCGGCCCCGGACAAGCTTCCGGATGGAACTGCACCGAAAA
The DNA here is from genome assembly GCA_903843285.1 of Candidatus Omnitrophota bacterium. Classification (GTDB taxonomy): domain Bacteria; phylum Omnitrophota; class Gorgyraeia; order 2-01-FULL-45-10; family 2-01-FULL-45-10; genus CAIMPC01. Next base: position 26,269 of record CAIMPC010000016.1, read on the forward strand.
TATCGGTAATTTTTTATGCTTCATGCCTTCCAGCGTATTGTCGTTAAGATTTATATGCGTTATCTCGATCTCTTTTTTATTTAATGTATCAATATCGACACAAAATCCGTGATTCTGAACACTGATAAAAACCTTGCCTGTTTTTAGGTCCTTAACCGGTTGGTTTCCGCCATGGTGGCCAAACTTTAATTTATAGGTCTTTCCGCCGAATGCTTGCCCTAACACCTGGTGTCCGAGGCATATACCGAAGATAGGTAGTTTACCGATCAGATCACGGACGGTATTTACAACGTAGCCCAATACAGCAGGGTCGCCGGGTCCATTGGAAAGCATTAAGCCGTGAGGTTTCAGGTCTAATATTTCTTTTGCGCTTGCAGTGGCAGGCATGACCATAATTTTACAGTCATGTTTGGCGAGCTCACGCATGATATTGAATTTCGCTCCGCAGTCAAGCACTACAACCTTAAATCGTCCCTTATTATTCCATTCGTAAGATTTTGATGGTATGACTTCTTTTACGAGGTCAATGCCGACGAGTCCCTGCGATCTCTTGGCCTTATTTATAAGGCTCGCCTCGCTTAGGTCTTCCGTAGAAAGCACCGCTTTCATGGCGCCGGCTTGTCTGATGTGGAGGGTAAGCTCCCGGGTATCGACACCTTCTATTCCTACGATTTTATTTTCTCTCAGATATTGGTCCAGCGTTTTTTTAGAACGCCAGTTAGAAGAGATTTTCGAAGACTCTTTTACTATTAAGCCCTCAAGGAAAGGCTTGCATGACTCCACATCTTCGTCATTAACGCCGTAGTTGCCTATGAGCGGATATGTCATGGTAACCATCTGACCTTTATAGGAAGGATCGGTAATTATTTCCTGATAACCGGTCATGCTGGTATTAAAGACGACTTCGCCGTAGCTTTCGCCTCTGGAGCCGAAAGACAGGCCCTTAAATATACGTCCGTCTTCTAGTGCTAATATAGCTTCCATTCAAAGCCCCGTTAATTGTTCGGAAAATTATATATTACCCGCTTACAAAAGTCAAAATACAAATATTGAAAACTCTATTTTTTAAGTGCGGCTTTGATAAAGTCGCGGAAGAGCGGATGCGGCTTATCCGGCTTCGACTTAAATTCCGGATGGTACTGAACCGCTATGAAGTAAGGATGGTCTTTTACTTCTACCATTTCTACGAGATTCTTATTAGGGTATATTCCGGAGAATATCAGGCCATTTTTAGACATCAGCGCGCGGTATTTATTATTAAATTCATACCTGTGGCGATGGCGTTCCATCACTATCTCTTTTCCGTAAGCTTTATATGCCGTAGAACCCTTTTTTATCTCGCATGGATAGATACCGAGGCGCATGGTGCCGCCCATATCCTTTATTCCCCTCTGTTCATCCAATAAGCTTATGACAGGGTTCTTTGTGTCAGGGGAAAATTCGGTGGAATTGGCATCCTTAAGCGCGCATCTGTTTCTGGCGAACTCTATTACAGCGCATTGCATTCCAAGGCAAAGCCCAAAGAATGGAATCTTATGCTCTCTGGCGTATTTGATCGCTTTTATCTTACCCTCTATGCCGCGGTAACCGAAGCCCCCGGGAACCAGAATGCCGGATAAACCGCCCAACAATTTATCGGCGCCGTGCTTTTCCACGTCCTCGGAATCAACCCTTTTTATTATCACTTTTGTATCATTGAATATTCCGGCATGTGTGAGTGATTCATAGATCGATTTATATGCATCCTGCAGGCCTATATACTTTCCTACTACTGCGATCGTAACTTCATGCTTAGGATTCAATATCTTCTGCACAACATCCGTTTTCCAGCTCTTAAGATCCGTTGCTTTATATTTTATGCCGAAGTGTTTCAGCAGTATTTTATCAAGCCCCTGAGCGTTATATATCAAAGGAACTTCATATATGGTCTCTGCATCCGGCGCTTCTATAACGGCCTCTCTACGGACGTTACAGAATAAAGAGATCTTATCTTTAATATCATCAGAAAGCTCTTTTTCGGTGCGGCACAATAATACGTCGGGCTGTATTCCTATCTCGCGTAATTTTCCGACCGAATGCTGCGTCGGCTTAGTCTTTATCTCTCCCGCTGAACGCACGTACGGGATCAGCGTAAGGTGTATATAAAGAGTATTATTATATCCGACGTCTAAACGAAATTGCCTTGCCGCCTCCAAAAATGGCAGGCTTTCAATGTCGCCCACAGTGCCGCCTATTTCTACAATAAGCACGTCTGCGTCCGAAGTCTGAGCAGCCTTCTTTATCCTGTCCTTAATCTCATCCGTAATATGCGGAATTACCTGGATCGTCTGCCCCAGATAATCGCCCCGCCTCTCCCTTAACAATACAGCGTTGTAGACCTGGCCGGTAGTGGCGTTATTGAACTTAGTCATGCGGGCATTGGTAAATCGCTCATAGTGACCCAGGTCAAGATCGGTCTCAGCGCCATCTTCCGTGACGTAGACCTCGCCATGCTGATAAGGGTTCATTGTGCCCGGATCCATATTAATGTAAGGATCGAGCTTCATTAAGGAGACTTTAATCTTGTGCGACTCCAATATCTTTGCTATAGATGCTGATGCTATTCCCTTGCCCAGGCTTGAAATAACACCACCGGTGGTAAATATGTATTTTGTCATCTTCTCCCCTTATGCGCTTAATAGACCAAAGTTAAAATGAAAAAGGCGCCCTGAGCACCGATAGTATGGCCTCAAAACGCCTTTGTTTTTTATAATGTAATCCTCTCTGAAACACTCGTCGATTATACCACGCGCCGGATGTGTGTCAAGGTTTTATAGAGCTCTCTTCATAGATTCACTTTACAGAAGAGCTTTGGGCAATTTCATTTATTTCCCATCCAGAACAGCCTCAGCCTCTTTCCTGTATGCATCCATAACATATGCTATGCCGGAAATTCTGGCCGCTTCTTCCGTCAGCGCCATGATATCTCTTCTCGAAATCGTATCGAGTGTAAAGTTCCTGGAACCTGCCATCAACTGTTGAAGCCCGACCTTTATTCGCTGTGTGAAAGTGTATATTCCGACAGCTCCGAGCGGTATATCTTTTATGCCATTGCCATATTTCTCTTTTAATTCATCGTAGCATACAAAGATCTCTTCGGGTTTCATTCCGAACTCTGCTATATTAGGCGGGAGCTTACCCTCCTTGATCCATGCACCGATATTTTTACCTACAAATCCGGGGATCATCAGGGCCCTGCCCATACATACGGCCTTCACGTATGGCGCGCCCATCGAGATAACTTTAAATACGTGATCCTCCAGCGCGAACCCGCCGGCGATAGCTATGTCAGGTACCCGCATCTTCTTCCTTGCGAGTTTCTCACAGAACTCATATGCAAGAGACTGTAGAAAAAACGTCGGAATCCCCCACTCCTGCATCATCCTCCACGGACTCATACCTGTCCCGCCCGGGGCACCGTCGATCGTCAGTAAGTCGATCTTCGCCTCCGACGAGAACCTGATGGCCTGCGCCAGCTCCACCATAGAATAAGCACCGGTCTTTAACGTGATGCGCTTAAATCCGATTTTTCTGAGACGCTTAATTTCATCCATGAAACCATCGTATGAGACAAATCCGAGCCTGGAATGTCTCTCGAATTCTTTTATTGCGCCACTTTTAAATGCCGCCTGACTTGTTTGGGTGCAAGGATCAGGCGTTACTATATAACCGCGCTTTTTAAGCTCCTTCGCTCTGTCGAGAGAGTTGACCTTTATCTCTCCGCCTATACATTTGGCTCCCTGTCCCCATTTCAATTCTATAGTATCGAGTTTATGTTTTTTTATCACATATTCTGCCACCCCAAGCCTTGTATCCTCCACGTTCATCTGGACAAGGATCTCGCCATAACCTTCATGAAAGCGCTTATACATATCTATGCGCCTATCCATGTCGGGGGCACTCGTAACCTTGCCTTTTGAATCGAGTTCAAGCTTGGGATCTATGCCGCACACGTTCTCACCACATACAAGCGTTACACCTGAGATGGCGGCGCCTACGGCGAAGTGCTCCCAATTCTTTCTGGCTATTTCTGTAGAGCCAAGTGCTCCTGTGAATATAGGAATACGCATCTTTACCTTTTTATCCCAGCCATAAGAAGTCTCTGTATTTACGGACGGGAATGTGGCTGTGTCCGGGCCTGCCTCCACACCTCCGGGTAATCCTTTTGCGCCTTCGGCATATCCCTGAATATTAAGATGAGAGTAATCTACCGGATAATCTTTATCGGCTCCCGCGGTAATCTCGCCGAACGGGCCGGGATAAATTACTTCCCTACCCCTAAATGAAGACTTAAAAACTTCGCAATTTCCACGGCATGATTCCAGACAACGTGAACACAGCCCTGAACTTGGCACGACATTCTTGGAGCGGTTAAATGTGCGACTCGCATCATTTCCTCCGGGGCAACGTAGATTCATAACGCCTCCTGTTTATTTAGTCCAAACATTCTCTCTATAACTGCTTCAAATAATTAATTATGGCCTCTGAAGCTTTTTTAGCCATTCCCATCGCTTCTATTACCGTACCCTCTCCCCCGACGATGTCACCGCCGGCATAAACTTTTTTTATAGAAGTCTCCATAGTTTTGGTATTCACAATTACATCGGAGCGCTCATCCGTCTTAAGACCGGGAGTGGCGCGTGTTAATACCTGATTGGCCGCCAATCCGACCGCGATGATGCTCATATCGCACTCGAGCTCAAAATCACTGCCCGATATGGCGATCGGCTTCCTTCGCCCTGAGTCGTCAGGCTCGCCGAGCTTGCATTTAAGGCAGCGCATTTTTTTCACGAAACCCTTGTCGTCACCCGCGAACTCCTCGGGTTGAACAAGGAACCTGAAATTTATGCCCTCCTCCTTAGCGTGTTCGATCTCGATCCTTCTGGCCGGCATTTCGACTTCCGTGCGCCTGTATAAAATAGTGGCATTTGGCTTAAGGCCCTGCATCCTCTGCAGTCTCAACGATGCGCGAGCGGCGTCGGTGGCAGTATTACCGCCGCCTATTACGATGACCGATTTCCCGATATTTACCGGGGTATGAAATTCCGGAAATTTGTAAGCCGACATCAGGTTTATCCTGGTAAGGAATTCATTGGCAGAGTAAATATTACAGAAGTTCTCACCTTTAATCCCCAGAAACATAGGCATGCCTGCGCCGAGCCCTAAGAATATGGCGTCAAATCCTTCGGAGAACAGATCGTCGATCGTCTTTATCTTTCCAATTATGTGATTAGGGGCCAGCTTCACGCCCATTTTCTTCAACGAATCTATTTCAAAATCTAATATATCACGCGGAAGCCTGAATGGCGGTATTCCATACCTCAATACTCCTCCCGATAGATGCAGAGCCTCATATATGGTCACGTTAATGCCGCGCCTCGCCAGATCGCCCGCACAGGCTATTCCCGCGGGACCCGAACCGATTATTGCCACCCTGCGCCGGGTGAGTTCATCATCCTTTTTGACCTGGACCCCAATATTGCGCTCCTTACCGTAGTCGCCTGCGAACCTCTCTAAAAGATGTATATTTATCGCCTTTTCGGATGCGTAAGGAGATCCCTTTTTGGTAAAGACACACGCCTTCTCGCACTGGTATTCCGCAGGGCATACCCTGCCGCATATGGATGGAAAATCATTCTTACTACGTATGGTAAGGTAGGCGCCCTCGTAGTCTTTTTGCGTAATCTGGTTAATAAATGTTTTAATATCAATGTTTACGGGACAGCCGGATATACACGTTGGGTCTTTACACTGCAGGCACCTGAGCGCCTCCTGCAGGGCTTCTGCCTCGGAATAACCATGGATAACTTCATCGAATGAGCAAGATCTCTTCGACGCTTCTTCTTCGCGGGGCTTAATGGATTCTTTCTTTATGTCCATAAAATTTTATTCAGCTCGCATATATGCTTCTCTTTGTCTTCGTATATGCGGTTACGCTTGATCAGCTCATCCCAATCTATCTGATGAGCATCGAATTCCGGTCCATCGACACAGCTAAACATCGTTTTCCCTGCTATGCTCACTCTGCAGCAACCGCACATCCCTGTGGCGTCGAGCATAATGGTATTTAGTGATACGATTGTTTTGATTTGATATTTTGCTGTTACGGATGAGGATGATCTCATCATAGGTATCGGCCCCACAGAATAGACGAGATCGTATTTTTGTTTTTTTAGCAGATCATCGAGAACGTCTGTGGTGAAACCTTTCAGCCCGGCTGAGCCATCATCGGTTGTGGTGTAAAAATCATCCGATATCGCTCTAAGTTCATCGCTAAGGATGAGAAACTTGGTCGTTCGGCCGCCCAATATCGTGGTTATATGGTTTCCAGCCTCTCTAAGCGCTTTAGCTACCGGATATATCTCAGCAATACCTACGCCGCCGCCTACCAGGATAACTTTTCCGTAATTTTTAATTTCGGTAGCATGGCCGAGCGGGCCTACGATTGCATAAAGAGAATCACCTGCGCTCATCTTGCCGAGCAATTTGGAGGTGAATCCCAGTTCCTGAAATATTAATGTAATGGAGCCATTTTTTTTGTCGGCATCGACTATGGTTAGCGGCACTCTCTCCCCCTTAGCGCTTATCATAATTACTACGAACTGCCCGGCCTGAGCTTTTTTGGCAATATCAGGCGAATAGACATCGATCTTCGAGATCTTAGTTCCTGCAACATCGGCAAGTGTATATCTGCTCAGTATCTTCATTTTAAACGATCAGTTTATGTCGACTAATTTATTTTTAGATCCCAGTCCGCTCGCTATCGATATTCTGCTTTTAGGCACATCAAAATAATCGCTTAAGACCTTTATTAGCGCCTCATTTGCTTTACCCTCTTTAGCCGGGGCCTTGACCCGCACCAAATATACGCCGCCGGCTATTTTTTCGACCAGATCAGCCTTAGCATTTGGCTTAATCTTTACCGTTATGCGCATCTACCCATTTCTATTCGTAGTCGGCTTTCAACGCAGCCAGGTATATTAAGTGCTTCTTCTCTTCAACGATCAGCTCTAATATCTTCTCCTGATGAGATGGCGTCATGTGCCTTATGAGTTCACCAAAAAACAGTATCGCATCCCTTTCAAAGCCCATGCCATATTTGATAGCCGATAGGGGATTTCTAACATATTTAGCAAAATTGGCGGACGATATCTGTTTATATTGCAAATCATCTACTAAGGCTTTCATGTATGCCTCGAACTCACCCTGGTACGATTCGACAACCTCAGATTCCTCTACAGAGTTGCGGATATTGGTGAACTTTTTAACGTGCTCGTCCTCCCAATCTCTTAGTTGTGTAAAGAGATCCTGCATCTTCTTATCTTTGAACTTTTTGGCGACCATCCCATAGAAATCCCTGCGCTTCCTCTCTTTAGCAATTCCCATATCTATGATCTCTGCTACATTAAATATATTGTCTGGCATATAATCCGCTCCTTTCGACTCTTCTTAACCCTAACCTGGCATATCTAACCAGGTTAGATAGCTATGATACCCCAAAGCATGTTCCGAGCGATATCGCCGTTTTGATTAACGGGTGATCGACCGGCACGCTTCTGTGGCCTTTAGCGACATCCTGCAGTTTGATCGTTATGAGCTTGCTGTTATTCATCGCTACCATACTACCGTAATCCTTATTTGCCGCCATATCCACGGCCTTTGATCCGAGTTGCGTGGCAAGGATTCTGTCAAATGCCGTTGGTGTGCCGCCCCTCTGGAGGTGGCCCATTACAACCGAACGGGTTTCGAATCCGGTAAGTTTCTCTATCTGGTCACCCAGGACAAAACCGATTCCGCCTAACCTGATGGGATCGGAGCTCTCTTTTACCATCCTTTGAATAACCACAGCGCCGCCCTTAGGTTTTGCACCTTCAGCAACTACTACTATTGAAAATCGTTTTCCCGTCCTATGGCGTTCTTTAACTTTATCGATTATCTTTTCCATGCTATAAGGTATCTCCGGTATCAATATAATGTCACCGCCTCCGGCGATACCCGAACAAAGCGCCAGCCATCCGGCGTTATGTCCCATGACTTCGACTACCATGACTCTGTGGTGAGACTGAGCGGTGGAATGAAGACGATCAATGCCTTCGGTAGCGATCGATACTGCGGTATCAAAGCCGAACGTAAGATCTGTGCCGAGGATATCATTATCGATGGTCTTTGGCACTCCTACGACAGGGATACCGTCGTTAAACAACTTATAGGCTATCCCGAGCGTACCGTCTCCGCCGATTACTACGAGACAATCGAGCCCCATTTTTCTGATATTTTTTACGGTGACCTTCGACATGTCCTTATATTCAAAGTCCTCACCCTTCTTTATTGCATATCTGTAAGGATTGACCTTTTTAGTCGTGCCCAGGATCGTACCGCCAAGAGTCAGTATGCCGGAGACGTCTCTATTACTTAATTTTCTAAACCTGTTGTGAACGGCCCCTTCGTACCCATCCTCAATACCGACAATCTCCATGTCGTAATCATGGATAGCCTTCTTTGCTACAGCCCTGATGACAGCGTTAATTCCGGCGCAGTCACCGCCGCCGGTCAGAATCCCTATTCTGTTTTTGCGATTTGAGTGTTTAGCCATGTGGTTTCCTTATGGTTGACGGTTAAAATTTTAGACGCTAACTGCACTCACGATTGCGATTTTACCATAAAGCTCGCGCAATTACATATAATTTTTATTGGACAAAGATAGGTATTAGCTTATAATAACATCATGTTCGTATACGATCGGTTCCAGCAAGAGGCCATCGATTACATTAATGAAGGCCATTCAGTAATAGTCTCCGCCCCTACCGGCGCAGGTAAGACGGCCATCGCAGAGCATGTGATAGAAAAATGCATATCGGAACGTAAGGGTGTCATCTATACCGCTCCCATTAAAGCCTTATCTAATCAGAAGTACCGCGATTTTCAGAAGAAGTATCAGGATACGATAGGTATTCTGACCGGGGACGTCTCGATCAATGCCGATGCGCCTGTACTTATCATGACTACCGAGATATTCCGGAATAAAGTCCTCGATAAGCCCGAGGAGCTTGGGCGCTACTCCTGGATAATTTTCGACGAAGTCCACTACATCGACAATCCTGAGCGCGGCACCGTATGGGAGGAGTCTCTCATATTTTTGCCGAGCCATATGAATGTGCTGGCCCTTTCCGCCACCATACCGAATATAGAGCAATTTGCCAAATGGATAGAGTCTATTCATAAGAAGAGCGTCAAGGTAGTTATCGAAAACCACAGGCCTGTGCCGCTTCACTTCTTTTATCAATGCCATAACCAGATATTTGACAATCTTAATAATATTCGCCGCGCCAGAAGTTATAAGGCAAATACTACCAATGCCATCATTAAACATGTTCGGGACCAGGACGAACTGCCCTGCATATATTTTGTGTTCGGAAGAAAGCGCGCTGAGTATCTGGCGGATGAGCTTTATAATTATAATTTTCTTACCGCGCATGAGACCGCAGAGATAACGAATATGTACGACGATCTGCTTGAGCGCTTCGACCTGAAGAACGAAAAGAGCGCTGTCAGGATGCAAGCGCTCGTAGAGCGAGGTATCGCATTTCATCATGCCGGCATGCTGCCCACTCTCAAAGAGGTCGTCGAGCGTCTATTTACGAGTCGGCTTTTGAAGGTTATTTTTACTACGGAAACATTTGCCCTGGGCATAAATATGCCCAGCCGCTCAGTTATATTTGATGAGCTCAGGAAATTCTATGGCACTTACATTAGAAATCTCAAGACGCGCGATTTCTATCAGATGGCAGGTCGGGCCGGCAGGCGTGGAATTGACGCCGAGGGATTTGTCTATACCAGGGTCAATCTGGGGCGCACGCGAATAGATGAAGTCCGCACCGTTATTTTCGGCAAACCAGAGGACGTAAGGAGCCAGTTCAACGCTTCTTATGCTACGATCCTTAATCTGTATGAAAAATATCAGGAAGAGCTTTTTAAGATATACCCCCTATCTCTGCATTTCTACCAGACGAAGGCGCATCAACAGCGTGAAGCCACCCGGCTTATGGGCGCTAAACTGAAGCTATTAAAAGAATTTGGGTGTATCGAAGAAGGCGCTCTTACAATGAAGGGCAAGTTTGCGAAAGCTGTTTATGGTTATGAGCTTCTACTGGCTGAGTTATATGGCCAAGGCGTATTCGAGACTCTTGACGAAATCACGCTAGCTGTCATTGCCGTCTCCGTTGTGTTTGAGCCCAGAAAAAACCAGCAATTCCCATCAGGATTGTCCAAAAACACCCAGGAAATTAAGCGGATAAGCGAAGAGATATACTTTGAGACGCGCCGCAAAGAGACGAAGGCAAAGGTCTACCCTTTCAGTAAGATGCCGTACTTCCATCTGGCTAAAGCTATGGAATGCTGGATGAACGGCATGAAGTTTCAAAAGATCCTGCAGTTTACAGACACCGACGAGGGTGAGCTTATCCGCTACTTCCGCATGGCTGTTCAGGTCCTAAGAGAGATAAAGGACGCCCCCATATCCCCCGAGCTTAAGAATCGCATCACACAGGCCCTCCACTACATCAGTCGCGACGTCATCGACGCCGAGAAGCAGTTACGCGAAGGATAATTTTTTCGGTAGCGGGTGAAAATTCTAGAGCGACGGGTTGAAGTAGCCGTGCCTGACTTTCGGCAGGTCTTTTCTGAGTGAGCTGATGACGGCCTTAATTCCTATAAGGCCCTCAGGGCGGGTAAACGCATTAAGCTCTTCGAAGTATCGCAGTGGATCATAGTTGAGGTTGCGCCATTGAACCATGTCGATACCGTATTTTGACGCAAGGGCTTTGAGGGATTTAGCTTCATCTTGCGAATCCGTAAATCCAGGCATCGTCAAATAGTTGATCGATACAAATGCTCCTTTTGACTTGGCGATCCTGATCGATCTCATTACATCTTCAAATTTGTATCCCCTTGGCCTATAATATTTTAAGTAATAGCCCTTCCTTGCGCTGTTCAGGCTTATGCGCACGCTATCGAGTCCGGCATCTATTAGTCGCTCAAGTTTATCCGGCTTTGAACCATTCGTATTCATGTGGATCGTGCCCCGGGACGTACTCTTTCTTATTAGCGAGATAGCATTCTCGATAACCGAATATTGCAGTAGCGGCTCCCCCTCGCACCCCTGACCGAAACTCACAATAGGTCTCTGAGTATTTTCGATATGAAATAACGCGACTTGGCTTAGCTCCTCAGGCTTCGGGATAAACTTTATCCTTGGCTGTGACACCGGGCATCTCTTTCGCGGCTGAAATGATATGCAACCACAGCAAGAAGCGTTGCATGATGGTGATGACGGAAGCGGAGCTTCAAATCTGCTTAAGAATAGGTTCTGCGCGTTGGGACAACCATGCACGAGCGCGCAAGTCGTCAGGTGCGGTATCAGCCTATTTTTGGGAAATAATTTAATGAATTTCGCCGCATTTTTTTTCACCAGACCCATGTCTATATACTGGCAATTATGTCTTATATCTTTATCGACTTGTATAGCCGCGGTGAAGAGGCTTCCCTTGTATGAGGCAACGGCGGCATACGAGAATAGTGGTAATTGAGCAGGGGTGCCTATCGGTAAATATGAAGCAGAGTAGGTAGCGGTATATCCCGGGGACAGGAAAGCGGCTACTGCGTATGCGCCCATCGTATGCACGAAATTGCCGCTATCCGGCTCGACCCCAACGGCAGTTCTTGACGGTAGCATAAATAATTTCGATGACTTTGGAAGCTTAATAAGATCTTTAGCGTCCAACTCATATATGTTTCTGCCCTTCATTCCGGTGGCATTAAGACCGGTATTTACCGAGATATTTCCGATTATGTCGGATATTAGTAATTTTGGCATAAGTTAATGGTAAAACTCTTTCATAAGGTTCATCTTATTAAGGCGCCTAAGCGCCTCAATCACATATCTCTTATTGTCCGGATTCTTGAACTGTATCAGCGCTCGATGGAGCTTTCTATCTCTGAGGTTCTTTGCGACGTACACCTTATTCCCGGAGAATGGGTCATTTTCAGTATAATACATAGCGCCCGACACTGTCATCGGTAGAGGTATAAAATCCTGGATCTGCTCCGGGTACACATGCATCATCTTCAGTTTTAGCGCAAGGGTTAATGAATCTCCCAGGGTTGCTCCCGGATGGCCTATAATGAAGTAGTTTACAATGAATTGTTTTTTGGATAATTGACGGTTAACCTTATCAAATTTCTCTACAAAACTTTCATAGACGTTAAATTGGGGCTTGCGCATAAGGCTAAGCACATGAGCCTGGCAATGTTCAGGGGCGACCTTAAGCTGGCCGCTCACATGATGCTCGCATAGCTCCCTCAGGTATTCGTCAGACTCTTTATCGTTCAATAGGTCATAGCGGAGTCCGCTTCCGACGAATATGTGTTTAACACGCGGTATCTTCATCGCGCATCTCCAGAGGTCCACCGTCTCTGGATATCCCAGCTTAAGGCTCTTGCATTTTTCGGGAACAAGACAGTGTCGATCTTTGCAAGTGCCCTTATCCCCCCATAGGGCGCAATGCGCTTCATAGAGATTTGCCGTTGGTCCGCCGATATCGGTTATGGTGCCGCTGAAATCTAACTGCGATGCTATCTGTTCAATCTCTTTTAGTATGGAGTGCGCGCTGCGGCTCTGTATTATTCTGCCTTGATGCGCATATAACGAGCAGAAACTGCATTCGCCCGGACATCCGCGGTGAGATACGACAGAGAACTTGATCGCCTCAAAGCCGGGTATACCGCCTTCTTTAGCGTAAGAAGGATGGGGCCTTCTGGTAAAGGGTAGCGCATAGACAGCGTCCATCTCCTTGGTCGATAGTGGCTTTGCCGGAGGAAGCTGAATCACAAAGCGTTCGGCATGGCGCTGAATAACCGCGCGTCCACGCACGGGGTCATTCTCAAAATATGACAACCTCAGCGCTTCATTGAATTTTGTCTTGACGCTCTTTGCTATCTCAAAGTCCGGTATAATTACAGCGCCGCTAAATGATTCTACGGAGTTTCTCACTATCACAGTGCCCCGGATATCGTTAAGGCCTTTTATGCCATCTCCGGAGTTAAGCCGTTTTGCGATCTCTACTACCTGCCTCTCGCCCATCCCATAGATGAGCATATCAGCCTTAGAATCGAGGAGTATAGATCTGCGCACCGTATCCGACCAGTAGTCGTAATGCGCCAGTCTTCTCATGCTTGCTTCTACGCCGCCAAGCACTATAGGGACTTTGCCAAATGCCTGTCTGATCCGATTAGTGTATATGAGCGTGGCACGATCGGGACGTAGCCCTGGTTTGCCTCCGGGCGAGTACTCATCATCACTGCGAATCTTTTTATTGGCGGTGTAGTTTGCCACCATCGAATCAAGATTTCCGGCAGTTACTCCGAAGAATAGCCGGGGTTCGCCCAGCTTGCGAAATGCCTGCAGGTCATCAGGATCAGGTTGTGCTATTATCCCGACTTTAAATCCTTCGGATTCCAGGACCCTTCCTATTAGCGCCGTACCATAGGACGGATGGTCGACATAGGCATCGCCCGTTATGAGTATAACGTCAAGCGATCCCCAACCTCTTTCGATCATATCTTCTTTAGTGGTGGGCAGTAGGTTATTCATTTGATATGTAGACGATATTTTTATAGACCTCGTCGAAGTCTTTAGATTTGCAATTATAGTCTACGATCTTAGATAAATCGGGGCTGGATGAATTAAATGCTATAGAATACCCGGAGTTTTTTGCCAGAGGTATGTCTCCTTCGCTGTCGCCCACACTGATAACTTCGCGCGGCTTAACTCCAAACTTTCTATATATTCCAGCGAGGACGGTATGTTTTGCGCCATGCTCCAGATTGATCTTCACACTACCCGTCAGCTTGCCGCTTCTGGATGATAAGCGATTAGAGATTGCATAGTCAAATTTCAATTCTTTTCTGACCCGATCCGCCATAAACTGTAGTCCCGTAGAAACCGCAACTAATTTAAAACCGCTCTTCTTTAGCCTCGCGATTGACCGAACCGCGTTATGAGAATAGCGCACGTCCTTAAATATGGAGCGTAATCTGGATATCTTCATTCCCTTCCAGTGTGCCGCATCGAGTTCGCAGAACTTTCTGTAAGAAATCTTGCCGGCGAAGAAGTCTTCCTGGTAACGGAATGCGCGGTTGGTCCAGAGCTGGAGTTTTTCATGGATATAGCGCCATGAACTTATGTGGCGGGTTATTGTGCCGTCAATATCGAATACTATTAGCTTATATTTCATAGTTAGAGATTTCAAAATCTCACCCTACAATATCTTCAGCAGATTCAAGCCGGTTTCGGGGTCGATATCTTTCGTTGCCTTCACGCCCTTTAATTCGAATACAACAGCTTCTATTACAAGGAAGACCTTCGATTTCTTGCGGACGCATCCGGTCAGGGTCTTAAGCTTTTTCCCCATTGATGCGTGAATATGTATCTGAGGACCTTTTGAGTTGGTGTATATAGTGCCAATGCCCATAACCTCCCAGCCGTCATTAAACCCTACCCAGTTCGGCTCCGGTGGTATAACGCATTTTTTAGGGCCTGTTACCAGGTCGCCCTTCTTTAGCGCGCCTATAAAAACGAGCGTCGCGGTTTTGATCCGCTCTTTACGCGATAGCTTATCGAGCTCATCGAGCAATACATCATCATCGGTGAATTTCACCAGGAATATTCTTCCCACATTACCTTTAGTGTACTTCACCGGATATATCCTTATCTAATAGCATTATCGCTTTATTCCTAAAGACTTCAAAAAATCCGTTTGATTTTGAATCGAAGGTCTTGATATTCCCGGATGGATCATGTAGTGATATCATCCCGGGTATAAGGCCGGATATGAACGGAGCATGGTTTGCGAGTACTCCAAAATATCCGATCTCCCCCGGTGCGACCAGGGACTGAATATCTCCTTCAAATATCTTCCGCTGGCTTGATAATATTGTCAGGTGAAATAGAGCCATAGTCTAATATCCGTCTTTGATCTTTTCTGCCTTAGCCATAGCCTCTTCGATAGTTCCAACCATGTAGAATGCCTGCTCCGGAAGATGGTCCAGTTTCCCCTCCAGGATTAGTTTAAATCCGTTAATAGTATCGGCAAGTTTTACATATCTTCCCTTAATGCCGGTAAATGCTTCGGCAACGAAGAATGGCTGGGAAAAAAACTTCTGGATCTTCCTTGCGCGGGCCACGAGCAGTTTGTCATCTTCTGATAATTCATCTATGCCTAATATCGCGATGATATCACGCAGGTCTTTATATCTCTGAAGAACTTTTTGTGTATTCACGGCGGTATTATAATGCTCTTCACCGACTATCTTAGGTTCGAGTATCTTCGACGTAGAATCCAGCGGGTCTACGGCAGGATAGATACCCAGTTCCGATATCTGCCGCGACAGGACCATCTTGGCGTCAAGATGCGAGAATGTGGTTGCCGGTGCCGGATCGGTGATATCGTCAGCGGGTACATACACCGCCTGGACCGACGTTATCGATCCGCGCTTAGTGGATACTATACGTTCCTGAAGCTGTGCCATTTCAGTCCCTAAAGACGGCTGGTATCCGACGGCTGATGGCATTCTTCCCAGAAGCGTCGATACTTCACTACCGGCCTGGACATATCTGTAGATATTGTCGATGAAGAGCAGTACATCCATTCCCTCCTCGTCGCGGAAATGTTCGGCAACAGTTAAGGCCGATAACCCGACTCTGAAACGCGCGCCGGGCGGCTCGCTCATCTCTCCAAATATCAAAGCTGTCTTTTTTAAAACCCCGGACCTGTTAAGTTCAAGCCAAAGGTCATTACCCTCCCTGGTCCGCTCGCCGATTCCACCAAACACGGATACTCCCGAGTGCTCACTTGCGATAGTCCGTATAAGCTCCATAACTATGACGGTCTTTCCTACGCCTGCGCCGCCGAATAAGCCTATCTTTCCACCCTTTGGATACGGCGCCAGTAAGTCTATGACCTTAATGCCGGTCTCCAGCATGGCTGATACGGGAAGCTGCTCCTGAAATGACGGCGGCTGTCTATGAATACTGTTACGCCTTTCCGGATTTGGCACCGGACCCAGACCATCTATAGGTTCTCCCAGCAGATTGAATACCCTACCCAGCGTCTGCTCGCCTACCGGTACTTTTATGGGCTCGCCCATAGCCATAGCCTTCATTCCTCGTACCAGGCCGTCCGTCGGCCCCATAGAGATACAGCGCGCGGTATTATTTCCGATCAACTGCTCTACTTCCAGTGTTAAATCTATTTTATGCTCAGGGTACTCGATCTTGATAGCGCTGAATATTTCGGGCGTCTCAGATTCCGGAAACCTGATATCGACCACAGGCCCAATAACTTGAATAATATTTCCTTCTACCATGGTTATCCTTTCAATGCTTCTGCCGAAGCCGCTATTTCCAATACTTCTTTAGTGATTGCAAACTGTCGCGCCTTGTTACGAGCCAGCGTTAACTGCTCCGTAAGTTCGTCGGCGTTATCCGTTGCCATCTTCATAGCTAACATGCGCGCCGAGTGCTCGGAGGTGAATGCCTCCAACATGATCGTGCGAACCTTTTGGGCTATAAAGCTGGATGTAATAGAAACTATTAATGCCTGCGCCGATGGTTCAAAAGTATAATGTTTTCGCTCTCCGGCAACGGGCTCTATGTTAAGGAGCTTCTCCACTACGGGAATATGCCTCAGGGACGATCTAAAATTTGTGTAGGTGATATAGACCTCATCCGTGAAGCCACCTACGTACATCTCGACAAGCTTAGCCGCGATTTCATCGGAAACTTCGGGTGAATACCGCCCGTATAGATCCAAATAACGGTTTGATACGGTATGCCCCTTGACTCGAAAATAATTATAGCCTTCCCTGCCTATCGCCACGATTTTAACGGTGGAGCCGGAGCGAGCGCTTAGAAATCGTTCGGCACATTTTATCACGTTATCATTATATGTGGCGCAGAGACCGGTGTCAGATGTCATAACGCAAAGAGTTATATTTTTTATGTTTTCTCTTTTTTCTATCAAGTCATTTTTAATTCCGGGTGAGTCAGAAATTATGTCATAAAGCATGGTCTGCATTGCGTCGATATATGGCTTCGACAGAAAGAAAGAGGATTTAACTTTGCTTAATTTCGATGCAGAGACCATCTCCATAGCCCTGGTTATCTTTCGGGTATTCCCGATAGATTTTAGCCGATTCTTTATCTGGCGCAGATTATGGATCTGTATCATTTAGAGATATATCCGAATTGGGCCTTAAAAAATTCTATAGCTTTATTCAGCCTCTCTTTAAGCGCATCGTCAAGGACTCTCTTCGATTCAATTTCGCTTTCAATATCGGGATGGGCCGAATCGATATATTTGTAGAATTCCATTTCGAATTTTCTGACAGAATCTACCTTAATATCGTCCAGGAACCCGTTGGTAGCGGCATATATTATCATTACCTGTTTACCCAGGCACAGGGGCTCATATTGGCCTTGCTTCAAAATTTCCACCATGCGTTCGCCGCGATGCAACTGTGCCTGCGTGGCTTTGTCAAGTTCAGATCCGAACTGAGTAAACGCTATAAGCTCTCTGTATTGGGCAAGGTCCAGCCTCAGCCTGCCTGCCACCTGTTTCATAGCTTTCTCCTGGGCATTGCCACCGACCCTTGAGACCGATAATCCGACGTTGATCGCCGGGCGCGTACCGGCGTAGAACAAGTCATTCTCAAGATAAATTTGACCATCCGTTATAGAGATGACGTTCGTCGGTATATAGCTGGTTATATCTCCAGCCTGAGTCTCAACAATAGGAAGCGCTGTGATGGAGCCGCCTCCCAGCTTATCGCTGAGCTTTGCCGCTCTCTCTAGTAACCGCGAATGAAGATAAAATATATCGCCCGGATAAGCCTCCCGCCCCGGCGGCCTTCTCAATAGAAGTGAAAGCTGTCTGTAGGCCTGAGCATGCTTTGAAAGGTCATCGTAAACTATCAGTACATCTTTCCCCATATACATGAACTCTTCGGCAATAGCTGAACCTGCGTATGGGGCTATATACTGGAGTGAGGCCGAAGCGCGTGATGAAGCGCTTACTATTATCGTATGGTCCATGGCGCCATATTGTTTTAGCGTTTCGGCTACAGAGACTATGCTCGACATTTTCTGACCGATGGCCACATAAATACAGTATATGCCTTTACCCTTTTGATTAATTATCGTATCGATTGCTATGGCGCTTTTACCGGTTTGTCGATCCGCAATAATAAGCTCGCGTTGTCCTCTGCCTATCGGTATCATCGAGTCAATAGCTTTTATGCCGGTGTATAACGGCTGAGTTACCGGCTGTCTGTCCGTCACCCCGGGGGATCTCGTCTCCAGCGCCCTGTGCTTATTGGTTCCTATCGGTCCCTTACCGTCAATGGGAACTCCCAGAGGATTTATAACTCTTCCGAGAAGCGCCTCACCGACAGGTACCTGCGCAATATTGCCTGTGCGCTTGACGATATCACCTTCACGTATATCTTTTTCAGACCCCAATATTACAATTCCTACGTTGTCCTCTTCCAGGTTAAATACGATACCCTTGGTCGTATCCTTAAAGGTGACTATCTCACCTACCATAACATCATCCAGGCCGTAGACTAGCGCGATTCCATCCCCCACCTGCAATACCGTCCCGACCGACTCTACCCTTAGCCGGGTCTTATACTTTTCTAATTCCCTTTTAATAATCGATGTTACTTCATCTGGTTTTAACGGCATATCATTCCACCTCTAGTATGGCAAGCTTCTCTTTCACGTCCAATAGGCGCCGCTTGACGGAGCCATCTATGATAATATTTCCGATCTGGGCGCATACTCCACCGACAAGATCCGCATCGAGCTGAATATACAGATGGATCTTTTTGTTTATGCGCGCTTCCAGTGTATCTTTTATTCTCTGAATCGTCCCTGTCTCAAGAGGATAACTGGTCTTAAGGAGAGTGTCAACCTCTACGCCATGCGCATAATGTATTCGCGCGTATTCGGCTATATCTACAAACAGATTTATGCGCTTTTTTTTAATAAGTAGCTGCAGAAAATGTCTCGTCTCGTCTAAAAAATCGTCCTTAAATACCGTATCTGCCATTTCGATCTTCTCGGAGTTTGTTATCTCGAGGTGCTCGAAGAACTCCTTAATATCGGGATTATCGCGTATTATGCGCTTAGCTCTCTGCAGCTCATCCAAAGCCTTATCGAACCCGATAGTCTCCCTGGCGCAAGCCAGAAATGCATCGGCATATCTTTTCGATACTATCTCTTCGTTTATCACTTTTTACCGATTTCCTCAATGAAGTCCTCAACTATACGCTTGTCACTCTCTTCCGAAAGCCTCTCCTCTATAACCTTTTCGGCAGCCCGTATCGCAATATCTACTACATCGTTTTTTAACACTTCTCTTGCCCGGGCAATTTCGTCCTTGAGGCTGAATCTGGCCTTTTCGAGAAGCTTTTCGCCGTCGGCCTCAGCTTTTGCTATAATTCCATCGGCAACTTTACGGGCCTCATCGGCGGCCTGGCGGATCTTCACCTGTCTCTCCGCCTCTATCTCGGAGAGCCTTATCTCGTAATCGTGCTTTAACTTCATGGCAGTATCTTTAGCGTCCTCGGCAACCTTCAATTCTGAAGATATTGTCTCTTTACGCTTATCGAGTATACCAAGGAATCTTTTCCACAAAAATTTTCGCATTATCGCCAGCAGGATCAAAAAACATATGATCTGAGCAACTAGCTCATTTGTGTTAAGAAGACTAAGAAGTCCCATTGGGTATTACAGCTCCTTTAGATCTTACCTGACAGACTGAACGCGAAGACGAGCGCGTATATTGTTATAGCCTCGATAAATGCGCAGCCTGTAGCCATGTTAATAAGTATCTTCATGGATGCTTCAGGCTGTCTGCCGGTAGCCTCCATTGCCGATGCGACCGCTTTACCGAGCCCTATAGCCGATCCGAAAGCCGCTATTCCCAACCCTATGGGAAGCCCGAATGCCAACATTGCTTTATACTCCATGACCTACCTCCTTTTTTTCGTTTTCATGGGTTAACACCAACGCAAAATATATCGTAGTTAAAAGACAGAAGACGCACGCCTGTACCACCGCGGCCAACAGAGCCAATAAAGTATTGAAGAGCAGGAGCGGAATGCCTTTAAGCCCGAACCCTGCCAGGATGGTTAATAACATATCATCCCCCCATATGTTGGAACGCAGACGCAGTGATAAGCTTATAGGCCTGATCAACTCCGCTATCGTATGAAGGAAAAACATTAGTATGGGTATCACGACCGAAGCCGCGAGAACCCCCCTGGGATTGCCAAGGAGATGATCTATGAATCCGAAAAAACCCAGCTCCTTAAATCCGGTGTATTGAAGATATATAAATACGCATATGGCGAGAGCGAGGGTTACTGACCAACTGGACGTCGGGGCTTTCATAAAAGGAACCAGGCTTATGAGGTTCATAAATAATATATAGACGAAGAGCGTGCCAATGAACGGCGTGAAACGCCTTCCCTTAGGACCCAGTATGCCGCAGACAAATGCGTCGAGGCCTCCGGCTATCATTTCGAATGCGGATTGCAGCCTCCCGGGTATCATCTTAAGTTGACGTGATGCGAAGATGGTTAAAAGTGATATTGCGCATATTGAGATAATAGAAAATATTACGGAATCATAATGCGCCAGGCTCCGGAAGATAGGAATATCTTTAAAATGGTCGCAAATGATGCTTACTAAATTAGGAAGCTCACTATGCGCTACGCCCGCTTCGGCCATATATTTACCACCCCTATTACTAACAAGGCCACACCTACTCCGGATAAAATACTCATGATCGGAAATAATTTTGAAATCAGTATAAAGAAACCTATTAAATATAGCACAGGAAATTTAATTATGAGAGAAAATTTTACTCCCTTTGGATCTTTCCGCAGCATAGCAATTTCGAACAATCCCACCGTTAAAGCGAAATTTATAACACACCATATGACGCCTATCATAAAACCTGATGCCCAGGCGAGGTCTTTCTGCAGAAGGACTATTCCGGCAATGACAGATCCGATCAAATATGAGAATTTCATCACCTTCCTCACCACATTGTTCATCACTATTCCTCGGACTTCAATGTAATTTTAATTATCTTCACGATCTCCTGGATGCTGGCAACGAAACCCAGCACAACCAATATTATAGCTGTATATCCGGGAAAGTGCATCTTTTTTATAAGAATCTCCGCGACCAAATACCCACCAAGAGGCCCCCCCGCTAAGACCAGAGGAATTATACCGAGAAGACCGGCCGTCCGGATCCATTTAAACATGTCTTTGTCGCTCATTTAGCGTATTGCCTTAGCAACCGTAGCGGCTACTTTCTTCGCTGATACCTCCACACTCTTAGAGATCTTTTTACCGAAGTCTATGTTTTTAGGCTGGATACCTATTATAGTTGAACCGCAGCCGCATGACACCGTTAAATAGTCTATAAGTATCTTGGCCGGTATTTTATGTGTGGAGAATGATGCCCCTTCCGCTACCTCCTCGGGCTTAAACAGGTATACGGATCCGGCTTTTTTGCCGCCGTCAAGGGTATCGATGAGGATTATATGTGAGGGTTTGAACTTCTTTATTTCACCGGTGAGATTTTCAGGAGCTGTCTCTCCAAAAAATATCTTTACGGAACTGCGCTTCTTTTGCTTTTTCAGGATCTTCTTAAGATCTTCTGCCGCCAGCATTCCTGCAATATCATCGGCTCTAAGCGTGGAGCCGATAGCAAGCACTGCTATCCTATCCGAACCCGACAGCCTATTTGTCAGTATCTTTTTTAACGTCCGCACAGAATGTCACCTTAAGTTTATTCTTATCGAGAACTGCGAGTTCGAATTCCTTAGTGGATTCCAGCGCTTTCTTTATGCAAGAGTCTACGCACTGGGCGCAGTATATACATTTGGCCAGGTCAAACTGCGCCTCAAATTTCTTATCACCCACTTTCACTATCTTAATGGCATTGGACGGGCAATCCCTTTCGCACATCTTACATCCTATACATAGCTCCGGGTGAAAATTTATTTTTCCCCTGTAATGAGCCGGCATCTCGCTCTTTTTAAACGGGTATTGCGACGTGGCGGACTTCTTAAAGAGAGATTGCAATACTTGTACCAACATCTTGCCTGGCCTTATCATATCGCAAGCACCCCTTTTAAGATCAGACATATGAGCATCTGAAGAAACGCAAGCGGTGAAACTATTTTCCAGCAGAACTCAACCATTTGATCCATTCTGAATCTGGCGAATATAGTGCGTGATAAGGATAGTATAGAGATGATAAATAGAAGCTTTCCCACATATAATAAAATTCCGAGCGCGGGTGTCAGTTGTAACCCAAACGGCAGATAGACAGCGGATACCAGCGAGGCTCCGACGATAGTTTCGATATTGATTGAAAGCTTAAACATTGCCAATAATCTTCCGCTGTATTCGGTGAATGTGCCTCCGACTATTTCTGTCTCGGCTTCGGGTATATCGAATGGCACCTTCTCTAATTTCCCCAGGAGGGCTATAAGGGATATCGCGAATCCTAAAAGATTGAACATCCAATACCAGTGATGGTGGCTGTAAAATTTGGCCATTTCGCTAAGCGACCACGTGTTGGCCAGTAGCGCCGGAGCCAATATGCACATTAAAAGAGGTACCTCGTAAGCAAATAGCTGAGTAAGCGATCTGATGGCTCCGATCTTAGAGTAGAGAGACGTCGAGTACCATCCGCCCAAAAAATATGTGAGAGTCGGTATCGTCAGTAAATATATAGTTACGATGAGATCTCCATTGAATGAATATAGCGCATGTGTGCTCCATAATGGTATATAGAACGAAGCTGTTATGGTCGAAGTCAGCGCGAATATAGGCATCGCCCTAAACATTCTGGGATTAGCTTCCGTAGGTACCACGTCTTCCTTTGAAACGAGTTTAATAAAATCAGCCCATGGCTGAAACCATGGCGGCCCTGTGCGGTTTTGCATCCTCGCATACAGCTTCCTATCTATAAACTCCGCTGACATGCCGGCTACGCCAAGAAAAATAATTCCGGGAAAAACCAGAAGATTAAATATACTGATTAACATTTATAACCTTTCAGCAAGTTTTTTATTAATGGCGGAGAAGTCCATTCCTTTGGATCTGTGCCATTCGATACCATACAAGCGGAGGTCTTCCCACTTCATACTGCCAAGAGTTTCGCTCTTAGAACTATTAACACTTATAAGCCTGTCTGTACAAGAGAAACACGGATCAATGGCGGCGATCACTATCGGAAGATCCGCAAGCTGGCCGTCTTCAAGCATCTTAGCGACAGTCTGTACGTTTGCTAAAGTCGGAGCCCTGACTTTTACTCTCTCGGGCTTGTCGGTACCGTTCGATTTCACATAATGGACATCTTCACCCCTGGGAGCTTCATAACGGCTGAAGGCCTCACCTACGGGTATCTTTCGGGGGGCTTTAACAGAAATGAGCCCTTCCGGCAGGTTCTTTATAGCCGTGCGTATCAGGCGGTATGACTCCATCAGCTCGCCCAATCTCACGAGCGTCCTGCCATAGACATCGTTATGGTCGTCCGTCACTATCTTAAAATCAAGTTCGTCGTAAGCAGCATACGGATCATCGGCTCTGGTGTCCCTTGCGACATCAGAAGCGCGAGCGGTCGGACCCACGGCGCCCAGCGATAGCGCATCATTATGAGAGAGAACTCCCACGCCTGATAATCTCTGTATTAAAGTGGACTCTTCTTTACAGACCTGGATGTAATATTTAGTCCTCTCTTCGAGTATATCTACAGATTTTAATATATCTGTTATGTGCTGTTTTTCAAGATCTCTCTTAACTCCTCCGATGAGGTTTATGCCATAGTTAACACGATTTCCGGTAAGCTCCGCGAGTATATCCATGACGACTTCGCGATCGCGCCATGTGTACATAAGCAGTGTGTCGAATCCTACTTCATGTCCTGCAACACCCAGCCATAATAAATGGCTGTGTATTCTTTCGAGTTCGCCTATGATGGAGCGGATATAAAGAGCCCTCTTCGGAACCTGCAACCCGGCTATCTCCTCAACAGCCTGAACAAAGCATGTAGAATGGGTATGTGAACATATGCCGCATATGCGCTCAATAAGATAGACATCCTGCAGGTATGTTCTCTCCTCGCAGGCCTTTTCTATACCGCGATGATTGTACCCGAGCCGTGCGCTGAATGCCATTATTCTTTCACCGCTCAATGTAACGCTAAAGCTTTCCGGCTCTTTTAATGCAGGGTGCTGTGGGCCTATAGGTATTACTACTTTACGCATATTATTTCGCCTCCTTAACCTGAGTTTCTGCAGTATCGATTTTCGCGCCCTTAGGCTTCCAATCCTTCCTGAGAGGATGTTCGCCTTTCGGCCAATCGTCGGGAAGCGGGTAACGGTTACCTTCCGGAAGCCCTTCAACCTTCACCCCCAGTAAATCTTCCAGTTCCCGCTCATAAATATCTGCATTTGTAAAATATTGCAATATGGAATTAATTACGGGCTTGTCTTTGGGTACGGAGTACTTAAGGCTGAAAGTAATTCCGTCGGTGCGAGACATATGATATATGAAGCCGAGAGTAGAACCCTCGTCTAAGCCTGTTATCGTGCAGAGTACAGAAAATCCCAGATTATCCTTAGCATAAGCAAAGACTTGTTCGAATTTATCGGGTGTAACGTCGGCCACGACCCTTCTGATGCGCTGAACTTTAGCCTTATCCTGTAAAAGCGGAAACTCGCTCGTGAGGCTTTGGACTATTTCATCTTCTTTACTCATCGGATTTCTTCTCGCTCTCTTCCAAACTTGCCAATAATTTAACGACACCATCAATTATAGCTTTAGGACTGGCCGGACATCCGGGTATATAGGCAGAGACAGGGATGACTGCATCTATCCCTGACTCAACACTGTAACATCCGTCAAATACTCCACCTGAGCATGAACAGCTCCCTACGGCTATTACAAACTTTGGCTCAGCCATCTGGTCGTATACTCTCTTTAACCGATCTCTCGTCTGTCTGGTAACGGGGCCGGAGCAGACCAGGACGTCGGCATGTTTAGGCGCGCCTTTAATCTGGATCCCGAAGCGCTCCACATCATACGTCGGCGTCAATGCGGCCACTATTTCAATATCACATGCGTTACAGGCGCCGGTATTGAAATGGATTATCCATGGTGACTTTATCCTGGACCAGTTAACTATCTTATCAACGATATTCATATCATCTCCTGAAAAGAATGGTAAGCCCTGCGAGCGCGCCTGCGAGATATATTAATGCGATAGCAAAAGAGTTCATCGTTTCGACCGGAATCGTAGCTATGGTCAGCGCTACGACGTGCAGTACTGTAAATAGAAACGCAAACGGAAAGAATTGGCTATAGTCGGGTTGCATGAGATGCGTCTTTACGTCCTCACCGCAGGCGTAAGATGTCCCTATATCGGCCGCGCGGTTCTTAGATCTGAACGAAATATTAGATAAGATTCCGGAAAAGAGCGAAACTATCGCCAATACTATTATGAAACATACCGGAGGTGTGAATATTATATTATTCATCTGCTACCCCTTCAGCCTTTTAAGTCCTCGTATATCGAGATTATCGTTATATCTAAATGATCTTAATGCAATACCTCCGGCAACAACGGCAACCACGACCTCTATGACTATTATAGTTATGACCATAGCCTGCGTCACCGAAGTACGGCCCGAGACATAACCTACCAGTATCATCAGAAGCGTAACTGCTTTTATCAGTAGCTCAAGGCCTATTATGGCGCGTATAATATTGCGAGAGACCAGCATGCAGTAAAGTCCGCAGACGAACGTCAAAATTATAAAGAAGCCGAATGTTAGAAATATTTGCCAGTAATCACCACTCATCTCTTCTTCTCTCCTCAAATAGTATTACGACCCCCAGGGCTCCTATGATGACTACTATTATCTGCCCCAACATATCGAGTTGGCGCATATCCCACATTACGCGCCTCACATCAAGCTCGGGTGTCGTTACCGGTGGGATTATTATATTATTTCGAATCCTTATAAACGTGAGCGCAATACTAATTACGATCAATAATATGGGAAGATAGCCAAATCTCTTATTTCTCTCTTTTGATAACTCCACAATCTCTTTATTCGTAAGAGGTTTAGTAAGGCTTATCGTGCTGACAAATACGACGGTTATCAGGCCGGTACAGACGGAGAGCTCGAATACCGCTGCCAGAGGCGAGTTTAATCTAAACATAAGAATGGTTACGACGGCGCTGGTAAGTGCGAGGCCTATCGTCGCCTTAAGCAGACTTCTGCCCATTACCGTCCAAAGAACCGCGATAAGCATAACCAGTAGAAGTAGCGTATTTATAGAGATATGAGAGATCACCTAATTATAAGCTCCTGTATTGGCGCTATGAATTTATTGAATACTAACGGGAAAAATACGCCTGAGCCGATTATTATTACCGCGAGCATGATCGATGCAGTCGAGATACCTATTCTGGCCTCGTCGATATTCTCGTTCTCAATGGATAGCTTTCCGAAGAATACTTTTCTTTGCATAATTAGCAGATAAGCCAAAGTGATTACACTGGCCATTATCGCTATAAAAGAATATGTTTTACTGCCGGATTGCCATAACGCTACTATTATCATTAGCTTTGACCAGAATCCCGCTAAAGGCGGCACTCCTGCGGCCGAAAGCATACCTATTACCGACGTTGTGCCGGTTATGGGCATTTTGGATGATAGCCCACCCATCTTATTCATATCCGTGGTGCCGAGCCTCGTCTCAACCGCGGCCGAATTCACAAATAGAAGCGACTTAAATATGGAGTGATTAAAGATGTGGAATATAGCGCCTGCGATACCCAGGAAGGTTCCACAGCCGAAACCTAAAATAATATAGCCGACCTGGCTTATGCTTGAATACGCGAGCATCCTCTTCATATCATTTTGTCCGATGGCGGCCAATGCTCCAAATACTATCGATAATGCTCCCAGGGCCAAAAGAATGGTTTTCAGGGACGGATCGAAGCCAAATACTGCGATTAGCAGACGTATAAGAGTGTATATGCCCACCGTCTTTGTCACTATTCCACCCAGTAGCACAGAAACAGCGGCCGGCGCTGAGCTATAAGCATCCGGCACCCATGCATGAAACGGCACCAACCCTCCTTTTATGGCAAGTCCGCATACGAATAGACCGATCGCAAATAGTATAATGTTATTGTTCGCTAAATTCAGGGCTTGCCTTATGGCTTCGAACGATGTACTGCCTGAAACCATAAATAGAAGCGCGATCGATGTGAGCAGCATTATAGTGGCTATTGCGGAGAGTATCAAATATTTAAAGGATCCCTCGATTGCATTCCTATCTTTTTCTAACGCTATCAGAACAAATGACGCCAGTGCGGTTATTTCGAGGAATATATAAAGAGTGAAAATGTCTTTCACTAATACTATTCCATTCATCCCTATTGACGTTATGATAAGCAGATTCACGAACTTGAAGAGCTCTTTCTCGTCATAAATAGTATGGCGGGCCACGAGCAAGCTCGCTATTGAGACTATTCCGATACAGAGAAGCATGATGAAGCTAATTTGATCCATAGAGAGGCTGACTTTAAAGAATGTATCGATTTGCTTCATTTCGACATTCCATAACACGGGATGGCGGCAGGCGGCCAACAGTATCTGGCTAATGAAAATAAGGAGAGCGAACCAGAATGCAAGCCTTCTCGCCGGGGCTCTGGCGGACAGGTTCAGGATCACTATTCCTATGAGCGGAACCAATATAAGTAATGATAACATATGTTCGACCAGCCTTTATTTTAATAATAGCGATATTACTACCGCGGTTGCTACTAATGACCAAATAATATACGTCTTAACGCTTCCATCGTGCAAGCCTCGTATTATGGCTGATGCGTAATCAGTTATCGTTGGGATGAAAGAATCATATATCCAATTTGTAGCCTTATCGCACGTACTCAGGCAGTAAGCAAAAATGGTCGTTGCCCCCATCCCTATATTATAAGGATCGAGCACTCCTCTTTCAGCCTTATCGTAAACTGTGCTCAGTATTGGGGCATGGTGAATATGATCTACAGCCTTAAGTCCACTGCCCGTGCGTTTTACGCCATACATATGATTAAGCACAGCGGCAATAAGAACTGCTATTGTTACCCATACTATCGTGGTATTTGTGGGCCAGCCGGCGAAGTTATAATCCTCAAGCCTTGATCCTAAGATCGGCTGGATCAAATATTTTAATGGAATCGAGTTCCATAATCCGAATATAACGCACAGGGATGCGATCGTTATCATAGGCGCTAACATTGATATGGGCGCCTCTTTAACATCTTCCCTATTTGCCCTACCCATAAACGCCGCATGGCCAAGCTTTAAGAACGAAGCCGCCGTTAGGAACGACCCGAGCACAGCCGCAATATAGAATATCATACCTCTTTCCAGGGCGCCATCATATATAAGCTCTTTAGAGAAAAACCCGTTGAATGGCGGTACTCCTGATATCGAAGCAGCCGTTATGATAAAACATATAAATGTAATCGGCATCATTCTGCCCAGTCCACCCAGCTTCTCCAGGTCTGTAGTTCCGGCCTGTTTTTCAACGGAGCCCCCGGTCAAGAATAAACAACTCTTATACATGGCATGGTTGATCATATGGAATAATCCGCCAACTATTCCGATAGGCACGAGCGTTCCGATGCCAAGTATCATATACCCTACCTGACTTATGGCGTGATAAGACAATAATCTCTTATAATCCTTCTGTATTAATGCCATCAGAACCGCGCCCAATATCGTGATGGCTCCGACCGTCATAAGCGTATAACTAGCCCATGAATTATGAGAAAGTTTAAACATGTCCAGAGATATTCTAGCCAGTAAATATATGCCCAACAACTTTTCAAGAGCGGCCGGCAATATGGCCATAAAAGGTAAATGGGCGTCAAGCGCGGCGTCCGGTATCCACGTGTGGAATGGCATTGATCCGGCCTTAGCAATCGCGCCAATAACCATTAATATGAATGCCAGACCGCCTATACCACCAACTCCAATACATATATTTGACATCGTAAATGTTCCTGCAATATGGCCGCAGATCGCAATGCCTGCCATCAAACATAGATCGCTGATGCCGACGATGATAAAGGCCTTAGTAGCTGTCTTATAAGCGGCCTTATTTCCTATTGCTATCATTCCCCACAGCGTAACAAGTAAGGCCTCCCAAAAGAATAGCATAAGGACGAGATTGTTCGACAATACTGCGCCATTGACCAGAGATAGTGAAATCAGGAGGAGGCCGAAAAAGATGCCGGAATTAGATTTCTCGCGCATGAACGCCACGGAATACAGAGTGATCAGAAATCCAAATCCCGCAGATGCCAGGATTATAAAGGCGCTGAATTGGTATAGCCTGAGCGAAAACTCAAAACCGAAGCTTGCCCAAGGCACCGTGAAAGAAAAATTACTCTTAAATATCATGGCTGTGGCCACCAGATTGGCAAACGTGACTAGTAATGCTGTTATATCCTTAGGCCATTTGGAATTGCGGAGGAAAATTAATACCACAGATCCGGCGAGAAGCGGGACAAATATCAGTGAAAGTAGAATATTTTCCATAACTTTATATACCCAACATCTGCTTAAGCGTTATCTGAACGTATGCGGCCGGATAGCTTATCCAGATGCCTCCAGCCAGCGAAAGGATCCCTAATATTGCTACACTGGCCACCATTACGCGCGAGCCTTCGGCCTCTGAATGCGCCTTCTCTTCACCCATGAAGATCATGTTGAATAGTCTGAATAGATATATGATCGTAAGGAATGCGCCAACGAGAAAGACCATAGCTATCCATACGTTTTGATTAAATGCGCCTGACATTACCATATATTTAGAGAAGAACCCTCCGAACGGGGGTACACCCATTACCGACAATGCACAGAACAGGAACGAGATGGCGGTTATTGGCATAGAGGCTAATAGCCCCCCCATTTTAGTAATGTCTTTAGTGCGTGTTCCGTGCTCTATTATTCCGGCACACAGAAAAAGTCCGCCTTTTGCTATGCCATGCATTAATATATATAGGAGGGCGCCCGCTATACCTATGTTACCTCCAACAGCAAGACCGAGGAATATAAAAGCTATCTGACTGATGGTCGAATACGCTATTATTCTCTTCATGTCGGTTTCGATTAATGCGGCGCCTGCAGAGATTAGCGCGCTGGCGGAGGCAATGATCGGTACGACCGTGTGCCATATAGCGGCTATTGGAAGCGTCATGACGAAAAGCCTGGCAAATACATAAACTCCTATTTTTACCAGGACGGCGGCGTGAAGCAGTGCTGTCACGGGCGATGGCGCAACGCCGGCATCGGGTAGCCACGTATGAAACGGAAGAGTTGCCGACTTCGAAAGTATCCCCAGCAGTATAAGGAGGACTATCCAGTTGGATATCGGGTTTACTCCGAAATATCCCTTTATGACGGCCAGATCGAATGATCCGGTCTCGGCATATAGCAATATGAAGCCAAATAACATTGCCAGGGCGCCAAAGATAGTAACCATAAACGCTTTATCAGCCTTAATAACATGCTGTTTCTCCCTGAAAAAGCCTATAAGGCGCCAGCTTGCTATAGCGGTTATCTCCCAGAATATATATAGAAGGATTAGATTTGAGGAGAAGACGAGTCCCATCATCGCGCCTATGAATAAGACTACCATCGTATAGTATTCATTTCGATTGGGATAATGACTTATATATCCGAAAGAATACATCGTGATGATGACGCTAATAAACGATGAGACTATTGCCATGAAGACGGATAAAGGATCTGCAGTTAATACGAAGTTAAATCCGAGCGGACCGGCTAAGGCTACGGTTATCGTCTGTCCGGACAATACCGTAGGCACAAGCATAGCCGAGGCCACAAGCGATGCTAATACGAATATTAGCGCCAGCGCGTTTCTTAAGTGCTCGGAAATCCTCCCTATAGCGGGCAGTGTGAATGCGCCCATTACGGGCACAAAGACTGCAGCTAATAGCAGTCCACTATTATTCATGACAAGCTGTGTCTGTAGTTGATGGTGCTGCCTCGGGTACTGGTCTCTTACTCTGCCATATAGCCCATATAAGCACCAGGCAGATTAAAGAGATTACAACCCACGCCTTAAAACCAAGATGATTGTATTGAACTACTATAGGCGCAATAATAACCGATACCAGATTAACTACCTTAATCATCGGATTAAGCGCAGGACCCGCAGTATCTTTAAGAGGGTCTCCGACCGTGTCACCTACGACGCCTGCCTTATGCCTCTCGGAACCCTTGCCGGTGTTAAGACAAACATCCTTAACCTCATCCTCGATTGTTTTCTTACAGTTATCCCAGGCGCCGCCTGCGTTCGACATGAATACGGCTAAAAGCTGCCCTGAAAGTATTATTCCGGCCAGGAATCCGCCGAGGGCTTCTACCTGCAATACTGTACCTACCAATATCGGTGTTACTATGCAAATTATAGCCAGACTTATCAGCTCTTTCTGAGCCGCTACAGTCGAAATGGCAACAGCCTGCCTATAGTCCGGCTTTACCTTACCTTCCAGCACACCCAATTTAAACTGTCTTCTCACCTCTTCTACTATCAGCGCTGCAGCGCGGCTGACAGCCTGGATAGAGAACGCTGAGAATAACCATGGAAGCGCGCCCCCTATAAGCATTCCTATAAATACCTGGGGCACTGAGACCCTTATACCTATCGATGATAATCTTTCCGCAAGAGGGACCCCCATTGCCATCTGAACTCTGCTCACATCGACCATGTATGATCCAAATAGCGCTACGGCGGCTATGACAGCCGATCCTATCGCGACACCTTTAGTAATGGCTTTAGTCGTGTTCCCCACACCATCGAGATCGGCCATTATTCGTCTGGCATCGAGCGTCTCTTTGTCGGTCTGACCGTGCCATGCCATCTCGCCTATTCCATTTGCATTGTCGGCTATCGGTCCGAATGAATCCATGGCTACGTTATTGCCCGTAAGCGTTAGCATACCTATTCCCGTCATTGCTACTCCATAGAGTATATATGCTATTCTCTCAGTGCCTCCAACACCGGGCATCGTCCCAAATATCATAATTGAACTGAATATCGTGGCCGATATCAATAATATGGACCATACCGATGATTCATAACCGACCGCTATTCCGGATAATATAGTGGTTGCGGCGCCGGTTTTTGTAGATTTTCGTATTTCTCTGACAGGCGCGCCTTCAGTTCCGGTAAAATATTCAGTGAGCCTGTCGATCATGATAGCTAACAATACTCCGACTGCGGTAGCCAAAAATGGCCTCCACCAGCCGCCCGGCACCTTATTCATATACAGGAAGGCAAGAATACCGAATAAGACGACAGAGATCGCGGCCGACGTCAGGAACCCCTTGAATATGGCCTTCATTGCGTTTCCCTTTTTCTCGTTAGGGTCGCTTTTAACGGCATACGTACCTACGATTGAACAGAGCACGCCTATTCCGCGAACGAGTAGCGGATAGACTATCCACTCAAGCCTATGGGTTATATGGTATAACGCAAGACCTAGTATTAGCCCCGCAACGATAGTGACCTCGTATGATTCAAATATGTCAGCTGCCATTCCGGCGCAATCACCAACATTGTCACCGACCAGATCTGCTACGACTGCGGGGTTGCGCGGATCATCTTCAGGTATGTTATGCTCTACTTTTCCTACCAGATCCGCTCCTACGTCTGCGGCCTTTGTATAGATGCCTCCACCGACTCTCATAAAGAGCGCCAAAAGAGTTCCACCGAAGCCAAATCCTAACAGCGCATCCGGAGCGGCAATCCCGAATATAATAAATATTATCGTGCCGCCGAATAGGCCCAAGCCATCGGTCAGCATACCCGTTACGGTGCCGGCCCTATAAGCGATCCTGAGAGCATCCGCAAAAGACTTTTTTGCAGCCTGAGCCACGCGTACGTTGGCCTGAACTGCCATGCGCATGCCAAGCTGTCCTACTAATAGGGAGAATATAGCGCCCATGATGAAGGCAAGCGCTCTGCCTATACCGATTATGAAACGGACTTGCGATTCGGACTGTCCGGCAAACCTCTGCATGGCTTCCACAGACGGAGGTACCACATAGACTGAGAGGAAGAGCGCAAACGTAAGTACACCTATAAGGGGCAGGATAGTGACTAACTGTTTTTTTAAATATGTGTCGGCGCCCTCGCGGATCGCATTCCATACCTCTATCATCTTTGGAGAACCTTTATCCTCGGCAAGTATCTCTTTACGTAAGAAAAGCGCGTAGAGTAACCCAATGACTGATATCCCGAGAACGCCCCAAATTGCAAACTGTTCAAATACCGTAAGTCCGTAAACCACTTTATCCCCCCATTTTTTATAATAAAAAAACAGCCCTGCCTCATTGTTGCGAGGCGGGCTTCATCGTCCTAATGCTTTACTTATAAACCTCATTCAACTTTAAAACAAAGACCCATATATTTAAAGAACACTGTAAAATCATAGCAAACTATTAAGGCTATTTCAATAAAAATCTTACGCCAAGATGGGAATGGGAAGATACATCGTACCCCCACCCTTCTTTGCGCTACCAGAGTCCAAGAGCGATCACCTCTTAAGGTCACCGGTGCGCAAAAAGCCGCTTTCTCCAGGGGCCCGTGAGACTCGGGTCGAGCCAATGTCCCGTACCTGAGCGATGATGGTGAGTGATTTATGTGTGTGGCGAAGTGTGGGCGGGTGAAGGTTATTGGCGAGGGGAGATTTGGATTACGTGTTATGACTTACTGGGGTGGCTCCGAGAGAAACGTCTAAAATACTTCTATCTTGAAGGGTGGCACCTGTGAGCATGGCACTTATTTATACAATCACGGTATTCTCTAATTGATCGCGACGATAATCCACGAGTGCGTATTATGCAATAAAGAGGTATTAATTTCCAAACCCAAAATATTAAAAGCACCCGGGAGTACCCCTTTTTTAGTCTCTGGGCTTACCCCTTTAGGGAGCACCATTTCATCAAAGCTTAGGTTCTGCGAAACTATTACACCGACATTGTTGGATGATAGTCGTTCATTCCATAACTTTTTATTATTCGAGTAAGGAACTAACGCATTCTCGAAAATGCAGAATTTATTAAAATTATTGGTTAAAAGAGACCTGATTTCATTATAGGAAAAACCGTGATTATCTAGCATTTCCGTATTGGGCGTTCCTATAATGATAATGCCACCTTCTTTTGTGACCCTCTTCAATTCTTTAATAGCGCAGTCTTCTTTTTGATACTCCTTGATGTGCTCTAACACTTCGCTGCATATAGTCACATCGAAATAATGACTTTCGTAGCTTTTCAAATCCGTTATGCCCTGGATGCTAAATTCTGCATACTTACCATATCTGGCTTGCGCAAATTCTATGCTTGGCTTTGATATGTCTGCGCCATATACAAGTGCAGCATTTGATTCTTTGATAATCTGGCATCCGTATCCTGAGCCGCATCCTATATCAGACACAACTTTGTTTTTTACAAACTGTGCAGCAAACTTATAGAATTTACAATGATTGGTAAAATTTATAATATCATCCTTAGTTGCTTTCTTATGTCTGCCATATTTATCAAAATTTATACCATCCGGATACACCCTGATGAAGTCCTCATAATAATAAGTGTGATTCTTCCGGCTTATGTAATGCAATATTGAATCCCGTAGCTTATTTATTACTTTCTTAATTTTCATAACCCGCTATTCCTACTTATGCTTTGTAGACTAGCAATGCCTTGCGGCGAGGACAATATCTGTTTTCGAGAAAATAGATATCCTGATATAGGCGTGAAATATTTGCTTTATCTCCGATCATTGCAAGTACCCAAAACATAAGATTGTCTAAATTGACCTCTTTGATCGTCTTGAGCGCGCTGACTTGACTACACTTTGTCAGCATAGTTCGTATATGATCGAAATCGACCAACCCGTGTTCGCAATGATCTTTTATGTAACCGCTTGTGGGCAGATACTGTAGTACCAGAGCCTCGGCACGTCTATTTTCTTCGGTATCAATAGGCGCAATGATAAATACTGCTGTCTTTGCAAGTCGTATCAACTCGTTAACGACATCGTCGCGCATAACTCGAGGAATATGTTCGAGGGTATCGATACAACAAACTATATCGAATGATCTATCGTCGAGAGGAATCTTGTGAGCACTCGCTGTAATATCGGCATCACCGGATACATTGAGCGTCGTAACGTTTTCGATACCAAACTGTTTAAGAATGTTATTAGATTTAATCCCGCCGACATCAAGGACACTACATCCATGAATACCCAGTGCCTTTATCTCCTGCGCGATTAGATTAACGCGGTTATAGTACTCCCAGTAATGCCCCTCCGGCTTTTTCTCTTTACCGAATAATTTTCTTAACTTTTTCCTTAAGGATGCCATACGTTACCTCCAGCTCATAGGTGTTTTTATACAAGACTCACATATTGGGGATTTTATTTTAAGGACGTCCCTGATCCTATGGTTAAGTATACTCCCCATAAAATAATTTGATCCATAGACGCCACAACAGCGCACCAGATCTCCATTAAAACTAACCACAATAATGCTTCTTCGGTATTGACACTTATCTGCCCGTTTCGCAGTCTTCATCGCTGCCAATTCACGATTAATATCAATGAACTGGCTGTAATGTTTTAACATTCGATCTTTTTGCTGATGAAATAGTATATTTTCTTCAACGCTTGAAATATACATTGGGAGTAGCGTAAAAGAGAGCCTATGGTTTGCGCAGAATTGCTTGACCTCGATCGCTTCATTTTTATTATAAATGAGGTCGTGAAATCCTATACCGATCTCGACATCTTTAAGATTTCGCTTACTCTTAATACGTGCAAGTTTTATAATATTTTCAAGCACGTCCTTAATGCTCCCGCCAATATGGTTTTTGGAATACGTTTCTTGTTTCATACCAGAAATCGATACTCTGATGCGGCTAACGCCTGACTGTAGTAACTCATCCGGATTTATAAGACAGGTGAGATTGCTGCTTATACCGATTGAACCGGCTCTCCCCATGTATTTTGGCGACCATTCCTTCTTTGCATATCTAATCATTTTTGGTAAGTCGGGGTTCAAAAGCGGCTCTCCCCAATTTCCAAATTCAAGCTCTCGGATCCCCACCTGTTCTTTCTTAAATTTATCGATAATCTTTTTGAAAATATCGAATGACATTAAACCTTTTGCTTCATTCTTTAAACCACTCACCCCACCCCGAGGACAAAGAGCGCATCGCAAGTTACAATGCGAAACGTCCACGAGTAGTTTTAGCTCCTCACGGTGGCATAATCGTTTTAACCTATATATATGTTTCTGTATCTTTAGCATAGATATTAAATCCATTAATATTCTGGAGTGTGGTGCCTGTGAGCATGGCACTGATTTCTGCTTACCTATAGACTTAAATAGGTAGGATTGTGTCATTAATTAAATTAGGCGAACGGTAACTTTGCCATTTTTGATATTGTAAACTACACCGTCGACAGCAACTACCTGCCCCTTATCTATTTCTCTGAGTCTTGATTCTGCGGTATCGTAACCGGCAGTGCTTCCTGGATATTTGTATTTTTTAATTACTTCATTATAAATTGCTTTTGCTTTTTCAATATCACCTTTTGCAAGATAAGTATCGCCAATAAATATTTCTGCATAACATTCTGCGATAGAAAATGGAAACTCTTTAGCCATTTTCTGGTATGTCTCAACAGCTTTATCATAATCTTTGAATATAATCTTATACATCTTACCTATAGATTGGAATGTCTCGTTAAAAAGACGATATTCGTCGTGGTCATCCAAAATCTTCAAATCAGGTAAATAGTCTAATATTTTCAAATATTCATCTAATTGTTTTTTATATTCTTTCTTATCGCGATAGCATGCCGCGATTGCCCTCTGAACCCTGATGACATACGCATACTCTTCTATTTTTATTCTTTCTCTTGAGACGCCAGCCTTTTCGGGATATTCCTTATTAAAATACTTGCGCTTAAATCCCTCGAGTTCGTTTCTATAAGCATTTAGCGCCTTATCATATTTTTGCAGATACCAATAAGAATCTCCCAGCCCTCGCCATACATCGGCTTCCTCTACTGCTCTTGCTCCATCCATTCTGAACAAACGCTCGTAGCTTTTTGCCGCACGCGTCCATGCTGGTTTTTTAAATATGAGCCTTGAAAATTCTCCAACAATTATGTTCGGCGCATAAAAAAATATAGCCTCTCCGGCATTTGAGGCGGCATCATATTGCTCATTAGCATATTTCTTTTGCTCGTCATAGGTCGCAAACCTTGGTGTGTATATTAAACTAACCATGAATACGCTTATGACGGTCGCCAGAAGTGCTACTATAGTTATAAGTATTTTCTTCATATGATTACATTCTAATTGAAAATCCCATTCTCTTCAACTATTTTCAGCATCCGAGGATCTTTCCACATCGCTCCATGCGGCACTAACGTAACAACATCTTTAATTTTAGGAAATATGCTCTTCAATTCGCCTGTTACCGGCCGCGGCCCGGCTAAGTCATTTAGAACGCCGCTAATGAGCGTGCCACCGAACACCTGCGAACTGCCGATAGTAACACTGCTGGCAATCGCGGCACCTCGTGCTAAGTTTAAGGCATCTACTGGATTATAAATATTTACGATATTCGTTACATTCGCAAATGCGTAATTATTCGGATTGACAATCCCTTTGTCAATAAAATATTTAAGCGGCGAGCCCATCATATATAGGTTGCGTACTTTAATTTCTGGTCTTTCAGCCGCTAATTCCTTTAGAGCTTCATACGTTACTACGGTACCTAAGCTGTGCGCTGCTAAATCTATCGGGATACCTGATCGCTGAGATTCTTCCCATCCAGCCTTAATATCATTTTTAACTTGTTCTATTATGATTCGCCTTTTTGCAGGATCAAATATATACTCCTCTATCCCAGAACCTTTTATTGGACTATCAGGACCCGGCTTGTTATAACTATTGGCAATAAGTTTGAAATTTTCACCTTTTATTTGTATCTTCTCTACATAGCTTGCCCAGCCATCCGGATGTTTTGTGGCACCATGCACACCAACTAGTACAAATTTTGGTGCATGTATTTCGTCTACTAGCGCCTGATACTGCGCAAGTTCATCTAAAGTGGGAATATCACCATAATCCCAGGGATTAAGCATGGAGTCAAATTTCAATGTGGCATAGGTATAAAGATTGCTCTTCTCGATATCAGTCATCGACATGGTCAAATAATCGAGCTCACTGCCATATTTCATCTGGAATTTCATATCTGATAGTATAATCGACTTTAAATATACATCATATGCTGATGAGCCAAATATGTCTGATCCAGAAAGCCTATAATCCATATCGCTGAATTTACTCTCTAAATAATCGACAGCATTATCAAAATTATTCTTATTCACATCTCTTTGATACGTTGGTTCCGGCGCTGCATCACCGAAGTTATCAACCGACGTAATTAAAATATCCCCATCTTTATAATAATAGTTGATATCACTTTGAAGATTTTTAAATATAAAGTCCGACATATTGCCGTTTGCGTCGTACTTAATATATGCATCGCCGGTTAACGGTATGGCCTCAAAGGCAAGTGAACCATTTTGCCCATAGACCTCAATTTTTATTTGCTTGCCATCGGAAGCAAAGGTAGAAACCTTTCTAATCCCATTATCAAAAATCTCCGTTTCAACTCTTCCTGTTAAGATAGATTTGCCGCTTGCATCAAGTTCATATTGCTGCTTAATTAAAACATCCCTACCATTAATTTTTTCAAATTTTTCCAATAATTCCCCAGTAACCGCATTTACCTCTAAGTAATATTTTTTCTCATAATTCACATAAAAACGTTTTCTTGAAACCCCTTCTATATCGGTATATACTTCCGCGCGTCCTGTTGCCATATCAAAAATTCCACCATCCTTTAAAATCATATTTATAGTTTGTTGATGGAATATACCTGTTGCGTAGGTTTCTAAGGCATATAAAATTCCTTGTTCTCTGACTAATCTCGAAAAATCTAATACTTGAGATGTATAAGCGGCCTGTTGCCACGGGTCATTACCTACTCCGCCAAGCGTAAACAGGTTCATAATGCCCTCACCCGCATATTGACTTATGTTAAGAAATATATTTTTATGATTTAGCATTGCTTCAAAAGTGGCACCCAAAATATTGAATGCCAAAGCTCCTGCGAATGGGCTTAGATTTAATTTTTCCGCAGACCATTGCAAGACTATTGAGGTAACCCCCTGTAATAGTCCTGTGGTGACGCTGTCCCAAACGCTTCTCACATTACCAAATTGATCTACACCGGGGTTAATCGTGCTACGGATACCTATGCCTGCCAATTGACTTATCCTCGGATCTACGCCGAGCACATTGCCAAGCTCTGTCACTCCAGAATATACGAGTTCGCTCGCAACATTAGGCAATACTGCAGTCTCCATGGTGTAACTTATCGCTTCGAGGCCTGTTACAAAATCCGACCTTATCTGTATGCCATTTTTATCAAATACTGGCTCCCACACACCATTAAGGCCAGCATTTATAATGGATCCCGCTGCAATACCGATAACACTGCAAATGCTCGGTGCTATACCCAGCTTTTGCCCTATTACATTTACACTCTGTATCGCCAGACCCCGTAGACCGCCTCCTATAAAGCCCATCATTGAGACATTACTAAATAATCCCGATACTCCACCAGTTACAAATGAGCTAATTAGATTTGAAACAATCGGATTTACTCCGATAGCATCTAGGCCATTTGAAACGCCTATAGAAAGTGCGGTCGTAACTATAGTCTTCCCGAGAGTAATTCCAAGGGTCGAAAGATTACTGAAACCTATCGCATTTCCTACCGCGCTACCGAAAGCGCTAAGGCCGCTCATGACAAAAGAACCGATATTGGTAAAGAATGCGCCGATAGTCGGCAATAAACTATTCCCCACAAAACTTATAGTACTAAATACGGCAGTACCTATATCCGCCATTAGCGCACCGATGCTTGTAAATATAGCCCCTATAGCCGAAATTATTGGCGCAAGTATTGCGGAAATACTACTGATAACTACGGATATAGCGGCAACGGCCGCTGCTGTGGCGGCTGAGAGAAAGCCTAAATAACATACCCAAGCAGCTATCAGTATCTCTAGACAGCTACCTTTAATACGCTGGGCCTGCGCATCAGAAATTACCTTTGTTGAGGTAGGCTTTGCCTTAGTGATAGTATAGCCCGTCCAGCTATTTTCAAAATCTTTTCTTGATATCGTATACGAAGAGCCGTTTTGGCCTTTATTGTGTTCGACATAAGTGATCATGCCATCTGGCGAAATATTCGTTACATCAACATAATGATTGTTCTTAAAATGCGCTATTAATGTGCCACCTGAAGCAAATGCATTTATCAGATCATCGTAGTTAAGTTTTGCATTGTAAACATCCAGCCCGCACAGAGATACTGTTTTAGTAAGTGAATACATTGAAAGCTCTAGGAGGCTTCCTTCAGTCAATGGATTAAAAGAGCCGGTGAATATATCTATTAAAATAGTCTTTAAGGCAAGATCTCTTAGGTCGGATTTGATAT
The DNA here is from genome assembly GCA_903843285.1 of Candidatus Omnitrophota bacterium. Taxonomy (GTDB): domain Bacteria; phylum Omnitrophota; class Gorgyraeia; order 2-01-FULL-45-10; family 2-01-FULL-45-10; genus CAIMPC01. Next base: position 67,164 of record CAIMPC010000016.1, read on the forward strand.
TATTAGCGCTAAGAAGTGTTTGAAGCGATACAAATGCGCTTCTTCCAAAGTGAATATTCTGTTTGTCCAGTAAGGATAAAATCGCGTCAATATCACTTTTTTTGTTAAGCGCTATGGCATCCGATAGCGTAAGGCCCAGAGAACTAAGAATCGATTGCCTGCCTGCTGTGTCGGCATTTATGTACGAATAGAGTTTATCACTGATTGAGCTCTTCAGGGACGCAACAAATTCCGCGCTCTGATTCCTTTCATCTGAATTAAGTAAAGTCGCTTTCAGTGTTGCCACATCTAGTGATGAATTATAATTTACTGACGCAACCCATTGAGATAACTCATCATCACTTGGGTCACGGCCTAAAATCTTGCGATAATAGTTGATAATGATCGGCGACGTCTCTTCATTAATAATCTGCGCCTGCATTGTCTTTTGTTGGTTCAATATAGCAGTAAGCGCTGTTCCCTCATCCGCATTAAGTTTATCTTCTGCAGACTTAATTTGATTATTAAGCTGGGCATAAACATCGGCTTCCTGTATATTTATCTGGCGTTCTTGTTCATTTAATTGATTTAGAGCATCGCGAACTTGCGGTACCTCTATTTGCTCTGTATAAGTCTTCCAATGTCCGAAGATCCACCAACCATCCCATTTTTGTTTCGTCACTACTTGATAAAGCATAGGCTGAAGTTGTGCGCGTTCACTAGCTATCTGACTAAAAGCAGCTGCAAATTGAGCTTGGATCTGAGTGGTGACAAGGCCTTGCTGCTGGGCAAGGTTTACAAGATAAGCATTTCGCTCCTGAGCAATCTGGTTTCTGGTTTGCGCAACCTGTGATTCCAGAGAATCTCGAACATATGGCAAATTTATCGATACGAGATCCCCATTTCTATCATACCCATACTCAGTGAGAAGCACCATATGGCCATCATCATATCGTTGATACACTGAAACTGGCTTATCATCTATTATAGTGGTAATTTTAGAGCTTTTACTTATATCTAAGGTAATTTGGGCTTGCCTATCGGACTTAGTGCCTGAAACCTGGTCCGGCGAATATGCGCTTACATCGAAATTAGATACATCTGTACCATCACTCCTTGTAACTGAAATCGGTTTACCATTGAAGTATTTGATTACGGTCCCATCGGTCATCGTAATTTGCGAGAGGACCGTGACTTGAGAACTCTGTGTCTCAATTACTGAACTATTAGATAGTATGCTATTTTGGACAACTGATGTTATCTGGTCAGCTTGAGTAAAAGTTGTTGTTAGGCTAGGTATATTAGGCGTAACAGGCAGATTTAGAGCTAAGGTAAGAAAATCCTTAAACGGCATATCTTGGGGTGGAGCAGTCGCATTGAATGATTTATTATAAGAGTAATCTATCTTAACAGCGTAGTCACCATTAGAGTATATTGATGGAGTCTTTGAGTCATCGGTTGTTGTAAATATGGCTTCATACTGAATGTAGCTATTCACTGGTGAATTTATCTTATATCCGGAACTGTCACTCGTTGCCGCAAGCCAACTACTCCATGTGCCATCATTTAAGTTGGCCGAAGTACCGGTGCGAGTCATAAATACTACATTAGTTCCGGTTGGTATATCCGTGTTTGCTGAAATATGGCCAAATTGAGTCGCAACAACCGCCATGGGCTGAGAAACGAGTTGTCCTTGTGGTTGGTACGGGATCTGATACATATAAGGAGTAGGCGTTGGCATATTTCCCGTTAAAGAACCGTAATCTATACGAATGCGACCAACGCCTCCAGCACCTCCAGGCATACTGCCAGAACCACCTGTACCCCCAGACACTGATAAACTTCCGCTAATAGACACAGAATTACCGATAAGGTAGATGCTTCCACCTGATCCGCCACCACCGCCCGCCCAAGCACTTGCACCACCATTTGCGCCACAAGCAGATAAAGAACCACTGACAGTAATATTAGGCGCTATTATCTTTATGGCTCCACCGCCAGCACCACCTGAACCTCCCACTCTAGTTGGACGAGCCTGTGTTCCACCGGCGCCTCCACCAGAGCCCATGCATAGAGTAGTCAGCTGAGCATCACCATAAGCGGGGCCTGCTATTCCTGGGCCAGGATTGCCGTGTATGCCGATTCCAGCTGTGCCAGCAGACCCATAACCTCCTCCACCACCACTCGCTGCTTCAAAGTGGTCTATCCTGCAGCCATAACCTCCTCCGCCCTTGCCTGAGCCACTTCCATCGTTACCCCCTCCCTGCTCATTTCCATCAGCAATACCACCAGCATACCCTGTGCCATTACCGCTCACGGTTCCCGCGATCAAAACAGGCCCGTTGCATTTTATGGTAGCATTGTCAAAAGTAATCGTAACCCCCGCTGGAATATTGATTGAAGAATAATTTTTAACTCCGGATAATACGCCATCGCTGGTCGGATTAAATGCACCGTTACTGCCATCGCCATAATCCAAATCATTTGTTGAGGCCAACTGTATTTTCGGATTATTATTCGATGTATCCATTCTCAAATTAGCCATTGAAAAATTTGCTATATCACTATTAATATTTTGCTTGATCTGTCCGGAAGAATATACAGAAACGATATTGTTGGCATAACTAAGATCGATCTCATGCATATCTGCAGTTATGACCCTAACAAGCTCATTCGAGTCGTTATAATAGTAGGCATTATTACTGGTATCTATAATCTCTAAAAACACGCCATTATTATCATATTTGTACTGAAGACCGTCTTTAGTAGCTATGATATATTCGAGCTGATCAGAACTTGAGTAGACGTAGCTATATTTCGTAATTTTGCCAGTTGGATCAGTTACAGATATTACAAGGCCGCCGGCATTATATTCAATGATTGTTTTATCGCCTTTGATCTCTTTAGACAGCTTACCATTTACAATATAATATGTTATCCCATCTTTCTTAACAGTATAGCTGGAGACATTACCATTAGTAGTTACAACGTCAGTTATAATCGTACCGTCATCAATGATCGATTGGATATCGCCATGTAAGTAGTTCGTAACTACTCCTGCGTCGTTCTTTACACTCACAAGATCCTGAATTGTAGCTTCCGTTCCATCGGCCTGGTCTCTATACGTATATTGATAAGTCTGGCCATTCTGCTCAAGCTGAATCAGCTTATTACTTTTATCGTAAGTCCTTATTATCCTGTCTATATCTTGTATTACTGTATTATCTCCGCTATAGGAATATGTATAAGTGTTTATAACATGTCCTAAACTAGCGACGATTGATTTCGAAATTTTACCATCACTATTATATCCATATGAGGTGATTACATTATTTGTATCTGTAACCGATATGAGAATCCCATCTTTATAGCGTTTTACATCTCCTGTCGTCACGTCTTGGATAACCACAGTCTCCTTACCACCGTTATCAGATTCGTATGTATAGTTATAAACAAGCTTATCGCCTTTATACACGTGGCGGATCTGGTTATATTCATATTTAGATATTGTAGGAACGGGATCATCCGTGGTCGGAAGAACTTCTACCTGGGTAATATTATTATTCGCGTCATATGTTGTAATACTCTTGCCATCATTGGCATATGTACTCAATATCTTTCCAGAAGAATCTTTAGTGTAGGTATAATCTATTGTGGTGCCACCCCTCTTCCGTGCCCGCAACAAGATGTTTGAGCTATCAAATTTCTGATAAACTATCGCGTTAAGATCTTTAATAGCATCGATGTTATCAGCGGTGGCAATTAAGTAAGAAATTCCGTTCTCAATAACAGTTCCATAAGAATACGCTATTCCTGCATTACTGAGGGAGCGAGTTATATTACCGTTAGCGTCATAAAAAAGCTTCGCCCCATCGGGTTGATCTATTTCATGGACAATACCACCAACATAGTTAACCTTTATTCCATCTGGCTTAAATACCGTTGCACTAATTATAGAATTATCAGAACCGAAAACTATGTTTTTAATAATACTGCCATCACTATTGTGGATTTCGGAGATATTGCCATTATCATAAATCATAGTCGACTTGCTATCTATACAAAGACTCTTAAGATTACCAGACGCATCGTAAATACGGCTAATGCCATCTCTGTTGACCTCCACTGTGTTCTGACTACTGTTATCGCTAAAATTATAGGTGTACTTAGTATTCTGGTCATTTATTAGGAGGCTCTGTGGATTATTCGTAAATGTAATCTTATTATTTTTCCCATTTAATGTTTCGGAGATCGAGCCATCAGCTTTATAAGTAATTTGGGTGGGGATATTGTCATCTGATGTCGAGCCGGATAGGACAACTTTAGTTGCATCAGTAGTCGAAGTGTAATAATTGTATATTGATCCGTCCGATGAGGTAATTCTCTTGATGCGTCCGGAGTCATAGTCAACTCTCTCTCCGTCCGATTTAATAAAACTTATTGGCGCGCCTTTCGCATCGTACAGACAAACGGCGTCCCTCGTCCACACTCTGGTCGTATAGCCAAGTGCACTACCGGTAGATGGGTAGAAGTAACTTGCTATCCCTGTATTCGATGAATATTCCGTAGCCTTTTTGCCATCCCTGAATCTGGTGTATACTCCGACGTTGTTTATAATCTGAATTAATGATCCATTATATATGACCCCTTGAGAGCCGCCGGTATATACGATAATTGCGTTCTTAAGGCTACCGGAATCATCGAGCTCAATATTAGTTATCCGAGAACCATCATCTTTTCTGATAACAGATATTATTTTACCACCTGCATATTCTATAACATCACCGGTGGCTGTCGTAACCGACATATCTGCTTTAATTTGAGTCGAAGCATTTACAGCGGCATGATTATAGGTATATAGCTTAGTGGCGCCATCCTTATCGAAAACAGTTATATCACCGTTAGCTTTACATTCATAGTAACTGGTTAATGCACCAGAGGCATCATAGAAATATTCGACGTAACTCGAATCAGGATTGATTTTACGTATAGGTGAGGCGGATGATCCTTCCGGATATTCATACACGGTCAAACTATAGATTACATTCGGCAGTATTACGTTTATCATGTTGCCTGCTAAGTCGGTCTCGGAGATAGACAGAGTCTTATTGTCGCCTTCTGTTAGTGTGAATGTCTTTGATTTAGCTATGCCGTCAGAGGTGTAGTCGACTTTAAGGGATTTTTGGTTAGTGAGTGATGGGATAGTGGTCAATATAGATAGTGCTGGGGCTATTGTATCCAGGGTAATGTCCGAGAAGGTCTTTGTCGTCTGGTTGCCGGAGGCGTCAGTCTCGACTATTGATAGACCCTTATTGACGCCTTCAGAGAGTGTGAATGTCTTGGATTTAGCTATGCCATCAGAGGTGTAGTCGACTTTTAATGATGACTGGTTAGTCAGAGTTGGAATAGTACTGATAAAAGCTACGCATGGCGGCGTCTTGTCCGCATTATCATTATTAGCATATCCATATGTGGCTACCAGAGTGGTGAAGTTAGCGTCAGAGTAGCTCTTCTTAGTCTGAATACGGCCTGTATCTGTATAGTATGTGTATGTGTATGATAGCTCATTGTTAATAGCGGTAGATAGCCTGGATTGGTCTACTCTGCCGTAACCCTGATTATTCCAGTTCTCGTCGATGTAGTGATAGTAGATGTTACCGATCGAGTCTGGTGTGGTGAGGGTCTTAGAGGATACTCTATAAGTAGTATCGGA
>CAIMPC010000017.1 GCA_903843285.1 Candidatus Omnitrophota bacterium
AATAACCGGGTATCTTCTATTCTTAAGATTATATTACAAGGGGAAACTATCGTCAGGATTTTAGATGCCCATGCGTCATGATACGCTTACGAGGGAACCACCGTGATTACTTTTGGTACCGTTGTCATGATCGCCAACATTTTACTGCGACTCATGGCATTTATCGATCTATTTGGTAACGCCAAAAAGAAATCTGAAAAAAGATATGATGCCGTATTCAGTCTAGATAAAGAATTTGAAAAGTTTGTCCATAATAGTAAATTGCTCCGCCGTGTGGCATTACGTGTAATCAGATCGGTTGAAGACCCGAATGACTTTATTAAAAAGAGCGTTGATGCATTAAGCGATATAAGTAAAGGGGTTAAGCGGAAAAGCAAAATAACGGCGGCTATCATAACTAAGAATGAAGAGAAAAATATAAAAGGATGTATTGATAGCGTTAAGGGCTGGGCTGATGAGATAATTGTTGTAGACGGTTGTAGTGTAGATAAAACCGTGGAGATCGCGAAATCGTTAGGCGCTGTAGTGATAGATCATAAATTCGAAGGTAACTTCGCTCGAGAAAGAAATATATCTATGGAGAATACCAAGAGTCAATGGGTGCTTCACATAGATGCAGATGACAGAGTGCCCGAAGAATTTAAAAGGGTAGTAGATGATACGATTGATAGAGACGAGACTGTAGATGTCTATAAGTTTAGGCGCAAAAGTTTCTTCTTAGGCCACTTTATGAAATATGGGGGGTGGTATCATTTCGTTCCGAACCTTGTAAGGCGTGATAAGGTGAAATTTGAAGGGGTTTTACATGAGAGGCCGATATATACCGGCCGTGCGGTTGAGATCAACGCTGATGTAGAACATTATCCTTTTGATAATGCAGCGCAGTTCGTCGAAAGACATAATCGGTATAGCGATCTTGAAGCCGGCAGGATGTTTAATGAATTTGGCAATTCAAAAGCCATGTTGGTACGAAAAAATGCGATAGGTAGGTCATTCAAAATATTTTGGAAGATATACGTAAAGAAGAAAGGCTATAAAGAAGGTATGCATGGCATGATTTTTTCGATACTCTTTGCCTTTATGAATTTTTTAGTCTGGGTCAAATATTGGGAATTATGTAATAATGATGAAAAGAAAAAGGGAGCATGATGAAAAAGATACTTGTAACCGGAGGCGCTGGATTTATAGGATCACATTTAGTTGATAAGCTGGTTAAAGACGGCGAGGAAGTCGTGGTGCTCGATAATTTCGATGCGCAGGTTCATCAGGGGAAGAAGCCCGATTACCTGAATAAAGACGCTTCGTATATCGAAGGAGATGTCCGAGATGAAAAAGCGTTAAGGAAATCCCTCGACGGTGTTAGTAGAATATTTCACTTAGCAGCCAAAGTAGGTGTTGGCCAGTCGATGTATGAAATTAAAGAATATGTGAGCGTTAATACTTATGGTACGGCCTTTCTTTGGGATTATATTATAAATAATAAAATTGATATAGATAAGTTTGTTGTGGCAAGCTCAATGTCGATATATGGGGAAGGACTGTATAATTGCGCGGCCTGCGGAAATGCGGCGCCCGGCTTAAGGGCAGAAAAAGATTTAAGGGAAAAGAGATGGGAAGCTTTTTGTCCAAAATGCGGCTCGGCTATGAAGCCGCTACCTACGCCTGAAGATAAGAAGCTGCTTCCCGCGTCAGTTTACGCTATTACAAAAAAGGACCAGGAAGAACTCTCTCTTAATATCGGAGTGAGTTACAAAATACCAACCGTCGCATTGCGATTCTTCAATGTCTACGGGCCGAGACAATCGTTATCCAACCCGTACACGGGCGCGTGTGCTATATTTTCCTCGAGGATTAAGAATAATAACGCTCCGCTTATTTATGAGGATGGGATGCAGAAGCGCGATTTCATATATGTTACTGATATCGTGGAGGCATGCGCACTCGTTATGAATAGCAATAAAGCCAATTATGGGTTTTTTAACATAGGAACAGGGCGCGATGTTTCCATTAAAGACGTCGCGGCAACGCTAATTCGTTTATATGGTAAAAAATTTAGCTCTGAAATTGTTAACAGTTTTAGAGTTGGGGATATAAGGCACTGTTATGCTGACATATCCAAAATAAGGGAAGTTGGTTTTAAAGCAAAAACAGAGCTGGCGGAGGGGCTGAAAAAATTGACCGATTGGGGAAGAGAAGCGGAGGCGGTAGATAAGATAAAAAATGCTGACTTGGAACTTGAAAGAAGAAAGCTTAAATTATAAAAGAGATAATAGCATCCCCGCTAAGGAGGGTTTATGCTTCGTAGAATAGCCACTTTTATTAAAAATCTGCGTTACTACCTTTCATTGGACGAGATTGATCGAGAAATATTTAAAGATACGAGGGTGTCATCCAAAAATAGTGAAAAGCGGAAAGTCGGAAGAAAGTCGCGAAAATAAGTGCCATGCTCACAGGCGTTACTCTCACATCAAGAATATAAGTAATTTGAAATAATTTATAGGGTGAGCGGACTATTTAGTGATAATTAGTCTTCAATCGGTAATTGTGATTGTAGCGTAACAGCTAATAATTTTATAAATTAATCCTATGGATAAATACACACAAAAAACTAAAGAGTGGTTAGATAAAAGATTCGCCGAAGGTGTAAGGGAAGGTGACTATTTAGCGCATCAGCCTATATATGGGTATAAAAGAGGCCGCACCGAAGGTCGCGATCTAATAAGATATCTGCGCAATCTTTCTATTTTAACTAAGCTCTCACATTTAAAGTTTGATAGTTTTATGGATATAGGTGGGGCAGAAGGTTATATGCCCAACCTTGTTAAGTCTGCCTTTAAAGTTGACAGTTACACCTGCGATTTATCGTTCGAGGCAAATCTGAGGGCTAGAGAGATATTTAATCTGGACTCAGTATCTATCGATATTTCAAACCTTCCTTTTAAAGATGGCGCTTTTGATGTTGTATTATGTAGCGAGGTCCTGGAACATGTCGCTAATCCTGTTCAAGCCATCAGCGAACTAAAACGAATAACAAAGAAAGCACTGATAATAACCACCGAAGCTGTATGCTACGATAGTTTAGAGCGAAAGCTTCGTATGATGTTAGTTGATCTTAGCGAAGATCACTGCGACAGGAACTGGTTTATTGCAGAAGACTTTATTTTTATGTTGGGTGAAGGAATTGATTATGAGAGCACAATATATGACCCTGGGGTTGCGGATAAAAGCGCTTCATTTGATGAAGCTAAAACAATATTGTCAGGTTATGAGGATCGTGGAATCTTAACCCGCGACGGGGTTGGTATAACAGTTTTGTTGCCAAAGACGCCAAAAGATGAGAGACCTGAGGGAAATATCCCAAATTTAGTTGATATCATTTTGAATACCATAGCTAACATTGATTACAAAAAGAATAATGATTCTGATTTGCGCCCTATCAGCACCATGCTAGTCGAGCTATTGCGCTGTCCAACATGTCAAAATATCGTTAAGCTAGATAAAAATATGCTGATATGTTCATCTTGCGGTAACCAATATGCCGTTAAAGATAATGTTCCCATTATGTATACACATGATAAAGATGACGATTTTCTATCAAAAAAATGGGATACGAGATTCCGTGGCGAGTTTGGGCATAATTATAAGCATTTCCTTAAATTAAAAAAAGTATTTGAGCATACCACGATTAAACCAAGTTTTTTAGTTAGATTCATTACTTGTCGCGCTCTGAAAATACAAAAGTTTATACGCAACAGTATCAATGTAATGCGTCAGAAGTCTCTTCTTGCCTCTATAGCATATTTCCTATGTGCGCTTAAGAAGAAAATATTGCGGGAAATTTATAGAGTAATAAACCGCGTCAGAAAGCCAGCGTTGTCAGATTTTAAAATAGGTGATACGGTAGAATTCGCGAAAGATTACCAGGCGTTGGATAATCAGAAAGTATTTGTTAGACAAGGCACGTTTGGGAAAATAGTAGCTATTTCCGATGACAAAATCACTATACGTGTAGAGGGTGTCGAATGTCCAGTAGATTTGTGGGCGAATACAAAACGTGACTACAGGCCAACCCTCATATACATCAAACAAGTAAAAATTAGCTAAGTGTCACTGATTGATGCCAGCTCCGCGTAAGATCGGGTAAAATCAGTGCCATATATAGAAAAATAATTTAGGGTTTTTGAATAACTGTTTGATAACGGGCGGATTTAATGATATATTTATCTATCAAAAGGAGGGGGTCACATATGGCAATCAGGAAGATCGCATTAGCGATAGTCAGCGTATTGTTTTTAGTGAGCATCGTAGCGCCATTGGTATTTGCGTCGTGCGGAACATGTGGATGCGAGAAGACGGATGCCTCATGTCCGAAAAAACATACTAAGAGCGTTTGTGATAAAAACCCCGGAGATGCGATAAGAAAATTGGGGCGTGGAATATGTAATTGTATTACGTTTCCACTGGAAATATTTAACCAGATATCGAAGACCAATAATACCGATGGCCCGATGGCTGCCGTTTCGTATGGAGTGGCAAAAGGTGTCATTATGACAGGGTATAGGGCGGTTGTTGGAGCATATGAAGTGCTGACTTTCCCGTTCCCGGTCCCCGAATACTATAAACCTATTCTCGTGGATCCTGAATTTATGCTGGAGGACTGGAACGCATAATAGTAGCTTTAGAGTTTTCACATTACCCCGAGGCAGTCACCGCCCCGGGGTTTGTGTTTTGGGGCGAGATTTCTCTGCCAGGGATCGAAAATAAATCTCCTTGTATATAAGCTTATATATGCTAATATGTTATGGTATTAGATATGTTATTACTCAGTCGGGGCGTAGCGCAGCTGGCTAGCGCGCTTGGTTCGGGACCAAGAGGTCGACGGTTCAAATCCGTCCGCCCCGACCATCCTACTTCGCTACAGTAGTGAAATTAGATGGAGCTTCGTAGGATTGGTAGCGATGTAGAACAGTTTGAGTCGGAGGCGAGTAGGGATTTGAAGCCAAATTTGGGACTGTTGCGAAATGCCGGATTCTACGTCATTCTGAACAAAGCCCGAAGGGCGAAGTGAAGAATCTCGATGGTAAATAGATTCTTCGGTCGGCCGATGGCCTCCCTCAGAATGACGGAAGCTGCATTTCGTAGCAGTCCAAATTTGCGCCACCGAACATCCAACCAGATGGTGAAGACTGCCTTCATGAAAAGAATTTTCCTCAAGAAATCAATTCAATTATATTTTAATAGCATATGACAGAAAAGATGAAGGGTATAGAAAAAGAAATAAGTGCTCTGCGAGGCGCAATAAAGCGCCATGATAAGCTATATTATGTCCTGAATAAAGCAGAGATATCCGACCAGGAATACGATAAGCTGTATAAAAGATTAAGGGATCTGGAGGAAAAGCATCCCGAGCTTATAACACCGGATTCTCCCACACAGAGGGTTGGCGGGGAACCAATCAAGGAATTTACTACGGTAAAACATTTGCTACCGATGATGAGCCTCGACAATACCTACTCATCCCACGAGGTTAGGCAGTTTGATGAAAGAGTCAGGAAGGCCCTAAAGGGCGAAGCCGTAGAGTACGTCGTAGAGCTGAAATTTGACGGGGTGAGCGCGTCCCTATTATACGAAGACGGCATATGGAAACGCGGAGCGACCCGCGGCGATGGAGCCAGGGGCGACGACGTAACAGCTAATCTTAAGACGATACGATCTATTCCGTTCGAATTGAACTGTGAAGCCGATGGCCTCCCGAAACTACTCGAGGTGCGCGGCGAAGTTTACATGACGAAGAAGGCCCTCTGGGACATCAATCGGGAAAAGGAGCGAAACGGCGAGGAGCCGTTCGCAAATCCGCGCAATGCCGCGGCGGGATCATTGAAATTATTGGATCCTAAGATGGTTGCAAAGAGGCATCTCGACATATTCGTATGGGGAATCGGTCATTGCGAAGGGCGAAAGTTTAAGACGCATGTAGATGTGCTCGAATATCTGAATAAAGGCGGGTTTAAAGTCAATCCCCACTATAAATTATGCAGATCGATCGACGAGGTTATCGAATATTGCGATTCATGGGAGCCTAAAAAAGACAAGCTCGATTTCGAAGTTGATGGCATGGTAATCAAAGTCAACAACATCGCACAGCATGAGACCCTCGGCTGTACTTCTAAGAGTCCGCGATGGGCGATCGCATATAAATTTCCGGCCGAAAAGGCACTGACCGAAGTGCTCGATATAATAATTGGAGTGGGGAGAACGGGCGTGATAACCCCTGTGGCGATATTGAAGCCCGTCCATTTATCCGGCACTATGGTCCAAAGGGCAACGCTCCATAATTTTGATGAGATAGAAAGGCTCGGAGTAAAAATAGGTGACAAGGTTTATGTGGAGAAATCGGGTGAGATAATCCCTAAGGTATTGAGCGTGGCTACCGAGATGAGGACCGGAAAAGAAAGGTTTTTTATTATTCCGGCTAAGTGTCCGGCCTGTGGCACGAAGCTTATAAAATTGCCTGAAGAGGTGGCCATCCGATGTGAAAACATAGGATGCCCCGCCCAGATAAAAGAGTCTATATTGCATTTTGCTTCGAGGAATGCTATGGATATCGAAAATATGGGAGAAGCCATCGTAAATCAGCTTGTCGACAAGGGGCTTATCAAGGATTATAGCGACATATATAACCTGAAGATAGAAGGCATAATGACGCTCGATAGGATGGCCCAGAAGAGCGCCAAAAATCTTATAGAAGCCATAGAGCGGTCGAAGTCTAATGATCTCAACCGCCTCATATACGGCCTTGGCATAAGGCATGTTGGAGAGAATTCCGCGTGGGTGTTGGCCGAACATTTCGGTTCCATAGATAAATTAAAGTCTGCCGGAGTGGGCGCGCTTACCGAAATAAGAGAGATAGGGCCTGTAATGGCCGAGTCCATAGCGGCATTCTTTAATAACGTAGAGAACCTGAAGACGCTCGAAAAGCTTGCCAAGGCCATGCATGGCATTAAACCGCACGAGCACAATGCGGAGCCGGGTAAATTGTCCGGGAAGATTATAGTGGTCACCGGAGCATTGAAGTCGTACTCGAGAAGCGAAATAGAGGGCATTATCAGAAAGCTTGGAGGCAATCCGTCGTCGAGTGTGAGCAAAAACACGGACTACCTGGTGTACGGTGAAGATGCGGGATCAAAATTGGATAAAGCAAAAGACTTAGGTGTTAAGGTAATAAGCGAAGCAGAATTTAAAGATCTGATAGGATAGACGGGAGACAGAATGAGAAGAGTGATTGCCATTATTATGGCAGTATTTATTGTGTTTAATTTAGCCGGTTGCGATGCCGTGCAGAGAAAATTTACCCGCAAAAAGAAAGAGACGAAGCCCATTCCGCGTATTTACCAACTAAAAAAGTATGACGTCAAACCATCCGTCGCTTTATACAATAAGCATTATGCATATTGGCAATCATGGATGTCGGAACTTATACAGGGCCTGGGCCAGAATCATAAGAGAGATGTCGTATGTATGAGTGAAGCATTGAATCAACTGCATGACATGCAGAATATGTTAGTTCAGGAGAAGGCGGATGCCATGGAAAAACATGTTCGAAGGCTCGAGGAAGCCAAGGACACCATCGTTAAGGAGGAGCTGAGCCAATATAATAAGAACTATGTCATGATGACCCTTGAGCGCGCCGATCGTACAATTAAGCGTGAATTTGACGGTGCAAACGTCAAAAAATATATCAAGGAAAGTTTTGAAGATGCCCCTAAGGCTGTTAAAAATCCGGACGTACCTGAAGCCGCGACTTTTTCGGCGAGTTTGCCGAGGGAATAAAAATGATATGATGAGCCAGCGGAATTTTATATTAAAGAGATTTGTGGTCGGTTCGCTCGGGACGAACTGTTATATTATTGCGGATGCGGTTACAAAAGAGGCCTGTCTTATAGATCCCGGTTCTGATGCTAATTTGATAAAAATTTTTATAGCAAGGCAAGGGTTAGATCTAAAATTTATTATAAATACACATGGGCACGGCGATCATATAGCCGCTAACGCGCACTTTGATGTGCCTATATTCATACATAAGCTGGATGAAGATTTTTTAACCGACCCCAATAAGAATCTATCGCGCATGTTTATGGCTGGTGTGGTATCGCCGAAAGCCGGAAGACTGCTCCAGGACGGCGATCTTATTAAGCTGGGCGCTCTCGAGATGAAAATATTGCACACGCCGGGCCATACTCCGGGATCTATTTCCGTGGTGGTCGACGGAATAGCGTTCACCGGAGATGCGTTATTTGCCGGGTCTATCGGACGTACGGACTTTCAGTACGGAGATCAGGGCCAGTTAATGCATTCTATAACAGAGAAGCTCTTCAGGCTTAACGACGATACCGTGATCTACCCCGGTCATGGCGAATCTTCGACGATAGGCCGGGAGAAGTCTTCCAATCCATTTTTCCAATGAAGTCGCTGGTGGATGAATTTTTGAATTACCTGGTGATCGAGAGAGGGCTTAGCAAAAACACCATTTCGTCCTACGGGACCGATCTTCGTCACTTTGCGTCTTATCTGGAATCCATCGGCATAACAGATCCTGATTCTGTGAAGCGGCAGGATATAATGGATTATCTTCTGAAGCTGAAAGATAGTAAGATATCGAGCAACTCAATATCGAGGGCCCTGGTCGCTATAAAGATGTTCTATAAATTTCTGGTTCGTGAGCGCCTGGCGCGGGATGATGTCGCCGGCGTTCTTGAGTCTCCGAGGTTGGTGCGGCCGATTCCTAATGTCATGGGAATACAGGAAGTCGATAGACTGTTGGCCGCTCCTGATGTGCGCGGATTGATAGGATTGAGGGACAAGGCAGCGCTGGAATTGTTGTATGCCTCGGGCATGAGGGTCTCAGAGTTGGTCGATCTAACGATGGACGGCCTTAATCTGGAGGTCGGTTTCATAAAGTGCAGAGGCAAAGGCGATAAAGAGCGCATGGTCCCTATCGGCAAGCGCGCAAAGGAGGCTATAAACCGTTATCTCGAGAAGGGAAGGCCAAGGTATCAGAAGGCGGGGGCTTCCGATCCGCATCTCTTCCTGTCCAGGCTCGGAAAGAAAATATCCAGAGTGACTTTCTGGAAGATGATAAAGAGTAATGCTAAGATTGCCCGCATTAAGACGGACGTGACGCCGCATACATTGAGGCATTCGTTTGCTACTCATCTATTGGAGCGCGGAGCTGATCTGCGCGTCGTCCAGGAAATGTTGGGGCATGCCGATATCTCGACCACTCAGATATATACACACATAAACAAAGAGCGATTGAAACTTATACATAAAGAGTTTCATCCTCGGGCGTAAGAACAGTTTTTCGTTAGTTAGTGAGATATTAAGCGTAAACATGGAGGTGTGTATGTTGTATGCAATAGCGTTACTGGCTGTGGCATTGATCGGTTTTTTTGTGTTCTCAAGCGGTAAGAAAAATAAGTGCGGATGCTGTAATACCAAGACGGCGGATAAGCCGCCATTTCGCACGGAAGATTCCCTGGAGAAGTATGACAAGCCGGCGGACGGGAATCGCTCTGTTGTGGATTTCGACGACGCTGAGTGAGCTGGCACCTGAACCGATTGATATTATTTATCTCGATCAGGCGGGGAACTTTTTGAGGTCCGCCTGGAGCGACTTTCGTAAAATGCGATACCTTTTTGGCGATATACCAGGACAATGAAACTGCGCCAGAGTTTTCATATTGGCAGGCTCATTGGCCATCGCATTTTACAACAGCGAATTTGCACGCCTGATGCAAATTCGCGACAAGCGTAAGGCGGCCTCAAAAAGTAAACGCCGCGGTAGTAGATTGCGCAGAGCTGTCGTAAAAATATCATAGTGGAGCGAATGGACTTAATCACCACACATATCAATGCTGACTTTGACGCGCTCGGGTCTGTCGTCGCGGCGAAGAAACTCTATCCTAATTCCCGGATATTATTGCCGGGTTCTCAGGAGGAGGCGGTGCGTGAATTTTTGTCTTTGGCCAAGGATCAGATAAATATCGAGACGGAAAAGGAGTGCAATCTCGATGATATAGACAGACTCGTAATCGTCGACACAAAGCAGAAATCCAGAATAGGCATAGCCTCCGATCTCATAGAAAAAGGTGTAGAGATTCATGTCTATGATCACCATCAGAAGATGGCCGGAGATGTCGCGGCGGATCAGGAAGTCTTTGAAGAAGTGGGCGCCACGGTTACTATTCTTGCCGATATAATTCGTAAGAAGAAGATCAGGCTTTCATACGTCGAGGCAACGATAATGCTCCTCGGCATATATGAAGAGACCGGGTCTCTCACGTATCGCGCGACCACGAAGCTCGATGTCGACATGGTGAGTTTCTTATTATCTCAGGGTGCCAGCTTAGCCGTAGTATCGAGCTATTTAAATCGGGAGCTAAGCGAAGGTGAGCTCTCTCTTCTTACGCATCTTATAAATTCCACCAAGCATATTACCGTTAAGGGAATAAGCGTCTCCTTCATCGAGGTGGATAGCCAGACCTATGTCGGAGAGCTCGGAGTCCTAATCCACAAACTTATGGAAATAGAAAATATTCCCGTACTCTTCGTCTTTATAAAAACTCCGAAAAGAATAGACATTATTGGGCGCTCCAGGATAGCCACCGTCGATGTTAATACTGTGCTTTCGCGCTTCGGGGGAGGGGGGCATCCCGGTGCTTCAGTTGCTAAGGTGCATGGTGATGATATTTCTGCGATTAAGAAGCGTTTGATAGAAGTCTTAAAGGGGACTATAAAAGTCACAATCTACGCCGAAGATATGATGGCGCGTGATTTTAAGGCGGTCAATATTAATGACAGGATATCCGATGTAAAGAAAATATTGCTTAAGGAGAAACTGGGCGGCATGGTGGCCGTGGATAACAGGGGCAAATTAGCGGGAATCATTACGCTTATAGGGCTTAATAAAGCGTTAAAGCGCGGATACGGCCATTCGCGGATTAAGGGATATATGTCGTATAAAGTCGTGACCGTTAAGCCTCAGGCGCCCCTATATGCGATCCATAAGATAGTCTCCGAAAAAGATATAGGTGTTATTCCTGTCGTTGAAGGCGGCGTAATCAGGGGAGTCATTAACAGGACAGATGTGCTCAGGAACGTTCATGATAGCCTGTTTCTGAAGCCGCATAGGATTAAAAAGACTTTAGTCTTGAATCTCTCAAAGAAGATCCAGGCGGTTTTACTTAAAGACGTAGTTGCGATTATGCGAAGGATTGGCCGGTTAGCTAATTCACTCGGTTTTACCGCATTCGCCGTTGGAGGGCTTGTCCGCGATCTGATCCTTGGCGTAGAGAACCTGGACCTCGATGTAGTGATAGAGGGCGATGCTATAAAATTGGGGCATCTTCTCGCGGGAGAATTGAACGCGTCTATAGTTGTGCATAAAAAGTTCGGCACATGTTCGGTTATAACGAAAGACAAATTTAAGATTGATATTGCCACTGCGCGCAAAGAGATTTATGAAAAACCGGCGGCCTTGCCTACAGTGGAGTTCAGTTCGCTCAAAGACGATCTGATAAGACGTGATTTTACGATAAATGCAATGGCCATAAGCATCAACCGTTCCAGTTTTGGGCGGCTTATAGATTTCTTCAATGGTAAACGAGATCTCTCTCGCGGCCGTATAAAGGTGCTGCATGATGGATCTTTTATTGATGATCCGACCCGGGTATTTCGTGCCGTACGTTTCGAGTCGCGATTAGGGTTTGTTATAGACCATCATACGGAAGAGTTGATAAAGAACGCCATAGACCGGTCTATATTCGATAAGGTTGAACCGCAGAGGACAAGGGATGAGCTGATCCTGATATTGCAGGAGGCATTTCCGCTTAGATCTCTTAAGCGTATGGCTGAGCTGGAGGAGCTGAGATTTATTCATAGTGCCATAAGGCTCGATAGCGATTCTATAAGATTATATAATTCAGTGGATGAGGTTTTCTCATCTTATGAACGTTCATCTTACAGGAAAAGGGCCATCGACAAGTGGATTATATATCTGATGGCTCTTTTTGAAGACTTGACTTATAGCCAGGTTTGGGCTATATGTAATAGATTCGTCTTCAGGGGTTCCGATAGCGCAAGATTACTATCATGTAAGAAGAGGTCCAATGCAGTCATACGGTTATTGGGCTCGAAAAGCGATATAGCGCCGAGTGAGATATACAGACTTCTTGAACCGCTTTCGCTCGAAGTGGTACTGTTCATCATGTCTAAGGCATATGTGTTGAATTCAGGGGTTCGGGCGTCTATCGTCACTTCTCGTATTAAAGCTTTTCTTGCCAGATATAACGGCATGAGGACCGCTATCCGAGGCGATGATCTAAAGGCGATGGGCCTTAAGAGCGGCCCGGTGTTTAAGAAGATTCTCGATAAAGTTTTATATGGGAAGATAGACGGAAAACTAAAAAACAAAGATAGTGAACTGGAATATGCCCATCAATTGACGGGTATATTTTTAAAAAGAAATCGGAGATGATATGAGTTCTCAAAGAGCCGGCAGAGTTCAGGAAGCCATACGGCAAGAGGTCAGTAAGATCCTACATGAAGAGATAAGAGATCCAAGGCTAGGGTTCCTTACAATAACGGGAGTTGAGCTTACAAACGATCTCAGATATGCCAGGATATATTTTAGCGTTCTTGGGGAAGACAAAAAAAAGAGGCTTGCCCTTAAAGGGTTAAATAGCGCTAAAGGTCACATAAGAGGCCTTATCGGAGATAGAATAAAACTAAGGTACGTTCCTGATATCGAATTTAAGATAGACGAAACGCTTGCCAGGACACAGCACATATACGATTTATTTGAGAAGATAAAGAAAGAGAGGGAAGAAGATGCAGGAAGTAATAGCGGCGATAAAAAAACATAAGAAGTTCCTCATCAGCGCGCACGTGAATCCGGAAGGCGATTCTCTGTGCAGTCAGCTTGCCATGAAAGAAATGCTTAAAGCTATCGACAAAGAAGTCTATATCGTGAATAACGATACCCCTCCCGATCACTACAAATTTTTACCCGGAATAAGCGCCATATCTACGGATCTCACTAAAAAGATGGATTTCGATGCCGCCGTGATACTGGATTGTCCCACCATGAAAAGAATCGGTGCTGTGGCCGGCCTTATAGGAAAAGATAAGATGATTATAAATATAGATCACCACATCTCGAGCGAAAAATACGGAGATGTAAATTGGGTTGATGCCAATGCCAGCTCCGCCGGAGAGATGGTCTACAAGTTATTTAAGGCCATGGATGTTCCTCTTACGAAAGAGACGGCACTGCTTATTTACATAGCTATATTGACAGATACGGGCTCTTTTAATTATGAAAATACTTCATCGATAACTCATGAAATAGCGGGCGATCTTTTAGGTTACGGATTGGAGCCTGGCCTTGTATCAGAAAGCGTGTATGAGCGTAGAACGCTGACCGATATTAAATTATTGGGACTTGTGTTATCGACTTTAAAGGTGAGTAAGTCGGGCGAGGTAGCATATCTGGAAATAACTAAGAAGATGCTTACAGAGACGGGCGCAGATATTAATAAGAGCGAAGGTTTTATTAATTATGCCCGATCTATTGACGGAATTAAGGTAGCGGTTTTATTTAAAGAGGATTCGAAGAATCATAACAGAGTTAATGTCAGTTTTCGGTCTAAGGCCGGCGTAGATGTCAATAAGATCGCTTCGTCATTTGGCGGCGGCGGGCATGTAAAAGCATCCGGATGCGTCTTAGAGGGCGCATTGGCCGATGTGGAAGCCAGAGTAATTACGGAGATAGAAGAGTCGTTTAAGAAGAAATAATTCGATGCGTGCTATGCATGTCTTATCTATGAATGGAATATTGATCGTAAATAAACCTCAGGGAATGACGAGCCACGACGTGGTCGATGTCGTGCGTAGATTATATGGGACTAAAAAAGTAGGCCATGCGGGAACGCTCGATCCTATGGCCACCGGCGTATTGGTCATCCTCGTTGGGAAAGCCACAAAATTATCCGACAGTCTGATTGCCTCTGAGAAGGAATATGACGCGACATTGACCCTTGGCGCCAGATCTTCTACGGCGGATGCATGGGGCAGATTAGAGATCTCGGGCAATCGAGTTGATTTTACCGATGACGAAATTCGGGCCATATTCAGCCGATTTATAGGCGAAATAGAACAGACTCCACCTGACTATTCAGCAAAGAAGATTAATGGGGAGAAGATGTATAATCTGGCGCGAAGAGGCAAGGCTATTAATGCCAAGCCGCAGAAGATTTTTATCAAGGACATCTCGATATCGAATATAAGCCTGCCCGATGTATCATTCAAGCTAGTCTGTTCTAAGGGAACTTACGTAAGGCAGATCTGCGCCGATATAGGCGACTTTCTAAATTGCGGCGGATATCTCTCAAGATTAAACCGAACTCGTTCCGGAGCTTTTACTTTGGAGCAGGCAAACTCACTGGAAGAGCTAAAAAAAATGAACACCACTCAGATAGAAGAAAGACTTCTGCGGGTATGAAGGTTATCTACGGCCTGCGCGGTTTTAAGCGGCCCGGCGAAGGCACTGTGCTTGCCATAGGTGTATTCGACGGGGTACATATAGGGCACAGGAAAATTATAGAGTATGCCGTAAAAAGAGCCGGGAGGCGCGGGTTAAAGAGCGTCGTCCTGACATTTGATCCCCATCCGACTAAGATATTGCATCCGAAACTGAGAGCCCAGAGCCTTATTTCACTGGATCATAGGATAAGATTGATAGAAGCTCTCGGCGTAGATATTCTGGTAGTGCTTGATTTCAGTAGAGCGCTGGCCGAAATCAGTCCGGAAGATTTTGCGCGCAGGATCCTGGTAGGAAAATTCGGAGCAAAAGAAGTATGCGTAGGCGATAACTTCTATTTCGGAAGAGGCGGACATACGGACGCCGAAGGACTTAAAGAGCTTGGAATGGAGTGCGGATTTAGGGTCAACATAGCTAAGTCCATTAAAGTGGGCCGTGGCATCGTTAGTTCAAGCCTGGTTAGAAAATTGATAACTTCAGGGGAGATTAAAAAGGCATCGAGACTACTAAATAGAAGAGTATCGGTGCTCGGAACAGTGGTGGAAGGTGTAGGTTTAGCGCGGGAACTGGGATATCCTACAGCCAATCTCAATCCGCATCATGAAGTAATACCACCGAGCGGCGTTTATGCCGTATTTGTAAAATTTCATGGTAGGTTATATAAAGGCGTCCTAAATATAGGCCTAAGACCCACATTCTACGCCCCCAGAGACAGAGAACCGGCTATAGAGGTCCATATATTCGATTTCAAAAGTAATATATATGGCCATAACTTAGAGGTATCTTTCGTTAAGAAGATAAGGGATGAAATAGCTTTTGAGGATAGACATGGCCTGGTGAAACAGATTAAGGACGATGAGCGGAAGACTAGAAATATATTGAAAAACACAGATAATGCTTGACATTATGCTCATAATATAGTATAAAAAGACATGCTTTTGTGGTGGAGGAAGTGGGTTTAATTCAATAAACCCACTTTTTTTTCGCAACATTAAGCCAAAATTTCAAAAGGTTTGATATGGAACCATTAGAGATAATAGAGAAGACGGAGGAGCTGATCGCACCGTATTTGGATGAAAACGGTATCGAATTAGTCGATGTGACTTATAAGCGCGAATCCGGCGGAATGATCTTAAGACTCTTAGTGGATACGCCCAAGGGAATTCATATAGATGAGTGCGAGGCGCTTAATGTTCATGTGAGCGCTGTTTTAGACAAAGAAAGCTTTATCGATGAGTATTACGTGATAGAAGTATCTTCTCCCGGGCTCGACAGGCCCATAAAGACTGACAAGGATTTTAATCGTTCCATCGGTAAAGATCTCGAAATATTGACGTTCGGGCCTATAGACGGGCGCAAAACCCATATTGGATCTCTGATAGGAATCAGTGGGGATAAGATTGTGCTGGAGGCGGATGGTATAAGCACCGTGATACCGCGCGATAAGATAGCCGTAGCCAAGCTGCATTTAGAATTCTAAAAGAGGTGAAAGAGATGAATAATTCGGAGTTATTGAATGTATTGGAAAATATAGAGCGTGAGAAGGGCATAAATAAGGAGTTTTTATTTAAAGCAATCGAGTCTGCCATGGCGAGCGCTGCGAGGAAAGTCCTCGGCAGTAAAGACGCCGAGGTTTCCGCTGTTATAGACCGGGATACCGGCGTCCTTAAAATAATGAGCGATGGCAAAGAGATTAACAGCGCTGAGTTGGGCCGGATCTCCGCCCAGACGGCAAAACAGGTTATAATGCAGAAGATTCACGAAGCCGAGCGTGATATAGTGTATGAAGATTATCTGAAGAGGGTTGGCACGATCACGAATGGGACCGTCCACAGGTTTGAAAAAGGCGATATTATTATGGATCTCGGAAAAGCGGAGGCCATCCTGCCTAAGAGCCAGCAGTCGCCCAGAGACCGTTACAAGCAGGGTGAAAGAGTCCGTGCTTATATTCTGGAAGTTAATAAGCTATCACATGGTGCGCAGATTGTTTTATCCAGATCTGATGCAGCTTTCGTTAAGAAGTTGTTCGAGATAGAGGTGCCTGAGATAGCCGACGGGATAGTAGAGGTAAGGGCGATCGCCAGAGAGGCCGGGGAGAGGACTAAATTCGCTGTCTGGTCTAAAGATGA
Organism: Candidatus Omnitrophota bacterium; assembly: GCA_903843285.1. Taxonomy (GTDB): domain Bacteria; phylum Omnitrophota; class Gorgyraeia; order 2-01-FULL-45-10; family 2-01-FULL-45-10; genus CAIMPC01. Next base: position 16,729 of record CAIMPC010000017.1, read on the forward strand.
TAAGGTAGATGCTGTGGGTGCATGTGTTGGCATGAGAGGTCAGCGCGTTAAAGATATTGTCAGAGAACTCCAGGGCGAAAGAGTCGATATCATTCGCTGGAGCGATGATCTGAAGGAGTATGTAAAAGCCGCGATAGCTCCCGCCGAGACGAGCGATATAAAGATCGATAAGGAGCATAAGAAAGTAGAGATAATGGTGGCTGACGATCAGCTATCGATAGGCATAGGTAAACATGGGCAGAATATAAGGCTAGCCTCGAAACTTGTAGGCTGGGAGATGGATATTAGGGGCAAGGAAGAGAAAGCCAAGGCGATTTTCGCAGAGAATAAAGTTGAAGCTGATGAATCTGTGAAGGGTGAAGTTGTGGAAAAGCCACGAATCAAAATTACGGATATTGGAGGCGTCGGTCCTAAAATCGAGAGGGCTTTGCTTGCGGCCGGATACGATACGGTTGAGAAAATAAAGTCCCTTACGATAGAGGATCTTACCCAGGTCGAAGGTATAGGCAAGAAGATAGCTGAGAAGATAGTTAAATCAGCGAAAGAGGCATGATGGTAAAGAAGAGCGCTGGAAAAGATGTTAAAGAGTCGAAGGCAAAGCAGGGTAAGGTTGCCATGAGGAGCGCATCTGTAAAAAGTAAAGTTAAGAATGTCGCGGGGAAGATACCCGAAAAAGAAGCCATTAGTAAGAAAAAAGTTATCCGTACTAAAACGTCGATTCCAAAGGAGGATAAGGTAAAGTCGAAAGAAGCAGAGGCTGTAATAAAGGCTGAATTAAAACCCTCCCCAAATAAGGTCGATGTAAAACCTATTTTAGAGCATGAGCCAAAGGCGGAATCCAGGCCTGAGGTCAAAGAAGTTAAAGTGGATCCTGTCATTGCGCGTCCTCAGATTGAAAAATCCGAACTCATTAAGCAGATAGAGAAGCCTAAGCCTATCGAAGAACCTAAGCCCGTTTCAGAACTACCGCAATCTCCTATAATAGAGAAGATTGTCACTGCTGAGAAAACTGTTGTCCAGGAGGCCGTTGTCGATAAGATCGAGTCGGTCGCTCCTCCGGCTAAAGTCTTGGAGTTTGACCTGCCCATATCGCTCAAAGAATTCGCGGTTAAGTTAGGCGTGAAGCCAAATGAGATTATTCTGGATCTGATGACCAGAAATATATTTGCCACGATAAATCAGAATCTTGGTGAAGAGCTTGTTGTAGGTTTATTGAAGGCAAGGGGCATAGAGTTCAGGAAGCCCATGAAGGTAGAAGAGCAGGCTTCGAGAGAACATACGGAGATGGAATCAAAACAGGATATTAAGCATATAGCTGCCCGGTCTCCTGTCGTCACATTTATGGGACATGTTGACCATGGCAAGACTAGCTTGCTTGATTTCATTCGTAAGACGCGCGTGGCAGACAAGGAGAAGGGTGGTATTACTCAGCACATAGGGGCTTATGAAGTTAATCTGAAGCACGGCTCGGTGACTTTTCTCGATACACCAGGGCATGAAGCATTTACAGCGATGAGAGCTCGCGGCGCTAATGCGACGGATATAGTGGTACTGGTCGTTGCAGCTGACGATGGGGTTATGCCTCAGACTAAAGAGGCGCTCGACCATGCCAGGGCGGCAAACGTGACTATTGTGGTCGCGCTAAATAAGTGCGATCTTCCATCTGCAAATATAGAAAAAGTCAAAGGTCAATTAAGCCAGATAGGCCTTACTCCGGAAGATTGGGGCGGCAAGACGATAGTGGTTAAGGTGTCTGCGAAGACCGGCGAGGGAGTGGATACTCTTCTGGAGATGTTGATATTAGAAGCAGAACTGTTGGAATTGAAGGCCAACCCTGAGTTAAGAGCTCGCGGCGTGGTTATAGAAGGAAAGCTTTCAGCATCTCAGGGTCCGGTGGCGACCATACTTGTGAAGAACGGAACGCTTAAGCTCGGAGATATGATTCTCACAGGGATGCATTATGGCCGTATTAAGGCAATGATGGATCATACCGGAAACCGTATTGAGATTGCGCCTCCGTCGAAGCCCGTTACGATACTCGGACTTTCAGGCGTGCCGATGTCCGGAGATGAGTTCTTCGTAGTGAAAGATGAGAAGAAGGCTAAGACGCTCTCGGTTCTTAAGCAAGACGAGGCCAGAAGCCGTAAACTTAAGATGTCACACCGTGTTACGCTCGAAGACTTCTATACAAAGATGAAAGAGGGCGTTGCGAAGGAGCTGGACATACTATTGAAGGGCGATGTTCAGGGTTCTGTGGAAGCGCTGAAGGCTTCACTCTTAGAGCTGAACACAAAAGACGTTAAGGTTACGATAATCCATGCCGATGTAGGTAATATCACAGAATCGGATGTAATGCTTGCCGTGGCATCGAATGCGATTGTGATGGGATTCAACGTTAAGGCTGATGAAGGTGCTACAATTTTGGCCGAGAAGGAAGGTATAGAGATAAAGAGATACGGAATTATCTATGAGGCCATAGAGGATGTAAGGGCCGGTATGGAAGGGTTGCTTACTCCGGTCGAAAAAGAGGTATTTGTAGGGCGGGCTACAGTGAAGCAGGTATTCAGAGTAACTAAGGCCGGAACAATTGCAGGCAGTCAAGTGGTGCGAGGTAAGATCGTTCGCACGGGAGTGGCAAAGCTTATACGTGACAAACAGGTCGTGTATGAAGGTAAGATCTCTTCCCTCAAACGGTTTAAGGACGATGTGCGCGAAGTCAATGAGGGCGTCGAGTGCGGAATAGGTTTGGCGGGACATGACGACATTAAGGTCAGCGACCTCATCGAGATTTACCAGATCGAAAAGGTCGCCCGCAGGCTGGAGGCGAGGAAGTAGATTTTTCACCCTATAGCGGTAAGGCGAATACTCGGTGGTCACCTTCCGCTTGTCGCGAATTTACATTAGGCATCGGTGTTGTCCAGATTAGCGCTCGAGGCGCCGACGCAAAAACTTGTTTTAAGATATGAATTTATGTCTGTCATTCTGAGGAGGCCTTGTTTACCCGTGTGCCGACGAAGAATCTAAAAGCGAGATTCTTCCTCGCTTCGCTCGTCAGGATGACGTAATTTGGACAGCAGTGATTAGGCATGTAAATTCGCTGTGATAAAATTACGATACCTATTGGCGGTATAGGCTTCACCATCGTAATTTTATCAACAGCGAACGAGGAAGCCGATTCCGAGTGAGCGACAAGCGTAAGGCGGCCTCGAAAGTAAACACCGCCGTAGTAAACGAAGTGAACTATTGTAAAAATCTTGTAGTGAGGGTAGATGACGAGTAAGAAACGGATACTGAGCGGGATGCGGCCGACGGGAAGGCTCCACCTGGGGCATCTTGTGGGCGCTCTCAATAATTGGGTTAAGCTGCAGGAGAGCTACCATTGTTTCTATATGATAGCCGATTGGCATGCGCTTATGAGCGAATACGAAGATACAAAGGATATTCGCACAAACTCATATGAAATGGTGAAGGATTTGATTGCTTCGGGGCTCGATCCCGAAAAGAGCGTTATATTCATACAGTCGCATGTGCCCGAACACCTTGAACTATATATGATTTTTTCTGACATTACTCCGCTTGGATGGGTCGAGAGATGCCCTACTTATAAGGAGCAGCTCCGAGAGATTAAAGGCAGAGATTTAACGACGTACGGGTTTCTAGGTTACCCCGTATTACAGGCTGCCGATATAGCGTTATATAAAGCCGATGTAGTGCCGGTGGGCGTTGATCAGTTGCCTCATCTGGAACTGACCCGCGAAATAGTACGCAGATTTAACACCATATACGGTGATAATGTATTTCCGGAACCCGCGCCGTTGATGACAAAAACGCCCAAACTATTAGGCTTAGACAACAGAAAGATGTCGAAGAGTTACGGGAATTATATCTCTCTTTCGGATGAGCCGATTGATATTGAGAAAAAAGTAGGTGGAATGATCACGGATGCCACGAGGGTCAAGCTGACGGATGTAGGTCATCCGGAAGCTTGCAATGTCTTTAGTTACTATACAATATTCTCAAGTACCGATATGGTGTCGGCTGTAAAGGATTGGTGCCAGGGCGCAAAGGCCGGCTGTACCGATTGCAAGAAGCGCCTGGCAAGGGTATTGTCTGAACACCTCGAACCATTGAGGCAAAAGAGGGTGAAGATTTCAGATCAAGACGTGAAGGATATTCTTAATGAAGGCCGGAAGAAGGCCTCTCAGGCAGCCGGCGAGACAATGGCAGTAGTTAAGTCACTCATACATTTTGCGTAAGGCCAATGACATATAAAGTAAAATTAGAAGTATTTGAGGGCCCGCTAGACCTTCTATTATACCTGATAAAGAAGGAAGAAGTTGACATCTACGATATACCCATAGCCAAGATCACAGATCAGTATCTGGAATACTTGGAGCTGATGCAGTTATTGGATCTCTCTATAGCAGGCGAATTTCTAGTAATGGCCGCGACGCTGATGCATATAAAGTCGAAACTTTTATTGCCGCCGGACGAGACGAGCGTTGAAGGTGAGGAGGAAAACGATCCCAGGGCTGAGCTGGTTAAGAGGTTACTCGAGTATAAGAAATTTAAGGAAGCTGCCGCGGAACTTGCCCAGAAAGAATCACAGCAAAAGCATTTCTTCCCGCGCGTCGGATCGGGTATTAACATTGATGAACTTCCTGCCCCGGAAGCCGAAGCTTTTGAGGCTACGCTATTTGATCTTATCACCGCGTTCACAAAGGTTCTGAGAGATATTCCGAAAGATATCTTTCATAGGATAGTAAAGGATGAGTTCACGGTATCGGAGAAGATACACGATATTTTACATATGCTTGTAGACAATAAGGCTTTAATGTTTACAGATCTGTTTAAGGCGGCGAAGAACAAGACGGAGATAATAACTATTTTTTTAGCGGTATTGGAACTTATAAAGATAAGAGAAGTCAATATAGTGCAGCATGCGCCGTTTGGTGAGATAGAGATTGTGCGCAGCAGGGAGAGCATAAAACCGAATAGTAGCACGTGAAATAGTCGTAGGGCGCCTTTTAAAGGTGGTCTGATGGCACTGTAGAAATTTGTAGAAATAAGCAGAAATGGGATGAAAATATGGACAGAGAAGAGGCTAAGAGAATAATCGAGGCATTATTGTTCGTAAGCGATAAACCAATTTCCATAGATACGATTAAAGAGATATTGAAGCATATCGAACCTCCCGAGGTTCGGGATATCATAGGTGAGCTTAATAGAGAATATGTAGCTTCCGGGAGAAGTTTCAGTATTAAGGAGATAGCGGGTGGTTTCCAGATGCTCACAGACCCGATCTATAGTCGCTGGGTAGCTATTTTGTACAAGAAAGGGTCCGACAAGCTCACGGGACCGTCGCTTGAGACGCTGGCTATCATAGCATACAAACAACCAATAACCAGGACAGACATAGAGGCCATTAGAGGTGTAAACGTCGATGGAGTATTGAAGACTCTCGAAGAGCGTAATCTCGCCAGAACTAAGGGCAGACTCGATGCACCCGGCAGGCCCATTTTATACGTAACGACAAATGAATTCCTTCAACACTTTGGGCTAAGGTCACTTGACGAATTGCCCAACCTAAAAGAGTTTCAGGAGAGCGATCTGGATTTTGTAAGAGAGGCGAACAGGTCAGAGGTTGTAAATAAAGAAACCGGAAAACTGGAGGAGAGCGTTATGCCCGTCCAGGCTGAAGGAGGGGGAGCAGATGGATCTTAAATACCTGCGAAAGAAGATAGATTCCATAGATGCCAGGATAGCAGGGCTTCTCAATGACAGAGCAAAGATTATTCTGGATGTCGGCAAGGTGAAGCGAAAATCGCGTTCTTCCATCTATGTCCCTGAAAGAGAGAAAGATGTTTACGACAAGCTTGTGGCAGAGAATAAGGGACCTATATCTGACAGTGCACTAAAGGCTATATTTCGGGAAGTTATGTCCAGCGCATTGTCGCTCGAGCATCCGATAAAGATAGCGTATCTTGGTCCGGAATTTACTTTCACACACTTGGCTAGTATGAAGAAATTTGGATCTAGTGTAGAATACATTAGTTGCGACACTATCACGGATGTATTTGCCGAGGTAGTGAAGGCCAGAGCCGACTACGGCGTCGTGCCCATAGAGAATTCCATCGATGGAGCCATCACGCATACCCAGGATATGTTTATAGAATCCGATCTTAAGATCTGCTCCGAAGTCTATCTGGAAATATCGCACAATCTATTATCCGGAGAATCGGATAGGAAGAAGATAAAGAAGGTATACTCGAAGTCTCAAGTTTTTGCACAGTGCAGGCTTTGGCTTGAGTCGAATCTTCCCGGCGTCGAGCTGGTCGAGGTTTCTAGTACATCTAAAGCTGCGGAGATAGTCTCGAGGGAGCATGGTTCTGCATGTATAGCTAGCGAACTTGCGGCTAAAAAATATAACTTAAATGTGATAGCTCCATCCATAGAAGACAGCATACATAATGTCACTCGCTTCCTTGTTATAGGGAAGATGGAGGCTAAGCCGACGAAGAGGGATAAGACTTCTATCATGTTTTCTGTAAAGGATCGCTCCGGAGCACTCCATGACATGCTTACCCCATTTAAGCGGCACGGAATTAATATGACCAAGATTGAGTCCAGGCCATCGAAGGTAAGGGCATGGGAGTATTACTTCTTCGTGGATCTGGAGGGCCATTATCATGATGTTAAAGTGGCTAAGGCTTTAAAGGAGTTAAAAAGATCATCGACATTCTTAAAGATATTAGGTTCGTATCCTATTGGAGATAGCGTTTAAGAAATGAAAGATAGAGTAAGAAAGAATATATTGAACGTCAAACAGTACGTTCCCGGCAGGCCCATAGAAGATGTCCGGAGAGAGTTTGGATTAAAAGAGATTATTAAGCTGGCTTCTAACGAGAACTGTCTCGGGCCCTCGCCTAAGGCTATAGCCGCGGTGCGGGGAAGCCTCGCCAATATGAATCGATACCCGGACTCAAATAATTATTATTTACGTAAAAGGTTAGCTAAATTTCTCAGAAGATCAGAATCGAACCTTATATTTGGTAACGGCTCCGATGAGGTAATATGCATGGCCTTAAGGGCGTTCGTCGGAGATGGTGATGAAGTCGTTATTGCTAAACCAACGTTTCTCATATATGAAATAGGTTCACAGCTTGCAGGCGCCAGAATAAAGTCCGTTTCTCTCACCCGCGATTTGAAATATGATCTGAGGGCTATGAAGAATGCGATAACGAATAAGACCAAACTCGTCTTTATCGCCAATCCGGATAACCCGACCGGCACATATGTTTCAAAGAGAGATTTGGATGAATTTTTTAATGGATTGCCTGAGAAGGTAATAGTATTTTTGGATGAGGCATATTTTGAATTTGCCGATTATTCATTCAGAGACTACCCTAACGGCCTTAATTATCTCTCTAGTCCCGGGGTGATAGTCGCCAGGTCATTCTCTAAGGCGTATGGATTGGCAGGCTTACGCATAGGTTACGGTGTCTCCAGCCCCGAGATAATAAGTTATATGGAGAGGACCAGGGAACCGTTCAACGTAAATTTATTGGCTCAGGTGGGTGCTACCGCGGCTTTAGATGATAAATCGTTTCTTAAAAAGACTCTCGCTCATGTTCAGAAGGAAAAGGAATATCTATATGCCGGTTTTCGTAAAGCGGGCTTAAACTACATTGCCAGCGCAACGAACTTTGTCTTAGTGGATGTGGGCAGGGACTGCAAAGAAGTATTTAACGCTCTCCTTAAGAAGGGCGTCATAGTGCGCGATATGAAAGCATGGGGCCTGGATACATATATTCGTGTGACGGTAGGCCAGCGGCAGGAAAATATAAAGTTCTTAAACGCTCTTAGCGGCTTATAAGGAGGGACTGTTGTGAAATGCCAAATTTCATGTCATTCTGAACGAAGCCCGAAGGGCGAAGTGAAGAATCTCTACGGTAAATAGATTCTTCGGTCGGCCGATGGCCTTCCTCAGAATGACGGAAGTTGCATTTCGTAGCAGTTCCAAAGATTAATTTATAGCATGGTTAAAAACGGGAGATTTTTAAGATGATAATAGTGATGCGTCCGGATGCAACAAAGAAACAGCTTAATCATCTTGTTGAGAAGATAAAAAAGCTTGGGTTAAAGCCGTGGATCTCGCGGGGCGTTGAGAGGACTATAGTAGGCATAATAGGTGAAGAAGATATAGTAAGGACTCAGCCTCTGGAGATCTTTCCGGGTGTCGAAAAAGTGATGCAGATATTAAAGCCATATAAGCTGGCTTCGCGTGATTTTAAGAAAGAGGGAAGTGTGGTCGATGTAGGCCAAGATGTTAAGGTGGGAGGGAAGAAGCTTGTCGTAATGGCTGGCCCATGTTCGGTGGAGGATCAGAAGCTCCTTATAAGCATTGCTAAAAAAGTTAAGGCCGCGGGCGCTACAGTTTTAAGAGGCGGAGCCTTCAAGCCAAGGACCTCTCCCTATGCCTTCCAGGGCCTGGGTGAGAAGGGGCTGAAGTATCTCGCCGAAGCCAGAAACGCTACGGGGCTTAGGGTAGTTACGGAGCTGATGGATATTCGCGACATAGACCTCGTCTGTAAATACACGGATATAATTCAGATAGGCGCGCGAAATATGCAGAACTTTAACCTTTTAAGGGAAGTCGGCAAGACGAGCAAACCGATTTTACTGAAGCGGGGGATGTCCAGTACGATAAAGGAATTTTTGATGTCTGCAGAATATATATTGTCCGAGGGTAATTTTAAAGTGATATTATGCGAGCGCGGTATAAGGACTTTTGAAGACGCTACGAGGTTCACTCTGGATATAAATGCGATACCCGTAGTGAAGAGTCTGAGCCATCTTCCTATTATAGTGGATCCGTCACATGCCGCAGGCAAGTGGGGTTACGTTGGAGCAGCCGCTAAGGCCGGAATAGCTGCCGGAGCCGATGGATTGATTATTGAGGTCCATCCGAATCCGGAAGAGGCCATGTCCGATGGAGAGCAGTCATTATACCCTGAGAATTTCGCCAAGCTTATGAAAGATGTGGAGAAGGTTGCTAAGGCTGTCGACAGAGAAATTTAAGACCATGGCTAATTTTGAAAATATAACGATTATAGGGGTGGGGTTGATCGGCGGGTCGATAGGTCTTGCATTAAAGAAAAGGCCTTCTGCGCATAAGGTTATAGGCGTATTCCACAGGAGGGTAACTTTAAAAAAGGCGCTAAAACATAAAGCGGTTGACATCGGAGTAATGGATATAACATCGGCCGTTAGGGACGCCGATCTCGTAGTGCTCGCATCGCCCGTACATCTGATACCTGAACTGGCCGCGAAGGTTGCTAAAAGCGCGAAACCAGGAACTATCGTGACCGATGTCGGCAGTACAAAAGAGTGGATCGTAAGTAAAATTGAAAAACTTTTTGAAGCCTCTGCCGGTGTACATTTCGTGGGGTCGCATCCGATGGCGGGATCGGAGCATGCGGGAGTGGAGTCTGCATCGGAAGATCTTTTTGAGGGATCTCCGTGTATAGTAACCAAGACTCGCAGGACGAATAGCGTAGCTTTTAAAAAGGTTGTAAAGTTTTGGAAGTCCTTAGGTTTAAATGTTAAAATTATGACACCGCGAGAGCACGATAGGACGGTTTCATTAATTAGCCATCTACCACATGCCGTAGCCTTTGCCCTTACAGGCGCTGTTACCGGCAAAGAGATGGAATGCGCGGCCGAAGGCTTCAGGGATACTACGAGAGTGGCTTCGAGCGATCCCGAATTATGGGCCGATATATTTTTAACTAACAGGAAGGCAATATTGACCGCAGGAGCATCTTTTAATAAGCAATTCGCCCGCCTGCTCAGAGCTATTGCCAAAGGCGATCGATGTGCGACCGTCAAAATATTGAAGAATTCAAAATCGAAACGCGATAAATACTTGCATGCAAAATAAGTCAGGCCATTTTATTGTAGCCATAGATGGCCCCGCGGGCAGCGGCAAAAGCACCGTGTCGAAGCTTGTCGCGGAAAAGCTCGGCCTTTTATATATAGATACCGGTGCGATGTATAGGGCGCTTACACTTAAAGCTATGAGGCAAAAATTAAATCTCGGGGATGGCGATGAATTGACGGAGCTTGCCAGGTCCACAAAGATAGACTTGCAGAGTATCTCGGGAAAACTAAAAGTTATTATGGACGAAGAGGATGTCACCGCTTTTATCAGGACGCCTGAGCTTACGAATAATGTGAAGCATATAGCGTGTGTTCCGGGAGTAAGACATGAAATGGTTATGTTGCAGCGCGATATTGGTAAGAGGTCGAGCGCTGTTCTCGAGGGAAGGGACATCGGCACCGTAGTATTTCCCGATGCGAAATTTAAGTTCTATCTGGATGCCGACGTAGAAGAACGCGCCAAGAGACGTCACATAGAGTTGACTGCGGCTAATCAAAAGATAAATTATAAAGACATTAAGGATGATGTAGTTAAGAGGGATGCGTCGGATATGAATAGAAATGTCGGTGCGTTAAAGAAGGCAACGGATGCAATTCTTATAGACACTACGCACCTCTCGATCAATGGGGTTGTCGAAAAATTATTAAAAAATATTAAGTAGGCCAAATTAAATCCATACCTTATCCTAAAGCCGACAGGGAGCTTCAGTGACAGGCGTGGTCAACAAGTTCAGGGTGGAGCGAAGCATTGCTTATGCCTGAGCGAGAAGCAGATGGTGCAAGAAATCCAATGAAAGGGGTTGTGGGAACAGATGGTTGAAAAAGAAGAGTTACAGGATGAGAAAAATGTTGCAGAAGGAGGTATGAGCGATTTTGCCAGGCTGTACCAGGAAAGCATAATCGACATTAAAGAGGGACAGATCCTCAAAGGCAAGATAATCGGCATCAATCCTAAGGATGTCGTGGTTGATATAGGATATAAGTCTGAAGGAGCTATACCATTATCAGAGTTCACCGATCCTGAGTCCTTAAAAATAGGCGACGAGATCGATGTTTACCTTGAGTCGAAGGAAGACGAAAATGGCATGGTCGTGCTCTCCAAGCAGAAGGCCGAGAAGGCCGTGGGCTGGGAGATGGTCATATCTAAGTACGGCGAGGGTGATATAGTTGATGGTAAAGTGTCTAAGAAGGTTAAAGGCGGTTTCATGGTTAATGTAGGAGTCGAAGCTTTCCTTCCCGCGAGTCTTGCAGGTTCCAAGACTTTCGGCAACCTTAATCAGCTGATCGGACAGGTCTTCACGTTCAAGATCGTAAAGATAAATAAGGCCAGACGCAATATAGTTGTTTCCCGTAAGGATGCGATCAGCCAGCAGAGAGAGGAAGATAAGAAGAAGCTATTCGAAACTCTCCAGAAAGGCGCGGTTGTTGCCGGCATCGTCCGCAACATCACAGACTTCGGCGCTTTTGTCGAGCTGGACGGAGGCATAATAGGGCTTCTGCATATAACGGATATGAGCTGGGGCAGGATTTCCCATCCCAGCGAGATCGTGGCTATAGGAGACAAGATAGAAGTGATGGTATTGGACTTCGATACGATCAGCGGAAAGATATCTCTCGGTCTTAAGCAGAGGACTCAGAGTCCCTGGGAAGCCGTCGATGCTAAGTATGCCGTCGGCAGTAAGCTTAAAGGTACGGTGGTTAATTTAGTACCTTATGGCGCGTTCGTGGAGCTTGAGAAGGGGGTAGAGGGGTTACTTCATATATCCGAGCTTTCGTGGACGAAGAAATATGCCAATCCTAATGAGCTTCTTGCAATAGGTGATAGGATAGAGATCCAGGTTCTGGATGTCGATAAGCAGAATAAGAAGATATCTCTGGGGTTAAAACAGCTTGAGGCTAATCCCTGGCTCGAGGTCGATAATAAATATACCGTAGGCCAGAAGGTTAAGGGCAAAGTGCGTAACCTTACCGATTACGGCGCGTTCATCGAACTTGAAGACGGGATCGATGGGCTCGTTCACGTTTCTGATATATCATGGACTAAGCGAATAGGCCATCCGAAAGATGTATTCAATAAGGGCGAGAAGATCGAGGCCGTGGTTCTTGCGGTAGATTCCGCCAACAGAAGAATATCTTTAGGCATAAAGCAGTTAACTCCGGATCCGTGGGATGAGATAGTCGTAAAATATCCCTCTGAAACAGTTATGGATGGTAAGGTCACGAAGGTTGCGAACTTTGGATTATTTATTGAGATAGCCTCTGACCTGGAAGGGCTTGTCCATATCTCCGAGATAACGCTTGGAGAAGGGGAAAAGCTTGAGACTAAGTTCAATGTGGGCGACAGCGTGAAGGTTAAAGTGCTGAAAGTGGATTCACTACAGCATAAGATAGCGCTGAGCCTGAAGGCGGTATAAACACGTAAAAAATAATTGGGGACACATCTGGATGTGTCCCCAATTATTAATCACCGTACCTCAATAAATTCCCTTTACATTATTAGTGCAGTATGTTAATATTATCGAAAAGTGAGGTAAGAAAAGATGGCTTTAGTGAAAGAAAAGAAGAGCAATATAATTAACACCTTCAAAACAAATGAGAAGGATACCGGTTCGCCGAGCGTCCAGGTCGCGCTTTTGACTGAGAGGATAAACTCTCTTTCGTCACATTTCAAGGCACACAAGCACGATCATCACTCCAGGCACGGGCTACTTCGTATGGTAAGTGTGAGAAGAAGACTATTAGATTATCTGAAGAAGAAGGATAATCAAGAGTATCACGACCTTATCACCAAGCTTGAACTGAGAAAGTGAAGGATACGAAACCCTGGGCCGTACCGTTTTAACGGGACTGGTCTATGGGTAGGTATTGGCGCCCTCGAGGGCGCTTGTTGGCGCACGCAAACATTTACATATCAAGAAGTGTTTGTGCGTTTTTATGGTATAAAACAAAGGACATATGATTAAAAAATTTGAAACGAAAATAGGTAATGGCAATATCATAATCGAAACAGGCAGGATGGCCAAACAGGCCGATGGCGCTTGTTTGATTCAGTTAGGTGGAACGGTCGTTTTAGCGACAGCTGTATCATCGAGGGAGCCAAGGGAAAATATAGATTTCTTTCCGCTTACAGTAGAATATCAGGAGAAGACATATGCGGCAGGAAAGATACCCGGCGGCTTCTTTAAGCGCGAGGGTAAGCCGAGCGAGAAAGCAGTGTTGACATCCCGTCTTATAGACAGGCCAATCAGACCACTGTTCCCGAAAGGCTACGTTAATGAGACGCAGATCGTTACGATGGTTCTTTCCTGCGATGCCGAGAACGATTCCGATGTTTTAGCCATGATAGGGGCATCCACGGCCCTGACCATATCCGATATTCCATTCTGCGAGCCGATTGGGGCTGTCAGGGTAGGTAGGATAGATGGTAAATTTGTCGCCAATCCAACCTTTGATGATTTAGAGAAGGGTGATCTGGATCTGGTCATAGCCGGCACACGCTCCAGCGTTATCATGATAGAATCCGGTTCTAGCGAGTTAAGTGAAGACGTGATGGCTGATGCGATAGCATTTGCGCATAAGGAACTACAGCCGTTGATAGATCTACAGGAGAAGATGGCGCGCGAGCTAAATGTTAAGAAGAGAGAATACACGCCTTCTATAGTATCCGATGAGCTCGTGAATAGGGTAAAGAGTGAAGCGACAGCAAAATTAGACGAGATTAATAAGCTCTCCACCAAAGAACAGAGAGAAGAGGCCATGCACATTTTGGCCAAGAATATAGCGGCAAAACTAACAGCCGAGAATCCGGAGCTGAAAGCCGGTGACATTAAGAAGGCGATGGAAGAGGCTGAAGAAGAGAGTGTAAGGGCTTACATAGTAGATAAGAAGCTGAGGGTTGACGGCAGGCGTTTCGACGAGGTTCGTAAGATCACCTGTGAGGTTGGAGTATTACCCAGGACGCACGGCTCAGGCTTATTTACACGTGGACAGACGCAGAGTCTTTCAGTAACTACTCTCGGAACCAGCGCTGATGAGCAGACCATAGATGCGCTCGAAGGTGAGACTCAGAAGAGCTTCATGCTGCATTATAATTTTCCACCATTCTCTGTAGGAGAAGCGAAACCTATGAGAGGGCCGGGGAGAAGAGAGATTGGCCACGGCGCGTTAGCCGAGAGAGCCTTAAAGGCAGTCATGCCCTCTAAGGATTCGTTCCCGTATACAGTGAGAGTCGTTTCCGATATTTTGGAATCCAATGGTTCTTCGAGCATGGCTACCGTTTGCGCCAGCACATTGTCGCTTATGGATGCCGGAGTCCCTATTTCTAAGCCCGTAAGCGGCATAGCTATGGGCCTGGTAAAAGAAGGTAATCATGAGATAATATTAACCGACATAGGCGGAGTAGAAGACCATTATGGTGATATGGACTTTAAAGTTGCCGGCACCGTAGATGGTATCACTGCCGTCCAAATGGATCTTAAGATACAGGGAATCCCTGTAAGCCTTGTGAGAAAGATACTCGCTGATGCTAAGGTAGCGAGACTATTTATAATGGATAAGATGCTCCAGTCTATATCTAAGCCGAAAGAGAAGATATCCGATTTTGCTCCGCATATAGTGACCATTAAGCTTCCTCAGAACAAGATAGGCGAGGTTATTGGGCCGGGTGGTAAGAATATAAAGAAGATCATCCAGGAGACCGGAGTCACCGTAGATATCGATGATGAAGGGATCTGTCAGGTGGCTTCTCAGGACGGCGAGGCCATTGAGAAGGCGGTAGCTATTATAAGGGGTATGATCGAAGAGGCTGAAGTCGGCAAGATCTATAAGGGTAAGGTAAAGAGGATCATGAATTTTGGGGCATTCTGCGAAATAATGCCCGGCAAGGAAGGATTAGTGCACGTTTCCGAGCTGGCAAGCAAATTTGTGAAGAACGTCGAAGATGTCGTAAAAGTTGGTGATGAGATTACAGTTAAAGTTATTGAGATAGACCAGCAGGGCAGAATCAATCTATCTAAGAAACAGGCAGAACCGGGCTACGAAGCGGAAGACAAGACTAATAAATAGAGTAACAGTTATGAAAAATGGGACAGTCCCCACATAGTGGAAACAACCGTATGGGGACAGTCCCGATTTTTCATTGGTTACTACAGGCACGGGGGAATTTGAAGCAAGTAAAAATCTCTCTTAATAGAAAGAAGGGTTGCGAGGATCTTCCCATCCCTGGATACGCAACTCGGGGTTCGAGCGGGATGGACCTCTATGCCGACGTTGATAATGAAGTCATTCTAATGCCAGGCGAGATCAGGCTTATCTCGGCTGGCATTTATATAAGTATACCCGAAGGCTATGAGGCAGAGATACGTCCGAGGAGCGGTTTGGCGTTGAAGCACGGGATAAGCCTGGTCAATACGCCCGGCACTATTGATTCCGATTACAGAGGACTCATCGGACTGATAATGATAAATCATGGCAAGGAACCGTTTTCAATTAAGCGGCGTGATAGAATAGCCCAGATGGTTATTAAGGATATTGTGAAGGCCGAAATAGCGGTATGTGAAGAGCTCGATGAAACCGTAAGGTCTCACGGCGGGTTCGGACATACAGGAAAATAGAGATGACTTTACCGCAGTCAGTGATCTTAGGAGTGGTCCAGGGCATAACCGAATTTTTTCCGATATCAAGTTCGGCCCATCTGGTTATAGCGCAAAATCTCTTTGGTATAAAAGAGCCGCAGTTGGCGTTCGATATATTTCTGCATATAGGTACACTGATTTCGATCCTGATATATTTTCGTAAAGATATAGCCGATCTTATAACCAGACAATGGCGTCTGTCTGCCTGCATAGCTGTCGCTACTATACCGACAGCTATGATAGGTTTCATGCTTAAGGATGCAGTGGAAGAGATTTTCGCCAGGCTCCATGTAGTAGGATATTCGCTTCTGGCGACCGGATTTTTGCTTCTGGCGACTTCGGTTTATATTAAAATTAACAAGTCTAAAGAAGGTAATAAGGTGGGCTTTCTCAATTCTATCGTAATCGGCATAGCGCAGGGGATGGCGGTTATACCCGGCATATCACGTTCGGGTGCGACTATATGTTCCGGAGTGCTAAGTGGAATTAGTAAAGAATCGGCATTCAGATTCTCTTTTTTACTTGCGATTCCGGCGATATTGGGTGCAAGCCTGCTTAAGTTTCACAAGATCGAAGCCGGTTTTGCTTCGGGTGATTATCTCAACTTTATTTGCGGCGGCATTGCCGCAATGGTAACCGGACTTATTTCTATAAGCTTGTTGCTAAAGGTGATAAGGCAGGATAAGTTATATCTGTTTGGAATTTATTGTATTGTAGTTTCGGCCCTCGTGATAATTTTATTATAAGAGGTTTGAATGGGACGCGGCGAGAATATCAAAAAAAATGAAGTCAATCACAGGTGGAATGAAATTCAAGCTGTATTGCTTTTTGCCGCAGCGCTCCTTATATTTATAAGCTTGGCTAGCTTCAACTTCACAGATCTGAGGCAATTCACATCTAAGCCCAACGTTCCGGCAGGAAACTTTGCGGGCATATTCGGTGTTTATTTTGCGGCGGCACTGTTCTTCACCATGGGGCTAAGCTCCTACGTGATGCCACTACTGGTCCTGTCATGGGCTGTTGCCAGGCTTTACGGGATCACGCCCCAAAAAATCCATTTTAAAATATTTGGCACATTCTTTCTTATACTCGCTTCGAGCTCATTATTTTCCATAATGGGTAGCGGTACGAATTCCTTCCGATTCGGATTGGGCGGCATAGTCGGACTGTCATTTTCAGACTTCCTGATAAAGTATCTGGGTAAACTCGGGGCGATACTGGTGATTGCTGCCCTTTTCATGCTTTCGTTATTACTAGCCACAGAATTTTTACTACTTCCTTTTCTTTCAGGGATTTATAGGAAACTGAGAGATATGCCGTATATTATAAAGGATGGCATCCCCCGAAAACCAGGTACTCATGAGCGAGCCGGCAAGCGGCCGATAATAAATGTTTCGCCACAGATGTCGAGTCGACTTGCGACAAAAGATTTTCGTGATGACGTAGTTACTAAGCCCAGGATAATAGTGGCGCCTGTGGTGAAGAAGGAGATTGTGAAGTCATCTGCGGCTCAAAATACATTCTCACATGCGGTTTCAGGCGCAAGTGGGGACAAGGATCAGTCCGGTTTTAAGTTACCCGGGTTTGATCTTCTGGAATCTCCGCCACCTATCGAAAATCGCAAAATAAAAGAGGACTTTGAGGCTATTGCTAGAATCCTGGAAGAGACATTGCGGGATTTTGATATTGAGGGCAGGGTAGTCGAGATAAATAAGGGCCCGGTTATAACAAGATACGAACTTGAGCCCGCCCCGGGCGTAAAAGTTCACAGGATAACATCTCTCAGTGATAATATTGCGCTTGCGATGAAGGCCCAGAGCGTTAGAATAGTAGCTCCGATACCAGGAAAGGGCACGATAGGATTTGAAGTGCCGAACCCTAAGAGCGCTCTCGTGTATTTGAGAGAGGTGCTTGACTCGAAAGAATACAGGGAAAATGATTCCATTCTTAAGATCGCCCTGGGTAAGGATATCGCCGGGACGCCAGTAATAGCCGATCTGTCTAAGATGCCCCATCTTCTTATTGCGGGAGCTACGGGGTCAGGAAAGACCGTATGCGTAAATGCCGCAATAATAAGCCTGTTATTCAATTCTACGCCCGACGAACTCAAATTTATAATGGTAGACCCGAAGAGGGTGGAGCTTGCGGTATTCAACGACCTGCCTCACTTACTATCTCCGGTAGTTACGGATGTTAAGAAGGTGGCCAGTACGCTGGCCTGGGTGACTAGTGAGATGGATTCGAGATACGAATTATTTGCAAAATATGGCGTCCGCAACATAGCCCTTTACAATGAAAAATTTGGAGGCTCGGGTGCCAAGCTATCTGAGGGTCAGCCTGCGAAGCTTCCGTATATAGTAGTTGTTATCGATGAGCTCGCGGATCTTATGATGGTAGCGCGGGATGATGTGGAAAATACCATAACGAGATTGGCACAGCTATCCAGGGCGGTTGGTATACACATGATGATTGCTACGCAAAGACCCTCGGTCGATGTCATAACCGGTATTATAAAAGCCAACTTCCCTGCCAGGATATCCTTCAAGGTGGCCTCTAAGGTTGATTCCAGGACCGTTATAGATGCCAATGGTGCCGATATGCTTCTCGGGAGAGGTGATATGTTATTTATCGAGCCGGGAGCCGCCAGACCCACCAGAGCGCAGTGCAGTCTCATATCCGATAAAGAGATAGAGAATATTACCGGTTTTCTTAAAGCGCAGAGAGCGCCGCAGTATGTGGAAGAGATAGCGGAGGTGCAGAAGAAGACGGGCGCATTCAAGAAATTTGATAAAGATGAAGTATATGAGGAAGCTGTGAAGCTGATTCTTGAGTCAAAACAGGCTTCCGTCTCTGTGCTTCAGAGGAGGTTGGGCGTCGGATATCAGCGCGCCGGCCGGCTTATAGATATGATGGAAGATGAAGGCATTGTGGGTCCATACCAGGGATCTAAGCCGAGAGATCTTCTGATAACCTTAGAGGAGTATCAGATCAAAAATGGCGGATGATCATAAGTTTCCTAGCGTATTGAATATGTCTGGCTTGGGCGATAGGCTAAGAGAAGCCAGGGATAAGAAGGGGCTGACTATATCCCAGGCACAAAAAGAGACGCATATACAGGTCAATATATTGAAGTCGCTCGAGGACGGCAGCTGCGATAGTGTTCTCAGCGCTACTTACGCTAAGAGCTTCCTTAGGAAATATTCGGAATATCTTGGCCTGGATTCCGATGTGGTGTTGAATGAATATAAGCGCCTTCATCCAAAAACGGAAACCGTTATTGTGAATAAAATTACGGAACATACCCCATCTTCCGCAGACATAGCCGGCGTGATATCGGTGGTCAGGCTTATCTTGGTTGGAGTGATCGTGATTATACTCATGGCTTTGGTTGGCGGCAAGATGATGACTGTTTTAAAGAAACCAAATATACCTCAGCGCGCTGTTGCGGTGAAGCCTAAGGCGTCTTCATCCAAAATTAAATCTGTTAAAAAAGTCTCGCGGGAACCGTCGGTCGTAAAGAAGGGTATGGAGGCCTCCATACCAAACAATGCCCAGCTGAAATTACTACTTAAAGTAAACCAAAACGTTCTATTGAGGATTAAGGTGGATGGTGCCCTCATTTCGGATCATGTTATGACAAAGGGCACGGCAGAAGTATTTACGGCTGACAATGCCATAAATATTTATACTGCGAGCGGAGACTCTATCGAACTTATTCTCAATGGTAAGCCCATGGGGTCCCCGGGTAAAGGGATATTAAAGAATATAGAGATTACGAGATCAGGTGTTAAAATTAAATAGGCTCACTTCCTTCCGTCATTCTGAGGACTGTCGTGAAATGCCAAATTCTACGTCATTCTGAACGAAGCCAGAAGGGCGAAGTGAAGAATCTGTATGGTAAATAGATTCTTCGGTCGGCCAATGGCCTCCCTCAGAATGACGAAAGTTACATTTCGCAATAGCCCCTTCTGAGGCCGTAGGCCGAAGAGTATCAATCCTATAGATATAATTTGAGCAATGGTAAAATCATATGAAAAAATTTGCGATAGTTCCCCTGGGATGTCCGAGAAATCTCGTAGATTCGGAGGTCATTGCCGGTTATCTGGAGGCGAAAGGTTATAAATCGGTTAAGCTTGAAGACGGAGCGGATGTGGCGATCGTGAATACGTGCGCATTCGTCGCAAGCGCCAGAGAAGAGTCTGTAGACGCCATAATAGAGGCCGGCCAATTCAAGAAAGATGGCCATGTCAAATATCTTGTCGTTTGCGGATGTCTGCCACAGCTCTATAAAAAGAAGTTGGCTGATGAACTTCCGGAAGTGGATTTAATTCTAGGAACGAGTGATTTTCCCAGAATAGTGGAACTTCTGGCCGGTCTGGAAAAACGCGGAGGCCGCGTCGCGGTAACTTCAGACCTCAAATACATTTATGACGAAAACTCACCGCGATCATCGTTCACGCCCGGGCACTATGCTTACGTAAAGATATCGGAAGGCTGCAGCAATTCCTGCAGCTATTGCATAATTTCCAGGTTACGTGGAGAGCTTCGTTCGCGAAGGCTCGAATCCGTCATGGAGGAGGTTCGCAGTCTATCCGGAGATGGAAGGGTAAAGGAGATTGAGCTTATCGGACAGGATACAACCCGATACGGAGCAGATTTATACGGCAAACCGATGCTGTCCGAACTGCTGCGCAGTCTCTGTAAACTGCAAAATGAGATAAGATGGATAAGGCTGCTTTACACTCACCCCGCCCATTACACAGACGAGCTGATCGATACAATTGCATCCGAAGACAAGATATGTAAATATATCGATCTTCCGATCCAGCATATTAGCGGCAAAGTCCTGCGATTAATGAATAGGGGCGTTACCAAAAAAGAGATTATAGGGCTTATAAACAAATTGCGAAAGAGAATTCCCGGCCTTATTTTAAGGACTTCGGTTATCGTGGGTTTTCCTAATGAGACAGAGAAAGACTTTAAGGAGCTGATGGATTTTATAAATACCACCGGATTCGACAGGCTTGGGGCATTCATGTACTCAGCCGAAGAGCTTACAGCGGCATCGCGCCTTAAATTTCAGATCGATGATGCCGTTAAGAGGACGCGGTACGATGAGGTTATGAAGTTACAGCAGTCAATATCGGCTCGATTAATGAAGAAGTTTATAGGTAAGACAGTTGACGTTTTGATTGACGAAAGGGTTCCTATGGAGGATAATAAATTCGTAGGCCGCACCGAGGGTGACTCACCCGACATCGATGGGGTGGTTTACGTTACTTCTAAGAAGGCCAGGGTCGGTGAATTCTGTAAGGTGAAGATAACCGATACCCTCGAATATGATAGGATAGGAGAGTGCTGATTGAATCTGCCGAATAAGCTCACGATTCTTAGGATAATACTTGCCTTCGTCTTTATAGCGCTTGTATTTCTTCCGGGATTGTTCCCGAAGATATTAGCGCTAATAACGTTTATTATAGCTTCAGCGACTGATGCGCTGGACGGATATCTGGCAAAGAAGAATAATGAAGTGACTGATTTTGGCCGACTGATGGATCCGATCGCCGACAAGATACTTATACTGTCGGCGTTTATTTCTTTCGTGCAATTACAGCTTATCCCTGCATGGATGGTGGTGGTCATTATATTCAGGGAGGCGGCCGTTACAGGGTTAAGAGCCCTGGCCCTGGCTAACGGCAAGGTGATATCCGCTGACCGCAGTGGTAAACATAAGACGGCGGTGCAGGTGTTCGCTATATTTGCAATATTACTGTTCATGGTTTTTAAAGAAGCAGGTGAAAAGAGGCTGAATTTCTGGACCGCAGGCGTGGAGAACGCGTACAAGGAAACGATATTTATTTTAATGCTTATTACAGTGACTTTGACCCTGATAAGCGGAGTCTCCTATCTGGCTAAGAACAGGGAGGTCTATTCAAGTGCGAAAGAGAGTTGAGCTGATAACCAGCTTCTTTTATCTGGGACACTCGCCATTCGCACCCGGCACGATGGGGTCACTGGGCGGGCTTATAGTATATTTTTTTGTGCGCACGAATGATATCTTATACGCCTTTTCAATACTATTTTTGTTCACGCTGGGTATAATGTTTTCGGGCCAGGCAGAGAAGATATATAAGAGAAAAGATCCATCGATGATCGTAATAGACGAGGCATGCGGGATGCTGCTGGCGCTTTTTTTTGTTCCATTCAATATATATTCAGTTGTATCAGGATTCATTTTATTCAGGATATTTGACATATTGAAGCCTCCACCCGCTAAGAGATTAGAGAGATTGACAGGGTCGTTAGGTATAATGTTTGATGACATAATCGCGGCATTATACACTAATATAATATTACAGATAGTATTTAGAAATTTCTGGCTGAGTTAAGATAGTATAAAGCGTGTAAAACACATATTACGCTTGACAATTTGAGTAAATCCTTGTAACATGTACCCATAGGTAGAATAATCTAATAAAACAAGGTGGATGTCTTTGCTCTTGGATGTTGTATTTATAATGTTAAGAGATGAGATAGTAATACAATGAAAAATATTCACAGACTGATCGCGATTATTCTTATAGCAACATTTATTGCCCATGAGGCTTCGTGGGCATATCCGGAATTTCCCCAGAATAAATCCAATAACATAAGTCTGGCCCCGGCACCTTTTGCCGAGAGGCATCCCGCTTCGGATCTGTTCGCAACGTCAATTATATTATTAGTCGAAAAGAATCCAGTGATCCCGATCGATAAGCTTACTTTGGAAGGTCTTCATGCCATATTGAAGAAAAACGGAGGCTTTTTTAAGCATAATGGTATCAGTTACTCAATTAATCAAAATGAAGCCAGGATCCGGATAGACCCGTTTACCGTTATGCGTTATAGTCTTGCGGTAGGATCGCCAGACCCAATCAAGGGCTTGAAATTATCCTCAGAGGGTTATCTGGGAATTCTTAAGAGGCAGGTATGGGTGAGTGAAGAAATATTTGTCGATAAAAAATGGCCCATCAGTCATTCTGGTGATGCAGATAGTATAGATACTATCGATAGCGATGCCACCAATCTCTTCATAATGGAATATATTGCACAGGGTAAGGCCATAGAGCTGGATGATAACAGCGAAAATGTTATCAGGATTCGACCTGATGGATTAAGTCAGATCGATGATCGGCTTTCGTCATCATTCCGGAACTACAGCGATATTTTCACCAAAGTAAGAGATGCTAGGAGCGTCGACAGGTTAGATCGGATACTGGAAAATACTAACTTTGATGGGTACAGTTCCGATGAAAAGAAAGAATTAAGAGAGACGGCGCAAAGTGTCTCCTTAAGCCTTATACTGGGCCGCTCTTTTATATGTGAGGATAAAAAAAATGGGCGTGTATTATTACATGTTAGAACCGGTCTCAATGGAACTATTCATGGGTTAAAGCCTACCATATGGATAGGGGAACATCTCTTAAAGCAAATAAATACCGATGAGTTGGCTCGTATCTTACTCGAAGAGAGCCAGCATATAGTAAGGCCTGTCGCGCATCATTGGGAAAAGAGATTTAACGAGAATCCGGCTGAAACCGTAAAGCATGACGATCGCTTTATGGATAATCTTTACGGGTATACGGTCACGGATGATCCTATGACCAGAGTCATTATGCACGATCTTAAAAATGAGCTCGTCGGAGGTGAATTATGTGAATTGTATATACAATCTGCGCCCGATAAAAAAAAGGATGATATATTAGCAGATTTGAATCCGATCGAAGTATATCAAATGCGTTGTGATGGGATGCAGAAAGCGATCATAGATTACTTAAACCGGAATGTTACATTGGAAGATGCTCTTACGTCTCTTATGGGCAGTATCCATAGCCTGGAAGTAACAACTGATGCTATTCAGAGAAGGCTCGATAATGGCCGGTATCAATGGCTCGGTGGTTCCAGGGACGAGCTTAGGCGGATGGTTGTGGATAGGACTCGATCAACTGTTTTGCCAAGTCTGAAGAATGTGGCCAGCTGGTGGGATAAAGCGATGGATGGGGTCAATATAGAGCAGACTATAAATGACGGTATAAGATCTGTTAATGATCGGACAAAAAGAATTGATTTTGGCGCAGATGTTTATATTGACGATAGATTGAAGCGATCTTCCGAGCTCTTTACATATGAGTTTATTTTACGCCTTGCCCTTAAAGAACTGCTTTTTAATGCTGCGAAGAATGACCGGACAGGACGCGCGAAGGTCACTGTATCGTTAACGGAATATGGAGAGATAAAGATAACCGTAAGAAACAATAGCGTAGAGATCGGACCGGATAGCATAGGAAAGATATTTAATGTAAGCGGTTTTACGACGGCTGGGTCCGGCAAAAAAGGGACCGGCGTAGGCCTGTATGATCTTAAGGAGGTAGTTGAGTCGGTTGGTGGCAGCATGTGGGTTGAAAGCAAGCCAGGTCAGGGTGCAACGTTTGGCTTTACGCTTCCGGTTAAAGCTTCAATGGAAGCGTTGCCCAGACCCATGCTTAAGGAGCCGGTGGTTGTAGTCGTCAGCGGGCTTAAGGGAAGCGGACGTAGGGTGATCGCGCACTCACTCGCGGCTAGGCTGGGCCTGCGTTATATAAATTCTGGCTTACTGGTAAGAGTAATATTTCACGAGATGCTCAAAGCGAATATAGATACTGCCGATAAGGATAATCTCGCAGAATTTACAAAAAATTTACTATCTTCCGGCAGGCTCGATTATTCACGCCCCATCCTATATGTGGATGGTAAGGCTACCATAGATAAAGATAGTGATGAAGATAATTCGTTGCGTGATACCCTGAGGAGCGAGATAGACGAGGATGCGGGGAACCGATGGTTATTGCACACGATATTCACATATCCTTCGGTAAATAAGGCGTTAAATGAGTTTTATGAAAGGCTTGCGAATGATGTTAAGGGTTCCGGGCAATACAATGGTATCGTATTAAGCGTAACGGTGCCGATCATCGAGCCTATTGAGGCCCACAGGGTAATAAATATCATGTTAGATGCTCCTGTAAGGATCAGGGCCTTAAGGACTAATGCAAGGGCTGAGTTGATCATGGATCTCGATGATTATACGGGTAGGAGCAGGCTTAAGGATGAATATGCTTCGAAGATCCCGATTCTGAATACGGCAGTGATATCTCGAAATACGATGAATGACGCGCTGCGCCTAGTCGTGGAGCAATTGTCCGATTACCCCTCGAACTACGATGATAAGGAGATGTGGCTATCGAAGCTTGAGAGGCTGATATTAGCCGAACCTGTTGCGTATGAAATGCCCGTAACAGTCATTGCCGAACGCCAGATTAGTCCTGAGGCGCCTAACATGGCCCGGAAGGGACACCCGGCAGTACGTCCAGGGAAGTCGGCCGATTCGAGAGATTTGATTGAAGCTAAGGCGCAGGCGGCATTTAAGAGATTTGCCGAATTTTGTCGTGAAGATATGCAATCAATCAGGGCGTTGGTAGAAAAAGACGATTTAGAAGGAGCCAGAACCTGCCTACGAAGGATTGTTGCTATGGTAGGGGCAGAATTCAAAAGCGCAGAGCAGGAAAAGCTTAGATTTGTTGTAGAGGATTCTTTAAATAACATAGTTGGTATCGCAGTGCTTCCCATGAAAATAATAAAAGAACATATCAATGAGATGATGAGCGCTGAGGAGAAAGTCCTTATGCAGTTAGAGGTAATTATGAGTGAGGGAAAACTTTCGATCGTTGATGGAGGAGTTATTGAAAAAAGCGGGACACTTAATATCTCAAAGTGTATACCCAATCTTTCGAATGAGGCCAAAGCGGCATTGGCATTTTTAGATTATGCAGTAGATTGCCGAAAACAGATCAATCTGATGCGGCGAAATATTGTGGACAAGGACGTAAATGAGTTTACAGAGTATATAGATGCGATTTCATCAATCGCACAAAAATACTTAGGAGGCATAGGCTTGGAAGGTCTTCACTCCTCTGTTCGGGAAGACATTGTAGGATTGCGATTTGCCCAGCGTAGTGATAGTGTGGCATTTTTAAAAGTATTGCAAGCTTTCGAAGATCGTCTAAATTATTACAGAGAAAAAATGGCCGAGAGAAGGTTATATGCCGATACAAGATTAAAATTTATAGGGTTATCCTCGACTACACAAAGACCCTCAATAAAAAACCCGGGCGTTAAATCTGTGACTGTCGAAACGGAATTGAAAGATACGGAGCTTAGTAGATTATTTATTCATGATATTAGGAGTGAATTTACTGTTGTATTAGGTTATTGCAATCTTATCTTATATGCTGCCCAGCGCGATCAGGCAGGAATCAGGGATAGTGTTTTCGAGCCGATCAGAGAATGCAAATCAGTGATAAGCGGAGAAAGTGAGAAAGATTATATATATGGAGAGGCCTCGATAATAGGCATTCTTAATAAATATATAGAAGGGAGATCCGGTCTAAAAAATACGGCAGATGTTTTGGCGCAACGACAACAACGCCTTGGGCGGATTGGGGAAATTATAAAGAATAACGCTAATTCCGGATTATGCGATGGGAATGAAAGAATACGGGAGTATTCTTTGATAGTGGCGCAAAGCATTTCCAGGGTAGTGGAGCTATTGCAGAAATCAGAAAACTATCTTGATGTGGGGATGAGGCCTATCAATATTAAATCTGTCGTAAACGAGGCATCGGGTTATTTGGGGAGTGTCAGCGGCATTGTTAGTAGAAATAACTTCGATGGCCTAGGAAAAGTATCGGATATAGTAACCTTTAATGGGTTACTGCGGATGGCATTAAAGGAGCTTTTAACCAATGCGTCTAAGTATGGAATAAGCGAAAAAGGTATCGATGTTACGGCATCTCTTATTGACGGTGAAAAAAAACTTAAAGTTGAAGTAAGAGATTATGGCCCCGGGATTTCCAAAGAGATTCTATCTAAATTATTTAATACCCCGGGTGAGGATGTAGTTGTGGATTCGGCTAAGGGGAATGGATATGGATTATTCTGGCTTAGAAGTGCGATACGATCGATTGGCGGGGATATGTTGGTCGAGAGCGAGATCGGAGGCGGCGCATGTTTCAGTTTTACTATTCCTGTCAAAATTGTGACTCATTCTCAGGGTAGGCCGGGCAAAGATTCACCAACATTTGTGCCTGAGGCAGTCAGGAAGAAGGCCGATGATATAACACCGGAATCTCGAGCCCCAAATCAACCTATGGAGGCGCAATTTTCTATAAATCCGAGCGATTGGAGCGTCTACGTCCTGGCAGGCGGCAGAGGAAAGAGGATGGGGACGACTGAAGATAAACCTAAGCCGATGGTCGAGGTACGAGGTAAGCCCATTTACAAGTATCTTCTCGACAAATTTTTAGCGATAGGATTAAGCGCTACAATTCTGACAGGTTTTGGTGCGCCAGCGCTGGAGAAAAGCATAGATGACTGTTATGGCTCGGGCAGATTCCAGTATTCCAGAGACAAGGAAGGAAATCCTATTAAGAGTACCGGGAACACGTTCCTATATCTAAGGGAAAAGATAATGCGCGCGCCGGGTGACAATGTATTGATAACTAATGCAGACGATCTCTATCCTAACGACCATTTTATTCGAGCGATTATATCGAAGCATTCTAATCTTGTTAATGGAAAAACATCCGACGCTACGGTTCTCGCGGTGCATAATAAAAATCCCGGAAATTTAGGGCGTATCGTACGGAAAAGTGATGGCAAATTTCTTGAGATTGTGGAGAATGGAAGGCTTAGGGATGTAAATGATGGTATCTGGGTGGGTGAGGGGACGAGCGAGCGCAGAAGAATGACGGAGGGAGAAGTTAAAGGCATAGAGGAAGTTAACTCCAATGTTATAGCTTTTAGAAAAGATGTACTGCTTGAGATATTGAATCAAATAGGCAAAGATATTGCTGAGAGCAGTATGGCTGAAAGGGAAATCTTGATCGCCGAGGTGCTGACAGAGCTGGTCAGGAACGGAAAGACAGTTAGAATCGCAACAATTTCTGATGAAGATGCCTTCATCTCTTGCAATGAGAACGGCGATTTATTGAAAGCCGAGGAAGCCGTGGAGCACTGGGACCTTGACAACATACATGGCTTACTCACAGTAGGATTGTGGAGCGCCGAAAGTCCGGTCGATGATAACGCCAAAATATTGCTATCCGAAAATCTGTTTGGTGATGAGGCGGCGCTTGTTAAAGAACAGCTTGAGCCGCTAATTAAAGCCGGACGCATTGCCATACTTAAACCTGATAAAATTTGCAATTCAGCAAGACGGACTAATGGCTTTACTAAAAGCAATTCCGCAATAATTCTTACTAATGAAGATTATAACGAATATGGGCGAGGAAATTTTAAAACCAGTATTCTGATAGTTGATGATAAATTATCAGGAAATAATTATCTTTATTTGGAAGGGATCCTGGGTCTTACCCTGGCGGTTATGGCAAATAATGAGCAGTCCGTCAGGAGATATTACGAGCTTATCTCGGGCAAGCCTATAAGCGAAGGGGCGATGGTCGCATTACAGAAGGGTAATTCCATAGGTTTTGCGCTTCAGGCAATACTTAAGTTCATACCCATCATCAGAATGGATCCGAAGGAACTGGAAGCGCGTAAAGCAGGTATGGAAACATTCCTGGTCAGCGCATAATATAGTAATAAGAAAAATAGGGGCAGTCTCTATTTTTTCATTCCATTTTTTCGAGAAATGGTATAATACCGTAATGAAGGCCGAAATCATTTCGATCGGAACCGAGCTGTTGCTCGGTCATATAGTTAACACGAACGCCGCATATCTTTCCCGCAGGCTTGCCGAGCTCGGCATCGACCTGTATTTTCAGACCACCGTAGGTGATAATCCCCAAAGGCTCACTCAGACAATAAGAAAAGCCCTCGTTAGGAGCGATGTCGTCATACTGACCGGCGGACTTGGCCCGACTATTGATGACATCACCTCCGAATCCGTAGCTAACCTTATATCCAAGCCGCTTGTATTTGATGCGAGCGTGTGGCGAGATATACAGAAGCGCTTCGGTTCAATGGGAGTAAAGATGCCTTCCGGAAATAAGAGACAGGCTATGGTGCCGAAGGGGGCTATATGCCTGCGTAATAATTTTGGGACTGCTCCGGCGCTTATTGTCGAATACATGGATAAAGTGATAATATGCCTGCCCGGGCCGCCGAGAGAGATGGAGCCGTTATTCGAAGATCAGGTAGCGTCATATCTTAAAAAGAGATTCAAATCGGAATCGATAATCGTAGTGCGCACGATAAAGATTGTCGGCTTGCCGGAGTCTTTCGTCAACAATATAGTTAGGGACTTATTAAAAATGCCCCCACCAACGACTGTGGGTATTTACGCAAAATTGCGCGAAGTTCATCTCGTGATTATGGCGAAGGCCAGGAGCCCCAGGCAGTGCCGTAGGGCAATTTCACCCATCGAGAAGGAGATCGTCAGCCGTCTTAGGAATAATATTTTTGGATACGACGGCGATACCCTCGAGAGTATTGTTGGCATGATGCTCTTAAAGAAGAAGCTCACGATATCGGTGGCTGAGTCCTGCACGGGAGGATTATTATCAAAGAGATTCACAGATGTCAATGGAAGCTCACGATACTTTATGACTGGCATCGTTACGTATTCTAACGAATCAAAGTCAAGCTTCCTGGGAGTGAAGCGTGCTGACATAGTACGATTTGGCGCGGTATCGAATGAAGTTGCTTCGCAAATGGCCTCAGGGATTAAGTATTTTGCCTGCACGGATATAGGAATTGGCATCACAGGAGTAGCCGGTCCCGCCGGGGGTAGTTTGCGTAAGCCGATAGGGTTAGTGTATATAGCTATTAAGACGAGCAAAAAGTGCATTGCTAAGGAATTTAGATTTAGTGGCTCACGCGAAGATGTAAGGCATCAGGCATCGCAGGCGGCGCTCGATATGGTACGGGTTAATATTTAGCATGCGTTCATTAATTGCGATAGAGATTTCTGATGGGCAAAAGAGTATCCTCGACAGAAATCTAGTCATCCGCAGGAATTTCCCACAGAGTTACTTCCATAGGCTTATTTCAAAGCACTCTAACTCCACAAGGTTCCATCTAC
This sequence comes from Candidatus Omnitrophota bacterium, assembly GCA_903843285.1. Lineage (GTDB taxonomy): Bacteria > Omnitrophota > Gorgyraeia > 2-01-FULL-45-10 > 2-01-FULL-45-10 > CAIMPC01. The sequence continues at coordinate 46,423 of CAIMPC010000017.1, forward strand.
TCCAAACTCCACGAGTCACATTTTGGGATGTAGGTTTTTTGGTTACAACCTATTACTGAAGAAGGGTATAGTTAATATTCAAAAAAGTTAGTTATTCTGCCTTGACGCGCAAAATATTATCAGGTATACTTCCATTAGGAACTGAGAAAGGGTAATTTTTTTATAGTAAAATTAAAAAGTTTTAATAAGTATATTTTGCGGGGGCAACAATGAGAGAAGTTATGTATAAAAATTTAACCTCACTTACGGCTAGAAAAAAAGACGTCTTCTTGCGGGAGGTCTTCGAGAGGGATGGCATTACTGCAAGGACCGAAAGGAGATGTTTATATTTTATAAAGGATGTTATGCATCTCGATCAGCCGGATGATTTCAAAAAGTGGGCTGCTAAGCAGGGTGAGATCTCTATTATCAATAAGAGGCAGTTTCACATATTTAAAAGACACAACGATCTCCTCGGAGAGGATAGGCTTATATGTAAGATGCTTGGTAACGTATATGTCATCGTGGATAATACAGTTTATACGATAACATTTTTACAATCGTTCAAAATATTTTTCTCGAAAAAGGTGCCGGCTTAGACCGGAGAGAGGGGTGCGATATGCCAAATAATGATTCAAACAGATTTCAGGATTCGATTGGCAGGAAGTTGGCCAAGTTTCTTATATGTAGAAGGGCGAAACGGTTGTGCGGTGAGATAAGCCGTGATATGTCGTTTTTTGAGACAAGATTTTTAAAGCCGAAACCCCATCACTAGTAACCATAAGACAGTCCTTTTATGTAATTTTCGTTGACCCTTGACAATGCTAAGGTAGTGTGATAAGCTCTAATCTTGCTTTTCTATTTTCTCCTATAATATATGGATATAATAACAAGGATAAATTGGGTAGATATTCTAACTGCAATTATTGTGGTTAGAATAAGTTACGTTGCTTTGCAGGATGGATTGAGCCACGAAATATTTCCCCTAATAGGAGTCCTGCTGAACGCGGCGATCAGCATACGTTATTATCATGATTTGGCTTTATCCATCCAGGGCGTGATGGCTTTTCCTATTCAGACCCTCGACCTGATCTCCATCTTGATTTTGGTTGTTATTATAGGCATAATATTTAAATTATTGAAGTTTCTGGTCGATGCGATAGTGAAGGTGGAATGGCATCCTTTTATTGAAAAGCTCGGTGGACTTATTTTCGGTTTTGCCAGATCACTGATTATCGTAAGCATAATGCTTATGATAATGCTTACGACGGGCCTATCATATTTTCAATATTCGATAAAAGAGAAGTCGTTTTCAGGTCCTTATCTCATGAAAGTAGCGCCGGGTGTCTCCGATAGATTATCATGGGCGATGCCCGCGATAATGCTGAAAAAATGAAGCTCTCCGGGCTCGATATCAGAGCTTAATTTGTATTTTGGCGGAAATCTCTCCGAAGCATCATCGCCGATGGTGATGGGCGAAGGAGGATAGACGACTTGTTGATTGGGTCCCAAGAATGCGTTCTTAGACTGATTTTAGCGTTCTCGGGACGATTTTTTCTGAATGATTCACATATGGTAAAGGGAGGGATTGATGAAGCTAGTAGATATTTATCGTAATGCTGTGAAAAAAGGTATCTCAAAGGATCCTCGTAAGTTATCAGAGATCACTCAAGAATTTAGTAAAGCAAAGAAAGAATATGAAAAACTGAAAGGCCCGGACAAAGTGGCATTTGATACAGAACGTTTTACCAATCCTTATGCCGATACCAGGGTTCTGTATGGTGATCCCCAGACAGAGATAACTTCGATAATGGTCGGCATAGACATGGAATCTCCGGAAATATTGACGGCTGACAGGCTTAACGAGAGAGGTATGTCTGTGGATCTCGTTATGGCTCACCATCCTGAAGGAGCCGCATGGGCGAACTTCTATGATGTCATGAAACTGCAGGTTGCGATGCTTGCAAAATTTGGCATACCCAGAGAGGTCGGAGAGGCGCTACTTAAAGATAGAATGGGTGAAGTCGAGCGGGCGGTAGCCCCGGCTAATCATCAGAGGAGCGTCGATATAGCGAGATTGCTCGATATACCGTATATGTGCTGTCACACTCCTGCCGATAATCATGTCGCAAGCTATCTTCAGAATATACTTGATAAGAAAAAGCCTTCAAAACTTACGGAGGTAGTTGAAATATTGAAAGATGTTCCCGAATATGCCGATGGTTTGAAGAAGGGGTCCGGTCCGAGGATCCTGATTGGAGACGCTAAAAAGATGGCAGGACGTATTTTTGTGGATATGACCGGCGGGACGGAAGGTCCGAAAAAGATCTTCCCACGTCTATCTCAGGCAGGAGTTGGCACTATAGTCTGTATGCATCTTAGCGAGGAACATTTTAAGCACGCCAAGGATGAGCACATTAATGTTGTAATAGCAGGTCATATAGCGAGCGATTCGATCGGACTGAATCTGCTTCTGGATTCATTACAGAAGATGGACCAGGGCTTAAAGATAATTCCATGCTCGGGGTTTATGCGAGTGAAGAGGTGAAGTTGAGGACCGGGGCTTCCTTTCATCCGTTGGCGAAATCCTCCGAAGCATCATACAACTTGACGGTTGATAGCGAAGGAAGATGAAATGGCAATACCGGAAGATATAATAGAAAGGGTTCAGTCGAGGAGCGACATAGTCGAGGTAATCTCCCGATATGTGCCGTTAAAAAAGGCAGGCAGGAATTTTAAGGCTCCTTGTCCGTTTCATCATGAGAAGACACCGTCATTTGTAGTAAGCCCGGATAAGCAAATCTACCACTGCTTTGGCTGCGGTGCGGGCGGCAATGTCTTTTCTTTCCTGATGAAGCAGGAGAACCTCCAATTTCCGGAAGCCATAGAGATGCTCGCGGAAAATGCCGGCATAGTGTTGCCGCGTGAAATATCGAGAGGCGGCGTCAGTGAACAAGATAACAGGCTTTATAAGATAAACGAGCTTGCTTCACAGTTCTTTCAAACGAATCTTAATAATAATTCCCAGGCTAAAGAGTATCTCTCTTCCCGTGGAATAGGTGAGGATGTAATAAATAAGTTTAAGATAGGCTTTGCCCTGGATTCATGGGATGCGCTTATAAACTTTTTTAAATCCAAAGGTGTTGAAGCGGATCTTGTGGAGAAGGCCGGCCTTGCGGTATCAAATGGTAAAGGCGGTTATTATGACCGATTCCGGAAGCGGATAACATTTCCGATAATTGATCTTAAGGATAGATTTCTTGGTTTCGGTGCGCGTGTTATGGATTCCAGTCTGCCAAAATATATTAATTCGCCCGAAACCCCGATATATTCTAAGGGCAGAAATCTCTACGGATTGAACTTCAGCCGTGAAGCTATAAAGAAGGAAGGGCATGCCCTTATCGTAGAAGGTTATCTCGATTTTCTGATTCCTTATCAAGCGGGAGTGCATAATATTATAGCGACTCTCGGTACTGCGCTTACGATCGACCAGGCTAAGCTGCTTAAGAGATTCGCTAAGACTATGGTTCTGGTGTATGATCCGGATGAGGCGGGCGAGTCGGCCAGCCTGCGGGGCCTGGACATATTTGTGAGTGAAGACATGAATGTCTATATCGCTGAGCTTCCGCGCGGCCTGGATCCGGACAGCTACATACGTAAAAACGGCGCCGACGATTTTTTTAAGCTTATTAAGTCGAGCAAGAATATGTTCGATTATAAGTTTGATAATCTGATCAAACGATTTGACCCCGCTACTACAAACGGTAAGACGGGGATAGTGAACGAAATGCTTCCGACCATCTCTAAGGTTTCAAACGCTGTAACAAGATCGGAAATGGTGAAGAAGCTTGCGAAGTCGTTATCTGTAGACGAGGATGCCGTTAAGGCTGAGCTAAAGAAGTCAAAACCGGATTTTATCGAACGAAAACAGATAGATAAACCGGTTGAGATAAGGCGTGATGCTAAGGCGGCGGAGATAACTATATTGGCGATCCTCCTGGAGGGAGGAAGTTACGTTGATACAGTAAAGAATGACCTTGCTCCGGAAGAGATTAGGAATTCGTCGGTTCGGGATATAATAAATAACATACTTCAATTGCGTAAAGAAAATAGGGAGATAAGCGCCTCTCGCTTGATTAATCATTTCGGTTCCGGATCCCAGAGCGCCGATCTGATATCGGAAGCAGTGAGCATGATAGATTCATTGGATGATAAGGATAGGGCGCTGAATGATTGTATTGCCAGAATAAAAAAGGACAATATGAAGGAGAGGCTCATATCGCTGCGAGAGACAATACGCGTTGCCCATAGTCAGAACAACGATAAGAGGGTTAAAGAATTAGTAGCAGAATATGATGGGTTGGTTAAATTAAACAGGTAATTCTATAGGATAAAGAATGGCAAAAAATATAAAGTCCAAACAAATTATTAGAAATCTACCGAAAATTAAGGTCATCTCGGCCGACGGGAAGACTGGCGGGGTGGTTTTGGGAGAACCTGTCAAAGATAACGGCGGAAATCCGGGCCTATCGAAGAAGAAGCGCTCGAAGGAGTTGGTAGAGCTCATAGCTCTCGGTAAAGAACGGGGGCACCTTACTTTTGAGGAGCTGAATAATGTACTGCCTATGGATGTAGTATCCTCAGAGGCGATAGAAGAGATATTGGGAGTACTAGGCGAGGAGAATATTAAGCTCGTAGACAGCGAAGAGGATATTCTGAAAGAGTCTGCTTCGGATGACGCAGAAGGTTCCGCGGAGATAGCGGCCGAGGCGGCTCAGGAAGGGGAAGCTGTAGAGGAAAAGAAGGAAGATGTGGAGAAGGAGAAAGAGCCGGAGACTGTAAAGCTTACGCATGTGGATGACCCTGTTAAGATGTATTTGCGTCAGATGGGCCAGATATCTCTTTTGACCAGAAAAGAAGAGATAGAGATAGCAGAGAGGATTAAAGAAGCCGAGGCGAAGTTCAGGGACGCCGTGCTTAATGTAAAGCTATCCAAATACAAGGCAGTCGAGGTTGCTACCAGAATAATAAGTGAAGAGATAAATCCCGAAGAGTTCATAAATATAGATCCTAAATATAAGGGCAACAAACTTAAGAAGAAGTTCGGCGCGCTTATCGAGAAGCTGAAGACTTCAAGGAATAAGTCGGAAATAGCCAATAGCATAAGAGAGATGAACCTTGTCATGTCTGTAATAGACGACATAGCTAAAGATATAGAGGAAAGGCTCAACGAGTATGCAAAGCTCGATAGCGCTATCGCCAGGTTCAAAAAGTCTAAGAACAGAGATGAGGTAAAGAAGCTCGTAAAACGCGCGAAGAAGATGGATCGCGATTTTGGAGAATCAGTAGATGATATAAAAGAGCACTTCAAGTTGATAAAAGCCACCGAAGCCAAATTTACCAAAGCTAAGAAGGAGCTGGTCGGTGCAAACTTAAGGTTGGTCGTAAGTATCGCCAAAAAATATACAAACAGAGGCCTTTCATTCCTGGACCTGATTCAGGAGGGCAATATAGGACTGATGAAAGCGGTCGATAAGTTCGAGTATAAGAGGGGATATAAGTTCTCAACTTATGCCACGTGGTGGATCAGGCAGGCGATTACGCGATCCATCGCGGATCAGTCCAGGACGATAAGGATACCGGTCCACATGACCGAGACTATCAATAAACTTATAAAAGCCTCCCGCACTCTGGTCCAGCAGAACGGCAAAGAGCCTACACCAGAAGAGATCGCTCATAAGATGAGGATGCCGGTCGACAAGGTCAGGGGGATATTAAAGATCGCCCAGGAGCCCATAAGTTTGCAGACTCCCATAGGCGATGAGGGTGATACTCACTTCGGAGATTTTATTGAGGACAAGAGAGCTGTTTCGCCCGCAAATGCCACGGCATACTCTATGCTTAAAGAGCAGATGGATGATGTGCTGGGCACTTTGACCGAACGCGAGAAGAAGGTACTAAGGTTAAGGTTCGGCATAGGGGATGGCTATCCCAGGACGCTCGAAGAAGTGGGGGCTGTATTTAAAGTAACAAGAGAACGTGTAAGGCAGATAGAAGCCAAAGCTCTTCGAAAACTTAGACATCCGACCAGGTCACGTAAATTAAAGAATTTCCTGGCGATAGGCGCTGAAGAGTAGAGTTTTAAGAACGCTCTTTACAGTGATTTTTAAATTAGTTATAATAGGCTTCCGATTTTTATTATGAAGTTTTGTTTTGGGCGGGCCTGTAGCTCAGTCTGGCAGAGCAGGAGACTCATAATCTCTTGGTCCAAGGTTCAAATCCTTGCGGGCCCACCAGTTTTACAATTAGGCGTGTAGGGATTTGAAGCGAGGCCGCGCCGAGTGAATAGCGAGGAAAAGCGCTATGCGCGACAGTGGCCAAGCTGGCGACGGAGCCGAGCTCTGCGAGGCAAAGTCGCCAAATCCTTGCGGGCCCACCAGTTTGACAGTTAGGCGTGTAGCTAATAGCAATGAGTTGCTAGCCGCAATGGGCAGCTAGCTCAGTTGGTTAGAGCGTTGCGTTCACATCGCAGAGGTCACAGGTTCGAATCCTGTGCTGCCCACCATCAAGCGTTAGGAGTCAGAATTTCATGGCCGAGACAATTAACTTTGAAGAACAGGTAAAACTGCTCGTAGAACTGCAGGGATTAGATCTCCAGATACTAAAGTTCGAGGACGAGCTTAAAGCTATTCCGGAGAGAATAACGAAGCTTGAAAATGATTTTAAAGATAAGAGCGCCAGCCTTAAGAAGCACGAAGATAATGTAAAAGCGTTACAGCTGAAGCGTAAAGAGAAAGAGGGTGAGCTTCAGGCTAAGGAAGACACTATAAAGAAGTACGCATCGCAGATGCACCAGGTGAAGACGAATAAGGAGTATTCTGCTCTGCAGGACGAGATTAATAGGGTGAAAGCCGATAATTCCGTAATAGAAGAAGCGATACTGAATATATTCGATCAGGTCGATATCGAGAACAAAGGGATTGTTGCCGAGAGAGAGATATTAAAGAAAGAGGATTTGGCGATGGCGGAGGAGAAGAAGGTTCTTGCCGCTTCAGCCGATGAGGTGAAGGTAGAAGTGGATAATCTCAGGGTCCGGCGTAACGAGCTTGCGGTGAAGGTCGATAAGAATATACTAACCAGATATGGAAGAATATCGGCAAACAAAGATGGATTAGCGGTTGTACCTATTATTGATGATTCATGTCAGGGATGTTTCGGATTGATGCCTGCCCAGGTCATCAACGAAGTCAGGATGAAGAACGCCATAGTCTGTTGTGAGAATTGCACAAGGATACTGTACATTGAAGAGTAAGAAAATGTACATCTACACCGATGGCGGGAGTCGCGGTAATCCCGGTCCTTCCGGTATCGGCGTTGTCATACTTGACTCAAACAAAAAAAAGATAAAAGAGGTATTCAGCTACATCGGAGAAGCGACGAATAATATTGCTGAATACAGCGCCATGATAGCAGGGCTTGAGGCAGCCGCAGAACTGGAGGCCACAGAGCTTGTGATATATACCGATAGCGAGCTTATAGCAAAACAGCTGAATGGCGAGTACAAAGTCAAGGACGTGAATATGAAGATGCTATTCGATAAGTCATTTGGCTTACTGAAACAATTTGATTTATTTGAGATAAAGCATATTGAACGGTCTAAGAATAAGGAAGCGGATAAATTGGTAAATAAGGCTATTAATTTATCCGGCTTATTTTAGATAGGTAAAAGATTTCGCATCCCGGGCGCTCGCTCTGCTTTTGATTCTGATAGCGGAGAGGAAAGTCCGGGCTCCAAATCCTACTTCGCATTCGACTCGAAAGAGCAGGGTGCTTCGTAGGACCTGCCGAAGCAAATCTTCTGTGAGTAACAGAAGTTGCGAAGGTACGGGAGCAGCATAGCGGCTAACGGCCGCCCGTCGTAAGGCGAGGAATAGAGCCACAGAGACGAGTTCCGCCATTGAAGTCTCGGCGGAGGTGAAACGCGGCAATCTCTATGCGGAGCAAGATCAAATAGGTTCCGATCCAGGATCTGCTCGATCCTACTGTAAAACACATCAGTATCGGAACGGGTAAGATCGCTCGAGCCACAAAGAAATTTGTGGCCAAGATAGATGAGCGCCTCGTCCTGTTAATTCAGGATAGACAGAACCCGGCTTATAGGGATGCGAATAATACAAAGGACGGTAGACAACTACCGTCCTTTTAATATTAGTTAAGATATAAAAAAGACATATATAATGTATTGACAAAAGCTGACTATGTGGTAAACTAATTGCATGTCAAATAATTCCTATTGTTATAGAAAATGGCCATTCAAGGCGGTGGTGTGTGTAGTAACTTTGATGGCCTTCATATTTAATACACTATCATACGATTTGGCCTGGGCCGCCAAAGACATTGTGAAGCCTCCTTCATCTACATTAAATGGATCCGTTAGTCCAAGCCTTCATAGAGAATTGCATGTCAGCACCTTCGCTTTACCTGACTATCTTGGCTCTGTCAAAGACTCCTGGGGTCCTGAGGGCGGTACTGTCGCAAAGCGCGACTTTCGTCATTCTGAGGGAGGCCATCGGCCGACCGAAGAATCTAAAAGCGAGATCCTTCCTCGCTTCGCTCGTCAGGATGACGGACACTCTTCACATAGCCCCATAGTCATCCACATCCAGGATGCCCACTGTAACTACGCCGCCCAGCATAAGATATCAGAGATAATCGAGT
>CAIMPC010000018.1 GCA_903843285.1 Candidatus Omnitrophota bacterium
ATATATAACAAGCTTGCCATTTTCCATCCTTCCTATGGCCGGGATCTGATCGGTGACAGAGAGTGCTCCCCTGAACTTAGGGATAAACATGCCGGGGGCATTCACTGTACGTATCTCGAAGGAGTCTTTGGTTAAGCCCGGAGGAGCTCTATCACCTAATCCTTTTATAATATTCAGCGCCCTGATGATGGCAGGATCATCCGGACTGATGGTTACAAAGTTGGTTAGAATATCCTTGTTTACATACTCCCGGTCCACGTTCGCGTCTTCATTTAATCCTGCGGTACCGGGGACTTTGAGGGTGGCGGGAGTGGATGGCTTAAAATGCTTTTTTCTGTCTTTTGAAGTATTTGAGATTAATAAATCTAAAAAATTGCGCATCTGCTTTGCGGCATCGGGATAAAAACGCGAACTGCGATACAACTCTAAAAATTCGTTAAGATCAAATTCCGTATTTCTATTGTAACGCCTTTTTATGGTTTTTTTGATGTCATCATCGCCCATAGAATATGCGAGATGAGTAAGCGTTCTTAAATCGTCACTACTGACTTTGCCCGGGCCTAATACATCATCGCAAACCCTCTTTAATCTCTCATATAAGATCTGATGAGACTTTATAGCCACTAGTGCGCTGTGCTTGGGATTATTGGGCTTGTACGACGTCACTCCATATTTTTTCTTTACCCTATCACTCATTTGCGAAATCGCCTCCTCGGCCGTTGTAGGCTTTACTTGGCACCAACCTTCTGCGCCGGCACTACTCGTCGCAGGCTTGAAGATGTTTTCCAATAATAGTGTGCTTATCACCTCTATGGGCGGCGCACCCGTATCTTTGCTTATCTCCATCAGGAAATTTGCGTCGAATAGATCTCTGTCTTGATTGCTTACTCTTGCTATGGAATTGATCGCTTCAACCACCGTTTCTAAATTTCTTTTGGAATCATCCAGCTTCGCTAATTTTAGAGCCAATGTCCCGGTATTGACAGGCTTGTAATAATTCTCTAGCGGCCCGTTGTCTTCAGGACTTATGAGATCGTTATTAAGCAAGATCTCATAGGCTACTCTGATAAGCCTATAGCGCCTTTCTTCGCAAGCCTTTTCATTGCCCTTTTTGCTGACCCCGTCGAAATTCAATAAACCTGCATATCGCATTGAAGCGGCCAGGCTGTTCAGTCTGCGGACATATTTACCTTTCTTATTCCTGTTCCCGATATTTTTCAGAGACAGCCTTGCTTTAGTTAATAGTTTCATGGCCTTGTCATACTCGCCTCGCTTAATGCTCCTTTCCGCTCGGGGTAAATACTTTGTAACAGCGGCAATCGCTTTCTCGCTCTCAGCTCCGACTGAAACCGTATTTTGAGTCGTTATAATTGGGTTGAAAAGCTTGTACATATGCATGCTGATGCTCGGCGCCCAAAAATTCAAAAGGATAGCGGCAATTAACGTAGTTGCAAAATATTTAATCTTTAATGGTGAGATGCGAGGACTGGTGAGGATATTGATAATATAATGAGGGACTGCGGATACCATGGAGCCAATTAAGATATCGTAGCCGATGGGTAGAGATAGGAAGGTGGCTAAGTAAATGATAACTGCATTTATTGCGGTAACCGCTAAAACATCCCTTACGGGAGGGGCTCTACTGCCATTTGTTAATCCCGCATAATGAAGACCTATGAATGCTGTTGAAACTATAAACAAGCTCCATCCCATACCTAATGCATTTAATCCTATAGCGCTTATAGCCCAGAACGCCTGCTCAAAAGGCACCTGTAGAAATGCGTATCGAGAGCCAAGTAATTTCGCAAGCCACGGCCACCGCCCGCCGAGAAATTCTTCAACATCAATAAGCCCGCTCCCCGATGGCGATTTTTTCTCAATAAAGCTCTGCAATGCATTATCATTATGTCTTCGTTTTGCCAAATACGTCTTTAAATGTCTTAAGATGGGGGGTCCTCTCTCGTATGCAGAATCTGAGCTCTCAAATTCGGATTCAATTTTTTTAAGAAATTCAACGCCCTCTTTTTGGCCGAACGCATCTATTACGATGTCAAAAAATCCGTTTTTCTCTTTGTCGTACGTCCAAGCCCATGGCCTTATAAATGGTCTGGCATCAATATCGAATTCTGAATCTTCATCAAATACTTTAAAAGCTCCCAACACGTTTTTCTCAGAATGCGTCTCCTCCACCATTTCATAATCTATAATCTTAAATACCCGTTTACCCTCATCATCCAGAGAAAAAATAATATTATTTCTCCTGGGATCCATCTGTGCGTAGCGGGTTTTTTTCCAAAAATGTAATTGTAGCTTAATCGCTTCCGCTTCGAGCTCACGCTGTAGATTCCGCAATCTATCGTCAAACTTCTTTAATTTTGCATCGTCATTACTCTTTTTGGCCTCAATTATCGCTGCTACCTCTCCTTTCTCTAATAAGCCCTCGGGTAGCTTTGCTATCCACTTTGCAAGATTATCCACAGCAATATCTTTTACAGAGCTCACGTGAGTAGTCCCCGGTTGCCCTGTCAGAAATTCGATCGTATCGGTTATTTTATTTAATGGCACACCTGTGAAAAGCTCCGTGCTAAAGACGTGATATCTATCATCTAATGTTGTCTCAGCCCCAAAACGCGGAGTAAACTCATGCTCTTTGTCCTTATCAGAAAGCAGACGATGTTTATTTACCAATGATTCATCGGGATTCACCAACCTACCATACCTACTATCCTTCTTTAACCTTGTGGCAATAAACTCGACTGGTAGTCTGCGTCCGTCAGCAAGCTCAAAATTTATCTCAAATATTATTTTGTTCCTTGAAGAGTGTCTGCGCACAACAGCCCTCACAACGCGCCGCTGCCCGCCAGAATCATATATACGGGCTAAAGACTCAGCTACAAATTTTTTATCCTTCAATATGGCTTCTGCCAATGGACGATCAAAATCAGCGTCCGTTAGATCGATATCCTGCTCTGTGAAGCCGATCTCATAATTAGTATGAACGGGTTTTTCTTTTGAAGCTTGCGGGATTAAATATCTCTCGGATGGGAATGCACGCACTTCTTTCGACATCGCTTCCATCATCGCAGGGTTTAATTGATCGGGAGGTGCGAGTATATTTTTAAGCACCGATGGCATGGCATCAACAATCCTCATATCGTTCTCTCCGGAAAGGATCTTAAAATACGGGCATTGATAGCCGTTTGTATTCTTAAAATTCGGCATGATTGAAATGTAGGATACGCCCTGCTTCCTGAATAACTCGGCCAGGTTTTCGGTATGAAAGCCGCCGGTTATGAGTATGGCTGCTTTAGGGGAGAGCCCCTTTTCTACGGGCTTGGCGAATCGTACATTCTTCACGAACGCATCATCGCGCTTGAGGGAATATTCGTAAAATTTAGAGATCTCGTCCCGGTAATGGTCGAGCCTTGCGATGTCGGGCATAGAGGCCGCAAATGCATCGTAGATAGCGGAATTATCGCTGTCATTCTGAGGCCCAAAAGGGGCCGAAGAATCCAGATCCTTCACCCTGCCACCTTTGGTGGCGGGCTCAGGATGACGCACCGTATTATTAATGAATGCTAAATAGTTCTTTGTCTCGAATGAAGTGATATGATCTTTGTAATACCGATAGTCGTCTTTCGTCAGCAAGATGTTGAAAATATTTTTAAGTATGGCAAAGTTTTTTGATAGAAGCGAAAGCTCTTTTTCTTTATCATTTCGATACAATGCGGACTTAATGGTCTCCCCTAAAGAGTCCACCTCTTCCATCACCTTTGTTTTATCCACGGCATCGTATACAGAGATGTATGCTTTATACTTTTGAAATTCGGAAAAGGCCTTAATATCGACGCCGAATTGCGTTGCTTTAGCCAAGAGGTAATCATAAAAATCCTTTTGGGATATATGCTCTTGCTTAAATGCGATAGTCTTTACCACGAGCTCCTCGAGGGCATTCTTCGATAACTTCTTCTGGAGGCTATCTATGAGTCCTTCCTGTTCTCCATTCGCTTTTCTGAAATCTATATCACCCTCTTTACTTAACGACTGCGCCAAATAATATATGTTAGGTAATTTCTTAGCATCTACGGAATTCCAAGAAGTGCTCGCTCCGTCATTCTGAGGGAGGCCAGCGGCCGACCGAAGAATCTCTTCCTTTAGATCCTTCGGCTTCGCCTCAGAATGACGCAAGGTCAGACATTTTACGTCATTTACCTCTATACCTTTGGCCTTGGCCATATCGAGCAGATATGAGAGATACTCTTTGAAATCCATATTGCCGGCCTTATATGCGCCATACTTCATATCGAAATCGAGGAGATCCTTCGAGTAGACCTTTATCTTCAGATTCGAGAGGATATAGCTTAAAGACTTCAGATACTTATCGACCTCTTCTTTGTGCAGGAGAGAGTTTCTGTAGATAGACAGATTGTCGATATATAGTTTTGTATCCTCTACGCCCCATAGCCGGATCTTATCCGGATTATTTGCGGCGAAATATTCGGCGCCATTAACTAACCCTTCCTTTACAAAATAATCGGAGGCCTTATCGCGCAGGATTTTATCTTTAATGTCGGTAAAGATGGATATATCATAGTCTTTGGCGCCGCCTTCGAGATTTATAGTATCGACACCGTATTCTCTATTTATATATTCTATGATTTTAGCGATCTGCTGTTGGCAGGCGTAATTACAGTGAGCGTCTTGGATGTGGACAATAACGGGGTTCGTATTGCGTGAGGATGACTGCCACGTCTCTTTTATCCGACCGAGGTACTCCGGGAGGGTAAAAGATCCTACGCGCAAACCTTTAGAAGGCCTTAGGCCGCCGGCCCTTGCGGAGCCACCGTCAGGGAACCCCGAAGGCTTGCCAACGGCCCAGGCTTGTTCTACGAAGCTAAGCGGGCGAAGAAGAACCAGATCATACGATACCGTATTAAAAAGAAAAGCCGCCAAGGTGACCAGACACACCAGCACCTTGAACGGTCTTTTATTAATCAAGCTACCATTAGATCTGACGGTTGTGCTCATCCAATAGCTCCTATTAGATACTTAACAAAACCTTTTATTTACAGGTGAAAAAATTAACCTGCCCGATTTAATGTTCTAATCTGACAAGCACTATGATAATCACCTTATAGAATAAGTATATCATGTAATTTAATCAATGGACGGCAAAATCTCTTACTTTTTTATACCTTAACTATGAATGGTATAGTTGGGTAAATTAAACGAAATATTATTAACTTTTTCGAGCTTGACATTGAAAGCTATGTCAATGTAGAATGTAGCACGCCAAGTAAGAAAATTATTTTTTACATCTTTTTCAGGAGGTATGATGCTCGAATTCCGAAATAAAGTTTTAGTGATAGGCTATGGTTCTGTTTCAAAGTGTACCCTGCCGGTACTCTTCAAACATATTAAGATACCTTATAAAAATGTAACTGTGCTAGATTTTGCTGATCAAACAAATGCAATAAAAAATTGGACCGATAAGGGAGTGAAATATTTTCAGACAAAGATAACTCCAGTAAATATGGCGCAGATATTGACAAAGCATGTCGGTGCCGGAGGACTGATAATAGACCTCGGTTGGAATATCGGAGCAATAGATATACTAACGTGGTGTCACGACAACCATGTCCTTTACGTAAATACATCGGTAGAAGAGTGGGATCCGTATGCCAATATTCATCTGAAGACCCCTTTAGAGAAATCCCTTTACTACAGGCAAATGATAATACGCAAAATGATATCTAAGTGGGGTGATAAATCCACAACGGCTGTCGTAGACCATGGCGCCAATCCGGGGCTTATATCGCATTTTACCAAGCGTGGGCTCGTCGATATAGCTAATAAGGCTATCAGGGACAGCTCTACATCTAAGCCCTCGATAAAGGCCCTCGAGAAATATCTGCAGGAAGATGATTTTGCGCGTCTTGCCATGGAGCTTGGCATAAAGGTGATACACTGCAGTGAGCGCGACACACAGATAACAAATAAACCTAAAGAAGTCGACGAATTTGTAGGCACGTGGAGCGTGGAAGGCCTAAGAGAAGAGGGCATCTCCCCAGCAGAGATGGGCTGGGGCACACACGAAACGGAACTCCCGGAATTGGCATACGTTCCAACATATGGCCCAAAGAACCAGATCTTTCTGGCGCGCATGGGAATGAATACATGGGTCAGATCCTGGATACCTAATCAGGAAATAGTCGGAATGGTGATACGCCATGGAGAGGCCTTCGGGATCTCTGATAAGCTAACCGTCTGGAAAGGTAAAAAAGCTATATACAGACCTACGGTGCATTACGCTTATATGCCATGCCATGAAACCATATCGTCACTGCATGAGCTTCGCGCCAGAAATTATGACCTTCAGCCGCGATGGAGAATCATGAACGACGAGATAACCGGAGGAGCTGATATCCTGGGAGCGCTCCTGATGGGCCATAAATATAATTCCTGGTGGACGGGAAGCATTCTATCTATCGAAGAGTCGAGACGGCTCGTCCCACACCAGAACGCTACTACGCTCCAGGTGGCTCTCGGCGTAGTGTCGGCCGTAATGTGGATGATAGAGAACCCCAATAAGGGTTTCTGTCTACCGGATGATCTTCCATATAAGTATGTGCTGAATGTCTCGGAGCCGTATCTCGGAAAATTTGTGTCGGAGGCCTCTGACTGGACACCGTTTTCCCATTATCAGGTATTCTTTAAAGAAAATAAATCGACTAAGCTTGACACTAAAAATATCTGGCGATTCCAGAATTTATTCTTTAAACCCTAAATAATTGATGATAGAATAGCCGACATATATGGCAAGACACCGCAGTCGTTATATAAATAATCTTCGAAGAATCGCCGAGAAGAACGGCACGCCTGTTTTCGTAGTCGATCATGATAAGATACGACAGAATTATAAAGTCTTCACCGAAAGCCTTCCTCGCGTCCAGGCATATTATGCCGTCAAGGCCAATTCGCTTCCCGAGATCGTAAAGACGCTTTACGACATGGGTTCCAGCTTCGATGTGGCGTCCTTCCCGGAGTTCATGATCGTATACGAGAATATTAAAAGGCTTAGGGCGAAGAAGCGTCAGGATTTCATATGGGATAAAATAATCTACGCCAATACTATAAAGCAGATCGAGACACTTCATAAGTTGGATCAGTTCAAACCCCTGGTCACATTCGATAATATTGCGGAATTACATAAAATAAAAGTACATTGCCCTCACGCCGGACTATGCCTTAGGATAAGGGTCCCCAACACCGGTTCTATGGTCGAGTTATCATCGAAGTTCGGTGCTCATCCCGGAGAAGCGGTGGATCTCGTCCTGGAAGCGCTAAAAGCGAATCTTGTAGTGGAAGGTATAAGTTTCCATGTGGGCAGTCAGTGTAATAATTTTGAAAATTATATGCAGGCATTACAGTTATCGGCTTCGATTTTTAAGGAGTCCGAATCACGGGGCCACAAGATAAAGATCCTCGATATAGGCGGAGGATTTCCTGTCCGTTATAACAATAAAGCCAAGTCTTTTAAAGTGCTGGCAAAAAAATTAAATACTGAGATAGAAAGATTATTTCCGGAAGATGTAGAGATACTGGCTGAGCCCGGTCGTTTCATGGTGGCTAATTCAGCAACGCTTATTGCTAAGATTATCGGTAAGGCGATTCGCGATGGAAAGACTTGTTATTATATCGACGATGGTGTATATCATACATTTTCAGGCATTATTTTCGACCACTGTACATATCCGATAAAAGCATTTAAGGACGGTGAGAAAAAAGTCTCTGCGGTATTCGGGCCCACTTGCGATGCGCTCGATACGATATCGATAGCTGAAGAGTTGCCTGAACTGGAAATAGGGGATCTGGTATATGCCGAGAATATCGGCGCTTACTCCCACGCATCCTCCACCCACTTCAACGGCTTTCCCCCGGCTCGAGTAGTGCATATCAATAGATAATCTCATTCTCAACACGGCGAGTATTTTTACCTTGCAATTGGCCGTGTATACTGTATAATTGGAAGTCCATTGCGGGGTGGAGCAGCCTGGCAGCTCGTTGGGCTCATAACCCAAAGGTCGTCCGTTCAAATCGGACCCCCGCTACCAAATTAAAAAACCTACTGAGTATTTAGCTCGGTAGGTTTTTTGCACAGGGCGAGATGTGGATTCGATTAAGCCGTCATCTGCTTTAATTTATCGGAAACCAAGCGAAGGGTGTTGAAGACTTTGCGGGCAGAGGATTCATCCATAGTACCGACGCCGCAACTCGGAGTAACTATCGAGGATAAGCCGCTCTTCGGAATACCCTTATCGGCAAGCATCTTTACAGTATCTCCGAACCTATTAACAAGCGATTCCACGGACTCCCTATCGATGGCTTCCGAACTCGGAACCTGGCCCCAAGCTATCGTAGCGCCTCTTGCCAGAAAGGCTTTGATCTCCGTGGAATACAGTAGAAATTCTTTCGTGAATGCGTACGCATCGAAGTTCAGTATATCGAGATCTCTCTTAAGCAAAAGCGGCCAGTCTGTATTACCGCAACAGTGAAGTCCGGCGAGCGCCCCCTCCTCCTTAATCGCCTGAATAACTTCATCTAATTTCGCAAATGCATCATCGATATTTATATTAACAAAGCTTGAACCTATAGATACCAGATACGGCTCATCTATGAATATTATCACAGACGAAAATAGCTTCTTAAGCAGTCTTATCTGCCATTTAACCTTCATGCAAAGGGCCTTGGTCAGTACCTCAAATACGTCTTTATCATACATTATCGCTTTTTTATTTTCATTCGTCACGGTGAGGGCGAAACTTATGGGGCCTGTTATATGCCCCTTTATGCATTTCACGTCCTTTGCACTGGAATTAAACTTGTTCATAAATGCATATAGGCCTTCGGCGTGAGGCTTGGAAATTCTAAAAAACTCAAAGTCCCCCTCCAAATATTTGGTATATGCAGTCTCAATCCCTGCAAACGCTTTAGCTGAATCAACATAAATAGTCTTTTTAGCATCGTCAATTATCACGCCGGGGATACCTTCAGAATACTGAACATACATACTTTCCAAAAATGATCGCCTGGGCAGCTGCGGCCAAAAAGGAATGGTCTTTAGATTATCGAATATTACGGATAGAGCTTCGTCGGGGGTCTTAAAAGGCAGGCTGCCTATACCTGTGGCATCGAAATTGAACTTCACCTTATGAGATCTTCCATTCACTGAGACGTTTTATGCGTTTCAGCATATTCGGATGTGTGCTCATAAGTTCCATCAACTTATCACCAAAGCCAAGGCGGACGGTCTTCGTCTGCAATGCGAGAAGTTCGGAAGCTTCTATGGTTCCGCTCTTATCCAGGTCCAGACTGCGCAGGTCCCTGAGTTCGTTCATCGCCCTGGATGGATCGTTCGCAAAGAATGCCTTCATCCCTTCTACGTCCTTTATCGCTTCCTTCGGCATGACGGCAGACCCATATACCAGTTTATATAACGCGGAGGCAAGATCCGCCGGCCGGCTTCCGAGATCGATAGATCCTTTGTCCGCAAAATACTCCCTGATCCTGGAGGCGTAAAGCACTAAAAGATTTGTCAGAAAATAAAACAGGAATGCCGCCATACCGATCAGCACTGCATTCGATCCGGAATCTCTGTCGCGTCTATTATAGAACATGAACTGCCAGGCTATCCTGTAAAGTATCATAGGTATAACCGATAATAACGTTATGGTCAGCATATCTCTGTTCTTTATATGGCTCATCTCATGTCCGAGTACAGCCCTAAGCTCATTCTCTTTGAGAAGGTTTAGTATCCCTTCGGTGACACATATCCTGCCGTCTTTAACAGATCTGCCGAATGCGAATGCATTCGGGACAGCAACCTGCGCAATACCGATCCTGGGGACAGGAAGCTTTGCCCTTATTGCGAGCTCCTTCACCATTCGATGTAAATCGGGATACTCATTCTCTTTTACATACTTTACCTTCATCGACCACTCGACTATCTTCGGACCTATCATATACTGGATGAGCATCATAACTATAGATAGAATCAGATAAAAACTGAAATTTGATATGCCCATCCTGGCGCTGATCATTGCTATAACGGCATACATTATTGCGAATAACAGCGCCGTCAACAGCATCATCCTTAATCTCAAAGCAAACATTGAATACCTCCTGTTATCATGCCTGTATAAATACTTCTCTGGCCGCCAAGGCCGCGGCGCCCATCGCAATAGCGCTGGAACCCAGCATGCTCGGCATAATCTTTACACTGCTATAGGGCTCCTCGAAAGCGAATTTACTCACGGTCGATTTTAGAGGATCCATAAATATGTCTCCCGCGCGCTCCATTCCACCGCCTATTATTACAACGGCCGGGTTTAGAAAATTAACATAATATGCAACTCTCACACCGAGATTGCCGGCGGCTCTTTGTAAAATATCTACTGCTGATTTATCATTGTTTCGCGCCGCGCCGATAACATTTTCTATTGTAATAGCCATGGAGTCCCCGCTCGCCAAATCTATGATACCGCTGGCCATACCTTTAAGGGCCTCTTTCCTGGCTTCGGCTACAACCCCCAGATCGACTCCCCACGGCCGCATAAATGCGTACTCCTTAAGGTAGGACTTCTCATCGGACTGAAGCGACTCGAATACTATCTGTGTCTCGCCGGAACACCCGCTGGCGCCTATATATACATCGCCGTATATCACTATTCCGCATCCTACATCCGAATAAACGTATATGAGGTTGTCTACATCCGCGCTGGGATTAAGCGACTTTTCTCCAAAAGCGCCGCAGGAGGCATCGTTACCTATAAATGCCGGCGCATTAAATCTCTCCTCCACGGCCCTTGTAATCTTAAGAAAACCTACTTTGGTCCTACCCCTGCTTGGATCGGTATCCCTTATGGTGCCCGAATGATAATCCACGATCCCGGAAATACCCATACCTACGCCTTTTAGCATAGTCCGATCTATGCCGGATTTTTCGATCGCGCTATCTATAACTTTAATGATGACGGGTATGAGATCTTCCATCCTTACAGCCGGCCTTGGCGCGCTGGAATGAGCTATAAGTTTTATGCTTAAATCGGTCACCATGGCTGATATAGTCTCGGGGCCTATGTCCACGCCTACTACATATCCGACCCTCGGATTAATCTCCAATAGCTCGGGCCGCCTGCCGCCCGAAGATATATCCAGTCCGACTTCCAATACCATCTTCTTGCTGATATAATAGTCGAGGTAGTTAGTGATAGTAACGATATTGTAGCCCAAAGTTCTGGATATCTCCGCTTTAGAAATCGGGCTTCGTTTGCGGATCAGCTCCAGAATAGCTAAATTTTTTCGCTCCCTATCCTGTAGCACATGGTATGTAAACATCCCTTCGGATTTTACAGCCATCTCGATCTCCTCGCCTTAGCCACATATATATCCTTAATAAAGATAGCGGCGCCGGAATTATTACCTACGGTTAAACTTCCAAATTCAAACTTTATCGTCTTTATACTGCCGAGATCCACCGCTCTCTTTATCGGTCTAAAATCTACTTTATACAACTGCCAATCATCCGTGATCCTGGTCGACAGGTCGCGCTCCATCCTGTATGTCTTATTATCCGAATCTACTATGACTATGCCCAGGGACTCACCACCCGAAGATCCCTTCGCTATAAATTTCAGATCCAGCTTGCTCAGGTCTATCGGTTCCTTAAGATCCAGCGTAAAATTCGCCCAACCACTGCCTTTCGCATTTGAGAGAAGTATGTGATCATCTGCCGTTCTCGAACCTATTCTGGCATCTCCTACGAAGGAAACATCTCTGACTATATCATTATTTGCCGATATGCCCTTAACCAAAAAGACTCCCTTGTCTTTTCTGTTATCGAAACTGATCTTGCCGCGTTCCACACTAACGGACGGTATCTCACCCAACAGTCTCACTCTGACATCAAAGTTTATTTTTGTAACAAAAGCTACCACGACAAGTATAGACGCTACGATCGCCACTGACCAGGCCAACCTTAGATTATCTCTCTTCCTGATATAAGATTTCTCGGACGTCTTAAGATACATCCTGGCTATCTCGTCATTAAGCGCTAACTGAAGGTTCCTGGCACCTGAAACCCCGGCCCTATCTATCCTCTTAGCAGTCTCTTTTTTGTAGTCCATCACGGTCGGCATAATCTGTATTATTAGCTTTCAGTGCTATCCTTTCATTCCCGTTAATTTAATACCCTCCACGAAAAACCTCTGATTAAATAGGAATACTATTATAACCGGCACCATTGTTACAAGGGATCCTGCCATTAGAAGCCCCCAGTCAGGTTGTGCGTATTGATATAGTTCCTGAAAATATGCAAGTCCAACGGGTAAAGTCCTCTTCTCAATAGAATTTGTAACCAGAAGCGGCCACATGAAACTGACCCAATTACCGAGCGACACAAATATAGTAAGAGTCGCGATGGCGGTGCTCGACAAAGGCATTATGACACGCCAGAATATGCCCCATAAACTGCAACCATCGATCTTAGCAGCGTCTTCCAGATCTCTGGGTATAGTCATAAAGAATTGCCTGAGCAAAAAAGTCCCATAGGCTGAGAATATCGCCGGTATGATAAGCGCCTTATATGTATCTATCCAGCCAAATGCGCGCATAAGCGCAAATACGGGTATCATCGTAACGGACCCCGGTATCATCATAGTAGCGAGATAAGCAAAGAATATCTTATCGCGTCCCGGAAATTTAAGGCGTGCGAACGCATATGCCGCAAGCGCGCTGGTCGTCACCTGCCCGGCCGTTACCGCGACCACAACGAATATACTGTTTAAATAGAACCTGGCAAAAGGCACGACTTTCCATACATTTATATAGTTCTTCCAATAAAGGGGCGTTGAAAACCATTGTATATCTTTGATATTGAACATGAATATGGATGAGTAGGGTTTTAGTGAGGTCGAAAGCATCCATATGAAAGGGATTATCATTGTAACACCGCCTATCACCAGAATAGCATATATAGCGCTTTTCTTTAAAATTCTATGCACTTTGATGCTGGCTATATTTACAATTTCATCCTTATCTTGCCGCATTTCACTCCTTAATAATGCGAATACTGCACCAGTTTACCGCCAAATTTCCAGTTCAATACCGTAATTACGAATACCACTATAAAGACAAACCACGCGATGCTGGCCGCGTAACCGACATGTTGCCAGCTATAGAGATGATTATATATAAGATATTCTAAAGTCGTGGTGGACCTATCGGGACCGCCGCCGGTCATTATGTAGGCTTGCATAAAGCCGCCCTGAAACCCGCCTATTATGGCCATAACGAATACGAAGAATGTCGTAGGGCTTATCATGGGCCATGTCACATTCCAAAATTTATGCCAGCTTCCGGCGCCGTCCATCTCGGCCGCCTCATATAATTCTCTGGGAACTCCCTGTAAGGCGGCCATGAAGAGTATCATATTATATCCGCCGAGCATTATCCATAACCCCATTAACATCAATGACGGTTTCGCCCAGGCGGTTGAAGTAAGCCACTCCACCCTGTGGATAGGTATCGATAATATGCTTCCTATCTTCAGAAGTATGACATTTAATAATCCGAACTCCGAATTATATAGCCACGTCCACAGGAGACATATGGCCACGCCGTTGGTTATTGTCGGCAAGAAGTATATCGCTCGGAACAAATTTATTAATTTTACCTTTTGATTCATTATTAATGCTAAGGCGAGCGACGCCATTACTTCTATAGGTATTATCATCATCAGGAATAGTGTGTTTCCAACGCACTTCCAGAAGAGGGGATCGTTTGCGATTATACGCCCTGCCTCATAGTGGAAACCGAGAAGATTTATGAAATTTTGAAAACCCACAAACTTTGGCGCCGATAACATGTCCCAGTCGACAAAACTTAGCAGGAGGGAGAGAGCCACCGGTATCAACGTAAATACCATGAATCCTAATAAATTCGGAAGCAAGAACAGATAGCCCGCTATAGCTTCTTTTTCGGAGCCTCTTATCTTAGACAAATCGCTCTCCTTTTATGCCTTTAATATTAGGATCCCTATTATACAAATTACGTCATCCTGAACCCGCCGGAGCTCTAGTGGCGGGTGAAGGATCTCGTTTTTAGATTCTTCGTCGGCACATGGGTAAATAAGGCCTTCTCAGAATGACAAAATTTGCATTTCAAAGCAATCCATATTAGGATAGCAAAAACAACGAGCTTATGTAATATACCACGATCAATCGAAAAAATCCTCAACTTTTAGGATCTGTTCGGCATTTTTCGATATCGAATCCTTATGAAATCTTTTTCTTATAGCGCCATCGTTAAGGTAATTATTAAGCGCTATGAAACTCATAGCCTGGTCCAGGCATAAGTATTTAGTTGCAATCTTTCCGGTAGCCACATCTATGGCATCGTAAAAACCATATTCCCCATATACTTTATATTTGTCTATCATCTTTCGCATATTAGCTATAGACTCTTTTGGCATAAATTCTAACGATAGCAATGACGCATGAGGTGTAACCACTCCTGCCTTATACCCTTTTGTACCCAGGATCTTAACCCCATATTCCGAGTATCCTCCCCCGGGGACGCAGGACGGAGACATGCCGAAAATAGGATACCCTAATGTTTCGAGAGCATATTTTATTTGTATCTTCGCATGTCGTTCGTCGTTCAGGCCCAGCCCTTTAGGCGCAAGCGACTTCTCATCTATTATCAATGTAGGCATCAGCGCTTCGAACATACTGCCTCCCCAGCTCGGAACAAATTTCATCCCCTCATACTCATAATAGCCGCCCCACATTTTTTGACCCATACATCTCTTCTCTACCCTGTCCTGAGGCATCTGTGTCTGCCACGGCCAACTCTCCGGGAATGTCCGTGCCAATCTAAACCAGTGTTCTATTGGCACATCGCCCTTACCTATCGCTATGTAGCTTATAGCTCTGGGCTCAGAGTAAAACGCACCGTACTGATATTCCGAATAATAGTTTATATTTGTATAGTATCCGTGGAACATGAGGCCCTCAACCGGATCATAAAAAAACGAAAAATTCATCGAATCCAGAATCTTCTGACATCTCCGACCCAACTCTTCAGGAAAAGCGTTCTTCGCCACAATTATGCCCGCGGCCAGCCATCCGCTATCAACAAATGATACGAAGTTGCTGGTGCGCTGGAATATTGTCACGTCGTAGTAATTGTATGGAAAGTTATTATACTTCTCCAACATCTCGATAGAACTTATGGTGGCCGAGAGGCGCTTTATAGCCTCCTGCTTTGAGATGAACTCTAAATCGTAAGCGGAAATTATGCACATAAGATATACCCCGATATTGGTGACATTTGTATAATCACCTATACGTGTATCTTTCGAGACGGTTGCTTTTTCACTGAACTGTATATTGTCAAGCGGCAGGCTATATTCCTTATCCACGATCTTATCGAAGTACTTCCAAGTGTCTTTAGCTATTGTGAGTAAAAACTTGCGATCGTCTTTGGGAAATGACTTCTTAACAAATACATCTTTTGGAAAGCCGTAAAGCCTTGCTATGAGAAATTTGGCAAAATATTCGCGGTCGCCCTGCCTATCCGTCTTCTTTTTCTTATGGGGGACTACATCTGTTACCTTAGGTCCGGGAGACCAGGTCTTCACAAAAGAGAAGTCGTCGAAATACAGTGTGCCCTGGAGCTTGTCGAGTCGCCTGTTTTCAAAAGTAATAACAAACTCTTTTAGGTCGTGCCAGTCCCGTATGCCGTTCATCACATTTAGCGGAATAGATATCTTCTGCCACTGATCTGTAATGCCTTTGACTACATAACTTCCCTTAACGGTCTCGACATGGCCGTCGGAATCTTCCTGGTTCTTCTTAAATTCGATCTTAAATAATGTCGGATAACCGCTATCATCGCCTTTAACCCAGAATTCAAAATGGTCATACGCTGATGCGTCGAGGTCGCGCAGTTGAGTCCAGAATCCGTTCGCAGCTTCATTCGATGTTTTAACATTGTATTCCAATCTCAATGACGCACCGGTAGGGCCGCGTCTTATCTTAGTATCGAGTGCCGAGGCAATAGACTGGCTCTGGTCATTTGGGTCTTTTTCCCATGTTCCGGATTCTCCTCCCAAAGTATTGATCATCCCCTCGCCATTGAAGTCCGCTATAATTATTGACGGTGGTTCACCAGAGGATAGTTGACCGTTTTTATTGCAGCTGGAGGAAGCCTGAAGGCCCATTATGATGGTTAATGAACAGACCATCACGTATAAAGCTACTTTTAGACGCCTATTCAAATCGACCCCTTGCTAATTTACCGCTTAAGTCTATTTATTGACTAAAGGATCTTTTTTTACGTCCCGATAAACACGGTGAACCTTTAAATCTCCTCGCGATCGGTCAAGATCCTTCGGTAGGATCATCTCGTTCTTCAGCAGTGATGCGCCTACTACGCCCTCCATCGCCTGTCTAAGCATCCATCCGGCGGCGCCTGTATACCCATGCCATATCATACGCCCTGGCTCAAAATTTGTAAGCACATCAGCTCCCTGCTTATTAGGCTGGCCTCCGTAGATCTCTATCTCATCGCTCTCCATGTGGGCTATCGGAGAAATCTTAAGCCATAATCTGTATGCGATAGCCGCATACTCGTCGGATTTTACTCTTTCTCCCTGTTTTTCAAACTGCTCGGAGAGAATACGCGCGGCTCTGACCAGCCACTGAACACCGTGACAATACATACCGTTCTCGCGAACACCTTCGGGATATTTACTGCTTCTGCCAAGATATGGTTTTGTACCCTCTCTCAGAGCAGGCCAACCGAGAAGTATCGCATTATCTTTTTCCAATATATTAAGCGCAGTATTAAATATAGTGAGCCCACGCTCAAAATTTATTCCGCTCTTAACCGCCCAGGATGCTGTCAACGCATCAATCTCCCATATTCCGCTGTCTTTAATACCTATCTCTGTGCCATCGTCGTGGATAGCGCGTAGATACCTATCGCCCCTCCATGTCTTCTCTATGGCATCCTTAAGACTATTCATCTTCTTTTCGTAATGCTCTCTTCTGGCATGACCGTCTTTAGCCTCAATAATATCGAGCATCTCTTTCAGGATATAATAAAGGAAGAATCCGAGCCATATGCTCTCGCCCTTGCCTTCGCTTCCTATCTCATCAAGGCCATCGTTCCAATCTCCGGTCTGCATTAACGGTAATCCATTCTTGCCGGTTCTATCATTCAGCAGGAGATCTATTGAGCGCATACTGTGCCTATACACCGTATCGGATCTTGTCGTCCTGTGGTATAGGTGTCCCCATCCCTGTTTATTCTTCGGAAGCTTTGCGAATGGAAATTCGCTCTCGACATAGGATGTCATCTCATCAAGTATCGAATGATCTCCGGTGGCCCTGACATACTCGGCCACTCCCCACGACAGCCATACGGGATTATCGGAAGCATGCGAACGACATGAGAACGCCGTGCGTCCGTCGGTTAATGTGAAGAACCAGTGGAATACATCTCCCTGAATAAACTGCTGTGAAGCATGCAGGATTATTTGTTTGCGCGCAAGGGATGGATCTATCCAGATGAGGTTCACTGTATCCTGAAGCTGGTCACGGAAACCATAAGCGCCGCTGGTCTGGTAAAAACCACGTCTGGCCCAGATACGTTCAGCCAATGCCTGGTATTTAAGCCAGTTTTGATATCTGTCAAATTCGGGCTTGTTCGTTTCTACTTTTAATGTGCCCATTAAACTCAGCCACCATTTGCGGGTATACTCAAGGCTCTGTTTTGTCTTAGAGATATCCTTATATTTATTTATTATGGCCGCGGCCTTTCTCTTATCATCTGCCTGGCCCAGGATAATAGTAATTGTGTTTTGGCCGTGCGCCGGTATCTCTACGGTCCCTAATAAGCCCGCTATTTGAGCCTCATCCGTCATTTGAGAGGCGTCAGGCCTGCCCTCCTCCACCATAAATGGACTTGTCGCTGTGCGTCCGGATCCGAAGAACCTGCCACGATTGGTCTCGAATCGTTCGCTGGGTATAGACATGGAGACGAATGCAGTCCCGGAGCGGAATATATTGCGCGGGTTCTCATAAAATAACGCATTCAGCGCCCTGTCATAACGGCCTCCGAGCGGGCCTGATTTTTCCGGCATAAACCCAAGCACCATCTGAAAATATGGAGCTACTCTCATGCGTCTGGAGTGGCTCGCATCATTTTTTATGGTCAGCATATATACTCCCGTCGGTTCATCCGGCGGAACAAACACGGTTAGCTCGGTAGACACGGTACCCTTAGTCATGCGAAATATGGCACTACCGTCAACACTGAACTCGGATTCATGCTTGGCGCTCTTGTCGTTGATGGGATGATAGGTTGGTGAGTACCATTCATTTCGATCCTGATCGAATAGATAGATCGCCTCGGATGGAATTTCCCTGGTAACGGTATCAGCCCAATCAGGCGTAAGACGATTTTGCTGAGAATTACCATTGCATGAGGTGTGAAGGCCCCTATTAGTTACCATCACTGAATGTGTCGGATTAGATACAGCATGGTCTATCGGCCTGGGAGTATAAGGCGTATGAACTATAAGCGCATTTCCATCCGGACTGAATGTGGAGTAAGGGCTCGGAGTACCCTGAGGTATCTCACCGTGGCCGATCAACAGCTTTTTCTTCCTTGGCTCGGTTTTTCTGGGAGCCCCGCGCGGATCGAGATGTTTTTTAATAAGCTCTAAGGCCTTGTCCCGATTATTAGCATAACCTATCATTATGCGCATAGCCGCAGAGCCTCTGGGCCCCACAGCCGCATTAACGATAAGGCTTCCGATCGGATCGAACGTCGGATATCCGGGAGTATCGCACGCGTCCATGAAATCGAGCTTATCTGCCATGCGCGGCGACCAGATGCTCCTGGCGCGACCGATGAAATCCACGCGCGAAGTTAAGAAACCTTCCGTAGGTATATCTGATGCTAATATACCCATCGCCTTTGTCGCCTTCTGCCACGATAGTATGGCATTTGATCCGCTCACATATTCCATCTCGGGATATAGCCTTGCATATTGCGTATGGAACCTGTCATGGATTCCGCCATTTAGTACCCACTCTAAATACGGAACTACCTTTAGCTGGCGCGGGACGTCGGAAAGATTCTCGATGGTCACCTTCCATATTTCGGCCGCGGAGTCCTGATCGGGTAATTCTATATCGACCGTGGTCTTAACATCGTTATTTATATTAATGATCTTAAGCGAATCGCCGCATCTCTCAATGTGAGATGCCTTGAATTTTTCCGCAGGGAAGTTGCCTACGACCGGCCAGAATCTTTTGCCGCTGCCGGGCGGCTCCGAGGCATCGACCACAAATAGTATCCTGCCGCATGGATCCATAGTGTCATACGAACGCCTTGTGATGTCGGTCTCTTTTCCTGTGACCTCGCTGTATATATCGCCATTCTTTCTTAGTACGACTTTGTACTCCCTGTTTCCCAGTTCGTAAGATTCGATCTTGCGGTTTGCCGACCTGCGGCCCATGGCGCGGATCAGGAAAGATATCGCCGTGCATGTCACTATCGCCACGCATATAAATATGACCGATTGAGAAAGCGATAGCGCCTGTATCTTATTAATTATCCCCTTGCCTTCCGAGGCATTCTGCATTGCCACCGAGGTCCCCCACGCATAATCCCACTCTTTCCCGCGTGGAAGATAAAAAGGTATGAGGAGCGGTGCCCATGTGGCAAAGCGCTTAACCCCTTCCGGAATATATCTTTGGGCCGATGCCGGCCCTATAAAGCGTCCGATCTTCTCATCAAGCTTGTCCATACCGATAAAGCTTAAATTAACGAGAGTCGCCACTCTCAGGCCCATATGGTCCATCCATATTAATACACGGAACCAGTCTAAGGCCAGCACCCACACGAATACCTGAAGGCTCCATGCCTTAAAGGCTTCCGGCGACATCGTAAAATTATTGAATATAGCGAATAATGTGCGTACCGCTCCATCCTGGTTATACCATGTTGGCTCGGGCATCATTCTAAGGAAGGTAAATATGATCGGTGACATCCAAAGT
Source organism: Candidatus Omnitrophota bacterium (assembly GCA_903843285.1). Lineage (GTDB taxonomy): Bacteria > Omnitrophota > Gorgyraeia > 2-01-FULL-45-10 > 2-01-FULL-45-10 > CAIMPC01. The sequence goes on from CAIMPC010000018.1 coordinate 20,133, forward strand.
CCCCACCTCAGGACGTATATCATATGTTCGATCAGAGACGCGAACCCTGCTTTCGAAAAGAAGAATTTTATCGGCGTCTTGTCCTTGTCGAAAAATGCCTGCAAGAATACCTTATTGATTGCGAACAGCCATGCCGCAATGGACCAGTTTATTACCCCGGCCAATGATTCTATGAATAATAACTTCGAGCCACCCGTATAGTTACCGAGGTCTATACGCCCCCATTTATTTACCAGAGGATACGTAATATAATCTACGGCGGATAATCCGGAACTTAGGTATAACTTAAACTTCTCTACTACCACCGGAACCTGCAGGGAATCGAGATAAAATGCCGCGGCGCTTCCGATAAATGCGCCGAGAAGCATATCGACGAAATAGAGCCTCCACGACTGGATCTTACCGCGTCCTCTTAAGGCATACCATCCGTCTCTCAGGATGCTTACTCCGCCGGAGGCCGCCAAACCAATTATAAGGCCAAATAGGATGCGATCGGGCATATTACGGGAGAACATATTATTGGAAACCATGTATGAAAATCCAAAGCCTGCTATAGCTCCTCTGGCACAAAGCGTAATGTCCGTATAGCTGTAACGCACCCTCTCGAAGAAACGTAAACTGCCATCGAAACTTTCTATAATGGTTTTAATAAGCGGAAATACCAACGCGCCCGAAATTATACCTATCACTATCGGCATCGAAGACACGATCTTATGAGAGATCGGCATGTTTAACACCATGCCGAGGGCATATAGTAAACCTACCAATATGGCACTATAGGCCATGCCCTTTTTAGATCCAATGCTGACATGCTTTGAGATCGTCTGCAGGGAAGGCGCTATTCGTTTACCGGCGTCTAATAGGGCCCCTGTAACGAGATACACCTCACCCCATAATCCACCGTACGAAAGAGCCGTAGTAAGCATAGATGCGATGGCCTTTAAGATCATTGGCAACTTAACAATATACGCTGAGGATCCAAAAGCCGCGATAACGGGTGCCACGACTACGCCTACCGACACGAGAAGGATCGTAAGATGCCCCATCATGCTCTTAAGCACCCTGCCTTTCGTGGCCATGCCGATACTGCAGATAACTATTTCATTGAAGACAAACATTACTGCAAATCTGCCTATCAGCTCTATGATATCCGGCCAATATACGCTTGCGCCAAACGTTAGGAAATTACCTATACTTCTAAGAAGTCCCACGCTTCCTAATATAAGCAGCCAATTAAAAAGGTAAGGCACCCCGGCGATAAGCGAGCCACTTATCGTTCTCAGGTGCCGGCCTTGAGATATAAATGACCTGGCGTTTGCAAAGTGGTATATCACGAACGCAAGCGCTGCTATTAAATTATTCAACATCAGTAGCTGAATCCACGAAGCCGGCGACTGTAATAGCTCAAATCTGCTCGATGATGCGGCGAGAAGAGCGGATATAAATGCATTTTGGAATACTTCATAAGGCGTTAGATACTTACCCGTCAGGCCGAACTTCAAAATCCCGGCAATGACAACACCTGCAATCCCTACCGCTATAAATCCGAAATTAAAGCCATGCTCCAGGGGATTTAATGTCCCGAATCCGTATATCTGAAACGCAAATCCCAATGTCATTACAACGCTCAGGCCATACAGGATATCCCTTTTAATCCCGGAAAATACGGAAAACTCTCTTACCTTGCCTTTATCTCCGATTAATACTCCCAATATGGTGCATATTAGCGCCAGGATAATACTTACGAGAAGTGCCAGGCCGGATTTTATTAGAAATGCGTTTTTCTGTAAAGAAGACAGCTTATAAAAATTGAGATCGAAATACAGGATTCCATCGAGACGTTTCTTATTATCGGTGGGGCTGACCACAAATACTACTTCGCTAAGCTTGCCTATCCTATCCCAATCCACCGACTCCTTAACGTAATTCCATCCGAGACCCAGATGAACCGGCGCAGACTGAACACCCCTATCACCTTTTATCTCCAGTTTAACGGTGACTTCTTGTAGTTGTCCGAGGTTTTGAACTTTAACGCCAGCCTTAACCGCATCTACTTCACCTTTCTTAAACTTTTCCGGATATGTCTTGGTCCAAAGACCCACTATGGCTCCGGGAAAGATAGTATAGTCGAATTTCAATACATCCTTATTTATAGAGGATTCGTTCTCGGTATTAACACCGCCTATTGCGGGGCCGATATTGAACATCCCATTCTCTTCGGCCTCCAGGATACTGAAACCTGTAGGATCGGTAAGGGCCGCGATCTTTTTTTCGACGGCAAACGCAAGGTTCGTGGAGACCAATGAGGAAAATGCCGTCAACATGCATATGATAAAACAGCCGACACGTAAAGATTTTGTGAAAAGAGTATTATTGCTCCCCTTCATAATAGATAGCTCCTGTATTTTATAGATTTATACCAACTAAGCATACACTATTTAATAATGACGATAAGGCTGGAGTCCGTCGTCGAATCTTTTCTTGTGCCTTTATTCGGCACGCGCACTAAGCCTAAATCATCTATCTTAACCGTAATCTTGTAAGTCCCAGGCTCATTTGGTGCTTTCCATATCTTCACATCCGTCTCTTTATCGTCTGTAAAATTGCCGCCGTCCACGGCCCAATGTATGGATAATAGATCCTTCTCGGTCTCCTCTTTTATCATCTTAGGAAGACGCGATTGGTCATCTTTATCGATCGTATATTCGTTGAACTTATCTTCGTCCACCAAACCTTGCAGCGTAAGCTGAACCCTAGCGCCTTTGGGCACTTCTATCGTCGAGGCGCCAGCCTGATTCTCTATTTTAATCTCTTGCTTGTCCCCCATAGGCCCAACCATCATAGGTGCTATTTTTACATCGATACCTTTATAGGGATCCCATATGCTATACGCATCAGTCGCATCTGTGCCGAAGGTGGGAGCAATCTTGTTATTCCTTATCTCTTTTATATCATCGGTTATCATCTTAGCCGTATATGAATAACTGCTGGTCGCTTCGATTATTTTAAGCTTATCCTCGGTCGTATCATAATTTTTGGCCCTGTAATACAGCATCGCTATAAGGATGCGGGCATAATCACCTGTATCTTTCCTGTAATACCTGTCTATAAGCGACTGGAGGCTTTCGATTGCCTTGTCTCTGGGGAGATTTTCATAGTATACCTTCGCGAGCATCTCAAAAGCCTTATCAAACCATGCGCTATTCTTATATTTCTCCAGAAAATCTTCCAGCTGAGATATGGTTCTTATATGATCCTTCATATAATAGGAAGATAGCGCGAGCTTATAACTGCAATAATCGGCGGGCGGCAGATCGGAGTACTTTTCCATGTACACCATGTAGTACTTCTTCGCTTCCCTGTATTTACCGGCCTTAAAATATTTCTCTCCGGTATCCATTATCTTAGCGCCCATCTCTTCCTTATTATAGTACGCCGGCGCTGCCGCCACATACTGTTCATACAGATTGGCCGCCTCCTTCAAATCATTTTGGTCAAAATATTTTTCGGCCGAGGACCTGATCTCCTCGAGGACCTCCCTGCCTATTTCAGGGGAGGACTTTGAGGCATAGAGTATTCTCAGTTTTACGGAGTCCTTAGATAGTCCGAGATTCTTTAATTTTCCCGCGACGTATTCCAGCTCTTTTTTGTTGGCCATGCCATCTTCGCTATAATTTGCGATCTGGGCGGCTATGGCATCGAATGCGGCATCTGTCTTCTGAGCCTGAAGCCTCTCCTTAAAAACCACAAATCTTAGCATATTGTTATCGATGACGAGGCTCTTTGATTTGGTGGTAGACGCTACTTTATCCAGGCATTCCATGGCCTCGGTGAAATATTTGTCATTGACGGCCATATATAAACGACCCGTTTCAATATCGTTATTTTTTGCGAGGACGGAAAGCTGTTCTATCCTGGCTTTGGCTATAGTGTAGTTAATGTAATCTTTATTGCCGCAGGCCGGATCCGCAAGGGCGGCCTTGGCGTCAGCCACAAGCTTTTCATAATTTTCATATGCGCATGGCTGGGCAAAAGAATTTTCGATAAGACCCCTGAGCGAAATCTCGTCCTTTGAAGCGCATATATCCTTAATTATTGCGCTACACTTGCATGTCGTTATAACTTTCTTCTGTGCATCTGTGGCCGTGGGCTCCTCCTGCTCGGAATGTGCCGATAAATTTACACCGGCAATCACAACCAACACAAGCATTGCAATGATCAGCTTCGAATATTTCATAAGAATCATCCTTTCTTCTTGGTAAACCCCGCCCTTACCAAAGCATCTTGAATGTATCGATTCTTCATGAAGTTCTTCCAGATAAATCCTGTTCGGAAATTCTCCACAGGTACAAGTATCATGCCAACGCCTATTCCGTAATAAGTAGGCGCATACCATTTTAGATCCAGATTAAAAGAATCCTTCAGGCCATATTGTCCCCACAGCCTTGGATATGTCATATACATATACTTCAATGCTGACGTAGACAGATAGGGCGTGAATACGATTGATCCGGCAGGGCCGGTCGGCGATATCGTACCGTCATATTGAGGCTCGCCGCTTCCGGTGGGAGGAACTCCAAAATGCATAATGTAACCACCGGGCCTTGCCATAGACGTTATTCCCCAGCTATTAGGCCCGTACCCTTTGAATTTGTCCGAATTATCTATGCAGAATTGCCTGTTGGCTAATGTCGCGTTGGTGCTATTATCAAACCAATCAATTCCTGTCTTATCGACCATGTTACGCAGGTCGAACCATAGATGCGCATATTGGTATGAAAAGAGCGCGCCGTGCCATGTAAATATAAACGGCTTGCCTGTCTCGTAAGCCGCTGAATGCCTGGTCCAGGCGTAAAATACCTCGGGGTCTACCGGATGCGTCGGGGAGCCTATGGCAAGAAGGCAGACCAGCATAGTCTCGTCGGTATAAAAATCCCAGTACGAATCCAGGAACCCTCTCTCCGGGGACCAGCCCATAGAGAAGTTATTAAACCAAGGCCCTTTTTCCTGGCATAGGAATTTTTCCCACGTCACCCTCTTATATATCTCTTCGGCTTTCTGCCTGACTTCGCCCCCGAAATATTCACCGGCTGTAATCGCGCCACAAACCAATATCGCTGTATCTACAGTGGATATCTCGCTCTTGCCTGCGCGTCTTGCCGTCCGTTTATTTAAGAAATGGTAAAAGAATCCGAACCTGCCCTCGGCGGCCGGCTCTTCCGCACCCACCTGCGGTAAAAATGTATTGAGAGTCATTAAGGCCCTCTTCCTGGCCTCCTCCTCGCCCATCCACTTCCTCTCGGCGCCTATACATAATGCGGCGAGCCCTACGCCGGTGGAGGCGATGCTCGCATCTCCGCCGCCTGAGGTATCGGAAAATAATCCTGTCGTCAGATCCTGATGATCTCTGAAAAACTCGAACGTCTTCTTCTCTACAAGGTTCAGAAATTCGTCATCGCTGATAGGTTGGGCCGGGCAATTTATCAGAATCCCCGTAGCCTTCTCGTTACCTCTAATGTCGGTAGCGACTGACCTTATTTGATAATTATAAAGCTCTCGCGAGTTATCCGGCTCCCATGCTATCTTATGCAGACTATTACTGATATCGTAATCTGTGCCTATAATCCTCCAGGTATTACCCTTATCTACAGAATATTCGAACCTTACGCTCTCTAAGAAAGGATTCTGATAAAAGGTCTCTGAGGCTATCTCCAGATCGTTGGCGCACTTAATGGCGGCACACTTATTGGCATTTGTTCCATTTATCTTAAAAGAGGCCTCGCTGGGTGCATTTATCCCCCTAAGATCCTCGTCTTTTCGCGAAAGGACGTCCTCCGGGCGGTTACCAAAGATTATATCATCCAGATATACAACCCCTTTTTTATTGCCTGCTTTATTTTCAAATACCAGAACTAACTCCAGGGGCTTGGACCAATCTGTTATCTTGCTGAACGCCTTCAGGGGCACCACGACTTTACCCCAATCTTTCGATACCATACCACCATTGATGAAAGCATTTAAATAGACATAACTTGTTATATCCTGCCCATATGTAAATACGCCATCCCCGTTAACATCCTGGTGCAGTTCTATCTTTATATCGCTGACATCCTGCGCTCCCTTTATCCAGAAAGACAGGTAATTATAATCTCTTAGATCCAAAGGTTCGGTCGACCCGGCCTTGCCCGGTATCTCCTTACCCAGTTTTATCCAGTAGTAAGTAAATTCTCCCAGTCTATCCACGTCATAATCGAGCGCGACAGCATATCCGGTGTTGCCTCTGACATATCCTTCGTCCTGAATTATGGTCGCGTACAGCGTGCCTGGCTTATTATCGTCTCCTCCGGAAAGCCCGCCAAGATTGGTGTAAAGAGTGCCTTCGCTAAAATCGGAAAGAATTATGGGCTTTATAAACTTTACCGGTTTCTGGGGAATTTCCTGAGCCTCAGAATAGTCGGTATATAGGAAGGATGCGGATAATACCAAGATCGAGATTAGTGCAATTGATTTCTTTAATCGGCGGAGGAGCATATTATTAAATACCCTTATCAAAATGCAGGGATAGACACGGAAGATGAGTCCGCGCCTATCCCTTAATTAGTAAATACTACTTATTCTTTGTGAATCTGATATCGTCGAGGTAAATAACGCCTTTCTTATTAGAAGCTATCCTGTCTTCAAATACGATAACGAATTCCGACAGGTTAGAAAAATCTGTTATCCCCTTAAAATCCTTTAATGGAATAACTACATCCTGCCAGCTGTCCGTTATGCTTGTGACATAATAACGTCCGACCTGCTTAGAGGCGTTCTTCAACTCTACTTTAAATACGGTGGTATAGCCAAGCTTGCCATCACCTTTTACCCACAAGGCAAGATTGTCATATTTTGAAGCATCGAAGTTCTGCAGGAACATCCAGAATCCGTTGTATGCCGGATTCTTTGAATCGACTGAGTAATCGAGCTTCATTGAGAAGCCTGTCGAACCATGCCTGTTTACGCTATCGAACGCCTCACTGCACCCCTGAGAAAAATCTGTGGGATCTTTACTCCATGCGCCGAAGTCCCCACCTATATTATTGGGCTTCTCTCCGGTATTAAAATCTGCTATTAAAAATTCTCCCCCGACAGCCTCTGTATCTGCTGCCCTGGAGACACCGGCCGCCAAACCTATTACCGCGGCCACCAACATCGCTGCCAAAACAATCTTTTTTACCATGACTTTCTCCTTTCATTTTCTACTCTAAATATACAATATGTGCGATTAGAATTCTGTTAGAGGAAGATTAAAAAATACTAATCTTACACGGTGGGCAAAAATATATTAAAAGTGGTGCCATGCCCTATAGAGCTCTCGACTTCTATCTTACCGTCATGTGAATCCACAACTGACTTCACTATACTTAGGCCCAATCCGAAACCCTGCTCTGTCCTGGACTTGTCTACACGATAGAAACGATCAAATATATGCTCGATCTGATAATCAGCAATGCCATGTCCGGTGTCCTTAATCTTTATTCTAACGCCGGCTTTGTCTTTACGCGCATCTATATTGATCTTTCCGTTATCGGGAGTGTATTTTATGGCATTGTCGAGCAGATTTATGAAGAGCTGTTTAAGCTGGCGTTCGTCCGCCTTAATGGTCATATCAAAATCGTATGATAGGCTTATCTCTATATGCTTTTCACCGGCTGGCTTTCTCATGCTATTAACTATGCCCTGGATTAATATGTTCAGGTCCAGCTCTCTCCTGTCGGGTATTATATTCTGCGCCTCGAAACTGGCCAGCATCAGCATATTTTCAGCCAGTCTGATTATCTTATCTACTTCCTCAAGGCTGGAACGTAATACAGCTTCATAATCTTCGGCCGAACGCTTTTTCTTTAGCACTACTTCGAATTCACCTTTAATTACGGTAAGAGGGGTCTTCAGGTCGTGGGACAGATCCTCGAATAGCCTCTTATGCGAGGTAAATGCATGGTCAAGACGCGCCAACATTTCATTAAAAGTCCCTGCAAGCTTCTCTATCTCGTCTCGCGTACCCGGAAGCTTAAGTTTAAGCTTCATATTCTCCACTGTAATATCATGGATGGTCTTTATCATATTATCTACCGGCCGCAGTGTCATCTTAGCAAGGAAAGCGCCGATCATGCCGGTTAGTAATACGGTAAGCGGGAACAATATAAATAAGGCAAATTTTATGATGTCGAGCGGTGTTTGAATAGATGTGAGCGGGCTCGCCACCTGGACGACATATTCGACTTGAGAATTCTTTACTGCTGGGGTCAGGAATACCCTGAATTTAACGACTTTTTTAGTCGGGAACGATGTCGTCAGCGTATCGAACATACTATTTCCGTATAATACATATATAAGGCTGTCCTCGGATATGTTTGCGATGCCTTGAGTGCTCTTTGATGAGGCAACGACCGTTCCGTTTGGGTCATATATCTGTACTATTATATCCAACAGCTTTGGATCTTTGGATCGCTCCTGCACCCACCTCTGCGCTATCGTAGCGAAATTTATACCCCCCTGCCAATCGTCGACCTTAGCGCCATAACGATTAGGGCCGAGCCTTTCGGCCTCCCAATATGTTCCTATCGCATGCACTATTCCCTCGGCCTTTGAACGTAGCAGTGTATCCATATTCTCATATAGGCTTATACTGACGTAATGATAAAGGATGGCGCTAAAAGCGGAAAGCGTAAGAGCGAGAACCGCCATGTAGACGATCGTCATCTTAAAGCGTATTGATTTATAGTACATGATAGAGCGCTACTCTTCCTTTAATATATAGCCCCTACTGCGGACCGTGTGGATAAGTTTACTCTTAAATCCAGAGTCAATTTTATTGCGAAGGTAATTAATATAGACATCTATAACGTTCGTAAAAGTATCGAAGTCTATGTCCCAGACATGCTCAGATATCATAGTGCGCGTAACGATAGTTCCCTGATTGCGCATAAGATACTCCAGAAGAGAATATTCTTTAGCTGTTAAATCAATATCTTTTGAGCCCCTCATAACCTTATGTGTCACCAGATCCAGTTCAAGATCTGCGACTTTAAGCTTCGTGGGCGTGAGCGCTTCGGTCTTTCTGAACATAGCGCGGATCCTTGCCAATAACTCCTCGAATGCAAACGGTTTAGTGAGGTAGTCGTCGGCGCCGGAATCTAAGCCTAAGACTTTATCCCTTACTGTGTTCTTTGCCGTTAACATTATTATGGGAGCCTTGACCTTTGCCTCTTTCAACTTTCTACATACGGCAAGGCCGTCGAGCTTCGGCAGCATCAGATCCAGGAGAACCAGGTCGTAGTCATTGGTCTTGGCAAGGAATAACCCCTCCTCGCCGTCATAGGCCGCGTCCACAGCGTAGCCCTCTTCTCTCAGGCCGCGCTTTACAAAATCCGCTATCTTCCTCTCATCCTCTACCACTAATATACGCATCTATCCCCTATCCACCTTCTTACTGACCTCATTATCTATTATTGTCTTTTTATGAGATAATTGACTTTGTTAATAAATGCGGCGACGGCGCTCTGGGCCGTCTTCTTTCCTCCGAAGAGAAGGTCAAGCTCCGGTATTACATACATCTCCTTGGCCTCTCTCCATGCGGGAGTGAAGGGATCATAGATTACATACTTCATTGCAGAATCGAGCATCTTCTTATTGTATGGGATCTTTCCATCATTTGCCCATAGACTGCTCATGGCTATCGACATCATTGCCGGCTGTGCCAGACCCGTCTCGGCGAGAGCCATCTGGGCCTCTTTGCCCGCCAGGGCTTTTATTACCTCGAAGGCCTCTCTAGGATGCCTTGATTCCTTTAAGATGCAGTAGCCCGATCCGCCCGTACCAAACCCACGTTTTCCTGTCGGCCCCTTAGGGAACATGACGACATCCCAGTCGAAATCCTGTATCTTTCGAAGTCCCGGCGTCTCCCAAATACCGGAGGAGAACATCGCAAGACGTCCCGTCATAAACATTCCCTGAACGCCCATAGCAAGGTTCGTCATAACAGTTACCGATGGCTGTACCTTATATTTATTTATCATGTCCGAATAGAATTGAAGCCCTTCTTCAGACTCCCTGGAATTTAATGTGCAGGTTTTAGGGTTCTTAACATCATCGACGAGGCTTCCGCCAAATGAATATACGAAGTTCATCCATGCCCAGGCGTAAAAACCATACTGCGTAGCCCTGCCGTCTTTATCGACCTTGGTAAGTTTCTTCGCCTTATCGAGCATATCATTCATATCCCAGTCATCTGTCGGATAGGGTACTTTCGCTTCGTCAAATAGTTTTTTATTATAGTAAACACAGGCGAAAGGGGCGGTATCTCTGGGGACAGCATATAATTTGTTATCGACAGTAAAACGGCTTATGATCTGCGGGTAGAAATCCTTAAAATCAAACTCCGGATCCCCGCCGACATATGGCGTAAGGTCTAAGAGAACATTCTTTGACTGAAACGTCACGAACAGGTCAACTTCTGTGCAGATTATATCGGGGGCCGCGCGTCCTGCGATGCGGGTCAACAGCTTATCAGCATACCCTCTGTAAGGGGTATGCTCCAGCTTAACAATGATGTCAGGGTGAATCTTCTGCCATCTGTTAATTATCTCGGTGGTTATATTGATCTCGTCAGGAGAACCCCAGAAAGCGACCCTTATCTCTATCGGCTTGTTACTATCGGCGGTACCACTGGTATTGGATTTTGAATGGTCAGGGGAACAGCCAGTGAAGCAGAGTAAAAAAAAGAAAGACACGACAAACAGTGCAATTATAAATCTATTGGCCCTCATTCCTCTCCTCCTATGCTGATTGAAGATTCATGAAGTTGCAGTCCACGCCTACACGACCTACGATCGTATATACAGCCATTACATGAAGAAGTAGGCTTTGAAGTATATGGTGGTAAGGAAATCGTCAATATTGTAATATTGATTACCTCTCCATCCAAAATCGACCCTTATTACGCCTGGAGCATAATATTCGAGGCCGGCGAGCCATCCGACGTTATCGAAGTTTGATAGGTTAACTCCGACTCCCAAATCCGCTCCTGCCTGTATCCATAGCTTATCGTAGACCCTATACTGAACCCTGTTCTCAGACATTAGAGCTATCGCCGTAACATCGAATGGCCCGGGCAAAGGTGGATTAGGGGTTGGCCATAGTGGCGCAGGACTGAGATAAACTCCATTATCTTCGGATCTCGTATGGTCGTAGGCATACTTCAGCATCGAATATGCATTAAATCTATCGTTAAAATCACGGCCTACCCTGGCCCATATTTCATATTTTTCGAATGTGTTACTGAACGGAGAGTATTTATCGATCGAATAGCTGAAGCGCCCGGTATAGCTGGTCTTCATGTCCTTAGACTTTAATCGAAGCTCGCCTGCGGTAAAATAGTGATCCGGTTGATTGCTCCAAGTGCACCTATCATGCTCGGATTTGAAATATTCGCCCTGCCAGAATATCTCGCATCTCGGATTAAAGGCCATGGCCTGGTTAGCATAGTATGTGTTTCTCCATTCGTCACCAGACGAGAAATCCCACCTATAGTCTTGTTCTTTGACATTGACCGTCGAGTATCTAAAACCTATGTTCGATGTGTAGATCCACTCCAGGGGTTGTATCTTCGCTGTGGTAATAACCATCACATCGTTCTGTACCCATCTCTCAACTTTTACATCCGGATACTTAGGATAGTACTCGCGATAGACATCGCGATAATCTATCGTGTATTTCAACTGACCCTTTATATCGCTCGAAGATTCCTTAGGGTCGCTTAATGTAAACTCCGTTCCGTACGCTCTGACAAACAGCGGTTGGACTATGCTCCTAAAAGCGCAATCTTCATATATGACATTGCCCTTCCAGTAACCTTGAAAATCGCTATAAGTATGCTGCATCTCCTTAAACATTATCATATAAGCGTCCAGAGGCTTAGGCTCCTGGTATATCTCTACTCTCTGCCCCACCCCAAGAGCAGGGCTCTTCATTACGTAGTCAATAGGCCTGAACCCGCCAAATGTAGTATATGAGGCCTCCGCGCCTATTCTATTGGGGTCTATTTTCTTTAGCTGGTATACCTTTTCCGGAGTTTCTACGGTAGGTAGGTCTATTTTGTTTGAGGCGGGCTGAGTGACGCCGATCTCTTCTTTTTCTGCCGCTGATGCGCCGCGAGGCTGGCTAAAGACTGGGACTACTAAAGAAAGGCAGAAAATTGATGAAATTATAAATAGGCTTGAATAAAAATACAGGGACTTTGTTTTTTTCACAGTCTCTCCTGAACTACATCAACACACGTACCATTTACCACAGTTATATTATCATAAAAGTGTTATTTGTCAACGGGTATCTGAACCTTTAGTGATTTTGGCTTCTCTCTATCTAAGCACAGGTCTTTCCATCTATTTACAGTATCCAGCTTCATAAATTTATTCCAGACAAGCCCCGATCGGAAATTTTCTACCATCAGCATTGTAATTCCTACGTCTATGGCCAGATATTCTTCGGCCCACCAATGCCTATCCAAGTTAAAAGCATCTTTAAATCCGTATTTTCCATATAGAAAACTATTATGTTTATCTTTAAGATATTTAAGACCGATCAAAACTGTATCGGGATCAAAGACTATCGAACCGGCCATTCCGGAAGGCGCTATAGTACCATCGTTAAAACCATCCCCTGGCCTGGCGCCATATCCCTTATAGCCATCCGGACCCAGGGACGCTGTGAGGCCCCATGAATTCTCACCGTACGCTTTATGTTGAGTCGCATTATCGATGCAGAATTCTCTATTGGCCCTGGTCGCATTCACCGAATTATCGAAATAATTTATACCTCCATCGTACAATTTCCGGAAATCTATCCACGCATGCGAATACTGGTATGTAAATAAACTTCCCGTGGTGGAATAGACAACTTCATAACCATTATAAGTATCGACGGGCCGCTTCCACGCCTGCCATGCCTCTTTCGAAATGGGATGTGTCGGAGAGCCTATGGCAAGCGCATACAATATCATCGCCTCGCTATACGAATCCCAATAGTACCACAGAAACCCGGATCTTGGCTTCCAACCCATACACATTACGGATCTGCCATTCATCATCCATGGCCAGTCGACTCTCTCGTAGAGATCGCGCGCAATACGCTCGATTTCAGTGCCCTTAAAATATTCTCCTGCAAATAGAGCTCCTGCTAAAAATAGCGCCGTGTCGATGGATGATAACTCGGAATCCCACGTTCTTGCGCCTGTGCGCATATCGAGGAAATGGTAGAAAAACCCGCGCTCATTAGGGACATCGTCTCTGAATGTTTTAAGTGTTCTGATCACGCGCTCGTAAGCCTTATCGCGATCGATCCACCCTCTCGACTCTCCTATACACATGGCAGTGAGACTGAAACCGACCGCCGCTACGCTACATGGGGCTCCCGGGCGGGAACTGTCCTTTACGAGGCCGTTACGGGGATTGGCCTCATTCGCAAAATATAGTAAGCTGTCGTATTGAAGTTTATCGAGAAAAGCCTCATCCTGTGCGAATGCATTAGACATGGATATGGAAGACAGCGCAATAAAAAGTGAAAGCGTAAGGCATGTGTACCTATTCTTCATGTCTTATATTTGGCAAGAACTCCACCTATAACCTTAACTATATCCTTAAGTCTCAAAGCGTCTTCTTTGTTTATTCTGGACTCTATATCGCGAATTCTTTCATCGAGTACCGAACCTGCCGTCTTCAGTCTGGCAAAGTCATTATGTAGCGCCTCAACCATATTATCCAGCGCCGATGAGGCATCCTTCATTTCGTCACCCTTTCTCGTCTTGAAATTTACCGACAAGTCGCCGCGACGTATCGCCTCCGCCGATCTCTCTATGCTGTACATAGGACCTGCCACCTTATGGGAAATGACTATGCCTGCTAAAAATATCGCCACTGCAAGTATTACCACTTTAGGAAGAAGCGAACGATTAACGGCCTCTAAGGCGTTCTTAAGCGCATCCTGCTGCTGCGCGCTTAATAGCTCCGCTTCACGGAATATTCTGTTAAGCCGGTAATCTCCTTTCCTGAATCGGGCGTCCTCATAATCCGCTATACGCTTGGCAGTCTCGAGGTTCTGTGATACCTTGAACTGCGAGAAGTTTTCTATAATGGAACCCCACATGCCGAAGTATACGCCAGCGCCCGAGGCAATCATCACGACAGCAAGTATGGCCACTATGGATAACGTATATTTAAGCTGGAACTTCTTATTTATAAAATAATTCCTTCTCTTCGCCATATCATCTCCTGTAATTAATTTAGGGTTTTAAAGTATTCTAATATTGAGGTAAGTATATCATATGGGAAGGAATTGGCAATACGCGTGGATCACAAAAAGCGTAATCAATCGGTAAGTGGAGGAATAATGTCATCCTGAACGGGTCACAGTTTGCGTCAGACGAAGTGAAGGATCCGGTTATTGGTGCCATCATCAAAAGTGCCACCCTTGAAAACTAACTACCACTAAACGGTGCGCACACCTAATAAATTACTTATATTCTCGAGGGTGGTACCTGCGAGCATGGCACTTATTTACAGAAGGATTCTGAAAGCGTCCCTACAAGTCGTGTCTTCACACTTCACGCTTTGAGGGTGCTTGTGCAGATGTTTCTTAATTGGACAGGGCACAACAAATTGACTCTGACCCATTTTTCCTCACTAATAGAAAAAGAAAATTTTAAGCTTGACAGTATATCAAATTTGATATATACTTACTAACAAAGGAAAGGTTATACATGTACGAGACGGTCTTTTACCAAGCGCCCAGAGGAGATTATCCGGTATTAGATTTCATAAAGACCCTGGACAAAAAAGGCGCGCGCCAAGATATATAAGCACATTGAGCTTTTAGAAAAAGAAGGACCGAATCTGCTTAGGCCTTACGCGGATCATGTTAGAGGAAAGATCAAAGAGTTGCGTATAAGATTTTCTTCTACCAATGTCCGTATATTTTACTTTTTCTTTTTGGGTGACAAGATTGTCTTGTTGCACGCTTTCAAAAAGAAGACGCAGGAATTACCGGTCGGAGAGATTGGGGAAGCAGAGAGAAATATGTTGGATTGGATTAAAAGAAAAGGCTAATGAATATCTGAAGAGAGGTGAGAGAGATGAAGAAGTGTTTGACGTTAAAAGATGTTGTATCTGATGAGCTGAAAGATAAAGAGTTTAAAAGATATTATGAGGAAGAAGGCCGAAGGCTGGCTATAGGATATAAAATTGCCAGGTTAAGGCAAAAATTAGGATTAACGCAAAAAGATCTGGCGAAAAAGATTCATACCAGCCAAACTGCGGTTGCGAGGTTAGAGAGCGGTGATTACGCCGGCTACAGCCTCCGCACATTAGAAAAGATTGCCCTGGTGACAAGAACTCACCTGGATATTAAGTTTTCATGAAAAACAGGTCTGGGATTGTCATCAGAGTCATCCCATTGTTTTTGTTTACCATTGTTACTTTTTTCACATCTCAATGTTGCCTCACGGTGGTTCGCCGCATATCGCTACCCGAATAACACACATCACGCCAATCCTCTTCATACTTGCGCGGCTTAGCGGCGCTTAACTGCGCCGCTAAAAGAACCCCACAGCCTTTTACATAACATTTTTTATAGTCGTTCCGCGTCCCTCACAGTAAGTTTACATGGCCGCGGAGCCTGCCTATAAAAAAGTGTTATGTAAACTACAGCCTGTGGTCACTGTAGCGCCGTCATCCTAAAGAAGCCCTTCGACAAGTTCAGGGCGACGAAGGATCTCATCAGGCGAAGTCACTACAGCTGTAGGCGGCCAAGAGGGGTTCTTTTTTTGCGCCCCTACCCCCTTTC
>CAIMPC010000019.1 GCA_903843285.1 Candidatus Omnitrophota bacterium
CGAATATCTTCTACGAAACCATCCTCATGCCAGGGACAGTCCCCATCATAGGGAAACTACAGCCTGAGGACAGTCCCTTCTTTGGTATGCTCGCAGAGCTCATAGATCATGAGTACGCTGAGAACGTCATGGGGCTATCACGCAGAGATGCTGCGGCCAGGGCACGGTACTTTGCCAAGGCCGGCCAAGTGAGCCCATACCATGAGTTTATATTAAGCCAGATCAAAGATGAGGATTTCTTAAATGAGCTTTTGCAGGAAGATAGGTCATGGGTTACGGATGAAAATCAAAAGACGTACGAAAAAATGTTCTCCATAAGAATACACGAGGCCATATTAATGACGAGAGGGCTTGATCAGCATCTCTATGAAGCCAGCGCAGATGCAATGGCCCAGATTGCCGAGACCAGGCCGGATTTCACCCAAGACGCATTATCCTCTTTTAAAAGAGTGTTAAGGACTCCTGAGCTTGATCGTTATGCATATACAGTAAGTGCCAGACGCCTTGCCCAGTATGGATTGGCTCCTCTCGAGGAATTATTAAGGGTACCAGAGCTTGATTTTGTTGTCTATTTAGTCGGCGTAAATGTGGTAGCTAAGATCGCTAAAACCAGACCCGATCTTATATCCGATACCACAATCTCCACTCTTGAAGCATTATTGATAAAAGAAGGGGTCTATGAAGCCAGCGTAAACGCAATAGCCGAGATTGCCAAGTCCAGGCCGGACCTTGCCCAGGACGCATTAGCAGTCCTTGAAGCATTATTGATAAAAGAAGGGCTTGATGGATATGTCGATTCAGCCAGCGTAAACGCAATATCTGAGGTTGCGCCGGTCAGATCTGAGTTTATATCCAATATCACATTACCCTCTCTCGAAAATTTATTAACAACACCAGAGCTTGATTACCATGCCTATGAGGCTAGCGCAGACGCAATAGCTGAGATAGCCAAGGCCAGGCCGGACTTTACCCAGGGTGCGTTATCTTCCCTTGAAAAAATACTAACAACACCAGGGCTCGATTATTATGCCTATTCAACTAGCGCAAACGCAATAGCCGAGATAGCCAAGGCCAGACCGGACCTCGCCCAGGCCGCATTATCTCATCTCGAGGAATTATTAATGGCAGAAGGTATCGGTGATTATAAATATGAAGCCGGCGCAAACGCAATAGCTGAGATCGCCAGATCTATGCCTGAGTTCATATCTGATGCCACACTATCCTCCCTTAACAAAGTATTAATGGCGAAAGGGCTTAATTATCGCGCCTACATAGCCGGCGCAAACGCAATAGCTGAGATCGCCAGATCCAGGCCTGAGCTCATATTCAACACGACATTATCTCATCTCGAGGAATTATTAATGACAGAAGGGCTTAATTATCGCATCTGTACAGCCGGCGCAGACGCAATATTTGAGATTGCCAAATCCAGACCCGAGCTTGCCCAGAGGGTGCTGTACTTTCTCGAAAGATTATTAATCACAAAAAGGCTTAACGATTATGCCTATACTACCAGCGCAAATACAATGGCTGAGATCGCCAAAGCTATGCCGGATCTCGCCCAGGACACATTATCCCGCTTCGAGAAATTATTGATGACAGGAGGTCTTGATAGTTATGCCTATAAGGGCATCGCAAACGCAATGGCTGAGATTGGCGTGCAATCCGAGAATTTATTAAACAAATTTTTAGAATATATAGAGGAAAATGAGCACAGGATTAAGATCAAGCAAATAATCCTATCATGTTTAACAAGGTATCACCCTATGCTTAAAGCTTATTTCGAAAAAGATCCTCAATTATTAGATAGACTAACCGCAATTTTTAAAGATACGGAAGGTTTTAAGTATTTTATTTATTATCTAACCAAACGCCTTGGTGAGCCGCTACCGATCGAAGTGCGCGGTGAATTTAAATATCATACGAAAGCTGAAGAGATACTTAAAAAAGGCCCAAAGAAGGTCCTGATAATCCATAACATCAAGGACGGTCAGGGAGACGAGCTTATAAGGACGGGCACTTTTATTCAGGCCCTACTAGATTTTAATTCCGAATTAGAGATAACAGTATACACGGGCAGAGAGTACCTCTATAACAATAAGCGTGTAACCGTTAAGAGTTTGGATAATAAAACCATCTTTGACTTAACCGATACCGATCATTTCGATATGATAATCGACCATTATGATACTGCCCGGAGATACAGCGATTACTTTGAGTCTAAATTTAAGGATTTTCTTAATAAATTAAGCCAGTCAGGTAGGGCGCCTCCCATATACTTAAGAACCAATAAGGCTAAAGATGCATTCGTATATGAAAAGATAATTATAGATGGCGAGGAATTAATAATACCACCAGGCATTAGTAACGTGTATGACCCGATCTATAGGTTGTGCGCAGAAATGGGTCTTCCATTCAGGGCGGGAACAGAGAGATCGAAAGATTCGCTTCTTGTGGGCGGCCCTTATCCGACAACAGCAGATAATTGGTGGAGTGATAATATTGCAAATAATCCAGATGCGAAAAGCAGGCTCATTGTCATAGTCAACGGCTTTGGCGGTGAAAGTGAAGGCAAGGGCTATACAAGAAACCGATTAGGAGATTTCGCCAAAGACGTGGAAAGCATAATTACAAATAACGGTTTTGTAATAGTACTACCCAATCAGCAGAACTATGGAACCAAAAAAATAGCAGAACAAGTAAGAGATCTGCTTAGGCCAGAACTTAGACAATACGTTGTCATACCGGATGAACCACAAAAGGACCAGCGGTTATATAAATATCTCGTAGATAAATCGGATAGTGTGGTTACGGTAGAGGGCGGCATGATGCACCTTGCGTATAATTTAGGCAAACCATTTACAGTTTTACAAATGGAAGGTTCGGGCTCATTAGATAAGTGGGTGCCATACGCGCTAACGCCAGAACAACTGGTGGGCCCTAAGCCATACGTGGCCGCAGGCCTTATAGGTAAAAAGAAGCCCATCGGTATAACGAAGAATGAGGAGACCGCAGAGTTTACGATCACCGCCACAGATCTCGATGCAACGCCGCTATCGAAGCCAGAAGTAATTACTGTAGGATACCGGGAACCAACGAGCGACCAGAGAGGGCGCATACTGGAGTTGATAGAGGCGCAGTATAGGCCAAAGCTGAGAGAGATAATGGATACCGCCGCAAGGGACCACATCGAAAAGATCTTAAACTACCTCCGTGATAATATAAATAATCTCCGCCTCTTAAATTACAATAGTCTTGTGCAGGGATATGGGGATTCCCAATATATCCTTTTGAACGAAGAACTATTTAACAATATTCTTGATTTTGATCCGAGAAAGAGGGATGCCGCGTTTGCCCTACTATTCCATGAAGCAGGACATTCATACTTTGATTCTAATCCCGGTGACCGTGTTCCCGAGGGCCTAAATGTGCATATGTATTTAAGAGGATCAGGGATTGTAGCCAGAGATTATAATAGGAACCAAACCGGTGTAGAAAAATTACTGCCTGATGGCATGGGTCTGCAGGATTTTCTGGTAGGGGAAGATGCAAATAATAGGGTGACAGATATGATAAAGAATCTGAAAATTAAACACGCGGTGCCAATCGCGGATAAAATTATTGATAAGATTAAATTACTGAAAGAAATCGGCCCGGGTGAAGTAGAAGGCCGGATAAGAGGCGCTCTGTACGAAGAGATTTACCGACGTTCAAAGCTTGATTTATTAATTGAAATGAACCTCCTAAGCCCCGATATCCGTAAGCCTTTACATGACCTGTTGGTGCTTGATAATAAAGGAGCAGAAGCTGTGGGAGGCCATGCCCGAACCCTAAGCATAGTACTTAATTCTCTACGATCGAGAATATTGAACGATATTGATGATGTATTAGAGGATGCGGAGAGATCTTTGGATAACAGATCGAAAGATGGGGCTGAGGTCACTGTAATCCAGGCCATCAGAGATGTAATAGAAGACTTTAAATATAAAATCGGAATTGTAAGAAACATAATGAACTCAGGAGTTGTTGAGATCGAGACCGCAAAGTTACCTATCGAACCTGTCCAGGCGCCAACCGTGCCCGTGCCATACTCGGAAGCCTACAGTGACGAACTGACCGCGAAAATGAACTTACTCAGTAACGCCAAGGAATTGATTGCAAGCTTTACTCTTATGTTCGTCGCGGCGACGATTGATCGTGCGAAGTTAATCGATGCCATGAAGTCGGTGGCAGTTACCCCGGAAGCTATACTGCAGATTGTTTCTGAGATCGATAGTCTGCAGGACCGTGTCCAGTGTTCCGAGCTCGAGATGGCGCTCCGTGCCGCGGTTCTAGTAAAAGGACTGGGTGACGTTCCGCCGAATGGACATACAAATATCGTGGTTCAGATTGCCAAGGCGGGCGAATCAAGCCCAGCAAGAAGGCCCATACAGAATATTATCGGCAAGTTCGCAAAATATTTATTTGCCGAATCGATAATCAAAGAAGGTGTAGATGATGAAAATAGTCTGGAAAAGCTTCTCGACAAAGTAATTCAAGATGTAAAGAATCCGTCCAAGCCGAAACCTCGAGCCATAGTGCTGTTGCCGGAATATTTGCACGACCTATTAGATTCTGCTAAGAATTATTTGAAAACGGAGTACCAGATCAATGTCGATGACATCGACGCGCTTATAAAGATACAAAAGATAGGGCAGGGAGATAATCCAGACCTGATTACGCAGTTTGGACTTGGACTCGAACTCATTGAGCATGTGCGAAAGGGGAGGGATGCGGAGCCGGGCCAGGGGCTCATCAATCTCATCTCTGCGATGGTCGACTTGTCCGATTATAGTAATAACCCGGCCGAGGCGATCAAAGCCCTCTTCACGGGCGTCTTAAAGATTCGAAAAATTGACTGGAACACTGTAGACGAGAAGCGAAAAGCCTGGGAAGCCGTAGCAACTGCGTTGTAATTATTCCACCCCAGATTTTTTCGACCATATGGCGAAAAAATGTTCTCGCTCCACAGGGAGATTTTTCGACCCACACGATCAAGCCGCAAAAATATCGTCTTAATGATAACCGCCGATAACAAGGTGGACGCTTATTCTCAGACAACGTGCATACCGTGATTGACAAACTCCCGCTGTTATTATATAGTAAACGCCGTATATGAAATTCAAATTCAGAAGGTACTATCTGTATTATTGGGGTCGGTGCCTTGCGTTTATGGTCTGTCTATTGCCTTTGTCTATTGCTCTTTTTATAGCCAAATCACTCGGCAGAGCTTCTTTTGGGCTGGTTGCCAAGTACAGAAACCAGACCTTAGATAACTTGCGATTGGCGTTTCCTGATAAGAGTGAGCAAGAGATCAGGCGGATCGCCGTTAAGGTATTCGAGAACATTGGCAAAATCGCCGCAGAGCTTATAAATTTTCCCAAGATTAATAAATCCAATATAGATAAATTTGTACGGATAGAGAATTTTGACTTATTGGACAATGAGCTAAAAAAGGGCAAAGGCGTTATACTTCTTACTGCCCATTTCGGTAATTGGGAGCTATTGGCGCTGACTATGCGGGTGAAGGGTTATCCCGGTTCGGCGATCGGCAGACGCATCTATTTCCATAAGTACGATGAGTATCTTAATCATCTCCGTAAGGTAAATGATGTCAATGTGATCTATCGTGATCAGTCGCCGCGGAGCATATTGAAGGTGCTTAGAGCTAACAGGATTATAGGAATGCTCGCCGATCAGGATGTCGATTCCGTAGATGGGGTATTTGTAGATTTTTTCGGTAAGAGCGCTTATACTCCCGTGGCTCCGGCCGCTCTGGCGATGGCGAGCGGGGCTTCGCTGGTGCCGGCATTTATTATAAGAAGCGGCGGTAAGCACGTCCTTACTATCGGTAAACCTATAGAGATGGTAAATACGGGAAATAAGGAGAGCGATCTTTTAACAAATACAAAAAGGTGGTCGGACGTAGTGGAATCTTATATCAGGAGATATCCTGATCAATGGGTCTGGATGCACCGAAGATGGAAGACGAGGCCAAAATGAATATGATGAAGAATTTTGCTGTAGCCATGATGGTGATGTTTTTGTTTCTGGGAGGCTGTGGTAAGAAAGAAGCGCCGAGGCCTAAAGAGCCCGTCGCACCTAAACAAACTCGCCCGACTGATAATATAGCGCCGGTCAGCACTACCGCTAAAAACTCAGGTGATCCTGTGAATCATAAGGTCCTTTCATTTAATTTGGAAGGCCTGAGCGAACGCGGCACTAAGAAGTGGGATGTGAAAGGTGATTCGGCCGAGGCCGTATCGGAGAACGAGATAAAACTCGATAATATAGTAGCCTCGGCTTATGGCGAAGAGGCGGAGGCGGTCATTACCGCCGACAAGGGTGTTTATGACAGATCAAAGAATAATGTGAAGCTCGAACAGAATGTGCACGCGACCATCGAGTCCACCAAAGGTTTCGCCGGAGATTTTGTAGAAGGATCGGGACAGGTCGATAACAGCAAGAAAGAGGCGGCATTTGCAAAAGGTGATAAGCCAAAGAAATCAAAGACCACAATAACCTGTGATGGCGAGGTGCAGTTCGATTACGAGAAGAACCAGGCATACTTCCTTAAAAACGTTAAGGTCGTGAGCGAAGACGGCACCATAGATTCGGACAAGCTCACGGTATATCTGGATCCGAGCACGAGAAGATTGAAAGAGATAGTAGCCGATGGGAACGTTAGGATAGTAAGAGGTGACAATACTACGTTCAGCCAGAAAGCCAGTTACTCAGAGACCGACAAGAAAGTATCTCTATCGGGTAGTCCCAAACTGGTATTATCCCCCGAAGGTGGCATGGGTTTCGATACTAATTTTACAGGTGAGGCGAAAAAGAAATAATGCATCTCTTAGAGGCTACGGGCCTGGTTAAATCATACGGCGCAAGACGAGTAGTTAACTCGGTGGATATAAATGTTAAGCGCGGTGAGATTGTGGGTCTCCTGGGACCTAACGGCGCGGGTAAGACGACCACATTCTACATGATCACCGGCATCATTCCTCCCGACAGCGGCCGCATAGTATTTGACCGTAAAGACATAACAAAGATGTCACTGCATAATAGGGCCCGCTGTGGTATCGGTTATCTCGCCCAAGAGCCGTCAATATTCCGAAAACTCACAGTACGCGAAAATATAATGGCTGTACTCGAGACTCTCGGCTTCTCTCCCAGGGAGAGGAAACGTAGGGCAGATGAATTATTGAATGAATTGAAGATAGCCCATTTAAGTAAGAGCATGGCCTATACTCTTTCCGGCGGGGAGAAGAGGCGGGTCGAGATCACGCGCGCGCTGGTTACGAACCCGATGTTCATACTTTTAGATGAGCCATTCAGCGGCATAGACCCGATAGCTGTAGCCGAATGCCAGGAGATAATAAAAGAGCTTAAGAGTAAAGGCCTTGGTATACTGGTGACTGACCATAACGTCAGAGAAACGCTTTCAATAACGGATCGCTCCTACCTTATGGCCGAAGGTAATATTTTAATTTCCGGCACCAAGGAAGAGCTGATATCCAGCCCCAAAGCCAGGGAGATCTATCTTGGTGAAAAATTTACAATGTGATCGGATTTTGTGATATAATTTTTCCTTCAAAATCCGTAAAATATTATTAAATAAACGAAAGGGATATAGATTGAAATCAAAGGTTAAGTTAATTGATGAATGTTCAGCGATCTTAGAGATAGAGACGTCCAAAGAGACCATATCGAAGGCATTCGATGAAGTATACAACGAGATCGCAAAAGTAGCTAATATTCCCGGCTTTAGAGCGGGTAAAGCCCCTATAGATATGGTCAGATTAAGCTATGCAAAGGCCGCCAAAGAAGAGGTCTTGAAACGCTTAGTTCCGGAGGGATACCGTAAGGCTCTTCAAGAACACGAGGTTAACCCCATCGGTATGCCGGAGATTAGCGATCTGGTATTCGAAGACGATAAGCCTTTTACATTTAAGGCAAAGGTTGAGACGCGTCCCAAATTTAAGCTGAAGACATATAAGGGATTAAACCTCGAGAAGAAGAAGGTCTCTATAACGGACGAAGATATAGATAAAACGATAAAGAGCCTGCAAGAAGTAAATGCCAAATATGCGACGATTGATGGCAGGCCGGTCCAGATGGGTGACTATGTGGTAAGTGATATGGAGTGCTATGTAGACGGTAAGGCTATCCATAAGAAGAGGGAAAATCTTTGGCTTACCATGGAAAAAGATTCGTTCGTACCGGGACTCGCCGAGAAGATGGTCGGGATGAAGAAGGGCGACGAGACGGATATAGATGCGAAGCTTCCGGAAAAATACCCTAACGAAAAACTTGCCGGAAAAGATGCCAGGTACCATGTGCTGGTTAAAGAGATAAAAGAGAAGAAATTGCCCAATATAGATGATGAGCTGGCAAAGGATCTTGGTAAAGATAATCTCGATAGCCTTAAGAAGGAGATAGTTAAAGAGCTCGAGGCCAGGGCTATCTCGACTGCCGAGATAAATGTGG
Source organism: Candidatus Omnitrophota bacterium (assembly GCA_903843285.1). Classification (GTDB taxonomy): domain Bacteria; phylum Omnitrophota; class Gorgyraeia; order 2-01-FULL-45-10; family 2-01-FULL-45-10; genus CAIMPC01. The sequence goes on from CAIMPC010000019.1 coordinate 8,530, forward strand.
AGAACCAGCTTCTGGACAAACTCTCCGGTGACAACGTGTTCCGCGTTCCTGCCAGCTTTGTTGCAAAACAATTGGATCATATGATCGAAGATGCCAAGCGTAAACTGCAGGAGAGGGGATTCGGTAAGGAAGAATTAGATAAGAAGAATAAGGAGTTTGAGGATAGATTTAAAGAAGATGCCGAGAAGCAGATAAGGCTACTATTCATACTCGATGAGATAGCCTCAAAGGAGAAGATAGAGATCACGGAAGAGGATATCTCGAGCGCGTTTAAGGTGATAGCGGCCAATAGCGGTAAAGAGGAAGGTTTCATTAAGGATTATTATGAGAAGGAAGACCTCATGGATAATCTGAAAGATAAGATACGAGAAGGAAAGACCGTCAAATTCCTTCTGGATAATTCGAAAATAATAGAGAAGTAGCGCTAATCAAAACTTCGGAGGTATTATGAGTATGCTAGTTCCAATGGTAATAGAAAGCACCGGCAGGTCGGAGAGAGCTTACGACATATACTCGAGGCTGTTGAAGGACAGGATCATTTTTGTGGGAACGCCGATAGATGATGTGGTGGCCAATTTAATAATAGCGCAGCTGCTATTTTTACAGATGGAGGCTCCGGAGAAAGATATAAATATGTATATCAACACTCCCGGAGGATCGGTGACGAGCGGACTGGCCATATATGACACTATGCAGTTTATAAAGTCGGACGTAAGCACCTATTGTGTAGGACAGGCTTCGAGCATGGGTGCCGTATTATTGGCTGCGGGAAGGCCCGGAAAGCGCTATGCTCTTCCGCATGCAAGGATAATGATCCATCAACCGTGGGGTGGAGTCCAGGGCCAGGCGACCGATATCAGCATACAGGCGACTGAGATATTGAAATTGCGCGCTAAGCTCGAGAAGATACTCGCGTATCACACTAAACAGCCGCTGGAGAAACTCCAGAAGGATACGGAGAGAGATTACTTCATGTCCTCTGAGGAAGCTAAGATATACGGAATAGTTGACGAAGTTATAACGAATACTTCCAAAAAGTAGATATTACTGCAACGGAAAGGTATTTAATAATGGCAAAGAATTACCTCATGACGCCCGGCCCGACGCCGGTACCCGAATACATAAGAAATGAGATGGCCAAGCCGATGATCCATCACAGGACTAAGGAGTATCAGTCCATATTTAAAGATGCCACCGATGGCTTGAAGAAGATATTTAAGACATCCAATGACATTTATACCTTTACATCGAGCGGCACGGGCGCTATGGAAGCCTCTGTGGTGAATATCTGCTCACCCGGGGATAAGGTTATCGTAGTGCGGGGTGGAAAGTTCGGAGAGCGTTTCGATGAGATAGCGAAGGCGTATGGCGTCGAAGTGATTCAGCTGGATGTAGAGTGGGGGGCTTCTCCTAAGGCTTCGGATATTAAAGATTTGCTCGATAAGAATCCGGGTGTAAGGGCAGTCTATACTACTCTATGCGAGACATCGACGGCGACAGTCTTCGATATAAAAAGTATAGGCGAGGTAGTCAGGCCGACGAATGCCGTGTACGTGGTAGACGCGATAAGCGGCCTCGGGGCCGATAAATTTGAGAATGATGCCTGGGGAGTCGACATAGGAGTCTGTGGATCTCAGAAGGGCCTGATGATACCTCCCGGGCTTGCGTTTTGTTCAGTTAGCCCTAAAGCATGGAAGGCGGCAGAGACCTCAAGATTGCCGAAGTTCTACTTCAATTTTAAGAAGTACAAAAAGGCGATGGATGATACCGACACGCCGTTTACGTCAGCGATAACCCTGGTGATAGGTTTGCGTAAAGCTCTCGAAACTATTAATAATAAAGGTATAGATAATGTCACTGCCGAGCATGCGGCGCAAGCCAATGCGTTCAGGGATGCGATGAAGGCCATCGGACTATCCATATTCTCGAAGTCTCCATCCAATGCGGTTACGGCCGTTAACACGCCTGCCGGCATGGATGCGGATGCCCTCATTAAGCTTCTTAAGACAGAGTTTGGCGTTACATTTGCACCGGGCCAGGAGAAGCTAAAAGGCAAGATCTTTAGAGCGGCGCACATGGGCGGCATTGATAAGGAGCATACCATGGAGTCCATTAAGGCCCTTGAGATCGGTTTGACTAAGATGGGGTATAATTTTAACGCCGGAAGCGGTATCGATGCTGCCGCCAAGATATTAGGTAAATAGTAAATTCAGGAGATATGAGATGGCATATAAAGTTCTGATAAGCGATTCACTCTCCAAGGAAGCGGTTGAGATCCTGCAGAGAGAGAAAGAATTGGTCGTAGATGTTAACACTAAGCTGACTCCCGAACAGCTAAGGGATGTGATAAAGAATTATGATGCGCTCGTGGTGAGAAGCGGCACAAAAGTATCGAAGGATATCATCGAGGCCGCGGATAAGCTGAAGATAGTGGGAAGGGCCGGAGTGGGGCTCGATAATGTTGATGTCGAGGCCGCGTCAAAGAAGGGAGTCATAGTAGTAAACACACCTGCAGGCAATACGATATCTACCGCAGAACATGCGTTTACGATGATGCTGGCATTATCCAGAAATATCCCGTTAGCCGACTTATCTATGAAGAAGGGCGAGTGGGAGCGTAAGAAATTTATGGGTCACGAGCTTTATGGTAAGACCCTTGGCATAGTAGGGCTTGGTCGTATTGGCACTGAAGTGGCAAAGCGCGCTCTAAGTTTCGGAATGAAGGTGCTTGCCTACGATCCGTATCTGTCAATGGAGAGAGCCAAAGATCTCGGGATGGAACCGGCGGATCTCGACACTTTGTTTAAGAATGCGGATTACATTACGGTGCATACGCCACTAACGGTCCAGACAAACCACTTAATTTCCGATAAACAGTTCGATGTGATGAAAAAGAATGTGCGATTGATTAATTGTGCCAGAGGCGGGATCATAGACGAGGCCGCGCTTGTCAGAGCTATAGAATCTGGTAAAGTTGCCGGCGCAGCTCTGGATGTCTATGAAGAGGAGCCTCCGCAGAAAGATAGCAAACTTCTGACGCTTGATAAGCTGGTCCTGACGCCGCATCTTGGGGCCTCTACAGAGGAAGCCCAGGCGAATGTTGCCATAGAGGTTGCCAATACGGTGCGCGATTATTTGATAAGCGGCTGTATTCGTAACGCAGTCAATGTGCCATGCGTGGAACCCGAGATGTTCAAGGTTATAGATCCGTATCTTAAACTTGCGGACAAGATGGGATCTATGCAGGCTCAGCTTGTCGAAGGCCACATTAAGAAAGTTAAGATAAGATACGTAGGAGATATATTAAAATACGATCTCTCGCCGTTCACGTTATCTATTATCAAAGGGCTGCTAACACCAATATTGCAGGAGACGGTGAATTTTGTTAACTCCATGGTTATAGCCAAAGAGCGTGGAATCAATGTAGTGGAAACGAAGACTGCCGAGGTTCAGGACTTCGCCAGTCTTATTATAGTTGAAGTAGAGACGGATAAGATGAAGAGCTCTCTTATAGGGACTCTCTTCACTAAGGTTCATCCGAGGATCGTGAAGATAGACGACTCATACGTCGATGCAGTTCCCGATGGCTATATGCTGGTTACGAGCAATAAGGATGTCCCCGGTATCATCGGCCAGATAGGCACAATACTCGGAAAAAATGGTGTCAACATAGCCGGGATGTCGTTCGGTCGTGAGGTTAAGGGCGGTAAGGCCGTAAGTATACTTAATATAGACAGTGATGTACCGAATAGCGTGTTGGAAGAGATAAGAAAATCACCTAACATCTACGGCGTGAAGCTGGTTAAAGTGTAAACAGAGGTAGATCGACATAAAAGATGGTCTATTCTATGTATAATGAGTGAGGGAGAATGTAAGGTTATGACAAAACAAAAGAAGATTTATATTGTAGATGTCACAAATAGAGATGGTGTCCAAACGTCAAGGCTTGGCTTGGCAAAGCTTCAAAAGACGATGATCAATATGTATCTGAACGAGATGGGCGTTTCCCAGTCTGAGTTCGGGTTTCCGGTGACTCACCACGAGACAAATTATCTTAATGCAAACCTTGAACTTGCCAGGACCGGGGTGCTTAAGCCTATAGTGTTGAGCGGGTGGATAAGGGCGATCAAGCAGGATGTTGAAAAAGCTTGCAAGATGACCAAGGTTGAGAATATGAACCTATCTATATCCACATCCGAGCAGATGATAAGCGGGAAGTTCCAGGGAAAGTATACAAAAGAAGATGTGATTAAGGAGATGGTCGAGGCCGTCTATGTCGCACGTAAATATGGGATAAAGATACTTGGAGTTAATGCCGAAGATGCATCCAGAACACATCTCGATTACCTGATAAAGTTTTCTCGCGCGGCAAAGAAGGCCGGTGCGGACAGGATAAGATATTGCGATACTCTCGGCTACGATGATCCATTCACCATCTATAGCAGGGTAAAGATTCTTGCCGAAGAGGTGAAGTTGCCGATAGAGCTTCATTGCCACAATGACCTTGGTATGGTGATAGCAGTTTCATTGGCCGGAGCCAAAGGCGCAATAGATGGTGGAGTCGATGCGTATATTAATACCACAGTAAACGGCATGGGTGAAAGGGCTGGCAATGCGGATTTGGTTAGCACGATACTCGCGATAAAGTATTCGAGCGGTTTTGCGGGGCGCTACATACTCGACGAGCGTATTAAATTGAATCATGCGTGGAAGATCTCTAAGTATGCTTCTTACGCGTTCGGAGTTCCCATACCTATTAATCAGCCAGGCGTAGGATCGAACGCGTTTGCTCATGAATCAGGCATACATGCCGACGGAGCGATTAAAAACAGGCGAAACTACGAACTATATGACTTTGAGGAACTAGGACGGGGTGAGCCGGAGATCATAGAGACGGGGAGACAGATCACCGCCGGTGAATATAGCGGCATAAAGGGCTTCAGGAACGTTTATGACAAACTTGAGATTAAATTCAAGGACGACAAGGATGCGACTAAGATATTAGAGCTCGTGAGATATGCAAACGTCCATACCCAGAAGCCCCTTACGCAGGATGAGCTTTTATTTATTGCAAAGTATCCGGAGATAGCGCGTAAGATATTTACGATGACGCCATAAAAAAAAGGAGCGCAAATGAAAAAGATAGGTATAGTATCGGTAGTTGTTATGGCTGTATTGTTTGTGTTTACGGCAGTATCGTTTGCCGCCGATGAGGCCGCGGAACAAAAAGTGGAATCGGCCCCCGTGGCAAATCCTGGAGAATCCGTTATTGCCCCCGTCGTAGAGACTAAAAGCGTGAGTGTAAAACAGATGACGACCGATGAAATAGTGAGCGATATTAAGGCAACGCTGGATGAGTATGAAGAGATATCAAATTTCGTTCCGGGCCTTAAGAAGACTACGGATCGCTCCGGGAAAGTTAACTATACCTTTGCAGGCATAATGATCGAAACGCTAGACAGGGTCCGGCTGGAGAAGCTTTATATAAGGGTACATCAGGAAATGACTCGAGTGCACACAGAAAATATAAATCGTCAGCTTGATACTGTACGCCGAATTCAGCGTGCCGGTAATATCCCGGTCAGCGGCGCACCAAAAAGCCCTGTAACACCTCATGTCTCAGTCAGGGTTCCCTCGGCCTTGCCGGCGAGCTATACTGTACCCCGGCCTCCGCGTCCGCCAGTCGCTCCTCCGGCGCCGCCTAAGAGATAGGACGGATCAAAGGTTAAAACAAGGGAATATTATGTCAAATTCAGTTATTGTAGGAGCCCAGTGGGGGGACGAAGGTAAGGGTAAGGTTATAGATATATTCGCCGCTAAAGCCGACTATATAGTCAGGTATCAAGGCGGTAATAATGCGGGCCATACTGTTGTTATCGGAAAAGATTCATTCATACTGCACCTTATACCCTCAGGTATACTACACAAGAACAAAATATGTGTTATCGGTAACGGGGTTGTAATAGACCCGAGGGCGCTTCTGGAAGAGATAGCGATGCTCGAAGAGCGGGGTATCAAAGTTGACAGCAGGCTATTTATCAGTGAAGAGGCGCATGTTATACTGCCATACCATAAACTGCTCGATGAACTTAAAGAACAGAAGAAAAAGAAGATTGGTACGACCAAAAAGGGTATAGGTCCCTGCTATTCCGATAAAGTTGCGCGCTCCGGCATAAGAGTGATCGATCTATTAGAAGAAGATACCCTTAAAGACAAATTGCGCAGCAATCTGGAAGAGAAGAACTCTGTGCTTGCCAAGATATACGGCGCGGAAGGATTTAATTTAGCTTCCATGTATAAAGAGTATCTGGATTACGGCAAAAAGATCAGTAAATATGTCTGCAATACGAAGCGCCTCCTGAATGATGCCATTAAAAACAAGAAGAGGATCCTTTTTGAAGGCGCGCAGGGAACCCTTCTCGATGTTGATTACGGCACGTATCCATTCGTCACTTCATCCAATTCTACCGCCGGTGGAGCATCGATCGGGACCGGCGTTGGACCTAATAAGATAAATAAAGTCATCGGAGTTGTTAAGGCATATACCACCAGAGTTGGCGAGGGGCCCTTTCCTACTGAATTTAATGATAGCCTTATGGAGAAGATCAGGCAGAAGGGTAAAGAGTTCGGTGCCACGACCGGCCGTCCACGCCGCTGTGGATGGTTCGATGGCGTAGTGGTCAATCATGCGGTAATGGTCAACGGATTGGACGAGCTCGTAGTTACGAAACTTGACGTACTGGATGAGCTGGATACATTAAAGATATGCACCGGTTATAAATTCGGCGGTAAGATTTACAATGATTTTCCGGCGAGTATTAAGACGCTGACGCAGTGCCGTCCTATGTATGAGGAGCTTCCCGGTTGGCGTAAAGATACTACAGGCATCACCTCGTATGCAAAATTACCTACCAACGCAAAGAGATACTTAAAAAGGATACAAGAGTTAGTTAAAACAAAGATTGTATTGATATCGGTGGGCTCCGAAAGAAACCAGACATTTTCCAAGGGAGATTAAATATGCATCTGGATCTCTTGATCCTTGCTCCTATGGGTTCGATCTTTGCTATTGCCTTTGCCGGATACCTTGCTATGAAGATAATGAAAAATAGCGAGGGTACCGGCGACATGATAAGTATTGCCGAGGCGGTCAGGGAGGGATCCTACGCCTATCTTAAGAGGCAGTATGCGGGAGTCGCGATCTTCTTCGGCGTGATGTTCCTCGTCCTGATGGCGCTTGCACTTTACGGAAAACTTCCCATATTTGTTCCTTTCGCGTTTTTGACCGGAGGTTTCTTTTCAGGCCTTTCGGGCTTCATAGGTATGTCGATCTCTACCAGGTCCAGCGCCCGAACCGCTTATGCCGCACAATCAAGTCTAAATGCCGCCTTAAATATTGCGTTCTCCTCCGGCGCTGTCATGGGCCTGATAGTCGTAGGCCTGGGCCTCTTAGATCTATCTATATGGTATTACCTTTTAAATTGGTGGTACTCCGGCCACGCCGCCCCTTATGGTATGGATAAGCTCGGCGCAATAACCTCCACTATGCTATGTTTCGGAATGGGAGCGAGCTCGCAAGCGCTCTTCGCCAGGGTAGGGGGAGGAATATTCACGAAAGCCGCAGATGTGGGAGCCGATCTCGTGGGAAAAATTGAAGCGGGGATACCGGAGGATGATCCGAGAAATCCCGCAGTTATAGCCGATAATGTCGGTGATAACGTCGGAGACGTTGCCGGTATGGGGGCCGACTTGTATGAGTCCTATGTAGGATCTATAGTTGCTACATCTGCGCTGGGCGTAGCGGCCTTCGGATCTTTGGGTCTGGGATTGCAATCGGTGACGATACCTATGGTCATGGCCGCGGTAGGGGTTGTGGCATCTGTTATTGGGACGTTCTTTGTGAAGACGGAAGAGAAGGCCGACCAGGGAGCCCTGTTAAAGGCCCTGAGGCGTGGAGTATTCTCAAGCTCTATTATAGTAGCCATAATGTCATTCTTTGTAGTCAAATATAATCTTGGAATGCAATATATCGGAGTCTATTGGGCGGTGCTGTCCGGTCTGGCGGCAGGAGTCCTGATCGGTCTTTCGACGGAATTTTTTACATCAACTAAATACAAGCCCACGCGTGACGTTGCCGCGGCATCTCTCACAGGGCCGGCCACCGTTATAATAAGCGGGATGTCGGTAGGCATGTTATCTACCGCGGTTCCGGTCATTGTCGTATCTATCGCAATAATGGTGAGCTACTATCTTTCAGGCGGTGCGGCAAACGCTAATATGGGGCTATATGGGGTCGCTATTTCCGCAGTCGGCATGCTATCGACGCTCGGCATTACACTTGCGACGGATGCTTACGGTCCGGTCGCTGATAATGCCGGTGGGAATGCGGAGATGACGCATCAGCCCAAAGAGATAAGGCAGAGGACGGATGCCCTCGATGCCCTGGGGAACACGACGGCCGCTACCGGCAAGGGTTTTGCCATTGGGAGCGCCGCCTTGACGGCGCTTGCGCTCATAGCGGCATATAGAGACCAGATACTTATTATGGGTGGTAAGATAGACCTCTCGATGATGAATCCGAGAACTCTTACAGGGCTCTTAATAGGCGGCATGCTTCCGTTCGTATTTTGCTCGCTGACTATGAGCGCTGTCGGAAGGACCGCCGGTGCGATAGTGATCGAAGTCAGGAGGCAATTTAAAGAGATTTCAGGGATTATGGAAGGCAGGACAAAACCCGATTATGCAAGATGCGTCCGTATAGTCACTGCAGCAGCTCAAAAGGAAATGATTCTGCCGTCGCTGATGGCGATCGTTGCGCCCATTGCGGTTGGTATCCTTGCAGGGGTAGATAGCGTTACCGGGATGTTAGTCGGCGCCACAGTATCCGGATTCGTGCTGGCCATAATGATGGCGAATTCAGGCGGAGCCTGGGACAACGCCAAAAAATATATTGAAGAGGGTAATTTTGGCGGTAAGGGCTCAGTGGCGCATAAAGCCGGAGTTGTGGGAGATACCGTAGGAGATCCGTTCAAAGACACGTCGGGTCCGAGCCTTAATATATTGATAAAACTGATGTCGATGGTTTCGATAGTCTTTGCATCGTTTATTATAAGCTTCACACTGATAAAATAGATGAACGCCGAGAAGAGCATCCCCCAGCATATCGCGATAATAATGGATGGCAACGGCCGATGGGCTGCGAAAAGAGGTCTGCCGAAGATAGCCGGCCATCGCGCGGGCGTAAAGGCGGCGGAGGCCGCCGTATATGCCGCTGCCGATATCGGAGTAAAAGTCCTAACTCTCTATACATTCTCCACCGAAAATTGGAAAAGGCCGAAAGAGGAAGTCTCGGGGTTATTTGACCTGTTAGATCATTATCTGGTCAGCCAGGGCGATAAACTACATAAGAATAATGTAAGATTTCAGGTGATCGGGCGCTCCTCAGAACTGCCGGATTCATTAAGAAAGAAGATAGAGGTCGAGATAGTGAAGACCAGGAATAATTCAGGGCTAATATTGAACCTTGCGATAAATTACGGGGGAAGGCCGGAAATAGTGGACGCTGTCAGGGGTATAGTGAGAGATGTCGTATCGGGTAAGATAGATGTCACCGCCGTCGATGAGACGCTCTTCCCTGGTTATCTATATACGGCAGGCCTGCCGGATCCCGACCTTGTCATAAGGACTTCCGGAGAGCTAAGGGTTTCGAATTTTCTGCTCTGGCAGATCGCATATTCCGAGATATCTGTAGTCGAAAAATTGTGGCCCGATTTCACGAAGGAAGATCTCGTGAGGTGCGTTAATGATTATCGGTCACGAGACAGGCGGTACGGTGGATAATCGATCGCTTACCAATAGGATACTCACCAGCGTATTAGTTATTACGCTGGTCGTGCTTGTCATATTCTTTTCCCCGAACTGGGTATTCACGCTTCTCGCATCATTGATGATAGGCCTTGCGCTAAAGGAATTCTTCACCCTTGCCGAAAAAAAGAATTTGTATGTCTATAAATATTTCGGCATCAGCATCGGCATGCTAATTCCGATAATAATATATTTTCAGAAGGGAATGGAGGGATACTTTACTCTCGAACCTTTTATAATAGTGATAGCTTGCCTCTTCATATTTGTCCTGCAGTTCACGCGCCGCGACAGCTCCCAGGCGCTTGCCAGTGTGGCTGTAACGCTATTTGGCGTATTGTATATAGCATGGTTATTTTCATTCTTCATTCAGCTGAAGTTTATGCCGCAGGGGGCCTTCCTGGTATCATTTGTTATATTGGTTACGAAGATGGGGGATGTCGGCGCATACTTAGTCGGAAGCCTGATCGGTAAACACAGCCTTATACTGAGGATAAGCCCGAATAAGACGGTGGAAGGAATGCTGGGTGGACTTATATTCAGTATTTTAAGCGCGGTATTAAGTAAATACTATCTGCCGAGTTTTCCTATAGGGCACCTCATAGTGCTTGGACTATTTTTAGGTGTGCTTGCGCAGGTCGGAGACCTTGCCGAATCGCTCCTTAAGAGGGACTGCGGAGTTAAGGATTCCGGCGCTATACTTCCCGGATTCGGCGGGATGTTCGATCTTATCGACAGCCTTTTATTTACCGCGCCTATATTCTATTTTTACGTGGAAGTGATGATGAAACGATGAAGAACGTAGCTGTATTAGGATCCACAGGGTCCATAGGCGTTAATGCGCTGGATGTTATCTCCCGTCTGCATGGCAGATTTAATATAGTCGCGTTAAGCGCTCTCTCCAATATAGATATTCTCGCTAAGCAGTCCAATCTGGTGCGTCCGAAGATAGTGTGCGTCGGAGATGAGGCTCTTGCGCGTAAGGCAAAGAGCGCTATGCCGGCTGGCACCCGTATTGTCCACGGGCTTATGGGATTGCGGGAGATAGTTGTCAGGCGCGATGTGGATATGGTCATATTTGCTGTAAGCGGCACGGCCTGCCTGGTGCCGCTTCTGGATGCCATAGAGAATAGGAAAGGTATCGCCCTGGCCAATAAGGAAGCGCTTGTGAGCGCCGGGCCGATAGTCATGTCATTGGCGCATAAGAACGGAGTTAATATAATTCCTATAGATAGCGAGCATAGCGCGATATTTCAGTGCATAAACGGCAGATCCGAAAATGTCGCTAAGATATATCTGACAGGATCGGGTGGTCCGTTACTCGATGTGAAGAGGGAGAAGTTTGATTCCATTCCCGCAAAACTTATTCTGAAACATCCACGATGGCGCATGGGGAAGAAGATCACGGTGGACTCCGCCACGATGATGAATAAAGGGCTTGAGATAATAGAGGCTAAGCACCTGTTCAGTATCGACGAAAATTTAATAGATGTTATAGTTCATCCCGAAGCTATAGTTCATTCGATGGTGGAATTCAAAGATGCCGCCATAATAGCGCAATTGGGTGTGCCGGATATGAGGCTTCCCATAGAATATGCGCTCACTTTCCCGCATCGCGCGGATGCGATAGTGAAGAGAGTTGACTTCGTTAAGGTAGGTTCGCTGACCTTCCGCAAGCCCGACCTGAAGAAGTTTCCATGTCTTGGACTTGCAAGGGCCGCCGCCTGCGCTGATGGCCTGGCGCCGGCCGTATTGTGCGCGTCGGATGAGGAGGCCGTGAAGAGTTATCTGGACGGAGAGATTAAATTTTCGGACATACCCAGGATCATAGAAAAGGTCCTGACGCTTCATAAAAACGTTAGGGGTTCTTTTTCAATAAATGATGTGCTGGGCGCTGATGCCTGGGCGAGAGAGGAGACTAAGAGGCTGTGTTATCATTAATATCGTTCTTAATTGTTCTGAGCGTGCTCGTTATCGTTCACGAATTTGGCCATTTTATTACCGCAAAACGGCTCGGCGTTCGCGTCGAGAAGTTCTCTTTTGGTTTCGGGCCTAAGTTATTTTCCATAAAAAGGGGCGATACCGAATATATGGTTTCGGCCATACCTCTGGGCGGATACGTTAAGATGGGCGGCGATGAACCATGGGAGAAACTCTCAGGGGCGAAGTGGGAGTTTTTATCACGCAGTGTCGGCGATAGGTTTAAAATTATTTTCGCAGGCCCGTTATTAAATTATGTGCTTGCGTTCCTGATATTCTCGGTCATATTCATGTTCGGCAGTCCTACTATGACTACGGAGATAGGCGGCCTTATGAAAGACTATCCGGCTTCAGCTCAGGGATTAATGGTTGGAGATAAGATAAAGGCTGTGGATGGCCACAGTGTGAAGTATTGGGAGGATATGACGGAGCTAATACATAAGCATACGGAAGGGCCTATGATGCTTACCGTAGACCGGAGCGGTAAAGCATTTGATAAGGAGATAGCCCCCACTGTCCGTAAGACGAAAGATATATTCGGAACCGAAGTAAAGATAGCGTTGATCGGCATAACACCGTCGCAGACTATAGAGAGCGTTAAGTACGGATTTGTCAAGTCTCTCTGTATGGGCGGCAATAAATTGATCCAGTTAACAGCGGTTACATACAAGGCGCTGTGGTGCATTATAACGGGCAGGCTCTCAGTAAAAGAATCGCTTACCGGACCGATAGGCATATTCGTCGTGACGGGACAGGCCGCGAAGATGGGGTTTATATATATACTGCATCTGATGGGCATACTCAGCGCATCGCTGGCTATGTTCAACATCCTGCCGTTCCCGATACTGGACGGCGGACACATTCTGTTTTTAGGAATCGAGAAGCTCCGCGGCAAGCCGTTATCCGTTAAGGCCCAGGAGGCCATCGCGAATGTCGGGGTAACGCTCCTTATACTACTAACCGTATTCATTTTTTACAGCGATATCATAAAGTTTGGCGTTATGGGCAAGGTGGCAAAGATCTTTCACCGGTAGAGGGTGGGGGAGATTTTTCGGCACACCTCAGTCAGGCGTTTACTTTTGGGTGGTGCCTTCGCTTGTCGTTCGCTCGGATAGATATCTAACCAGGTTAGATTAGATAGGTCTAACCTGGTTAGATATTGCAGGTTGCAAACCCTGCGCAGAAAATTCGGGCTGTCCGATGGCGCCTGTCTACTGGGACTGTTGCGAAATGTCAATTTTCCCGTCATTCTGAACGAAGCCCAAAGGGCGAAGTGAAGAATCTCGACGGTAAATAGATTCTTCGGTCGGCCGATGGCCTCCCTCAGAATGACGGAAGTTGCATTTTGCAACAGTCCCCTACTTGACGTGGCTCATCGTAGTCAAGCGGGATCCGAAGGATATTATAGTAACAGAAAAGATGATGAAAAAATGATTAAGCGAAAGAGAACAAGACAGATCAGGGTTGGAGGCGTAAAGATAGGCGAAGGTGCGCCCATATCGATACAGTCGATGACGACTACGCCCACTGCGGATGTCCCGGCAACTCTCGCGCAGATTAAAAGGCTTGAGAGTGCCGGCTGTGAGATCGTGCGAGTTGCGATCAGGGATATGCGGGATGCGGCAGCTGTCGGTAAGATAAAGGCCGGGGCAAGGATTCCGGTGGTCTGCGATATACATTTCGATTACAGGCTCGCCCTCGAATGCATAAAAGCGGGCGCTGATAAGATACGGCTTAATCCGGGGAATATTAAGAAGCCGGATGAAATAGCGGCCGTTGTTAAGGCGGCCTCGAAAGCGCGCATCCCTATAAGAGTGGGCGTTAATTCAGGGTCCGCAGGATCAAGTTCACCCGACGCTCTCGTGACCGCGGCAAATAGATATGTTAAAAAACTTGAAGAGCTGAATTTTCATGATATAATTATATCCCTGAAAGCTTCCGATGTTGTCTCAACGGTAGAAGCTTACAGGAAGATGTCAAAGGTAAGTGACTATCCCCTGCATCTCGGCGTTACAGCCGCCGGCCCCCACCAGAGCGGTATAATAAAGTCTTCGGTTGGAATAGGAAGCCTTTTGTTGGACGGAATAGGCGATACTATAAGGGTGTCATTGACCGCCGATCCTATAGAGGAGATAAGTGCGGCGAGGCGCATTCTAAGTTCGCTGAATTTGAGGAATTTCGGGCCCGAGATAGTTTCATGCCCGACATGCGGTCGTTGTCAGGTAGATCTTCTTAGAATAGTGGAGGCCTTAGAGGGTAAATTATCGGCCATGAAATATCAGCCCTCAGATAGACGTCCGATTACAATAGCCGTTATGGGTTGTGAAGTTAATGGGCCCGGTGAAGCCAGAGAAGCCGATATTGGGATCGCCTCGGGTAAGGGTTCCGGAGCCCTTTTCGTTAAGGGTAAAGTGCTGAGGCGCGTTAAAGAAAAACATTTTGTTACAGAACTATTAAAGGAACTGAAGAAAATATGAGATGGTCTAAGAGTTTTATACCGACACTGAAAGAAGATCCGCAGGACGCGGAAGTAATAAGCCATAAACTTATGATCCGCGGCGGATTCGTAAGAAAGCTCGTATCCGGCGTATATTCGTTTTTGCCGCTCGGCGTCCGTGTTCTCGAGAAAGTTAAGAGGATAATAAGAGAAGAGATGGATATTAAGGGCAGCCAGGAAGTGTTAATGCCTGCTATACATCCGCCTGAGATTTGGAAAAGGACGGGTCGTTACGAAGTTCTAGGTGAGGTGCTTATAAAGTTTAAAGACAGGCACGGCAGAGAGTTGCTCCTGGGCCCAACACACGAGGAGATCGTGACTGATCTTGTGGCAAACAATGTGAAGAGCTACAAGGAACTTCCTCTTATACTATACCAGATTCAGACGAAGTTCAGAGATGAACCGCGTCCGCGTTTCGGCGTAATGAGGACGTCCGAATTTATAATGAAGGATGCATATTCGTTTGACTGCGATGTAGCCGGGCTGGAAGAAAGCTATAAGAAGATGTACGATGCTTACTGCCGGATATTCACCAGATGCGGCCTTCCATTTGTTCCTGTGCAGGCCGATCCCGGCATGATGGGCGGCAGTGTATCTCATGAATTCATGGTTCCGTCTGAGGCCGGTGAAGACAGAATCGTAATCTGTTCTAAGTGTAAATATTCCGCCAGCACAGAGGTGGCAGAATGCAGGACTAAGGCGAAGTCGGTCTCGGCGAAGGAGAAGACACTGCCGATAGCGCAGGTCGATACGCCCGGTATAACTACGATCGAGAAGGTGTCGGAGCTTCTTAAGGTTGGAGCGGAGAAGATGGTGAAGACTCTCATATATAAGGCCGATGGAAATGTGGTAGCGGTTCTTCTTCGCGGCGACCACGAGGCCAATGAGACCAAGGTTAAAAATTTCCTGAAGGTGGTTAATCTTGAGCTGGCGGATTCGAAAACGATCGAAGATGTTACCAGAGCGCCCGTCGGTTTTACCGGTCCGGTCGGTATCAGGAACACAAGGATAATCGCGGATAATGCGGTAAGAAATATGGATAACTTTATTACTGGCGCAAACAAGAAAGATGCCCATATAATAAATGTCAATATCGGGCGCGACTTTGAAACAAAAGAGTTTGCGGATCTTAGAATGATCACTAAGGACGACGGATGTCCGGCCTGCGGCAAATCTATTGAGGTGAAGCAATCCATAGAGGTTGGCCACACGTTCAAACTTGGCACAAAGTATTCAGATGTATTAGGCGCCAAGGTATTGGATAAAGACGGCAAGGAGATCGTTGCTGTAATGGGTTGTTACGGCATAGGAGTGACCAGGATACTGGCAAGCGTTATAGAGACGAACAGTGATAAAGACGGGATCCTATGGCCGATATCGATAGCTCCTTATTCCACAGTTATCATTGCGTTAAATATGGATGATAAAAAGGTTAAAGAGGTGTCGGAAGCTGTTTACGATGCGTTATCAAAGGCAGGAATTGAGGTACTGTTTGACGACCGCAATGAAACGGCCGGCGTTAAATTCAAAGATGCCGATTTGATAGGTATACCCATAAAGATAATAGTGGGGGCAAAGAACGCAAAGAAAGATATAGTGGAAGTTAAAGACCGTAAGTCCGGGGCCATGACCGAGGTTTTATTAAAGGATATATCCGCACACTTAATGAGGCTGACAGGTGCTTAAGGTCGAACCCCAAAAATAAGCCGCGAAAATTTATTTGACAAATATTGGACAATTGTGGTAGTATTCTAATTCTTATTGGCAATGTAAAACTAACAGAAGAAGGTGTTAAGTGAAGACATATATAGCGAAAGATAAGGATATCACGAAGAGTTGGTACATAGTCGATGCCAAGGATAAGATCCTCGGGCGCCTTGCTACCAAAGTGGCTAGCATATTGATAGGTAAAGATAAGGTGATATTTTCGCCTCATCAGAATCTGGGCGACGAGGTTATTGTTATTAACGCAAGCAAGATAAAGGTCACTGGAAAGAAGCTGGAGCAAAAAGAGTATAAGAGGTACTCTGCATATCCGGGTGGCTTAAATATCGAAACCCTCGAGGTTGTTCTTAAGAAGGATCCTGAGCGTGTAATAAGACATGCGGTATCCGGAATGCTCCCAAAGACCAAGCTCGGAGAAAAAATGTTAAAGAAGTTAAGGGTATATGCAGATGATAAGCATCCGCACGCATCCCAGAACCCCAAAGAACTTACCGTATAGGAAAGAGGAAGATATAAATGGCAGAGAAAGTCCAATATATAGCCACAGGAAGGCGTAAAAATTCTATAGCCCGCGTACGGATCATTGATGGTACCGGCAAGATAACCATAAATAAGAGGCCGTTCGAGAATTATTTCCCGAGAGAGGTCAATCGTCTGGTTATCATGCAACCACTGGAGCTTGTTAATCTTGTACCTAAGTTGGATGTGTTCGCGAATTGTTGCGGCGGTGGATTGAGCGGCCAGGCAGGCGCTGTTAAGCTGGGCATATCCAGAGCCCTTGTTAAAATGGATGCCGAACTGAAAAATACTATCAAAAAAGCAGGCTTCTTAACGCGTGATCCGAGAGCCAGGGAGCGTAAGAAATACGGTAGGAAGAGAGCCAGGAGAAGATTCCAGTTCACGAAGAGATAATATAGGCAGCCTTAAAAAGGTTTCCGACGACAATTTAAAGGCCTACCGGGTCAACTCCGACGATGATTTTAGTTGACACTGTAGGCCTTTTGCTTTAATATTAAAGAATGCGTCCGTCGAGGATGATGACAAGAATGGAGACGAATATGCTTAAAGTGGGAGTGGTAGGCGTTACCGGATATTCCGGAGAGGAAGCGCTAAAGATCCTTCTTAACCATAAAAATGTTACGATAACAGAGGTCTCGGCGTTTTCTGCAGTAAGTCAGGGTGAGGAGCCGATAGGTTCTCTGATAGGTTCATTCAAGGGCCGGATCGATATTATGTGCAAGAAGACGGATCCACAAGCAATGGCCAAGAACGTCGATCTTGTTTTTCTGGCTCTACCACACAAAGTTTCGATGGAGGTGGCTCCTGTATTTTTAAGCGCAGGCAAGCGGGTAATAGACTTAAGCGCTGACTACAGACTGAGCGCGCCTGTGTATGAAAAGCATTATTGCGTCGGGCATAAGGACAAGGACAACCTGTCTCAGGCCGTATACGGATTGCCCGAACTTAACAGACAGATAATAAAGAAGGCCAATTTAATCGCAAATCCTGGATGCTATCCGACGAGCGCTATACTGGGTATCATGCCCATGCTGAGCCGGGATGCGATAGATGCCTCAGAGATCATTATCGATTCTAAGAGTGGGACGACAGGCGCCGGGAAGAAAGCCGATACTTCGCTCTTATTCAGCGAGGTCAATGAGAACCTTAAGGCATATAAGGTGAATGAACATCAGCATATGCCCGAGATCAATATGGTTCTGTCGCTCGTGGCTAAGAAAGATATAAGCGTGGTCTTCACGCCTCATCTTATTCCGATGAATAGAGGCATACTTTCTACAATATATTTGAAACTGACAAAGCCTATGGATACGGCGGCGGTTATTAGCGCATATAAATCATTTTATAAGGACGAACCGTTCGTCAGAGTGCTGGACGAAGGTAATTTCCCTCAGGTAAGAGATGTAGTGAATACGAACTTTTGTGATATCGGTATTAAGGTTACCGGATCACGGCTGATAGTGATATCGTGTATCGATAATTTGACAAAGGGAGCCTCAGGCCAGGCGGTCCAGAATATGAATATTATGTGCGGCTTCGACGAGACCGAGGGGCTGAGATAACGAGATTTTTCGCCCTTATCGGTCAGGCGGCCTCGAAAGTAAACGCCGCTATGGCAGGCAAAACGATTTATTGTAAAAATCTCGGAGCAATTAAGGATTGAGTTATGATTAAAGTCAAAGGTGGGGTTACGGCCCCGAAGGGATTTCTGGCCAGCGGAGTAAAGGCCGGAATCAAAGTCTCGGGCAAGAAGGATCTGGCGCTCATATATTCAGAGGTGCCTGCCGTGGCGGCCGGCGCATTGACTACGAACCGTTGTAAGGCGGCCCCGGTCAAAGTCAGCCTTACGCATTTAAACGCCAAGACTCATCAGTCGATCATCGTGAACAGCGGAAACGCCAATTGCGCGAACGGCAAGACCGGCCAACGCGATGCTCACGCCATGACTTCGGGCGTTGCAAAACTCCTGAAAATAGATGAGCGGATGGTATTGGTTGCCTCGACAGGCATAATAGGGCAGGCTTTGCCGGTGGAGAAGATAGAGAAGGCTCTTCCGGCGCTGGTACACGAATTAGCGAAAGATAAGGGCACCGACTTTGCCGACGCGATAATGACCACAGACACTAAAAGGAAAGAGCTTGCGGTTAAGATTAAACTTGGTGCCTCCGAGGTGACTATCGGCGGTTCATGCAAGGGCGTGGGTATGCTCTATCCCGAGATGAAGACGGCTATGCACGCCACGATGCTGGCTTTTATTACGACGGATGCTTCGATATCTAAAAAGATGCTGGAGGAGTCGTGCGATGAGGCTGTATGGGGCTCGTTCAATATGGTTTCCGTCGACGGCGATATGAGCACAAACGATACCTGTTTCATTATGGCCAACGGCTTGGCCGGTAACAAAAAGATCACGGGCAAGGACGCTAATTATAAGAAATTTACCGAGGCGTTTAAATATCTGGCAGGCGAATTAGCTAAGATGCTGGCAGCAGACGGTGAAGGCGCTACGAAACTCGTCGAGATATTGGTTAAGGGGGCAAGGACCGTAGAGGAAGCCAGAGCTATGGCTCGTAAGATATCGATCTCCAACCTATTAAAGTGCGCGATCTTCGGGTCAGATCCGAACTGGGGCAGGATCGTGGCCTCAGCTGGCGCAAGTGGGGTCGATTTTGATATTGATAAAACGGATGTCTATCTGGGTCCGGTGAAAGCGCTATCGAACGGTTCTATAGACGCCTCATTCACTAAGGATAAGGCCAGAAGATACTTTAAAGACAAAAATGTTTACATAACGGTTGACTTAAAGAGCGGCAGATCGTTTGCAAGAGCCTGGACATGCGACTTCTCTAAGGAATATGTCACGATAAATTCTGAGTACAGTACGTAGCCTAAGGCCGAAAGAAGAATAGAATAAAATGAAAGAGGCTATAAGAAAGAGCGAAGTGCTGATCGAGGCACTCCCGCATATAAAAAAGTTTTTCGAAAAGACGATTGTAATAAAGTATGGTGGCGCAGCTGTGGACGAGAAGGGGCTGGATCCCGCTATATTAGAGGATATCATGTTCATGAATTATGTCGGCATGAGGCCGGTCATCGTTCATGGTGGGGGGCCATACATATCGAAGATGATGAAGAAAGCAGGTATTGAACCTAAATTCATCGGTGGCCGTAGATATACGGACGATAAATCTCTTCACATTATAGAGAGCGCACTGGCTACGATTAACGGCAAAATTGTCAAGGCCCTTAAAGGTATGGGTGCGAAGGCGTTCGGTATTAGCGGCAGAGAGAATGGCCTGATACGAGTTAAGAAAATGAAACTCGATGCGGATCTCGGATACGTAGGGGAAGTTACCTCCGTAGACACTACGGTTATAAAGCGCTTGATTAAGGATAATATAGTGCCGGTCATATATCCGCTCGGTATAGGCAGAGACCATCACGTCTACAATGTTAATGCCGATGATGTGGCGAGCGAGATCGCGGTGGCATTAAAGGCGGAGAAGTTCGTGCTGTTGACAAACGTGAGAGGGGTGTTGAAAGACAAAAAGGATCCCGACTCATTATATGATACGCTTAAAGCCGGTGAAGCGATGAAGCTGATCAATAAAAATATTATCGACGGCGGAATGATTCCAAAGACGATGTCATGCATAAATGCGATAAAGGGTGGAGTTAAGAAGGCGCATATACTCGATGCGGGGATCCCGCATGCGTTACTGCTGGAAATATTTACCGATAAAGGTATAGGGACACAAGTAGTAAAATAATTTCACCGTTAATTGTAACAGGGGATGTCATGAATAAGACAGATAAGATAATTTCGATGTATGATAAATATGTGATGAATACATATAAGCGGGTGCCTTTAGTTCTGGAGAAGGCCAAAGGCTCCATAGTATGGGATGCCGAAGGGAAGCGATATCTGGACTTCTTTCCGGGATGGGCGGTGTCAGGAATAGGGCATTGTCATCCGGCGGTTGCCAGAGCCGTGTCTATTCAAGTAAAGAAGTTGGTGCATGTGTCGAATAATTACTATTCCGAGCTTCAGGGATTGCTGGCGAAGAAGATAATAGAGAATTCCTTTCCGGGGAAGGTATTCTTTGCAAATTCGGGCGCGGAGGCTAATGAGGCGGCGATAAAGATCGCCCGTAAGTACGGGCATGATAAGGGAAGATATGAGATCATAACGATGGCTAAGTCCTTCCATGGCAGGACTATGGCTATGATAACGGCGACGGGTCAGGACAAGGTTAAGAAAGGCTTCGAGCCGCTTCTTGCCGGATTTGTGCATGTGCCGTTTAATGATATCGGCGCGATTAATGCCGCTATCAACGAGCGCACCATAGGTGTAATGCTGGAACCTATTCAGTGTGAGGGCGGTATCAATATTCCCGGCGTTGATTATATGAAGGGCCTGAGAAAGCTCTGTGATGAGAAGGATCTGACGCTTATATTTGACGAGGTGCAGACCGGCATGGGTAGAAGCGGCAAGATGTTTGCGGGTGAGGTGTTCGGTGTGAAGCCGGACGTGATGACGCTCGCCAAATCATTGGGCGGCGGACTTCCGATCGGCGCATGCGTCGCTTACGGAAAATTCCAGGATGTGCTTACTCCTGGGACGCACGCATCGACATTTGGCGGTTCTCCGATAGTATGCGCCGCGGCGCTCGCCGTATTTGATGTGATAAAGAAAGATAAGCTGCTCGCCAATACGAATAAGATGAGCTCATACCTGAAGGGAAAGCTCGAAGCATTGAAGAAGAAATATCATTTTATTAAGGAGATCAGAACTATAGGGCTTATAATAGGCATAGAGCTGTCTATTAAGGGTGAAGATATTTACAGAGAGTGCATTCACAAGGGACTCCTTATTAACTGTACACAGGATACAGTGCTCAGGATAATGCCTCCGATAACGGTTAATAAGGCTGAGATAGATAAGGCTATAGCTGTGCTTGATAAAGTATTAGCAAAGTTTTAAATGAAAGAAGGTTTAACATGAAGAGAGATCTGCTTTCGATTCAGGAGCTAGGATATCAGGAGATCTTTGAGATAATTAATTTGGCTGAGGACGTTAAGCTTAATAGCGTAAAATATCAATCTGCGCTTAAGGGTAAATCCATAGGTCTCATATTCCAAAAGCCGTCTAACAGAACCAGAGTATCTTTTGAGATTGGCATGTTTCAACTGGGAGGTCATTCCGTGTATCTGGGCTCGACAGAGCTGGGTATGGGCGGTAGAGAATCCGTTAAGGATGTGGCTTGCGTACTGTCGCGGTATCTGAACGGTATAGTTGCCAGGACCTATAAACATGCCGATATCGAAGAGCTGGCAAAATATGCATCGATACCTATAATTAACGGCCTAAGTGATATTGCGCATCCTTGCCAGGCCCTCGGTGATATCTTCACAATGGAAGAGAAATTTGGAACACTGGAGCGATTGACCATAAGCTATATAGGCGATGGTAATAACGTATTGAACTCTCTCATGTGTATCGCGGCTAAGCTCGGCATTAACATGAGGGTCGCGACACCTAAGAACTATGCGCCGGATAAAGAGATAGTCAAAATAGCGAAGTCGTATGCGGCCAAGTCCGGCTCGACTCTCGAGATCTCCAATGACCCCAAAAAGGCGGCGAAGGATGCCGACGTGTTATATACCGACGTTTGGGTCAGTATGGGTCAGGAGAAAGATTCGGCCAAGAGAATAAAGGCATTTAAAAATTTTCAGCTGAATGATAAACTTGCAAAGCTTGCCAAAAATACACATGTTGTCATGCATTGTCTTCCGGCGCATCGCGGCCAGGAGATATCTGACTCCGTAATGGATTCCAGGCATTCGGTAGTATATGCCCAGGCTGAGAACAGGATGCATGTGCAAAAGGCGATATTGTTAAAACTTTTGAAGTAATGAGGAGAATTAAGATGAGAGAAAAAGTGGTTCTTGCCTATTCGGGAGGCTTAGATACTTCGGTCATCATAAAGTGGCTTACGAATAAAGGATATGATGTTATAGCGTATATGGCCGATGTCGGTCAGGGATCGGACTTCGACACATATAAGAAGAGAGCATTAAAAACTGGGGCCGTAAAAGCCATCGTTGAGGACCTTAAAGAAGAATTCGTAAATGACTTTGTATTTAAAGCGCTGAAGGCCGATGCTGCATATGAATCCGGATATCTATTGGCTACGGCACTATCGCGGCCTGTTATAGCGAAGGGGATGGTTAAGGCCGCCCATAAAGAAGGCGCCACTGCGGTTGCCCATGGCTGTACCGGTAAGGGCAATGACCAGGTCAGGTTCGAGGTAACAATACGTTCTCTTGATCCGGCCATAAAGATAATTGCGCCGGTCCGAGAGTGGGAGCTGAAGACCAGAACTGAAGAGATCGAGTATGCGAAGCGTCACCACATTCCGATAGACGTAAGCAAGAAGAAACCATATTCTATAGATGTTAACCTCTGGGGTATATCGATAGAGAGCGGGAAGCTCGAGGATCCGTACTACGAGCCCGACGAGGATATATATCAGCTTACAAAAAGTGTGGCGCGCGCTCCCGCAAAATGCGCATATGTCGAGATCGAATTTAAAAATGGTATTCCGGTAAAGCTTGATGGTAAGGCGATGAAGAGCGTCGATCTGATTCTGAAGCTTGCTAGGATAGCCGGAGAACATGGCGTAGGAAGAAGTGATATGATCGAGAACAGGCTTATCGGCATAAAATCTCGTGAGATATATGAGGCTCCGGCAGGGTGGGTGATGTTCACCGCCCATAAGGCGCTTGAGAGCCTTGTGCTTGACAGAGAGCTCGCACATTTTAAAGATGGCCTTGCATTGAAGTATGCCGAGCTTACGTATTATGGATTATGGTATACGCCGCTTAAAGAAGCGCTCGATAAATTTATAGACGAGACTCAGAAGAAAGTAAGCGGTACGGTGAAGGTAAAACTGCACAAAGGAACATGTTCTGTGGTGGGTAGAAAGAGTCCGAACTCGCTTTATAGAAAAGCGCTTGCGACTTATGAGGAAGGGGATCTCTTCGACCAGTCACTTGCAAAAGGATTCCTGGATCTCTGGGGTCTTCCGTATAAAGGGTTATATAAGGGTAAGGTATAATCGAAAGTGGTTCAGGGTCTTACTGGGAGAATAAGATGGCAAAAAAACTTTGGGGTGGAAGATTTCAAAAAGAGACCGACCCGCTGTTAGAAAAGTTTTCACGATCCATCCAATATGATCATAAGTTGGCACAGTATGATCTATTCGGCTCGATGGCGCACGTCCAGATATTGAAGAAGGCAAAGTATCTGACTCACGCTGAAGCCGGGAAACTTAATAAGGCGCTCGGTTCTCTGTATGCATTAGTCTTAAAGGGCGAATTTAAATACGATCATAAAGCCGAGGATATCCATACCGACATCCAGAACAAACTTCTGGCGATCGCCGGAGATCTGGCGCTTAAGCTTCATACGGCGAGATCGCGCAACGACCAGGTCGTCTTTGCGGTTAAAACATATTGCAAAGCGGAGCTTGCAAAAACAGTAGTTATGGTCCGTCGGCTCCAAGACGCGCTGTATGCAGTGGCGAAGTCCAATAACGATCTGGTTCTGCCGGGTTTCACACATATGCAGCATGCTCAGCCGATAATTGCGAAGGATTATATTAAGGCCTACGCCCAAATGCTGGATAGGGACATATCACGGTTTACAGGTATCTCGGATAGTATTAAGCTGACTATGGGTTCCGGAGCGCTTGCGGGTACGCCGATATTATCGAGTGCTTATAATATTTCTATATCCGGCATTAAGATCAGCGCTTCGTTCAATTCTATCGATACGGTAAGCGACAGGGATTTTGTTATAGAGATATTGAGCGCGCTGTCGATCCTCGGGATGCATCTGTCGCGGCTGGCGGAAGATCTTATAATCTGGTCGACTAAGGAGTTTGACTTTATAGAGATCGACGAGGCATTCTGCACCGGAAGTTCGCTGATGCCTAATAAGAAGAACGCCGACTCTTTAGAGCTTATTAGAGGCCGGACCGGCACTCTATATGGTAACCTGGTTAGCGTTCTGACTATGATGAAGGCCCTGCCCCTTTCCTATAATCGGGATATGCAGTGCGATAAGGAGCCCCTATTTAGCTCAATAGAATTGGCTATCGACGAGCTTGGGATCATGGTGGGGCTTGTTTCAACGCTCAAGTTCAATAAGGTGAAGATCGAAGAACATCTCGAGGATGAATCGTTATATGCGACCGACATTGTCTATTATCTTGTCGATAGGGGTGTGCCGTTTAAGACAGCTCACACTATTGTGGGGAAATTGGTGAAGCATTCTATCGATAGCGGCATAGATATAAAAAGTATGAGCCAGATTGAGTTGGATAAGTTTTCGATGAAGCTCGACAGGGAAGATATCCTGAAATTATTTAATCCAAAGGTTTCGGTAGAGTCTAAGAGATCGATAGCGAGAAAGTAGGTTTGGACAGATGCACGAATTTGGTTTTAAGGACAATGAGCTTTACTGCGAAGGTATAAAGATTACCGATATAGCAAAGACTGTAGATACGCCTTTCTATCTCTACAGTTATAAGACGTTGGTAGATCATTACAAGAAGCTAAAGACGGCCTTTAAGCCGATAAATCCGCTCATAGCCTTCTCTATGAAATCCAACTCCAGCCTGGCGGTAGTGAGGGCCCTGGTGAAGAATGGTGCCGGACTCGATATAGTATCCGGCGGAGAGCTCTACAGGGCGCGTCTGGCAGGAGTCGATCCTAAGAAGGTCGTCTACGCCGGTGTAGGAAAAAAAACCGAGGAGATAAGCTCCGCGATAGAGTTTGGCATACTCTTCTTTAACGCTGAATCGGAGGATGAACTGGATGAGATACAGAGTATTGCCGCCAGGTTCGGCAAAAAGGTCAGTGTTGCTATCAGGATAAATCCCGACGTGATACCGAAGACGCACCGTTACATAGCCACAGGCAAAGGTGGAACGAAGTTTGGCTTAGACTTCGAAACGGTGCATAAGATATTCAACATGAGATGGAAGTATCCTAATCTTAACCTGAATGGCGTTCATGTGCATATAGGATCTCAAATATTGGACGCCGGGCCGTTTGAGGACGCCATAAAGAAGACATTAGATTTTCTGAAGACATACAAGATAGATGTCGAATACTTTAATATAGGTGGCGGGCTTGGCATAATGTATTCGGTAGAGAATCCGCAAACGGCAAAGAATTTTGCCAAGCGCGTGATACCGCTTCTTAAGAAGTCAGGCCTTAAAATAATACTCGAGCCGGGACGGTTTATTTCCGGGAATAGCGGCGTGTTCGTTACGCGTGTAATATATACGAAGAGGACTCCACGTAAGAAGTTTCTGATAGTTGATGGCGGCATGAACGACCTCATCAGACCCAGTCTGTATGAGGCATATCATAAGATAATTCCGGTTAAGGTATCGGAGCATAGCTCTGAGACATGTGAAAAGGTTGATATAGTCGGACCTATATGCGAATCAGGGGATTTTCTAGGGAAAGAAAGGCTATTGCCGCAGGCAGTCAAGGGCGATATATTGGCGGTTATGGGTGCTGGCGCATACGGATTTACCATGTCCAGCAATTACAATTCGCGTCCGCGGCCGGCCGAGGTTATGGTCATGGGTAAGAATTATTACGTCGTGCGTAAGCCGGAGACTTATGAGGATCTGGTAAAAGGCGAAACTATACCAAAGGCGTTGAAATAGATGAGAGATTTAAAATTCACAAAGTCAGTGGCTACGGGAAATGACTTTATGATAGTCGATAATCGTTCAAATTTAATTAAGAATTTACCTGCTCTTGCGCGGAAAGCATGCGATCGTAAACGTTCAATAGGCGCCGATGGTATTTTAGTAGTTGAGAATTCGAAAAAATGCGATTTCAAGATGCGTGTGTTTAATTCAGATGGCAGTGAAGCCCAAATGTGCGGGAACGGCTCAAGATGCGTTGCGTTATATGCAGTGACTAAGAAGATAGCGAAGAAAGATATGACGATCGATACGCTGGCCGGGCCTATCAAAGTCAGTGTAAATGGAAGCCTCGTAAAGGTTATGTTGACAGAGCCCAGAGATATCCGATGGAACTTCTGTCTTATGATACATAAGTGCCCGTATAAACTTAGTTTCGTAAATACGGGAGTGCCCCATGTTGTGCATTTTGTAGAAGATATTGAGAAAGTAGACGTCAAGAATATAGGTTCACATCTGCGCAGCCATGGTGAATTTGCTCCCGAAGGGACAAACGCTGATTTTGTGCAGATTGCCGGTAAGAACAGCATTAAGGTAAGGACATACGAACGCGGCGTGGAAGATGAGACTCTTGCCTGCGGTACCGGATCGGTCGCAGGCGCGCTCATCTCCGCTGAAGCTGAAGGAATGACCTCGCCCGTAACAGTGCATACACAAAGCGGAGAGAAATTAAAAGTATATTTTAGAAAGATAGACGGTGATTTTAAGAATGTCTATCTGGAAGGTTATGCAAAACTTGTTTACGAAGGAGTGATGAGAGATGTTTAAAGGTTCAATGGTGGCACTGGTTACGCCTTTCAAGGAAGGTCAGGTGGACGAAAAGACGCTTAGCCAATTAGTGGAGTTTCATATAAAGAATGGCACGTCCGCTTTGGTTCCATGCGGCACGACAGGTGAATCTGCCACTCTGAATTATGAAGAGCATGATCGGGTCATCGAACTCACGATAAAGTGCGCCGGCGGCCGCGTACCGGTCATAGCCGGCACGGGAGCCAATTCTACGGACGAAGCTATAGCCCTTACTAAGCATGCGAAGCGCGCCGGGGCCCAGGCGTCCCTGCAAGTCAGCCCCTACTACAATAAGCCGACGCAGAAGGGCCTTTATCTGCATTTTAAGGCCATAGCGGAAGCGGTAGATATACCTATAATTCTTTACAATATTGCTTCCCGTACGGGAGTAAATATAGAGCCTGAGACGTTCGCGAAGCTGGCTGAGATAAAAAATATCATAGGTGTTAAGGAGGCCAGCGGCAGTCTCGAGCAGATGTCGCGAATCAGGAAGATATGCCCGAAAGATTTTCTGTTGATATCGGGTGATGATTCTCTTACACTGCCGGTGATGGCTATCGGCGGAGTGGGGGTAATATCGGTAGTTGCTAATATAGTTCCGCGCGATGTGGCAGACATGTGCCGCTTATTCGCCGAGGGCGATATCTCGCGCGCTCGGGAGCTTCACTATAAACTCCTCGATCTGACGAAGTCGATGTTCATAGAGACCAACCCTATATCGGTTAAGACGGCGATGGGGCTGATGAAGATGTGTGGTTCTGATCTCAGGCTTCCGATGTGTGAGATGATGCCGGAGAATAAAGAGAAGCTTGTCAAGGCGCTGAAAGAATATAAACTAATATAGAGAGGCTCGGGAGTGATTCGATGGTTAAAATATCTGTAAGTGGTTCTAAGGGAAAGATGGGCTCGAGGATAGCTGAACTTTTAAAGGATGACGCTGAACTGGAGTTATCAGGAAGCTTTGATGCCGGAGAAGACCCTGAAGGCCCTGTAGGTTCATGCGATTGTCTGATAGAGTTTACGACTCCGGATGCCACGATTAAAAATCTGGAGCTATGTCAGAAACTTGGCAAGGCAATGGTTATAGGCACGACAGGACTCACTAACGACCAGAAGGATAAGATTAAAGAGACTGCTAAGTCGATACCCATCGTACTCTCTCCGAATATGTCGGTCGGTGTAAATGTGCTTTTTAAAATGATAGCCGATGTAGCACGAGTGCTCGGGAGCGAATACAATATCGAGATAGTCGAGGCTCATCATGTCCATAAGAAGGATGCGCCGAGCGGCACAGCCAAGGAGATGGCTCGTATAGTGAAAGACGTCAAGGGCGATATTGATATCCCGATAGAGTCGATACGCGAGGATGAAATAGTCGGTGAGCATACGATCACATTTAACAGCGATGTGGACACGATCGAGATCACTCACAGCGCTAAAACCCGTGACATCTTCGTAAAGGGCGCTCTTAAGGCCGCCAAATTTTTAGTGAAGCAGAAACCGGGCGTGTATAGCATGCAGGACGTATTACATATCTAACCTGGTTAGATATGCCAGGTTAGACCTATTATATGGGAGCCAGGAATGAAGTTCGAACGATCTGAGAGGTTGAAGAAGTTGCCGCCGTATCTCTTCGTCGAGATCGACAGGGCGAAGAAAAAGGCGCGCGATGAGGGACGCGATATCATCGATCTCGGCATAGGTGACCCCGATCTTCCTACGCCGAAGTTTGTGATCGACGCTATGAATAAGGCGATGCGTGAGCCTAAGAATCAGCGTTATCCGCTCGATGCGGGCCTGCCCGAGTTCAGGCGCGCAATCTCCAAATGGTTTAAGAAGCGCTACGGCGTAGATCTGGATGAGAATGGTGAGATATTACCGCTTATCGGATCTAAGGAAGGGATCTCTCATATACCTCTTGCGTTTATCAATCCCGGCGATGTAGTCCTTATGCCGGATCCTTGTTACCCTCCATATAAATCCGGGACATGGTTTGCCGGCGGAGAAGTGGAGCTGATGCCGTTGGAAGCAAAGAACCATTTTTTGCCGGACCTTAAGGCCATTAATCATAATATTCTGCATAAGGTTCGTATGTTATTCATAAACTATCCGAATAATCCTACCGGAGCGGTGTGCGATAAGCGTTTCTTTGAACACGTGGTCGACTTTGCCAGGCAGCATAACATTATAGTCTGCCATGATGCCGCATACTCCGAGATGGGTTACGACGGTTATAGGGCGCCGAGCATCTTAGAAGTCGATGGCGCTAAAGACGTCGCAATAGAATTTCATTCCTTATCGAAGACATTCAATATGACAGGCTGGAGGCTCGGCTTTGCTTGTGGCAATCCGGAGCTTGTAGCCGCCCTGGCTAAGGTTAAGTCCAATATAGATTCGGGGGTCTTTTTTGCCATACAGCGCGCTGGTGTCGATGCGTTAGAAAATTATGACAGGCACATTAAGCCGACGCTAAAGATCTATGAAGATAGGCGTAATTGTCTCGTGGAAGGATTGCGGTCTCTTGGGTGGAGCCTCGAGAGCCCGAAAGCCACATTCTATGTATGGTTTAAGGTTCCTCCCAGGTATACCTCGGCGCTACTGGCAAAGGAACTATTAGATAAATGCGATATAGTTGCCACTCCCGGTAACGGTTTTGGTGCCAACGGAGAAGGTTACTTGAGGATGGCCCTGACCGTAGATAAGAAGCGCATTAAGGAAGCCGTGGAGCGTATCAGGAAGAGATTAATTTAGTAACAGCTCAGTTCCAGAAGAAGATTGACTAGAGCTTGTCATCCTGAATGAGCCGAAGGCGAATGAAGGATCTCGTTTTTAGATTCTTCGTAGGGCTAAAGCCCTACGAAGAATGACGCATGCTCTTATATGACTGAACTATTATTTAATTTAACCCAT
This sequence comes from Candidatus Omnitrophota bacterium, assembly GCA_903843285.1. Taxonomy (GTDB): domain Bacteria; phylum Omnitrophota; class Gorgyraeia; order 2-01-FULL-45-10; family 2-01-FULL-45-10; genus CAIMPC01. Next base: position 38,602 of record CAIMPC010000019.1, read on the forward strand.
AATATCTATGGCAATATGCTACATAGGAATAGGGTCGAACCTCGGTGACAGGCGCCGGAATATCGGCGCGGCGATCTCTGAGATAGAAAAGAGTTCGACCATTAGCCTAAGACGTGTCTCATCCATATACGAGACAGAGCCGGTCGGCGAAGTGCCTCAGGGTAAATTTCTGAACGGTGTGCTGGAAATAGAAACTAACCTTACGCCCAGGCAGTTATTAAAAGAATTGAACGGGATTGAAGATGATCTAGGGCGGGAAAGAAGGATTCGAAACGGACCCAGAACCATGGACCTGGATATTCTATATTACGCCGATGAAGTAGTTAACGAAGACGATCTCGTTATACCGCATCCCAGGATAGGCCAGAGAGAGTTTGTATTAAGGGGTCTGGGCGAATTACATAAAAGCATGGCGCGGAAGGTATTATAGTGAAATTAATAGATGGTATATCAAGAATGGCCACCCTGGTAAAGATGCTTAAAAAAGAGGGTAAATCTATAGGCTTTGTCCCGACGATGGGGTATCTTCACGAAGGCCATATGAGTCTCGTAAAAGCTGCAAAGAAGCATACCGACGTTGTTATTATGAGCATTTTCGTAAATCCTATACAGTTCGGACCTAAGGAAGACTTTAAAAAATATCCGCGCGATATTAAACGCGATGAAGCGTTAGCTGCCGAGACCGGGGTAGATATTATTTTTTGCCCCACAGCCGAGGAGATGTATCCCGAAGGCTTTACGACTTACGTTAACGTTGAAGGCCTTTCGAGCGTGTTATGCGGCGCTTCTCGCATAGGGCACTTCATGGGAGTCGCTACGGTCGTCGCAAAATTATTTAATATAATTAAGCCGGACGTGGCATATTTCGGTCAGAAGGACGCCCAGCAGGTGATAGCGATAAAGCAGATGGTCTGCGACCTGAATATGGATATCGAGATAAAAACTATACCTACTGTGCGTGAGTCGGATGGTCTGGCTATGAGCTCCCGCAATATTTATCTATCAGAGCCCCAGAGACGTCAGGCTCTCGTCCTGAAGCAATCTCTAGATAGGGCCATTAACTTAGTAAGTGCCGGGGAGAGAAGTTCTGAAAATATTATCAAAGAGATGAGGAGCCTTATACTCCGAATGCCCATGGTGGAAATCGATTACGTATCCATAGTGGATACTAAAAACCTGAAAGATATATCCGATATATCGGATGAAGTGCTAATAGCTCTGGCGGTGTTTGTAGGTAAGACCAGGTTAATAGACAACATTATTGTTAAGGTATAAATATAACTTCCGTCATTCTGAGGGAGGCCATCGGTCGACCGAAGAATCTAAAAGCGAGATCCTTCGGCTTCGCCTCAGGATGACATAACTTGGACGATAAGGTATAAATATGCTCAATCAGCCCAAAGACTTAGACGAAATAAAATATAACGAGGCTCTTAAGAAGAAGATAGTCAAGCTTAAGAAAAGCCGAAACGCCGTTATAATAGTTCACAACTATCAGCGCGATGAAATACAGGATATCGCTGATATATCAGGCGATTCCCTGGCGCTTTCTCAGGCCGCCGTCAGGACAGATGCCGATGTGATAGTCTTTTGCGGTGTCAGATTCATGGCCGAATCAGCCTCAATATTGAACACCGACAAGAAAGTGCTGCTACCGGTGATGGAGGCCGGGTGTCCGATGGCCGATATGATTACTCCGGAGAAACTGAAGACTAAAAGGCTTCAGCATCCGGACGCGGCGGTGGTATGCTATGTTAATTCAAGCGCTGAAGTTAAGGCCGAGAGCGATATAGCATGTACGTCAAGTAATGCCATAGAGGTGGTAAGATCTCTTAAAGAGAAGAACATAATATTTGTTCCCGATAAAAATCTGGGCAGGTATGTTCAGTCGCAGCTGCCGGAAAAAAATATTATACTTTGGGAAGGTTTCTGCCCGACCCACATAAGGGTGCAGGAAGAGGATGTGGCAAGGACGAAGTCGCTTCATCCGGAAGCTGAGGTGATTGCGCATCCGGAATGCAGTCCCGAAGTGCTCGCCCTGGCCGACCATATATGTTCCACCGGAGGAATGTTCACTTACGTTAAAAAATCCCGAACCAAGGAATTTATCATAGCTACGGAATCGGGAATGTTGTACAAGTTACAGAAAGAGAATCCCGATAAGAATTTTTATCTGCCTACGCAGAATCTCGTATGTGCGAACATGAAGCTGATTACTCTCGGATGGGTCGCTCATAGTCTGGAGAAGATGGTTTACGAAATAAAGGTATCGGACGAAGTAAGGGAGAAGGCTAAGAGGTCTCTCGACAGGATGCTTGCCGTTACCGGTGAGAAGAGCGGAGCGATAATATCCGGATATTGATAGCATACTATGAAAAAGCTTAGGATAGGTATTATAGGGTGCGGTGCAATAGGTTCAAGAATAGCGATAGAATGCTCAGATCGTCTTTCCGGTATTTTTGATCTCGCAGGGCTCTGCGATGTGGACGATGATAAGATAGCGGCATTGAATGTATCGTTAAAGAAGAAGGCTCGGGCGCTTAGGTTGGACGAGCTTATCAAGGAAGTCGATATCGTAGTTGAGGCCTCAAGCGCTATGGCATCTGCGGATATACTGGAAAGATGCATAAAAAATAATAGAGATTGTCTTATTATGAGTGTCGGCGGTCTACTGGGGAACGAGAGCTTGCTATCGGATGCGGAAGCCGCAGGTGTAAAAGTGTATATACCCAGCGGCGCGGTATGCGGGATAGATGCGCTCAAGGGTGCATCTGTGGGTAAGGTGGAATCAGTTACTCTCACCACGCGTAAACCGCCAAGGGGACTCGAAGGCGCGCCTTATTTAGTGCGCAACAATATAGATCTGAAATTGATAAACTCTGAGACTACATTATTCGAAGGCAGTGCAGAAGAGGCCATTAGGGGATTTCCGGCTAATGTCAACGTCTCCGCCGTTCTTAGCCTGGCGGGAATAGGGGCAAAGAATACAAGGGTACGGATCGTCACATCTCCTGCTTATACGAAAAACGTGCATGAGGTGGAAATAGTGGGCGACTCAGGACGCATCACTACGAAAACGGAGAATATTCCATCGAAAGATAATCCCAAGACGAGCGCACTCGCCATATGCTCGGCGATCGCGACCCTCGAGGGCATAGCCAGGAGCGTGCGAATCGGTACATGAGGCCCTTAACGAAGACCGGCAGTTATATATCGAGACGGATAGGCCGCGCGATAGCTGATCACAAGATGGTGGAGGATAAGGACAGGATACTGGTGGCGGTGTCCGGCGGTAAAGACAGTATGACGATGCTGCACCTGTTGAATGAGAGGCGTAAATGGGCGCCGATCAGTTATGATCTTATTGCTATACATGTCGAGACTGATCATGGATGCGCAGGATGTGTACATGCGAAGTTATTGAAAAAGTTCTTTGAAGACAGAGGCGTGAAGCACCATTTTGAGAAGATAAAAGTTAAGGATAAAAATAATAACTTTTCCTGTTTCTGGTGTTCATGGAATAGGCGCAAGGCGTTCTTTTTGGCGGCCAAAAAATTTAAATGTAATAAAGTTGCCCTCGGACACCATAAAGATGATATCATAGAGACGCTTCTTCTGAACATGTTTTATCAGGGGGAATTTTCAGCGATGAATCCGGCTCAGAAACTTTTTAAAGGTAAACTGACGATCATACGGCCGCTATGTTACGTGGAGGAAGAATATATGAGAAAGTTTGCCAAGGAGGAGGGGTTTCCACCTCAGGTATGCAGGTGTCCGAATTCGGTCGAATCGAAGAGAAGAGTCATGAAAGAATTTATAACTAAGGTGGAGAAGGATTGCGACCATGTCAGGACTAATCTATTCAAAAGCATGTCGAGGATAAATAAGGAATATCTGCAGGTTTGATAAATTTAAAATCCATATTCGAAGGGAGGTGAAATAAATGGCAGAAAAAGTCGCAAAGGTAGGCATAAAGAGAAATAAGGGCTATCTCTATTACGTCGATAAGAAGGGTAATGTCGTCGAGACGAAGATGGCTAGAGGAAAATCCAAGGGTGGCGGTGGCAAGGTGATTGCAAAGCCCGGTGTGGAAAAGGTATCCGGATACCTCTATTTCATCGATAAGGCTGGTGACGTTTCCAGGGCGAAGATGTTGGTCGGAGGAAAGAAGAAGAAAAAAAAGAAAAGATAGTTTTCACCATTAGTTTTATCCCGGGCTTGTAGGGGGATGAAATATGGCCTACGCGGTGCGTTTAATTAGCGTGCCGCGTAGGTTTTTTATTGGAACTTACACGCTATTAGCTTATAATAGCAACCTATATATGGAAAAGAATGCCATAATCATAAAAGGTGCTAAGGAGCATAACCTTAAAGATATAAGTCTCGAGATCCCGCGTAATAAGCTGGTCGTGGTTACTGGCCTGTCAGGATCCGGCAAGTCGTCGCTCGCTTTCGATACAATATATGCTGAAGGACAGCGCAGGTATGTGGAGAGCCTATCGAGTTACGCCAGGCAGTTTCTGGAACAGCTTCAGAAACCCGATGTGGATTATATCGAGGGCCTATCGCCGGCCATTAGTATAGAGCAGAGGACCGCAGGTTCGAACCCGAGATCCACGGTGGGTACGCAAACGGAGATACTTGATTACCTGCGTCTTCTATTTGCGCGCATAGGTATACCTCATTGCCCGAAGTGCAAGAAACCTATTAAACGCCAGACATCTCAGGAGATCGTGAATCAGATATTAAAATTGCCTGAAAGATCATCAATACTTATAATGGCCCCCGTTATCCGCGGCAGGAAGGGCGAACACCGCGATCTGTTCCAAAAAATAAAGAAAGACGGTTTTATAAGGGTTAGGGTCGATGGGAATATATACGAGATCGAAAAACCGATTATCCTCGATAAGAACAAGGCGCATAATATAGAGATCGTGATCGATAGGCTGGTATTGAAGCCGGATATAAAAAAGCGCCTTACGGATTCCGTAGAGACCGCGCTGGAATCGGGGAAAGGCATTGTTATCGTAAGCCTCGAGCGCCTTGGTAAGGTCGAGGAGATGCTCTTTAACGAGCAGTACGCGTGCGTCGACTGCGGGATAAGCCTTGGCGAGATATCTCCGAGGGTTTTTTCATTCAATTCACCATATGGCGCATGCCCTGCATGCGGTGGGCTCGGCAATAAGATGGAGATAGATCCGGAACTCGTAATCCCCGACAAATCTAAGAGCGTGATCGATGCTGTGGAGGCATGGAGGCGCGGCGGTAAGGGGTTGTATCTGTATTATAGGCGGCTTCTCAGGTCTCTGGGTAATAGATATGGATTCGATATTCGGACACCGTTTAAAGACCTGCCGAAAGATATTAAGAGGCTCGTCCTTCATGGCGAAGAAGCCGGAGGTCATTACGCATTCGAGGGTGTTATAAAGAATCTCGAGCGCAGGTTCCGTCAGACCGAGAGCGAATTTGTTAAGACGGAGATCAATAAATACATGTCCATCCTGCCATGTCCCGAATGTAAAGGTTCGCGTCTAAGACAAGAGAGCCTTGCCGTGAAGATTCAGGATAAGAATATTTTTGAAGTCTCGAACATGTCGATAAAGGACCTGAAGAGCTTTCTCTCCGATTTGAATTTGACCGAAACTGAGCGCGAGATAGCACATCAGGCCCTAAAGGAGATAGTGGCCAGGCTGCAATTTATGGTGAACGTCGGGTTGGATTACCTTACGCTCGACAGACGCAGCTTCACGCTATCCGGCGGCGAGGCCCAGCGTATAAGGCTTGCCACACAGATAGGATCAGGGCTTGTGGGGGTCATATATATTCTGGATGAACCCAGTATCGGGCTTCACCAGAAAGATAACGCGAAGCTTCTCGATACGCTTATTCGTCTCAGAGATTTAGGAAATACGCTCATAGTCGTAGAACATGATGAGGCCACTATACGAATGGCCGATCATATCATAGATCTTGGTCCCGGAGCAGGTGAACATGGCGGGCGTGTTTTGGTAAGCGGCAGTCTTAAGGATGTCCTGGCGTCGCAAGAATCCCTGACCGGAAAGTACCTGCGCGGCGAGCTGAAGATAGCAGTCCCTTCTAAACGCAAAGCGCCTACGAGTAAAAAACTTAAGATATGGGGCGCCAGAGAACATAATCTGAAAGATATAGATATAGAGATTCCTCTCGGGCTATTTGTCTCGGTAACAGGCGTTTCGGGTTCCGGTAAAAGCACGCTGGTAGACGATATTCTGTACAGGGCACTTGCCAAGAAATTCTACCGATCGAAGGAAGTCCCGGGCGCGCATAAGAAGATAGATGGCATGCAGCACATTGATAAGGTCATCGTTATAGACCAGTCTCCGATCGGGCGTACTCCTCGGTCTAATCCAGCTACTTACACAGGCGCGTTTGCTCCTCTCAGGGAGATATTCTCCAGGCTCCCTGAATCTAAGGTTCGCGGTTTCCTGCCGGGTCGGTTCAGTTTTAATGTAAAGGGCGGAAGATGCGAGGCGTGTATGGGCGATGGCATAAAACAGATAGAGATGCATTTCCTGCCGGATATATATGTGCAATGCGAGGTCTGTAAAGGGAAGCGTTTCAATGAACAGACCCTCGACATAAAGTATAAAGGCTACTCTATATCCGATTGCCTGAACATGTCCGTGGAAGAGGCCTTGAAACTGTTTGGTAATATACCCGCCATGAAGAATAAGCTGAAGACCCTTTATGACGTTGGGCTTGGCTACATAAAGATAGGCCAATCTGCCACGACCCTATCCGGCGGAGAGGCGCAGAGAATAAAGCTCGCGACCGAACTTTCGAAGAGATCCACGGGAAGGACGTTCTATATACTCGATGAGCCCACGACGGGCCTGCACTTTGCCGATGTGGATAAGCTCCTGGGCGTATTGAAGGCATTAGTCAGTCAGGGAAATACGGTTCTGGTCATAGAACATAACCTGGATGTGATAAAGACCTCGGACCATATCATAGACCTCGGGCCTGAAGGCGGTGATGCGGGAGGCCGGATCGTGGCCAGCGGCACGCCGGAGTATGTAGCCAGCAATAGCAGATCGTATACGGGGCACTATTTAAGGGAAGTGTTGTCGTGATCGGCCCAAGGCCAATAATTATATGCTTTATCGTTTTTGTCGCCGCACTATCCGTGCCGCTACAGATTTACGCCGAAACTCAGCCCGAAAGCGCGGACTTTATTTGCATTAAGAAATTATTCAATGATGGTCTATATGACCTATCACAGGATAAGCTCGAATCCTTCATAAAAAATTATCCCCAAACACAGTATCTGTATCAAGCGCACCTTTTATTGGGAAGATCCTATTATAAGCAGAATAATTTTTCGCGCGCTTTGTACGAATTCCAGACGATCATTAACTCGCCCGCGGCAAGCGAGTATCAGGATGAGGGGCTCTACTGGTCCGGTGATATGTATACGAAGAACGGCGACTATAAGGACGCGTTAGATTGCTACGAAAAAATAATAGGAGATTTTCCCGCATCCAAATATTTGAGTTACGCGTTATACTCAAAGGGGTGGGCCTATTATAAACTGGGCCTGTTCGACGAGGCCATAAAGTGTTTTCACGAAGTCATAGCTAAATATCCCGCCGACAAAATCTCGATGGAAGCTCAGCTTGGATCCTCCGAATGTTATTATCTGTCGGCAAGATATGATCGGGCGGAAGATGAGCTGAGTAAGTTTATCGCGAACTATCCGTTATCTGAAAATACCTCCGAAGCATTCTACCTGGATGGCGAGTCAAAATATTTCCTCGGAAAATTCAAGGAGTCCATAAATTCGTTTGAACGCGCGATGACCATATCGCCTCAGGCGAAGTGGGCCCCGCTTGCTATATGCAGGATTGGCATGGCGTTATATAATATTGGTGAATATGCTTCGAGTGTAACACAACTAAAAAAATGCCTATCCATGGCCGACAATGATCCCATAAAACCCAGAGCGCTTATAGGGTTAGCTCTGGATTACGAGAGATCATCTATGGCGGCCGAAGCATTAAAGATATGTAACCAGATGCTCGAGAAATATCCCGAAATTGTCATTTTGCCGGATATCTACTGCTGTAAGACAAGGCTTCTTAGCGAGGCAAAGCGGTATGCTGATGCCGAGGATCTTTGCAGAGAAGCGAAGATTAAATTTGTCGGTAGTCCTCAGGCTATATGCCGGATCAGATACGAGCTCGGATCTGTATATGCCGCTGAGAGGCGATATGGAGAAGCTATTAAAGAGCTTTTACTGATCGAAAAGTCATCCAACGATATAAATTTGATCGCAAGCGCGCTATGTAAAGTAGGAGATATATATTTCGATGGTAATGACTATCGAAAATCTGCCGAATGCTATGATGTGGTCCTTAATAAATATTCGGACTTCTCCGGCACGGACTATGCCCAATATAAGATCGCAAATATATCGAGCCTAGTTGGAAAACATGACCAGGCCATATTGGCATATCGGGCGATGCTCGTGAACTTTCCAAATAGCCGTCTGCATCAGGAAGCAGTTTTTGGACTCGCTAAGGCATATTTCGATAATGGTGATTATGAGACCGCCTCGAACGAATTAAGGAAATTTGTTGAAGGATTTTCTGATAGCAAATTCTCTGCAATGGCAAGGTTTTATCTGGGTCTGTCATTATATAATATGGGAAAATATGATTCTGCTCTGGACATATTAAGCGGCCTCGCAAAGCCGGCTCAGGACGAGAAGATCAGGGCTATGGCGGCCTATCAGGTTGGGTGGTGCCTATCCAAAATGCATAGAGGCCCGGATGCCGCAACTTCTTTTGAGGCCTTTCTTACGGACTATAGGAACTCCGATCTCGTCAACGATGCAAAGTTTTGGTTAGGGGAATATTACAAATCCAGATATAAACATGATAAAGCGATCGGGTCCTTCGAATCGGTAGCTGTCGATGCCTCATCGGGAAAGTTGGCCGAAGAGTCGTTAATGCAGATAGCAACCATGCTCCGTGAGGCTGGAAAGTCCGATGCGGCTGTCTCCATGCTGGAGGAGCTTGTAAATAGGTTTCCCGGTTCTGATTCGGCGCGTAGGGCCTTCATAAAATTGGCCAATATAAAGAAAGAGAACGGGGATCTGGATGGCGCCGTAGAATATTATTTGAAGGCACTCACAAAGACTAACAATGAGGCCAACGCCCAGATCCAATATGAGATCGCGGAGATATATGAGAATAAACAAAGCCTTGCCAGGGCCTCGGAAGAATATCTTAAAGTACCGATGATCTATCCGGCAGGCATATTTTGGTCTGTAAGAGCCGAGTTAAAGTGTGCTAAAATCTTTGAGAGATTAAACAGGCCTGATGATGCATTAAGATTATACGAAAAACTCTCCGGCATGGACATTGAAGAATCCGTTTTCGCAAAGAAACGTCTCGAAGCGCTTAAGTCTAATATCAAGAAATAGGGGGTATTTATGTGGGATCTTATTCAGAGGGGCGGACCGATGATGTATTTGATACTAATCTCATCGGTGATCGCTTTCGGCGTCGTTATTGAAAGGGCATACCATCTTAATAAGGCAAGGATAGATGCCGCCAGGTTTATGGAAAATATAGTGAATGTGCTGAAGCGTAACAAGATAATAGAAGCGATAGAGATATGTAATTCCACTCCCGGGCCGATCGCGCATATCGTAAAGGCCGGCATACTGAAGCACGACCGTTCGAAGCCGGAGATACGAGAAGCTGTCGAAGAGGCCTCCCAGCTCGAGATACCCAGACTCGAGAAACATCTGCCCGTTTTAGCGACGATCGCGCATATAGCCCCTCTACTAGGACTCGTCGGAACAGTAACAGGTATGATAAAATCATTTCAGGTCATACAGCAGAAGGCCTCAGCCATGGTTCCGGTAAATCCCGGAGATCTGGCCGGAGGTATACTGGAGGCTCTACTAGCGACTTTAGCGGGGCTTTTGGTTGCTATCCCGACATATATTGCTTACAATTATCTGGTTAGCCAGGTGGATAATCTAGTTTACGATATGGAGACGAGCGCAACGGACCTGGTCAATCTGCTTTCATCTAAGAGAGATACGTACGAGGTCTGATAGCATATGAAATTTAAAAAAAGATTAAAGATAGAAAAAGGGTTAATGGATTTAACACCTCTGGTTAACGTTTTTTTCTTATTATTCATTTTCTTTTTATTCACATCCAGCTTTATTTTTCAGCCGGGTATAAAGGTCAGCCTGCCTAAAGCTGTGACGAGCGAGGTTATTCAGCAGGACAGCATCGTAATGACTATAACCAAAGATGATAAGGTCTATCTGAATGAAAGGGAGATATCTCAGGATGAGATATCTTCGAATCTTAAGCTTCTCGCTAAGGCCAAAACTCCGCTTCTTATAAAGGCCGACGGCAAGGCATCAATGGGCCGTGTAGTGGAGATATGGGATATGTGCAGGAATGAAGGTGTTTTACAGGTAAATATAGCGACGGGTAAATGAATATAGCGGGAACGATTAAGAACAATTTTATTTCGAGATATAGGGTGCTTACCATGGCTATCGCGATATCCCTGGCTTGGCATCTGTTGGTCCTGTCGGCCGTTAAGGTGGTGTCGAGCCCGATGCCTAAGTCGATCGTAAAATTCTCGAAGGTGGCGTTTCTCGGCCCTATACTTTCAAAGGTTAGCATGGACCTGCGGGCATCTCCTGCAGGAGGATCACTATTGGAATTAAGATACCGGGATACGGTGATTAAGATGGCCGGCAGTAAGCCGGTAAATGATAATAGTTTCAGCCCATTTAGTGACGGTTTTCAATCGACACTCGGGGATGATCCTGCGTACCTTGGCATGGTCGATGAGGCCCTGAGCCGTGAAAAGCCGGAGCCTGACTACCAGGACGAATAATAGTATGTCTATATCTTAATATGTGCGTGATAGTCATATAAGTGCATGCGTCATTCTGAGCGAAGCGAAGAATCTAGATCCTTCGCTTCGCCCTATCGGGCTTCACTCAGGATGACAAACTTTGATCAAGTTTCTTATGAAACCGAGCTGTTACCTATGTGCATATATTTGTTACGTACCCTTGACCGTGTAATATAATTATGATAAGCTTAAATATATCACAGGCAATATTTTTCTACATGTTATGTTCGGCCGTTATCGTGCTGTTAGTTTGGATAGCATCCGGATACAGAGCATCCAATAGGATTTTGCCGAAGGAGCTTGACTGCATCTGGAAGTGCTCGATCTGCTTCAACACTTACGTAGATTCGAAGCATGAAGATATTTCTATCTGCACGTTGTGCGGCAGTTACAACAAAAGAGAAGATAAGGGGGGCGCGTCATGATTACCGAAATAGGAATTACCGCCGGCGACATCTGGCACTATCTGGATCAGCATGGTAAGAGTCCATTGTCTAAGATAGTCAAAGGTATCGATACCGAAATGGGAAGGGTTCTCATGAGTATAGGATGGCTTGCCAGAGAAGGCCACGTTATAGTAGAGGGGAAGGGACCTGATTACGAAGTCTACCTAAGAAAATAATAGGGGAGGCTTGTTTATGGAGGATAAGGACAAGAGGAGCACCAGGGACGACGAAATAGTACCTATAGTACCCCCATTAAAGGTTTTGGCTCAGAAGACGATCAATAAGCGTTTTGGTTGGTGGAGCGCAGTAGTGCTTCTGGAGAGTTACGGCAGAAAACAGGTGTGCTTCTATCTTTGGCAGAAACGCGAAGAGGGCGGATGGAAGAGAAAGCAGAAATTCGCCGTACATAATCAGGAAGATTGGGAGCTAATCCAGAACGCTGTAAGCGGGATTATCAAAGAACTGACTTAAGTCCTGACGACTGACGCGTTGATGTCTTTATCAAATCAAGTTAATGCCTTCCCGGAGATGTTTCCCTTATACCCATGAAGAATAGCTTCATAATTATCTTTGTTACCTGCGCATCTAAGAAAGAAGCCGGATTATTGTCGGATCTCCTTCTTAAGAAGCGTTTGGTCGCATGCGCAAATATTATAGAGGGAGTAGATTCAAAGTTTTGGTGGCACGGTAAGGTGGACAAGGCTCATGAGACGCTGGTGATATTTAAGACCGGAGCCGATAAATTTAAGGCAGTTCAGAGAGAAGTGCTCAGGCTCCATAGCTATGATACGCCGGAGATAATAGCGATACCTATTGTGGCTGGTAGTAAAGATTATCTGAATTGGATAAAGAGCAGTCTGAAGTAAATTTTCCCCTTGCCTTTTCATGGCAGGGCATTATATATTCTAGGTATAGGGGCTGTAGTAAAGTGGGATTACGCAGCGTTCGCAACGCTGAGTCACGGGTTCGACTCCCGTCAGCTCCACCAGTATGCGTAGTATGAGGCAGTATCCATTACCATCGGATAGGCTACCTACACAATGACAAAATATATTCCGATCATCTTTTTACCGCTCCTGTCCCTCCTTATCGCGTCGACGGCATTTGCCTCCCAGGAGGTTAAAGAAGCCGATCTCGCCGGAACCTGGTATCCTGCGTCTAAAAAGGCGCTCGCCAAACTTTTACAGGCATATATTGATGCGGCTAAACCGAACGAAGTCAAGGGCCGGATACTCGCGATAATATCTCCGCATGCCGGTTATCAATTCTCAGCTCCTGTGGCCGCTTACGGGTATAAACTGGCATCCGGCAAGGACATTAAGACAGTTATTATAATCGGTTTTAGCCATAGGAAAGCATTCGATGGTATTGCGATCTATGATAGAGGAGTCTTCCGCACGCCTTTAGGCGAAGTGCCTGTGAATGCGGACCTTGCCGGTTCCATCGAGACCAAGAATAAACGCATATATTACCATCCGGAAGCTTTCTCGGATGAAAATTCGATCGAGATGCAGATACCATTTATCCAGATGTCATTTCCCAATGCTTCGATAGTTCCTATAGCCTTCGGTACTCAGGAGTATCAGGATGCGGAAATTCTGGCGGATGCCCTTTCCGCGGTGCTGAAAGGACGGACGGACTGCCTGATGGTGGCGAGCACCGACTTATCCCATTACCATCCATATGAAGATGCGAACGTAATAGATAAGAGGTTTATTGACGCAATATCATCTGAAAAGCCGGAGCGGATATATCTGGATGAAAGACAGGGTAAATTTGAGGCATGCGGTATTATGCCGATCACTTCAGTACTGCTTACGGCCGATAAACTGGGTTATAACGGCATAAAGGTATTAAAATATGCTAACTCCGGCGACACTTTTTTAGATAAGTCCAGGGTTGTCGGGTACTTAAGCGCGGCAATATATAAAGGCGCGGAACAACCACCCACGACCGCAAAAGAAATGAAAAGGGATAGTATGAGACTAACCGAAGGTCAACGGAAGAGGCTGCTGGAGATAGCGCGCGGCTCGATCATAAGTTACGTTAAAGAGGGTAAACGCAAAAATTTTACCGAGAATGATGCGGCGCTTAATGAGCCATTGGGTGCATTCGTCACCATTCATGAAAACGGTGAGCTGAGAGGCTGTATAGGTAATATGATGGCCACCGGGCCTTTATACAGTACCATAGCTAATATGGCTGTGGAGGCCGCTACGGGTGATCCGCGTTTTCCAGCCCTTTCCCCTGATGAAATAGACAAGATAGATTTAGAGATATCAGTCCTGTCTCCAATGAAGAAGATCTCTTCTGTCGACGAAATAAAGATACCGGGACACGGCGTCCTCGTGCGCCGCGGCTTCAGTAGCGGCGTGTATCTGCCGCAGGTTGCGACAGAGACCGGATGGAGTAAGGAAGAATTCATGACGAGCCTGTGCGCCCATAAGGCGGGACTCGAAGCGGATGCGTGGAAGGATCCATCGACGGAGATCTACATATTCAGCGCGGAAGTATTCGGAGAGAAGGGTAAGCAGTGAGCCGATTCTATGTCCCTAAGGAATGCGTCAGAGGTGGCCTGATCCACATAAGCGGCAGGGAGACCCATCACATAACCGATGTCATGCGGCTTAAGGCCCTGGATAAGGTGGTGACATTCGATGGAACCGGGCGGGAATATGTTGGATTTATAAAAGAAATTAAGAATAAGTCGGTGATTATCGAGATAATCGAAACTAAGTCTGCTATCGGCAAAGAGTCATCTAAGATTACATTGATTCAGGCCATACCGAAGAAGGACAAGATGGATTACATTGTAGAGAAGTCGACCGAACTCGGAATCTCTTCGATAATTCCTGTAGTCACCGGTAGAACTATTCCTGACTGGGACCAGACGAAGAAGCTGGCGATCGTAGATAGATGGAGTAAGATTGCCAGGGAGGCTTCGAAGCAGTGCGGCCGCTCGGATATTCCCGACATAGCACAGATAAAAAGTTTTTCGGATATCGCCGCCGACGCCGCCGGATATGATCTGGCGCTAATCGCCGCGCTTGACGATAAAGCTGTGAAGTTAAAGGATACACTTAAGTCATTCACCGGAGGGAAGGTTGCGATAGCAATAGGCCCCGAAGGGGATTTTACACCGGATGAGATAAATAGCGCACGGACAAATGGATTTAAGTTGGTAAATTTGGGATCCAGAGTGCTGAAGAGTGATACTGCGGGATTATTTGTATTGGCTATATTAAATTATGAGCTCACAAATTAACGATAAGAAGAAAAAATTCCATATTCATACTCTTGGTTGTAAGGTCAACCAGTATGAGTCGCAGGCTATGCGCGAGCTTCTCCTGAAAGCCGGTTTTGAGGAGTCGGAGTCCGAGGAGATCGCGGATGTCTATATAGTCAATACCTGTACGGTAACGGGGGAGGCCGATAAGGAATCGAAGAATGTTATGGGGCGGTTCCATAAGGAAAATCCCAATGCGCGAATAGTCGTCACAGGTTGCCTGGCGGAGCGGGGATATGCGGACCTGTTATCCGTTCCGGGGATATCGAATGTCCTTAAGAACTCCGAAAAGAACAGGATTGTCCGAACGGCCCTCGGCGATAAAGATGACAGATGGTTCGGCCGTCCCCGAAATGCCGAGCTTAAAGTGTCGGATTTTAAAGACCATTCTAAGGCGTATGTAAAGATTCAGGATGGGTGCGAGAACAGGTGTTCATACTGTAAGGTACCTTTGGTCAGGGGCAGGCTAAGTTCGAAGTCGATTACGAACGTGGTGACTGAGGTCAGCGGTCTCGTGCAGAACGGTTTTAGAGAGATAATATTGACCGGTATCTGCTTAGGTTCATGGGGTAAGGATCTTCATCTTAGCCGCATTGTGCGCGGCATGAAGCTGAAGAGCTTAAATCTGGTAGATGTCCTTAGAGCGATCGATAAATTGGGCGGGGATTTTAGGATACGCCTAAGCTCTATCGAACCCAAGTATGTTACCGATGAATTAATCGATTTTATGGCATCAAATAAGAGAATGTGCGCCCATCTGCACATACCGTTTCAATCCGGAGATGACGACGTCCTAAAACTCATGAACAGGCCGTATACGTGTTCCGATTATATTGCGATCATTGATAAAGCCAGAGCAAAAATCAACGATGTAGCGCTGACTACAGATATGATTGTGGGTTTTCCGGGTGAATCACACATGATGTTTCGTAACTCCATGGCTTTTATCCGAAGGGTGTCACCATCCAGGGCACATATATTCACATTTAGTAAAAGAGAGGGCACTCCTGCTTATAACATGCCAAATACTTTAGATCGCGTTGTTATTAAAAATAGATATATGAAGATGAGCGCTATGGCCCTGGAGACCGCGTACGAGTATAAGAGGAGTTTCTTGGGAAAAGAGCTCAAGGTGCTGGTAGAGACTAAGAGGGATGGCAAGACGGGCCTTCTTAAAGGTTACTCCGAAAACTATATACAGGCGCTCTTTGCCGGGCCTGATGACTTAATGAGGAAAATAGCCCCGATTAAGGTGGTTGGATTCGATTCCGGGAAGGCTATGGGCGTGTATGGCCAATAAGGGTTCAAGTATAATAGTGGCGGTATGGAACCAATTAGGTTATACCCGTCTTACAGTAGAATCTATATTAAAGAATACTACTCAGCCGTTCGAGTTAATAATAATAGATAATGGATCAAGACCCAATGTTAGAGCATATTTCGAATCTATTAAGGGTGAAGCCGATATCAAATATATCAGGAATGATATAAATGTTGGGCCCATTGTAGGTATCAACCAGGGCATTAAGGCCGCTAAATATCCTTACATAGCCGTAATACATAATGACGTCGTGGTCTTTGAAAAAGATTGGCTCGGTAAGATAATAGACGTTATGGAAGCCGATCCTAAAGTTGGCATAGCCGCATTAGCCGGTCGCAAAGAGATACTAAAGACCGGCTGTGTCAACGAAGCCAGTCTTAAACATAATCTGCAGAATGAGGAAGATCTGGGCCCGGGCATGCAGGAGGATGTGGCGAACGTAGCGGTCGTTGATGGATTATGTTTTGTGATGAGGAGAGAGCTTCTGGATAATATCGGCGGCCTGGACGAATCTTTCGGTTATATGCATTGCTACGATCTCGATATATCACTAAGAAGCATTGATGCCGGCTACAGGAACGTGGTTGTGAAAGTCGAGGCAATGCATGTCGGTAACGGCGGCAGGACGAGGAATATGAAGGGTTATCGCCAGATCGTTAAGGATGATTATGGCCTATTAAAGAAGAATTGTAAAATACTGGCAGACCGATGGCGCAAAATCCTGCCGCTAAAAGTGAATTGATAGTGATAGCAATAACTATTTTCTTGACAAAAATCAGTTTATCTATAAAATATGCTAAAGTTTTTGACGAAAGGAATATATGAGGTTAAAGGATAGGGTAGCGCTGATAACCGGTGGGGCCAGAGGCATAGGCAGAGAGATAGCCTTAGCGTTTGCCAGGGAGGGTTGCCATATAGCATTATGCGATGTCAATGCGGAAGCGCTCATTATTACACAGAAAGAGATAGAGGCTTTTGGGGTGCAGGTTTTAACCGGAGTGGTCGATGTCACTAAGCTCGTCCAAGCCGATGATTTCACCCAGAAAACCCTTGACAAATTTAAGAAAATCGATATACTCATTAACAATGCGGGTATTACAAGGGACGGGCTTCTGGTCAGAATGTCGGAAGCCGATTGGGATCTGGTTCTGGCCGTTAACCTGAAGGGCGCATTCAACTTCACCAAGGCCGTTTCTAAGATAATGATGAAGCAGAGAGACGGCAGGATAGTTAATATGGCCTCTATCATAGGGATAATGGGAAATGCCGGCCAGGCAAATTATGCGGCGTCTAAGGGCGGTCTTATAGCGTTTACCAAATCGGTGGCCAAGGAGCTTGCCTCCAGGAATGTGAGGGCCAATGCTATAGCTCCCGGGTTTATACAGACGGATATGACCGCAAAGCTTTCTGATGAAGTGAAAAGTGAGATGCTTAAGTTTGTGCCGCTCGGTAAGCTAGGAACGGTTCAGGATGTTGCGAACCTCGCATTATTTTTGGCTAGTGATGAATCGTCGTATATAACCGGTCAGGCCATACAGGTCGACGGCGGAATGGTAATGTAAATAAGGAGGACAAAATGGACGTATCTCAGGACAAGGTTAGACAGATAATAGCGGATCAGCTTGGCGTAAAGAGGGAAGAGGTTACGGACAATGCAAAGTTTGTTGACGATCTAGGCGCAGATTCGCTGGATACGGTCGAGCTCGTAATGGCCCTGGAAGAGGAATTTGGCATAGAGATACCTGACGAAGAGGCTGAGAAGCTTGCGACTGTCGGAGATGCCATGAGATACATAGAAGAGAAGGCCGGTAAGTAAACACCGACACTTCGATGCATAAGACAAGACGCGTAGTAATTACGGGCCTCGGTGTTGTGTCGCCCATAGGTAACAGCATAGAGACCTTCTGGAAGTCTTTACTTGAGGGGCGTAGCGGCGTGAAACGCCTCAGCTGTTTTGACCCCGCTTATTTTAACTGTAAAATAGGCGCTGAGGTTAAAGATTTCAATCCATCCCAGTATCTATCCCCAAAAGAGATGAAGCGAATGGATCGTTTTGTCCAGTTTGCGGTGGTCTCTGCCAAGATGGCTCTCGCTGACTCTAAACTGGATATGTCCAAAGAAGACCCGACCAGGTTCGGAGTCATGGTGGGATCCGGAATAGGCGGCCTACATTCTATCGAAACTGAATATTGCCAGTTCTTGGCTCTCGGTCCGGAGAAAGGGCCCAGCAGGATATCGCCATTTTTGATCCCGATGTTGATAGTTAATATGGCTTCCGGACAGATATCTATCACGCTTGGACTCAAAGGGCCTAATTCTACGGTAGCTACGGCTTGCGCTACCGGCAACCATGCCATAGGCGACGCGATGAGGATCATACAAAGAGGTGAGGCCGACTGCATGATGTGCGGTGGTTCAGAGGCCGCCATTACACAAATGGGCTTCGGAGGTTTCTGCGCGCTTAAGGCGCTCTCCACCGCGTATAATGAAGAACCTGAGAAGGCCTCGAGGCCTTTCGATAAAAATAGAGACGGTTTCGTAATAGGGGAAGGCGCTGGCGTTGTAGTGCTGGAAGATATGGAACACGCGCTTAAACGTAATGCCGCAATATATTGCGAGATAATAGGTTACGGTATGAGCGGCGACGCGTATCATATGACTGCGCCGGATCCCCAGGGCGATGGCGGTATCAGATGTCTTCGTAGTGCTATCAAGGATGCGGGTGTAAAACTGGAAGATGTTGATTATATAAATGCCCACGGTACTTCTACTATATATAATGACAGGATCGAGACGCTCGCCATAAAGAAAGTTTTCGGAGATCACGCTAAAAAATTAGCCGTGAGCTCTACAAAGTCGGTGATGGGTCATTTATTGGGTGCGGCCGGCGGAGTAGAGATGGTCGTGTGCGCCCTTGCCATTAAGCATGGCATAGTGCCGCCTACGATTAACTATGAAACGCCCGATCCCGAATGCGACCTCGATTATGTGCCTAATAAGCCCCGTGCTCATAAGGTTAATGTCGCTCTGTCCAATGCCCTGGGTTTTGGCGGCCATAATGCGACGCTCGTAGTAAAAAAATTCACATAAAACTCTTCGATACGAAAAATATTCGATTCTAAAGGAGACATATGGATTATTTATTTAATGAACAGCAGAAAATGATACAGGAGCTGGCCAGAAAACTGGCCAGGGAAAAGATAAAGCCGGTTGCGGCAAAATACGACGAGTCGGAAGAATTTGCGTGGGATATTATGAAGATAATAGCCGACAGCGATCTCTTCGGAGTCTATATACCTGAGCAATACGGCGGTCTGGGTGGTGGTGTGATAGAGATGTGCATCGTCGCTGAAGAATTTTCCAGGGCATGCGGCGCTATTGCGCTCGGTTTTGCCGGCACAGGTCTCGGCACATTTCCTATACTTCTTCACGGAAACGAAGAGCAGAAGAAGAAATATCTCACCAGAGTTGCAAAAGGCGCTGTAGCGGCATTTTGTATCACAGAGGCCGAGGCAGGATCCGATGCCGGCTCCATTAAAACAACGGCAAAAAAAGATGGAGATGACTATATACTGAACGGCACGAAGCAGTGGATTACTAATGCGGGCGAGGCCGAAATATATACAGTAATAGCGATGACCGATAAGAATAAAGGCGCCAGAGGCGCAAGCGCATTTATAGTCGAGAAGGGCACTAAGGGAATGGAGTTTGGGTCAAAGGAGAAGAAGCTCGGTATCCGCGCTTCTGCCACGCGAGAAGTCATATTTACAGATTGTAGAGTTCCCAAGGAAAATCTTATTTCCCGCGAAGGAATGGGTTTCATAGTTGCTATGAAGACATTTGATTGCTCTCGTCCCGGAGTTGCGGCACAGGCCGTAGGTATAGCTCAGGGGGCGTTTGATGAGGCGCTTAGCTATTCCCGTAAGAGAGTCCAGTTCGGACAGGCCATCTCCAGTTTTCAGGCTATACAGCATATGCTCGCCGATATGGCTACCCAAATAGAGGCTTCCAGGGCGCTAGTATACGCTACAGCGAGGATGGTAGATGCCGGCGCTAAGTCGGTCGCTAAAGAGTCGGCAATGGCCAAGTTATTCGCCAGTGATACAGCGATGAAGGTAACTGTGGATGCGGTGCAGATATTTGGCGGTTACGGTTACATGAGGGATTACCCGGTAGAGAAATATATGAGAGATGCGAAGATAACTCAGATATATGAGGGAACTAACCAGATACAGCGCAATGTCATCGCCGCTAATCTCATCAAAGAAAGCATTAAAGCAGAATAATGAATATAATAGTTTGCATTAAACAGGTCCCTAATACCACAGACGTTAAGATCGATCCGGTTACGAATACTCTTATCCGTGATGGGGTAGAGAGCGTTATTAATCCGTTCGATGCATATGCCATAGAAGAGGGCGTAAGGCTAAAAGAGCGTTTTGGCGGTAAGATCACGGTAATTACGATGGGCCCGCCGCAGGCAGAGAACGCGCTTAGAGAGGCTATCTCGCTGGGGTGCGATGAAGGTATCCTGGTGAGCGACCGCAAGTTTGCCGGCTCAGATACATGGGCTACCAGCTACACGCTCTCCTGCGCTATAAAAAAGATTGAAGGTTTCGATATAATAATATGTGGTAAGCAGGCATCGGATGGTGATACGGCCCAGGTTGGTCCCGGGATTTCTACGCATTTAGATATTCCACAGGTTACCTACGTAAAGAAGATTGAAGATATAAAAGATAACAAAGCTAAGGTTGAGCGCATGACCGAAGAAGGTTACGACGTGGTCGAAGCGCCGCTCCCATTACTTCTGACCGTAGTTAAAGAAATAAATACCCCGCGCCTGCCGTCGCTTAAAGGCATGATGAAGGCAAAATCGGCTAAGATAATGAAATGGACCGCTGAAGACATCGAGGCCGATCCCAAATCGCTCGGGCTCGATGGTTCTCCTACGAGAGTTGTAAAGATATTCTCACCTCCACCCAGAAAAGGCGGTGAGATGATAAGCGGGGATGCGACTGAGGTTTCGCAGGAGTTGGTCGCATTATTAAAGGACATGGTTATATAATATGCCGGCTTCAATTCAGATAATATTGCCGAAATGCACAGGATGCACGCTTTGTGTTAGGACGTGTCCGTTTGGCGCTATATCGATGGCCAATAAAAAGGCCGTCATTGATATGGCTAAGTGCACATTATGCGGCGCTTGTGTCACTGCCTGTAAATTTAGTGCCATAGAGCTTAAAAAAGATACCGCTCCCTCGACTAAAGACCTCAAATCCTATAAAGACGTATGGGTCTTCTGCGAACAGAAGAACGGTGTGATCCAGACAATAGCGTTTGAGTTACTCGGCGAAGGTAGAAAACTAGCCAAAAAACTCGGTGTTAAGTTATGCGCTGTCATACTTGGTCATGACATAGAATCCAAGATAGAAGAGCTTTCCCATAGAGGGGCCGATAAGATTTACCTGGTCGATCATCCTGCGCTTAAGAATTATCAGGACGATCCCTACACGAAGGTAATTGTAAAATTAGTTGAGGAGTACAAGCCGGAGATAATTCTCTGCGGAGCCACAGTTATAGGCAGAAGCCTCGTAGCGAGAGTTGCGATAAAGATGGACGCCGGGCTTACCGCGGATTGTACAGGACTCGATATCGACGAGAAAGATAGACTGCTTCTTCAGACTCGCCCTGCGTTTGGCGGTAATATCATGGCCACCATCATCACTCCAAATCATCGGCCGCAGATGGCTACGGTCAGGCATAAGGTGATGAAAGAGGCCGAGATCCACAAAGGCCATAAGGCTGAGGTTGTGCGTAAAAATTATTCAGCCGATATATTTAGTTCGAGAACTTCTTTAATAGATATAGTAACCGAGATAGAAGAGACAGTTAATCTCGCAGAGGCCGATATAATCGTATCGGGAGGACGCGGTTTGGGGAGCGCTGAAAATTTTGCGATGATAAAAGAACTCGCAAAAGTTTTAGGAGGAGCTGTAGGGTCCTCCAGATCTGCTGTCGATGCTGGCTGGATACCATATTCGCATCAGGTCGGCCAGACAGGCAAGACGGTTTGCCCAAAACTTTACATAGCATGCGGTATAAGCGGTCAGATACAGCATCTAATAGGAATGCAATCCTCGAAGGTGATAGTGGCTATTAATAAAGATCCCGACGCATCTATCTTCAAAGTTGCCACGTACGGAATAGTTGGTGATATATTCGAAATAGTTCCCGCGCTTACCAAAGAATTTAAGAAGGCATTACAGAAATAGTTGTTCCGCCGCCGATTGAAATTTAATAATAGTTTAGCCAAGAGAAGGAAGTTTTCTTCTGTCATCCTGAGGAGCGAAGCGACGAAGGATCAGATTCTTCGTCGGGCTAAAGCCCTCATCAGAATGACGCGCCCGATATAAGTTAAGATATAAAAAAGTTTTAAATATTCTATTGACGCTATATAATATATATGATACATTTATACTGTGGGCAGAGAATTTTTTTTATAAACATAATGTCGGTATTAAAAAAGTTTTTAAAAAGGTAGAATTCAATGATTGAATACTACGCAAGTAAAAGATTCTCGACTAGAGTGATCGCCAGTTTACTGGTGGTGTCATTTTTATGGTATGACATCGCCTGGGCCGGCGATCTTTTTCATTATAATGCTTTAGGGTCTAATAATGTCAACGCTGTGTCCGCAAAAAATGCAGTAGAAGTTACTAACTACGATCTGCTTACCAAGAATAAAACCGGTTCCACAAGCCTCCTGCCTGACACTAAAGATAGAGAGCAATCCAATAAATTCGCTCCCGCTTACATCCAGGATCAACAGCAAAAACACGAGAGTATTGTTGGCCAAAAGCAGAATGCGGAAGATCTGGTTAATAGTCTGGATGAAGATCTTAAGCGTAAACTTGCCAGAAAAGCAGAAGACGATGTGGAGCTCAAGAAGAAGAAATCGCACGGCGATGATGGACGACGAAAGGGGGAGAAACTACCCGATTATACTCTGACCGATTTTGATGAGCAGAACAACCCTACGACTTTAAACGTTTATGAGAAAGGAGATAACGGCGAGCTAAAGAGCATAACAAGCTACGATATCGAGGGCATGGATACGTCTAAGTGGACCGTAGGCACAAAAGATATCGGAAAGGACGGAGAGAAGGTGCTTGCCTCTTACGACAAGGTAGCGGATACCGCCGGGCTCGAGGAAGAGAACATAATGGAAAAGATTATGTACACCGGACAGTCCGGGAGCGAGAAGATTGATTATATTTTATCCAGCTACGATGGCCGTGATGCGACGGAAATAGCCATGTATTCGTACGACGGATCCGGTGCGCTCAGAGAGACTAAATCATACGATATTGAAGGCCCCACTTCGAAATTCGAACAGAAGAAAAAAGGTGAATGGGCAGGGTCTCTTACGGATAATAAATTGGTATCCTCCAGCCTTTATGAAGGATCTCTGGCTAAGGAGCATATAAGCCAGAAGTTTAATTATACTAACTTCGAGGTTGTGGAGCGCACGGACTATATTTACGTTAATAATTCCCTCACCAATACGTTCACGTTCGATACTTCAGAGACAGTCGGTGACAGGAAGGTGAAGCTTACAGATCTGAATAATAGCGGCACGATCGATGCCTCGGATGCCATAATAGCCGGCAATGGCACATTCGATGAGTCTCAATTTACGGGCGCGACCGGCAAAGAGAGGATATCGCAGGCGTTTACATATCAGGACGGTGAGGTGGTAGATAGGCAGGACTACATCTACACCAACAATCGACTGACTGATGTTTTCAGATTTGATACATCCGAGGTCGTCGGTGACAGGAAGGTGAAGCTGGCGGACCTGAGCGGGGATGGCAATATTAATGCCGAAGACGCTAAGATCCTATCCGGCGGCACATTCGATGAATCCAGATTTACAGGAGCGAAAAACAAAGAGAAGATATCGCAATCGTTCTCGTATACAGATAACGAATTAGACTCAAGAAAAGATTATGCCTATGCCGGTAGGAAGCTAAGAGACGTCTATACCTTTGACCTTTCAGATGTTACCACGGAGGCCCAGAGGAGGGCTAAATCAATCATAGGCCGTAACGCCGATGGCACAATAAACTTCGATCCTTCGGTCTCGGTCTTCTTCGGCATTCTCGACAGTGAGGATACATTCACCGGTCCTGCCGGAAAAGAGAAGATCTCCCATTCCTTCTCATACATCGATAATGTAATCGACTCAAGGAAAGATTACTCATATACAGGCAAGGCCTTAACAAATGTCTACACATTCGATCTCTCA